>JAJYWB010000032.1 GCA_021791715.1 Planctomycetota bacterium | reverse complement strand
TATTCGTTTTCGCATCGCTCAAAGCCGCGACGGCTCACCAGGAGGTTCGCCCTCCCATCGGATGATACAAGTATTCGTTTTCGCATCGCTCAAAGCCGCGACGGCTCACCAGGAGGTTCGCCCTCCCGTCGGATGAGACCGGGTGTCTGTGCGATCGAAATCCGAGACCCACGGCTCACCAGGAGGTTCGCCCTCCCATCATCGGATAGCCGCTCAATCAATCGAAATCGGCGCCTTTCGGTTTGATCGCTTTCCCACTCCTCAACGCTCCTGGAATTCAATCGGAGTCGCCGCGACGAATGTCGCAACAAGCTTCGCCGTCGGCCCCGCCGGCAAACGGATCAAGAGAGAATTCTTCCCCGCGGCGAGGTCGAATTCGATCGCGATCGGATCGTCCGCCTTGCTGCGTTCAGCAACTTTCAGCTCGCGTCCGTCGACCCAAACCCGCGCCTCGGAAGAGACGTCGATCACCAACCGAACCGATTGCTTCAGCGGCGAAACCACCGGAGCGTACAGATAAACGAATTGTGAATCGCCCGGAACGTCGGCGGTCGATCCCGTCGCGTCGACGATCCCCTCGGCGTTCGCGACGACGCGGCGCCGGCCCGACTCGACTCCGTCGGAACCTTTCACACGAGAATTCGTCGATATATTCGTGTTTTTGGGATCAAGCGATAATACCCCGTTCTTTTCGCCGATCGGCCCGAGAACCTGAAATTGGCCGACGATGCTCACGGGTTTGCGGAGCGACGACAAGTACGCGAGCAGATCGATCAGCTCGCGGTCGGTCATCGATTGCGCCAATCCCTGCGGCATCAGCGAAACGTCGCTCGTCGTTTTTTCGTCGATTTCGCCCGTTTTGATCGTCACCCGCTCGCCGTCGGCCTTCTTGAGCGTCAGTCGATCGGGCGCCTCCTCGATCAAAATTCCGCTGATCGTACGACCGTCGGTCGTCGCGACGACTGTCGTACGGAAATTATAACCGATCGCGGCGTTGGGATTGATGATCGACCGCAACAGCTCCTCCTTGCCGTATTTCACGCCGATCGTCGAAAGATCGGGGCCGACCCAGCGTCCACGCCCCTGAACGCGGTGGCAGCTCGCGCACGCGATCGCTCCGGCGCCCGTCTGAGACGTTCCATTGGCTCGAAGAAAAACCGCCTCGCCCCGCGCGGCGTCGCCGCGACGTCTGAGCAACATCTCCAGCGGAGGAAGCTTGCGACCGACGGTCGATTCGATCGGCAGGATCTTGCCGGCCTCTTCGCGAACGGTCGCGTCGGCGTGGGTGTTGAGGACGAAAGTCGCCTCGGTTTTGAGCGCCTCGGGAAGCTTCTTCTCCCGAGCCAGCTTGATCAACTCGATCGCGTCGTCGCGCCGCTGCGCCGAAAGCCGCAACGCCTCGGCTCGAAGCGCGGTCGGATACCGATCCGATTGAATGATTTCGAGCAGCCGAGCACGCGAATCCTTAAGCCGAACGAGCGCGCGCAACGCGGCCTCGGCCTCGGGGGTTGAAACCTTTTTACCTTGCGCCGCGTCGACGATCCCGGCGACGATCTCGGCCGATTCGGCGACTCGGATCGACGCGATTTTATCGATCGCCGCGACCCTTAACTCGACCGACGAACGAGCGTCCGCGGCGAACCGCGCCAGATCGTCGAGATAACGCGATTCTCCCGTCGTCAGCGCGATCCCCATAAGTCGCGTCGACGGATCGCCGAGCGCCGATTTGATCGTCGCGACGATCGCTTCGTCGCCCCGAGCCTGCGCCCAATCGGCGTCGAGCTTGCGCGCCAAGAGCGAAAGCAATTGATTCCTCCGCGCCGTGTCGCGGGTTTCGACCGCGGAGCGAGCCAGAATCTTCGCTCCCGAGGGATCGTCGAGCCGCCTTAAAACGTCGTCCGCGGCGTCGCGCAAGTCGGGGCTTTCGAGCGCCGGCAAGATCGAACTTAATAACGGCAAAACTTCATGAACATGAACTCGCCACATTAATCCGAGCGTTTTTGAGAGCGGAGAGACGGGCGGATCCGCGGCGCCGATCTCGATGTAAGCCTCGTTGCGATCGACCGGGAAGTAGGGAGGCAAGGCGAGTCCGCTCTCTTTGCCGGCGGCGGCGAGATTCAGATCGCCGAAGAACGATTCGTGAAAGATCTTTTGAAGGAAAGCGCTTTCACGTTTTTGAAGAGCTAGCCCGAGCGCCTCGATATACCAGCGGTCGCGACCGTCCCAGTTTTTGGTCAATTTGAGCAACATCGATCCGACCGAATCGACTTGGGTAGGAACGTCGCGGAGCGAAAGAATCAGTTCGCGGCGAACGCCGGCGTCGGGATCGTCTACGAGCGGGGCGAGTTCTCGTAAATGTGATCCAGCTCTGGGTTGGATGAACCGGCGCCGCGAGCCGAACCGGCCGTCGTCGCCGCGCGGCGAAATCTCGCCCAGATTCTCGCCGTTCTTCGCGGTTTCAGTTTTCCCGGCAAATTCCTCCTCGCGAATCTCGCCGACTCGACTGACGTCGCGACCTAAAATCCGCACCGCCTGTTCACGAATTCTTGGGTCGTGATCATGAAGCGCCGCGACCGCGGCGGAATCCCCCTCGATCGCGTGCAAAACCCAGAGCGCACGGGCTCGATCGATCGATCGACCCGTTTTGAAAAGCTCACGTAGGGGCGTGATCGCATCTTTACCCCAGACGATCAAACCGCGCCGGGCCGCGTCTTGCGTCGCGACGACGGGGGATTTGAGAGCCGCGATCAACCCCGCGATCGAACCGAAATCATAATGAACGCGAGCCCACTTATTCCCTCGCGGCGCCACGCGGAAAACGCGTCCCGTCGTTTGATCGCGGAACGCGTGCCCGCCGACTCCCGCGTCGTACCAATCGGCGACGAACAGCGAACCGTCGGGCGCCGCGGTCATATCGACCGGGCGAAACCAGGGATCGTCGCTCGAGAGCAAAACCCCGAGCCTCGTGCGGAAAGCCGCTCCGTGGCGCTCGACCTCGATCGCGTTGATTTGTCGCGTTCCGGCCTCGGCTTCAAAAATCATTCCTTGATATTTTTCGGGTAAAAGCGTTCCTTCATAAACGGTCACCCCGCACGGGCTGCCGTTCCCCGTGCCGACGATCTTGGGAACGTTCCCCGGTACGTCCTCGCCCCAATGCCGCGGACTTCCCGGCGTCCGGTAACCGTAATGACCGCCGTCCATCACCCAGATCACGCGGCAACCCCGATTGCCGTCGTCGTCGTTATCGCTTGTAAAATTGTTCCCAAAAGCATTCAAGCATGTTTCATAATTGTTCCGCTGGCGATCGGCGAGGATCTCGAACATCGTTCCGTCGCGGTTCACCCGCAGCGTGTTGGCGAGATTCGACGACGACACGCGTCGGCCGCTTTTATCGAGAACGTTGAAATTCTGCGTTCGTTCGGAATGATCGACCTGAACCGAGCAGCAGCCGTCGCCGTGCGTGAAATAAAGCTTGCCGTCGAGAGCGAGAGTCATCCCGTGCACGCCGTGATCCGAATCGATTCCGCCGAAACCCGTTAAAAGCGCGTACCGTTTGTCGGCCTTGTCGTCGCCGTCGGTATCCTCTAAAACGAGCAAATCGGGGCTGTTCCCCACGTAAACCTTACAGCCCTGATATTTGCCGTCTTTGCCGTAATGTTCCTCGACCGCCAATCCCATCGGTACGGGAAAGATCTTATCGGCGAAGACCGTCATTTTATCGGCCTTGCCGTCGCCGTCGGTATCCTCGAGAATTTTGATCTTATCCGAATCGTCTTGCCGCTTCTTGTCGCGATTACGCGTCAGGCGGTAATTGAGCCCCTCGGTGATCCACACGCGGCCGCGCGAATCGACGTCCATGTTGGTGGGATTCATCAACATCGGTTCGGCGGCCCATAACGAAGCTTCGAGCCCCTCGGCGGGCTTGAGCTTCCGCGCCGATTCCTCGGCGGAGATCTGGGCGTACGCCGAGATCGGCGATAAAGCCCCCAAAACGATGATCGCGGAGGCGATCATCAACCAATTCCGAGCGATCGATCCCGTCTCGCGACCGTGCGACATTTCCGCGTTCCCCCGGTTAGTTTTCACCGCGAATCGGACCCGCCGATTCCTCAAAACCGTTGCGCGTTGACCCGACTTACGAAGAACCGATAAGATAAACTCAAGTCGGCGACCGCCGAAAGGTTTCGACGCGAATTTCCCTCGCGATTGAAACCGACGGCATCGACGCCCGCATCCCTTGAATCCCACCTGGAATCGGCGAACTCAGCGACGAGCCCCACACCATGTTGACCCGCGTCGGCGTTCCTTTTCCCTTGGCCAACGGTCGGAAATCGCTCGGTTTGGCGGCGATTCTGATCGCGTTCGCATGCATAAGAGTTAATTCGATCTCGGCGGGCGAAACGAAAACGATCGATTTCGATCGCGACGTTCGACCGATTCTATCCAATCACTGTTTTCAATGCCACGGTCCCGACGAGGCGAGACGCAAAGGGAAGCTTCGCCTCGACACCGCGGCGGGCGCGCTCGGCGCGGGAGAATCGGGCGAGCGCGCCGTCGTTCCGGGAGATCCCGCCGCGAGCGAACTTTACGCGCGAATCACGTCGACCGACCCCGAAGCCCAAATGCCCCCCGCCAAAACCGGTAAACCGCTTAAACCTGAAGATATTAATCGAATCAAAACGTGGATTGAATCCGGGGCTTCTTATAAAAGACACTGGGCGTTCGATCCTCCCAAACTCGTCGAGGTTCCCAAGACGCGTCGGGTCGATTGGGCTCGGAACACGATCGACTCGTTCATCCTCGCCCGCTTGGAGAAAGAGGGGCTTGAACCCTCCCCCGAGGCCGATCGAACGACGCTCCTTCGCAGGCTCAGCCTCGATTTGATCGGCCTGCCGCCGACGATCGCCGAGGTCGACGCGTTCCTCGCCGACACGTCGGCCGACGCCTATGAAAAACAGGTCGATCGCCTGCTCGCTTCGCCCCATTACGGCGAACGGTGGGGTCGCTTTTGGCTCGACGCGGCCCGCTACGCCGATTCCGACGGCTTCGAAAAAGACAAGCCGCGCGAAGTTTGGTTCTATCGCGATTGGGTCGTCTCGGCGTTCAATCGCGATCTGCCTTACGATCGATTCGTGATCGAGCAACTCGCGGGCGATCTGCTCGAAAACCCGACCCAGGATCAGATCGTCGCAACGGGATATCTGCGCAATTCGATGATCAACGAGGAGGGGGGCGTCGATCCCGAACAATTCCGCATGGAGGCGATGTTCGATCGGATGGACGCGATCGGCAAGGGAATCCTCGGCCTCACGATCCAATGCGCCCAGTGCCATTCGCACAAGTACGATCCGATCGGCCAAGACGATTATTATCGTATGTTCGCTTTTTTAAACAATTGCGCCGAGGCGAACGTGCGGGTTTACACTCCCGACGAAAACCGGGCGCGGATCGAACTGCTGAAAAAAATTCGCGCGATCGACGAAGCGTGGAAAGCCGATCATCCCGATTGGAAGATAAGAATGGCCGAATGGGAAAAACGAATCGCCGCCGATCAAACCGCGTGGACGATCGTTCGCCCCGAAGTCGACGACATCTCCACGGGCGGCCAAAAGTACTTGCCTCTCGACGACGGCTCGCTTCTGGCGCAGGGTTACGCGCCGACGAAGCACACGGTTAAGCTGACGGTTCGCGTCGATCGTCCCCGCGTCGAGGCGTTTCGGCTGGAACTTTTGCTCGACGCGAATCTTCCCGCGGGAGGGCCCGGCCGGTCGATCGACGGAACGTGCGCCCTCACCGAATTTCGGGTCGAATCCGCCCCAGCGAACGCCCCCGACAAGCGTATCCCGGTCAAGTTCAAAGCGGCGCTCGCCGACGTGAATCCGATCGAGACCGAACTCTCTCCGATCTTCAACGATCGGAGCAAGCGACACAGGACGACGGGGCCGATCGCGCTGGCGATCGACGGCAAAGACGAGACCGCGTGGGGAATCGACGTCGGTCCGGGCCGAAGCGATCGACCGCGCGAGGCGATTTTCGTCGCCGAAAAACCGATCGAAAACTCCGGGGGAACGATCCTCACGTTTTATCTCGCGCAGAACCACGGCGGCTGGAACAGCGACGACAATCAAACCAACAACCTGGGACGTTTTCGTTTGTCGATAACGGAACGTGTGGATCCTTCGATCGTTCCGGTCTCTCCGGCGATTCGCTCGATCCTCGCCGAGCCGTTTGAAAAGCGATCCGCCGAATCGAACGACGCGATCTTCGCGGTTTGGAGCGCGACTTTACCCGAACGCCGATCGATTCATGATCAGATTGAAGCGCTTTGGCGTTCACATCCCGTCGGCGCGTCTCAACTCACGCTTAAAGAGAGCGATCGTCCGAGGGTTACTTATCTGCTCGAACGGGGCGATTTTCTCAAACCCAAAACGCGCGTCGAGCCCGGAATGCCGGCGCTTTTCGAGCCGCTTTCTCCCGCCGAGCCGAAGAATCGCCTCACGCTGGCGCGGCGGCTCGTCGATCGACGATCGCCGACCGCGGCGCGATCGATCGTCAATCGAATCTGGCAGGCTCGGTTCGGAACCGGAATCGTAAGCACGAGCGAAGATCTGGGAACGCAATGCGATCCTCCTTCGCATCCCGAACTCCTCGATCGACTCTCGGTTGAATTTATGAACGCGGGCTGGAGCGTTAAGACGCTTCAAAAATGGATCTCTTTATCAAACACATACCGGCAATCGTCGCGCATCACCAAAGAATTACGCGAACGCGATCCGGCGAATCGCCTACTGGCGCGCGGGCCTCGTTATCGGCTCGACGCCGAGATCGCGCGCGACGTCGCGCTTGCCGCGAGCGGGCTTTTGAACGAGAAAATCGGCGGTCCGAGCGTCCACCCACCCGCTCCCCAATTTCTCTTCGAGCCTCCCGTCAGTTACGGTCCCAAGGTTTGGCGGGAATCGACGGGATCGGATCGCTACCGTCGATCGTTGTACACGTTCCGATATCGCTCGGTCCCGTATCCCGCGCTCCAAACGTTCGACGCCCCCAACGGCGATTTCGCGTGCGCCCGCCGAACGCGGTCGAACACGCCGCTGCAAGCTCTCGTCACTTTAAACGAACCGATCTTCATGGAATGCGCGCGGGCGCTCGCCAAATTGACGATCGATCAAGGGGGCGCCGACGACCAATCGCGGCTCGAATACGCCTTCCGACGCACCCTGGCGCGGCGACCGACCGAATTCGAATCGGCCACGCTTTTATTGCTCTTCCGACGCAACGAACGAAGGTTCGCCGACCCCGAAGCCAAACCGTGGGATATCGCCGCGAACGATCCGGCGCACCCTCCCGATCTACCCTCGGGAGAATCCCCCGCTCGCCTCGCCGCCTGGACCGTCGTCGCCCGAGCGCTGATCAACCTTGACGAAACGATCACCCTCGAATAAGCGTCGCCGATCGGATTCGCTTTCATAAATAAGGAAACCAATGATGAATTGTCAAACACAATGGTATCGGAATATGGACCCGAAATTGGTCGCGCGCCGCTGGTTCCTCAAGCAATGCGGGATCGGCCTCGGTGGGATCGCTCTCGGCGAACTGCTGGGGGCGGAATCGCGCGCCGCGGCGGACGATCCGCTCGCTCCCAAACCGCCGCATTTCCCCGCCAAAGCCAAACGCGTGATCTTTCTGTTCATGGCGGGAGCTCCGAGCCATCTCGAATTGTTCGATTACAAGCCCGCTCTCGCCAAGTTCAACGGATCGAGTCCCCCGGCGGAATTGCTCAGAGGATATCGCGCCGCGTTTATCAATCCCAATTCCAAACTTCTTGGTCCCAAGTTCAAGTTCGCCAAGCACGGCGGTCAGGGCGCCGAGCTCTCCGAATTGCTCCCGCATCTCGCTTCGATCGTCGACGAGATCGCGATCGTCAAATCGATGACGACCGACGCGTTCAATCACGCACCCGCTCAAATTTTGATGAATACGGGATCGCAGCAATTCGGCAGGCCGAGCCTCGGTTCGTGGGCGACTTACGGACTCGGCGCCGAAACCAAAGATCTTCCCGGATTCATCGTCTTCAGCTCGGGAAAAAAAGGCCCGAGCGGCGGAAATTCGAATTGGGGAAGCGGCTTTTTGCCGACGGTGCATCAGGGCGTTTTGTTCCGCGGCTCGGGAGATCCCGTCCTTTATCTTTCAAACCCGCGCGGCGTCGATAACGCGGTTCAGCGCGACGTCGTCGACGCGGTTCGCATGCTGAATCAATCGCGTCTTGATGTCGTCGGCGATCCTGAAATCTCGACGCGGATCAGCGCGTTCGAAACGGCGTTTCGGATGCAGGCGAGCGCTCCCGAGGCGATGGATTTGAGCCGCGAACCCAAACACATTCTCGATCTTTACGGCGCCGAACCGGGCAAGCCTTCATTCGCGAATAATTGTTTGTTGGCGCGTCGATTGATCGAGCGCGGAGTGCGGATCGTCGAGCTGTTTCATGAGGCGTGGGATCAGCACGGGAATTTGGTGAACGATCTTAAGGCGAACTGTCGCGACACCGACAAGGCGAGCGCGGCGCTTGTGAAAGACCTGAAACAGCGCGGACTGCTCGACGACACGCTCGTGATCTGGGGAGGGGAATTCGGCCGAACTCCGATGGTTCAGGGAGGCGACGACGGCCGCGATCACCATCCCAACGCGTTTACGATGTGGCTCGCGGGAGGCGGGATCAAGCCTGGAATCACTTACGGCGAAAGCGACGACCTCGGCTTCCGCACGGCGCGCGACCCCGTCCACGTTCACGACCTGCACGCGACGATCCTTCACTTATTGGGGTTTGATCACACGAGGCTCACATATCGCTCGCAAGGCCGCGATTTTCGCCTGACCGACGTTTCGGGACGGGTCGTCAAGGATTTGCTCGCGTAAGCGATCGATCAAGCGGCGTTCGCCGGCGGAGTCGGGCTCGCATAAGCGATCGATCAAGCGACGTTCGCCCGCGGAGTCGGGCTCGCGTAAGCGATCGATCAAGCGGCGTTCGCCTGAGCCGTTATATCGGCATACGAATTTCTTTTGATTCGTTAAACGGAGCGGGTGACGAACAATCCAGGATTTGAATCTTTATATAATGTTAAAAGGCTAAGACGGCTTTTCGCGGCGGGGCGAGGCGCCGACCGAGCCGGCGTTTGTGTAAATCCATGATAGAAAAAGGGCTCACACGGCGGTTCGCCCTCCCGGAAGAGTTCGCCGTCGCGTCGGTCGACCGGCGGCGAAATGCTGATCCGGTGAGCCGCCGACCTAGCGGGCGATTTTAGTATGAGAATATCATGAAATTTGGCTCACAAAACGGTTCGCGATCCCGCGGATAACCCGCGGCTTTCATGACGATGATTCCTCGCGAGGATCGCCGACGATCGCGATCCGCGGGAGGGAGAAACACGATCGTCGATTCACGATCGGCGAATCGCGATCGACGTTGCGGCACGTATCGATCGTGCCGAGCGATCCGCCGTAAATCGAAGCGGCGGCGAATCGTCGATCTTTCCCGAACGCTCCGATCGGCTACAATATCTACTTCGACGATCGAGCGAACGAACCGATCGTCGCTCTTGGATCGCGCCAAACTTTCCCAACCTTTGACGGACCCGCGCATGTCGACATCCGGCGATCGGATCACGCAACTTCTCGACGAATTCCGCCACTCCCGCGACGTCATGCTGAGCGAGCTCAACAAGTCGGTCATCGGCCAGCGGGACGTCATCGAGCAGATCATGGCGGCGATTTTCACCCGCGGCCACGTCCTTTTGGTGGGCGTGCCGGGGCTCGCCAAAACCTTAATGGTAAGCTCGATCGCCAAGATTCTCGACGTCGGCTTTAAACGCATTCAGTTCACGCCCGACCTGATGCCCTCGGACATCACCGGAACGAACGTTCTGGAAGAGCCAGAATCGGGCAAGCGAGCCTTTCGGTTCGTCGCGGGGCCGATCTTCTCGAACATCATCCTCGCCGACGAGATCAACCGAACGCCCCCGAAAACGCAGGCGGCGCTTTTGCAGGCGATGCAAGAGCGCGAGGTCACCGTCGGTCAAGAAACGCTCAAACTCCCCGAGCCGTTCTTCGTCATCGCCACCCAGAACCCGATCGAACAGGAGGGGACATACCCCCTCCCCGAGGCGCAACTAGATCGATTTATGTTCAATATTCAGGTTGATTATCCGACGCTCGAGGAGGAGGAGCGGATTTTGGGGGCGACGACGAAGGGGGAGACGACCGAGCTGAAGAAGGTTCTTTCGGGGCGTGCGATCGTCAATTTGCAAAAGCTGGTGACATCGGTCCCGATCTCGGAGTACGCGATTAAATATGTGGCTCGGTTGATTCGGGCGACGCGTCCGGGCGATCCGAAGGCGCCGCAGTTTGTGAAGGATCTGGTCGATTGGGGGGCGGGTCCGCGAGCGGGTCAGAATCTGATTTTGGGGGGGAAGGCGATGGCGGCGATGGACGGCCGGTTCAGCGTCTCGCTCGACGACATCCGCAAGGTTGCGATTCCCGTTTTGCGTCATCGGATCAGCACGAATTTCCAGGCGCAGGCCGAGGGTCAAACGACCGAGACGGTGATCCGTCGGCTTCTCGTCGAAATTCGCGAGCCCGAAATTCCCAAGTACGCGTCATGAAATCGCGGTCGCGGCGAGAAACTCGATCGAACTCGATCGGAATGAGCCGCGAAGAAAGCGTGTGCGAGCGGCGAACGGAGCGATTTTGGCCGGTCGAGGGGGGATCGGTCGCGATTCAAGTGAAGCCGCTCGGCGGGGTTTTGAAGATCGTGCTGAAGGCGTGGGTCGACGAGCGTCGGTTTCGAAATGCGATTTCCGCATTTTGATCGGTCGGGATTTTCGCCGCGTCGACCTGGAAAACGATTAGAATACTCTTGTCGGATGATCGACCGGATTGCGAGTGACGAGAGGAGCGAGCTTTGGCCGCGTCCGCCGAACAGTATCTGAAGCCCGAGGTGATCCGCCAGGTTTCGCGGCTCGATCTCCGCGCCAAGTTCATCGTCGAGGGGTTCATCGCGGGGATGCACATGAGCCCGTTCCACGGGTTCTCGGTCGAGTTTTCCGAGCATCGCAAGTATTCGCCGGGAGACAACATCTCCGATATCGACTGGAACGTCTACGCCAAGACCGATCGGTATTATATCAAAAAGTTCCAGGCCGAAACGAATTTAACGGGTTATCTTGTGATGGATTTATCGGCTTCGATGGGTTATACATATCGGCAAGAGCTTACCAAGTTTGAATACGGGATCAGTTTGGCGGCGGCGCTCGGATATTTGATGATTCATCAGCAGGATCCGGTGGGGATGATCGCGTTCGATCATCACGTGAGCCAAAGTTTGCCGCCGCGGAGCAAGCGGTCGCAGATCGGCAACATTTTGTCGTTGTTGGCGCGGCTCAAGCCTTCGGGTGACACCGAGATCGCCAAGAGTTTGCATCAGATCGCGGGGATGATCAAGCATCGCGGGTTGATCATGTTGTTCAGCGATTTACTGGGCGATCCCGAGCCGATTCAGAAGGCGCTCCATCGATTGCGGCACGCGGGGCACGATATCATCTTGTTTCATATCTTGGACGAGGCCGAGGCGCTCTTTCCATTCGACGGTTTGGTCGAGCTGATGGATAATGAGACCGACGAGACGTTGCTGGTCGACGCCGACGGCGTGCGTGCCGATTATCTCGACGAGGTCGCGGCGTTTCAGGACGGTTATCGCAAAGAGTGCGCGCGGGCGAGGATCGATTACGTTCCGCTTCATACGGGGATGGCGTTCGACAAGGCGCTCACGAGCTATCTGGCGAGCCGAAGGGCGCGGGCCTAGCAGCGACCGGCCCCCGCGCGAGGTCGTTCGTTCTCGGAACGACGATCGATAAGACGTTCATTCGGTATCAAGAGATTTTACGCATAAGGCATTGGACGGAGCGATTATGGGAATCACGCTGTTGCACGCCGGCCTGGCCGCGGGAGCGGCGACGGCTATCATCCCAATAATCTTGCATTTGTTTATGAGAAGGACGCCCAAGAAGGTGGTGTTCCCGGCGCTTCGGCTGGTTCGAAAGCGACACAGCAAAACGACGAAGCGGCTCAAGATCAAGAATTGGATGCTGTTATTAACACGAATGGGGATGTTGGCGTTGATGGCGACGGCGCTGGCGCGTCCGGCGTGCAACACGAAGGCTTCGCTGGGGGATCGCGAGGTGCCGACGGCGCTCGCGCTCGTGTTCGACACGAGTTATTCGATGCAGTACACCGAGAAGGGGAAGGACCGGCTCGCCGAGGCGAAGGAGCTGGCGATCGAGAAGATGCGCCGGGTTTCGGATTCGAGCCAGGTTTTCGTTTTCGATTCGGCCGACGCGGGCGCGCCCCCGGCGCTTTCTCCCGCGGCGGCGCGGAAGCGGATCGAGGCGCTGGCGCTTCGGCCCGCGGGAAGGCCGCTCAACGCCGCGGTCGGCCAGGCTTACGCGTCGCTCGCCGAGAGCGAACTGCCTCGCAAAGTTGTTTATATATTAACCGATCTGGCGGCTTCGGCGTGGGATCCCAATCGCGAGATCGAACACCTCGACCTGGCGAAGAAGACGAAGGGGGGGATCTCGACCTTCCTGGTTCGGCTGGGGGCGAAGAAGGTTCAAGACGTCGCGGTCGTCGCGGCCGAACCGATCTCGAAGCTCGGCTTTCAGGGAGAGACCGCGACGATCAAAGTGAGGGTGCGATCGACGGGCGCCGCGGCCTCCCGCGTGCTCGATTTTTTCATCGACGGCAAAAAGAAATTACAAAAATCGATCCAGATTCCGGCCGACGGCGAGATCGAGATTCCGCTCGAAACCCCCAAGCTCGAACCCGGGCCTCATCAGGGCGAGGCGGCGCTCGAGGGGGCGGTCGACCCGCTCAAGTTCAATGATAAACGCTATTTCACATTGGAGGTTCAATCGGCGTTAAAGGTGATGGTCGTTTCGGATCTGAATCTCGACGCGGATTATGTCGCCAAGGCGCTCGATCCGTCGGGGGAGCGTCGACCGTACGCGGTCGAACGGATGCTGACGACGCAGCCCGAGGCGCTTTCGACCGACACGCTCCGCGGAGTCGCGTGCGTCTTTATGATCAACGTCGCCAAGCTCGACGAGGCGCGGTGGAGCAGGCTCAATAATTATGTTCACGAGGGGGGAGGCGTCGTGATCGCGGTCGGCGATCGCGCCGACGCCGAAAATTACAACGGTCCGATCCCGGCGCAGTTTTCGCCCGCCGAATTGAAGAAGATCGTCGAGCCCGCGGATCCCACGTCGTTCGCCAAATTCGACGAAACGCATCCGTTGTTCGCCGATTACGCCAAAGATCTTGAACGCGATCTTTCGGCGGTTCCGGTTTTTCGCTACTGGTCGGCGAACCCGCTTCAAGGAAGCCGCGCGATTTTAACCTACCGCGACGCGGGCGCCGCGGCGCTCATCGAACGCTCGGTCGGAGGGATGAAAAGCGGCAAAACGATGCTCTGGACGACTCCCCTGGCGCGGCGCGCCGAACGCCGCACCGAACGCGATCTCCGCGAGGGGTGGAACGAGTTCCCGCTCGTTTGGCCCTTTTTCTATCTCGTCAATCAGGCGGTTCCCTATCTCGCCGGAAAGACGGGAAAGAAGCTCAATTATGAGGCTGGAGAAAATGTTTACATATCGATCGACCCCGCGACGCGGTCGTCGAATTACATCGTCCAGGGGCCGCGGACGACTCCGGCGGGGGATAAAGCCGCCGATCGGCTCTCGCCCCCCTCGAACAACTCGGCTCTGACGATCGTGGCGCCCCAACCCGAGGGGCAGTGGAGCGTGACCGCGTCGGGAGCGGGATCGGAGACGAAAATCGAACTCTTCAGCGTGAACATACCCCCCGCCGAATCGAGCTTCGTCCGGCTCGAACCCAAATCGCTCGACGGACTCTTCGGCAAAAAGAATTATCAGGTCGCCGAGACGCTTGAAGATCTGAAACAGATCGAGATCGACCAGTGGATCGGCAAAGAGATTTTCCCCTGGCTGATGGCGCTCGTCGTCGCGCTCGTGACGGTCGAGGCGGTCGTCGCCAATCGGTTTTATCGCGAGCCCGCGGGAGCCGTCCCCCAAAAATAACGCGCGAGCGAAACATGATATTGAGAAATAAAGCCGCGATCAAGGTGATACATGATCAGTTTTAGCGCCAATCCGATCTTCCCCTGGCCCGTCGTCGCGATCGCGGCGCTGGTCGTGATCGCGCTGACGGTCTGGGCGTATCTGCCGCGGGTCAAGGCTTCTCCGGGATTCAAAAGCAAGCTCGCGCTCGGGCTTCGGCTCGCCGCGGTGCTCGTTTGCTTCTTCGCGATGGCTCGCCCGTCGGTGTTGTTTCTCGAAAAGAAAAAACAAAAGTCGACCGTCGTCGTTTTGGCCGATCGCTCATCGAGCATGTCGATCACCGACGAGGTCCGCGGCCAAAGCCGGTGGTCGCTCGTCCGCAAACGGCTCGAGGAGACCCGCCGAACCGCGAAAAACATGAAAGATAAGCTAGACTTTCAATTCTATACATTTGATTCGGCGCTCAAGGATCTCAATTTCGACGACGACAAGCCCCCCGAGGGGCGCCGGACCGAGCTCGGGTCGATGTTGCTCGAGGCGGTGAAGCGACGCGCGGGGAGTCGGATCGCGACGGTGATCGTTTATTCCGACGGCGCTTCGAACTCGGGAATTCCCCCTTTGACCGCGGCCGAGCGGCTCAAATCGGAGCAGATTCCGGTCGTCACGGTCGGTTTCGGCTCGGAGACCGCGGGGGCGTCTTCGCGCGACATCGCGGTGAAAACGATCGAGGCGGGTCCGACGGTTTTCGTCAAAAACGAGCTGAAAGTGCGCGGGGTGATCTCGGCGCGGGGGTTCGCGAACCAGGATCTCGAGGTCGAGATGTACGTCGACGACGGCATCAAACCCGTCGCGACCGCGAAGGTTCGCGCCGAGGAGGGGAAGGAGATCGTCGCGGTCGACGGCCTCAAATATGTTCCCGAGACGACGGGCGACAAACTGATCACGCTCAAGGTGAAGCCGCGCGACGGCGAGCTGGTGCGGAGCAATAACGAGATCAGCACTTACGTGAGCGTGCTTTCGGGGGGTATCGGCGTTTTATATTTACAGGGTTCTAGATTTTCATGGGAGGCGAAGTACACGACCCGGACGCTCGATTCGGCGCCCGACATTCAAACCGAGCTCAAGGAGATTCGCGCTCCGGTCGGGACCGAGGGGGTCGACCCGCTCCCCGACACCGATTTCGCCCCCGGTCGATGCGACGTGTACATTCTGGGGGATCTCGCGGCCGATCGGCTCACTCCGTCTCAGCAGCGGTTGCTCGCGACCGCGGTCGAGCGGGGCGCGGGTTTGATCATGCTGGGGGGGCGGTCGAGCTTCGGTCCCGGCGGTTGGGCGGGGACCGAGGTCTCGCGCGTGCTACCCGTTGAAATTCACCCCGGCGACGGTCAGAACGAGCCCGAAGGAGGGCTCAAGGTCGTCCCCAACGCCGCGAGCATGCAAAGCTACGTTCTTCAGGTCGGGCCGACGCGGGCCGACACGGCGCGGATCTGGGCCGAACTGCCGCCGTTATCGGGGGCGAACCGATTCAGCAAGGCTAAACCGCTCGCTCAGGTTTTGGCGCAAACGCCCGACCGCGAACCGCTGATGGTGGCGCAAGAGGTGGGTAAAGGGCGCGTTCTCGTTTTCGGCGGCGAAACGTGGGTCTGGGCGCGAAAGAACGAGGAAACCCGCGCGGCGCATCGCAAATTTTGGCGGCAGGCGATCCTCTGGGTCACGCATAAAGAAAACAAAGGAGATAATCGCGTTTATCTTTCGCTCGATCGCAGGCGGATCGCGATCGGTCAAAAAATCGAACTCACGGTTAAAGCGCGGAACGAAAAAGACGAACCGCTTCGCGATGTTAAATATGATACTAAGATCACATATTTAGGTAAGGACGCGAAGGTCGAACCCGTCGAGCTTTACAACGGCGACGACGGCGCGCGGGGCACGTATTTCGCGGGCGGCAAGCCGGGCGAATACCGGATCGACGTGACGGGGACGCGCGAGGGGAAGGAACTGGGTTCGGACTCGGCGCGTTTTCTCGTTTACGAGGACGACCGCGAGCTCGAAAACCCCGCGGCGGATCTGGCTCTGTTGCGGCAGATCGCGTCGACGACGGGGGGTAAATTCCTCGCCCCCGAGACGCTCGAGAAACACCTGAAATCGCTCGAAAAAGATACGATCACCGAATACCGCGCCCCCACCGAGCGAAGGCTCTGGGACAACTGGCCGTTCCTGCTCGTTTTCGTCACGCTATTTACGCTCGAATGGGTGCTGCGCAAAACGTTGGGCTGGGTGTGATCGGATATCGCGATCACGATCACGATCACGCTCAAAATCTCGATCGGATTCAAGATCAAAAACACGATCGCGATCGAACGTTCGTTCGCTATTAAAATCCACACATAAATGTGCGGACAAGTTTTTTCAATCAGTCTATCAGTCAATCAATCAATCTGTTTGATTCGCATATAAATTGATAATAGATTTCGCTCGCGGCTCTCACCTGATCGAGTTCGATCGATTCGTTTTTGGTGTGCGCCCGCGCGATATCGCCGGGGCCGAAAACGAGGCACGGCGTCCCCGCGGCCGAAAGCGGTCCGGCGTCGGTGCCGTAAGGCGCCCCCTCGACGCTCGGCGTTCGCCCCGTTACTCGTTCGATCGTTTTGGTAAGAATCGCCGCGGCGCGGTCGGTTCCGACCGGAGCGAGCGGAGGGAGACTGATCCACGGAGGATCGAATGAAAGCGCCTGGAATTCTTCAGCGGTTAGCGCCTCGCGGATCGCCGAGCGAGCGAGTTCGACGCATCGGTCGGGGTTTTCGCCGGGGATCGCGCGGCGGTCGATCTCGATCGAGCACCGATCGGGTACGACGTTGACGCTTCGACCCCCTTCGATCCTGCCGACCGAGAGGGTCGCGGGTCCGAGGATCGGGTCGACGATCGTTCGCTCGATCGCGTCGGCGTGGTCGCGGAGCGCCGCGACGACTTTCGCCATCAGGTAGATCGCGTTCGATCCCAGCCTCGGCGTCGAGCTATGACACGCGACTCCATGCGCGTGGATCTTCCACCGGATCGCGCCTTTATGTGAATGAACAACATTAAGCCGAGTCGGTTCGGCGACGATCGCGAGATCGAAGAGCCCTTGATTCTCGGCCAATCGCGACGATCCAAGGTGGGTGAATTCTTCGTCGACCGTGCAAGCGAGGACGACCGACGCGGCGCCCGACGGTCGCTCGCGATGAAGCCGGGCGACCGCGACCGCCATCGCAGCGAGCCCCCCTTTGACGTCGCACGAGCCTCTTCCATACATAACGCCTTGTTCAATCCTCGGCGTGAAAGGGTCGATCGTCATGCCGTTCACGGGGACGGTGTCTTGATGCGCGTCGAAGAGGATCGTCGATTGCGATCGGGTCGAGTCGAACCGAACGATCAGGTTGTCGCGGCCGGGGGCGATCCGATCGCGGACGGTTTCGATCCCCCGGTCGGAAAACCAGCGTTCAAGATAAGCCGTCGTCGCGGTTTCAAGATATTCGGATCCCGAAACGTCTTCCCCCATCGGGTTGACGCTCGGGATCGAAACCAGATCGGCGAGCAGCTTGACGACTTCGTCCACGAATCGGCACTCGCTCTCGGCGGGATCGTCGCGCGATCCCGAAATCAAGTTAGACCGAGGAATGAATTACTTAACGCGTTCGACGTATTCGCCCGTGCGGGTGTCGATGCGGATCTTCTCGCCGGGGCCGATGAACGGAGGGACCTGAACTTTCAGGCCGTTTTCGAGCTCGGCTTCTTTGTACTGGTTGGTGACGGTCGCCCCCTTGAGCGCCGGAGGGGTGTCCTTGACGACGAGATCGATCGAAGCCGGGATATCGACCGATACGGGCTTATCGGCGATGAACATCACCTGAACCTTGGAATTGGGGAGCAGGTATTGCATCGACGTTCCCAGAACCTCGGGAGGAAAGCCGATCTGATCGTACGTTTCGCAATCCATGAATACGTGTTCGTCACCGGACGAATACAGATATTCATAAGTTTTGGATTCGACGTAGGGAACCTCGATTTGATCGACCGACCGGAGACGCTTATCGACGAGCGCGCCCGAATTCATGTTGCGGAGTTTGGTTTGAACCATTGCGCGGAGGTTGCCGGGGGTGTGATGCGCGAAATCGACGACGACGAAGTTGATTCCGTCGATCGTGATCACCATTCCGCGGCGAATATCGGTTGCCTTGATCATCATGGCGTTTCGGTCGGCTCCCGTGGCCTGTTCCCCTGTGATGGACGACGGCCGCGGCGTTCGCCGAATCGCGAACGAGGCCGACGGCCGAATCGCCCTTAAAATAACCGAACGCGAAAGCCGCCGGCTAGTCCATTCACCGATTCGAGCGGCTCGCTTCGACGAAAGCGATCTCGCCGCGACTCACCCGAGCGACGCGGCGCGTGGCGCCCGCCCCGGTTCGATCGCCTCGTGCGCGATTCATCAAGCTCCGACTCGGAGTCTATCCGGTAAATCCATCATATCGATAACGTCTTGATTTTTCGGATTCCGGCGCCATTTCATCAGTTAATGCACATTCTATCATACATGTAGATAGCAAGTTAGTCCAATTTGGGAGGGGGAACCTCCAGGTGAGCCGCTTTTCATAAACCCAGGCGACAAGGCCGGTTATGACGTCAAGATTAACAAACATATTAATTTATGTCTGGAATTGCGAACATCCAGGTGAACCGCTTTTCATATTAATGCGGATCTGGGAGGGCGAACCTCCAGGTGAGCCGCTTCTCATAAACCCAGGCGACAAGGCCGGTTATGACGTCAAGATTAATAAACATATTAATGCGGATCTGGGAGGGCGAACCTCCAGGTGAACCGCTTTTCATATTAATGCGGATTTGGGAGGGCGAACCTCCAGGTGAGCCGCTTCTCATAAACCTAGGCGACAAGGCCGGTTATGACGTCAATATTAATAAACATATTAACGCGGATCTGGGAGGGCGAACCTCCTGGTGAGCCGCTTTTCATAAAACCAGGAGACAAGGCCGGTTATGACGTCAATATTAATAAACATATTAACGCGGATCTGGGAGGGCGAACCTCCTGGTGAGCCGCTTTTCATATTAATGCGGATCTGGGAGGGCGAACCTCCGGGTGAGCCGCTTTTCATATTAATGCGGATCTGGGAGGGCGAACCTCCGGGTGAGCCGCTTTTCATATTAATGCGGATCTGGGAGGGCGAACCTCCAGGTGAGCCTCTCCTCATAAACCTAGGCGAAAAGGCCGGTTATGACGTCAAGATTAATAAACATATTAATGCGGATCTGGGAGGGCGAACCTCCGGGTGAGCCGCTTTTCATAAACCCAGGCGACAAGGCCGGTTATGACGTCAAGATTAATAAACATATTAATGTGGATTCGGGAGGGCGAACCTCCAGGTGAGCCGCTTTTCATATTAATGCGGATCTGGGAGGGCGAACCTCCAGGTGAGCCGCTTTTCATAAACCTAGGCGACAAGGCCGGTTATGAAGCCAAAATTAATAAACATATTAATTTGTACCTGGAATGGCGAACCTCCGGGTGAACCGCTTTTCATATTAATGCGGATTTGGGAGGGCGAACCTCCAGGTGAGCCGCTTCTCATAAACCTAGGCGACAAGGCCGGTTATGACGTCAAGATTAATAAACATATTAATAATGCGGCTCGCCTGGAGGTTCGCCCTCCCAATTTTTTGTTCGCCATTCGAGCTCGAGTTTCGTACTCAAATCCGCGGAATACGGGGGCTTTCTTTCCGTATGGCCGCTCACTTAACGGGCTCGGCGCGAATCTCGACCGGGTTCGCCGAGCCGATCGCGAGCATCCCCCTGCCTTCGCCCTGAGGGGCTCGATCGACCGCGATCACGATCACGTTCCAGCCCTTCTTGAGCGGCAGCCGCACGGGATTTCCCGTAATCGCGACCGCGGAGGGAGAAGCCTCTCCGCGCTTCTCGCCGTTTAAATAAATTTTGGAATACCCCTCGATCCCAAGCCGCAAAGTCGCGTCCTGCTCGGTTTCGGATCGAACTTGAAACGCGAGATAAGCCGACGATTCCGAAAGCCCCAGTTGTCCTCGAAGGTTGATCATACCGGCGCTGTTGGAATCGAGCCTCGTCCAGCTCGCGGTTCTTCCCTCGAAGCCCTGGTACGTTTTCCCGGCGTCGACGCGATCGAGCGGAATCGCGATCCCCTCGCGCGTCGGCGAAAACGGGCCGATCGCCAAAACATGATCAACTTTTGTGGAGAGCCGAAGCGTTTCCTGCGCCTTTTTATCGAGCAGGAAAGCGAGCAGGTCGCGGAGTTCGTCGGGGGCGAGATCGCCCGTGAGCCCTGCGGGCATCAACGAAACGGGGTCCTTCGCCTGTTCGTCGATCTGGTCGACCGCGACGCGCGTCTCGCCGCCGTTCGCATCGCGGAGGACGAGCGTCTTGGCGTCGCGCGAGACCTGAATCCCCGCGAGCACGCGCCCGTCTTTAAGCGCCACTTTATACGATTCATATCCTTCTTTGATTTCCTTGGACGGCTGGAGGAGCGATTCGATCAATTTATCGATCGAAAGCGCCTGATAAACGCCGGTGAGCGCCGGACCGACCGCGCCGCCGAAGTTTTCGATCTTGTGGCACGTGTAACACCGCGCCCCCGATTCGCGGAGGAAAATCCCCAGCCCGCGCCACGAGTCGGAACCGTTCGCGACCCTCGCTTTGAGATCGGCGACGTCGATCGCCGCGACGCTCTTGGCGAGCGTTTCATCGATCGCGGCGAGGATCTTTTTGTGCTCGGCCGAATCGTACCGCCGCACCGCGGCGAGGACCGCGGGAAGATCGCCGCGACCAAGCTTGCCCGCGAGGAACGCGTTCCCGAGCTTGAGCGCCGCCTGCGGCGTTTCGCCGAGAATCTGGATCGCGGTCCGCTTGAGCTCGCTTTGAGAACTCTCGAGCGCCCGCTCGGCGATCGGCTCGGCGCGAACGCGATCGGAGTCGGCGAGCGAACGCAAGAGCGTGCGCGCGACCGCGGAATCGCCTTCAAATTGCTTATATGCGGACAAAATCGCATCAAAGAACTTTGAACCCGAACCGGCGATCGCCGCGGCGATCGCGATCCGCTCGTCGGTCGAGATTTTGGGATCGGCGAGCCGATTCGAGAGCTTTTCGACCGCCCCCGGGGGACGCGTGCGGGCCGCGAGCCTGGTCGCGGCGACGCGGACGGTGGCCGAGGGATCGTCGAGCAGTTTGACGACGAGCGCCGCGGCGGGATCGCCCGCGAGCCGACAAACGTCGAGCGTCGCGATCTTGGTCGCGGAGTCGACCTCGGGGTGATCCCCCACCCACGCCGCGAGCCCCGCGGTGGGCACGGGTATATTCAAAGGAATATCTTTAAATTGTTTGACGAGAGCGAGCCGTTCGGCGGGTTCGAGGTTCGGCAGCACGGCGAGTTCGGGGAGTTTGGCGGCGGCGTCGGCGGTTCGGAACGCGACGAAGATCGCGACCGCGGCTGAGCGGCGAGCGGGATCGTCGGACGAACGAATGAGATTCGCGACCTCGGCGATTCCGGGCTCGCCGATCCGTTCAAGGCCTCGAATGAAGGCGTCGCGAACGACGACGTCGGCCTGGGGATGCTTGAGGAGCCACGCGAGAAGCGGCGGCGCGGCGTCGCCGGGGACGGCCCAACCGTGGCGACCGATCGCGAGCGCGACGTCGCGGAGGGCGCGGCCGTCGGGTTCTTCGAGCCGTGCGACGAGCGCCGGGATCAGGAGCGGACGGCGCTCGACGGGCTCCCACGAGATCGCCTGAGCCGCGAGCCGACGGATATCGGCCGAGGGGTCGTGGAGCGCAGCGATCATCGCGCGTTCGACCGTCTCTCCCCAGAACTGCCGAGCCCCCTGAAGGCCGAGCAACCGAGCGTGCTCGGGGGCGTTGCGGTCGTTCATCAACGAAAGCAACGGGTCGAGTTCCTTTGATCCGCGCGAAACGAGTTCGCGCAGCGCCCGCGCCGCCTCGCGGTAATCGCGTCCGCGAATCATCGCCAAAAGCTCGGCGTCGTTCGCGTTTAAAACGCGCGTCCAGTCGTTCTTTTTCAGCGGTAGGGCGGGAGTCGATCCGTCGCCTTCCCATGAAAGCTTGTACAAGCGGCCATATTTGGCGTCGCCCCACAAGCGTCCCGCGCCCCCGGAGTTGCTCCGCCAGTCGAGCACGTAGAGCGCGCCGTCGGGACCGACGACCGCCTGACACGGTCGGAACAGGTCGTCGTCGGCGGTCATGAGCGTGATCGTCTCTACGAGTTTATATGTTCCTCCTTGAGGAGCGACGCGATAGCCGCGCACCAGCTTGCGAAAGACGTCGGGGTAGATGCAGAGATCTCGGTATCGATCGGGGAGCGCGATACCGTCGTAGACGACGAGCCCCGCGGGGGCGCCTCGGCCCGTTTTGGCGAGGATCGGCAGTTTGCCGGGAAGTTCGCCGTCGACCGCGCCGCGATCGAAATCGGGCTGACAGCACGGAGCTCCGGGCAGGAGCCGCCAGCCGTAATCCCCCCCCTCGACCGCCTCGATCAGCCGAACCCCCTGGAATTTCGACCCGTCCTCGTTGTCGTTATCGAGATGAAACGCGTCGAAGCGGCTGTTGAACGCGACGTCGCGGTACGGGTTGCGGAACCCCATCGCGAAGAGGTTCATCCGCGACCCGTCGACCTTGCCGCGGAAGATCCCGCCGCACCGCGAAACCTCGACCCTCGACCCGTCCGAGCCGATCACGTGGTTATCGTTATCCCCCGCGGTGAGATAGAACCAGCCGTCGGCGGAGAGGGTCATCCCGCTGAGCCAGTGGTGATAAAAACCGCAAAAGCCGTCGGCGATGATCGTCCTGGTTTCGAATCGACCGTCGCCGTCGTCGTCGCTCCATCGTTCCAGCCTGCCGACGCACGTGAGATAAAGGCTGTTTTTCCAGGGGAAAATGCTCGAAGGCATCTCGGCGCCGATCACGACGACGTCGGACGCGTCGTAAATCCCGTCGCCGTTGGTGTCGCGGAGCCGCTTGACGACGTCGTTCGTCGCCTTCCGCCGCCGCATGACTTTTGTCGTCCCCCCCTCGGGAAGTTTGACGGTGTCCAAAGTATCAAACATATAATCAGCGGTTTTCCATTCGGCGACGTAGAGGTTTCCGCGGTCGTCGAACGCCATCGCGGTCGGGTCGACGATCGCGGGCTCGGCGGCGACGATCTCGACCTTGAACCCTTTGGGAGCGTAATGCCCTTTGAGTCTGGGATCGCGTGCGCCGAGCTCGACGAGCCCCTCGCGTCCCTCGGCGGGCCCCGTCTGAGCGATCGCTCCCCAAGAAACGACGAGCGAAGTCGTGAAAACCGCGGCGATCGCCCAAATCCGCGACGGCGAGCGGCGGACCGACGCAACATGGATCAAAGATAAAAGCATTTTTTGAAGATCTCACGGGTTGATGTTTGTATCACGGGGGGCGGGTCGATGTCGCCTCGCGATCGGGTGGGGGTTTAAGGAATCGTAGTCGAAGGTCGCGGGCGGGACAAGGATCGCGCGGCGACGGTTCGAAGCGATCGGATTGGATCGATCGTTGGAATCGCAACCGGAAACGGTTCGACGCGATCGGATCGGATCGATCGTTGGAATCGCAACCGGAAGACGGAAGAAATCGGCGGCGTTCGCGTGTTCCCTCGGCGGCGTGGAACGTTTAAGATCGATGAACATGCAACCCGTCGCTTTCGGCGGGCGGATTCGAGCGGAAGTCGACGATGGCGAATCGAGCGAATCATTACGAGGCGGCTTTCGAGGGTTACGTCCGATCGTTGCGCGTTCCGTGCGTGGCGATCGACGAGTCGAAGCGGGCGATTTTCGGCGACGAGGGGGTGAAGAACCCCGATTTTTTGTTGTATCCTCGGTTCGCGTCGAATTTGGTCGTCGAGGTGAAAGGGAAAAAGGGGCGGAACGCGCGGGGTCGTCGGCCGTGGGAAAACTGGGTGACGATCGACGATCTCGACGGCCTGGCGCGGTGGCAAGAGATTTTCGGCCCCGGCTTCCGCGCGATCATCGCGTTCGTTTACGCCGAGAAGCCGATGCCTTTTCCGCTCCCTCCGCGGGAACAGGGTTCGTATTCGTTTCGGAACCGCGAGTATTGGTTCTGGGGGGTCGAACTCGACGATTACGTGGCGCACTTGAGGTCGCACGGTCCCGCGTGGCGAGGGGTCGCGATGGCGCGGGCCGAGTTCCGCAGGCGGGTCCGTCCGTTGATCGAATGGCTGCCGATGCGGCTCGAAGCTCCGCGTCGCCCCAAAGCATTTAAGGAATGCATCCGATGACGATTCGGCGGTTTTTCGCGGCTCTTTTCGTTTCAGGCGCGCTGATCGGTTTATCTTCGTCGGCTCGCGCTCAGGCGCCGCCGCCTCCCGGAGCGGCGCCCGCGGGAGAGGCTCCGGCGGGGGGAGGCGAAGGCAAAGACGCGACTCCGGGGTACTTCGCCGCGGGCTTTCTCTGCGTCGGCGTGATCTTCGTCGTGTGCAAATCGGCGCGCCGCTAATCGCGATCTTCAGCTTTTCGCGCGGCGCCTCGTTCGATCGACTTTTTATCGGTCGATCGCGCGAACTCGTTCGTCCGCTCGATCGAGACGCGTCGATTCGCCGTCGGTCAAGCGTTTTCTTCAAACTCATGGGAATGCGGATAAGTTGATAACCAATCATACACATAAAGATTCGTTTGCTCACGGAGCGACGATTCCGCGGGAACGGGTGGCCGAATTGTATCGATCGCCGATCGTCGATCTGATCGGCCGCGCGTCGGAGACGCACCGGCGTCATCACCCCCCCGGCGAGGTTCAGGTTTGCGTTTTGCTTTCGATCAAGACGGGGGGTTGTCCCGAGGATTGTTCGTACTGTCCCCAGGCGGCGCGGTATCAGACTCCGGTCGAGGCCGAACCTCGACTCGACGTCGCCGAGGTTCTCGCCGCGGCGGAGCGAGCCCGCGATCGCGGCGCCACCCGCTTTTGCATGGGCGCCGCGTGGCGCGAGGTGAAAGACGGCCCCGCGTTCGACGACGTCCTCAAAATGGTCGAGGGGGTGAAACGTCTCGGCATCGAGGCTTGCTGCACGCTCGGCATGCTTACCGACGACCAGGCGCGACGCCTCAAAAACGCCGGCCTCGACGCCTACAACCACAATCTCGACACGTCGGCGGATTATTATTCGGAAATCATCTCAACACGAACATATAAAGATCGTCTAAAAACGATCGAACGCGTGCGGAACGCCGGGATAAGCGTGTGTTGCGGCGGAATTTTGGGAATGGGAGAAAGCGAGGACGACCGGATCGATCTCCTCTGGACGCTCGCCAATTTGCCCGAGCCCCCCGAATCGGTCCCGATCAACGCGCTCGTTCCCGTCGCGGGAACTCCGCTCGCCGACCGTCCGCCGACCTCGATCTGGGAACTCGTCCGCGCGATCGCGACCGCGCGGATCCTTATGCCCAAGGCGATCGTGCGACTCTCGGCGGGGCGGTTGTCGTTCGGCGAGGCCGAGCAGGCGCTCTGCTTTTTGGCGGGGGCGAACTCGATCTTCGCCGGCGAAAAACTCCTCACAACCCCCAATCCCTCCCCCGATCAAGACGCCGGCATGTTCGAAAGGCTCGGTCTCACGCCTCGCCCCGCCGCGAACGGCGAGATCCCGAACCGATCGACGAATTCCGTTATTAATATGTCTTAGCGTACGTATTCTTTTGACGCGACCGCGCGAGCCGCGAGAGCGTTCGACCGGATTCGACCTTTATGAACGATCCGTTGCGCTGGATCGACCCGATAGCCGCCGATTGGGCCGAGCGCGGCCTCGAGCGGAAACCGAGCGTCTTCGCCGGCTCGACGCGTCGAGGTACGATCGAAACGCCCGCGGGCCGCGTTCTGATCAATCTCGCATCGAATGATTATTTATCGATGGCTTGTGATCCGCGGGTCGTCGCCGCGGGGAAGGCCGCGGCCGATCGATACGGCTGGGGCGCGTCGGCTTCGCCCCTCGTCACGGGCTTGCGCCTCCCCCATGTCGAGTTGGCTCGCGATCTCGCCGCGTTCGAACGAACCGAGGCCGCGGTCCTATTTCCGTCGGGATATTCCGCGGGGGTCGCGACGATCGCGGCGGTCGTCGGCAAAGGAGACGTCGTCTTTTCCGACCGGCTCAACCACGCGTGTCTGATCGACGGAATTCGTCTCTCCCGCGCCGAGACGATCGTTTATCCTCATCTCGATATCCAACGCCTGTCCGAACTCCTCGGCGCCGAACGGTCTCGATTCCGCCGCGCCCTGATCGTCACCGAGTCGATCTTCGGCATGGACGGAGACGCCGCTCCGATCGCCAATCTGGTCGATCTCGCCGACCGTCACGACGCGATGTTGATGGTGGACGAGGCGCACGCGACGGGGGTTTACGGCCCCGAAGGGCGTGGAATCGCCGCGGAACAGGGGGTGTCCGAGCGCGTGCCGATCAAGCTGGGAACGCTCTCAAAAGCGTTGGGATCGATCGGCGGGTTTGTGGCGGGATCGAACAAACTGATCGGTCTGCTGACGAATCACGCCCGCGGCCTCGTCTTTTCCACGGCGATTCCCCCCTCGGCTGCCGCGGCGGCGAACGAGGCGCTTCGGATCATTGCGATCGATAAGGACCGTCGCGATCGACTCCTACGGCTCGGCGTGGAATTCCGCGCGAAACTCGCCGAGCGCGGGATCAAAACGATCTCGCCGCGCGGGCCGATCGTGCCGATCGTAATCGGCGACCCGCGTGAAACGGTCGCTCTCGGCGAACGGCTCCGTGAACGCGGTTACGTCGTCGCCGCGATTCGCCCCCCGACCGTTCCCACCGGCACGTCACGACTCCGCTTAAGCCTCGCCGCGGAAATCCGCCTCGAAGATCTCGAACCTTTGATTCAAACGCTCGCCGAAGCGAAAGCAAGCGGCGTCATCCACTAACATATATATTTACAAATAACCTAACAATTAACGAAACATTTCCCCCCGGCCGACGGCGTCGAAAGCGGCTTTAAAGTGGCGGATCTCCGGCTTTTCGCCGGTGTCCGGCCAAACGAGCGTGACGACGTCGAATCGAGCCGAAACGTCGAGGAGCCTATGACTTTTGAGGTACTGAAGCGCCGTGAGCGTTAAGTTGTGTTGTTTTCGCTCGTCGACCGCCTCCTCGGGGCGTCCCTCCCGCCTCGATTTAACCTCGACGAAAACGACCCCCGCGCCGTCGCGCATGATCAAATCGATTTCGCCGTACCGCGATCGATAGCCGCGATCGAGTTCGCGATAACCGAGCTTCTTCAGATAATCAAGCGCAGCGTCCTCTCCCGCGGCGCCGAATGTTCGATTGAGTATCGCGCGAAGAAATCGATTCATGTGAACCTCATGATGATAATCGGCGGACGAGATCGATTCAAATGAGATCGTAGCGGATTACACAATATCACATACAAGAGATCATTTGATGCCGAAATCGGATTCGATCTCGCGCGCCTCCGAGCTGAGTCCGCCGAACCGACGCGTCGGCTTGAAGAAATTGCGGAGTTCGTCGGGGCGATCGAGGTCGTGATCGGTTTCGTCTTCGTCGCCGTACGGGTCGGAAGTCCGTTTGGCGTGTTTCGGAGTCGCGCATCCCGAACTCCAGCCGACGGTGATCGCGGTCGCCAACAGAAATCCGAAACGTCGTCGATTCATGACTTCACGCCTCAATCGAATCAACGCGTTCGAACCTTTTAAGATCGATCCGGATCGGGATCGGGAACGAACGCCGAGAATAGACGGGATGCGGGGAACATGCCACAACACGGCGGTCTCGTCCAGATCGATTTTTGGAAGTCGTTGATCGATCGATCCGATTCGACACGGCGAGTTCGCTCCGAGCCGCCGAAAGCCGATCGAAGAGCCGAGACGACAGCCGGCGGGGTCGAGCGGTTCCGAGCCTCGATTCACGCCCCATTCGACAAGACGTTGAACTCGCTCACAATCGATTTTTGGAGGTCGATGATCGATCGTTCCGATTCGACACGGCGAGTTCGCTCCGAGCCGCCTTAAGCCGTTCGACGACCCGAGACGACAGCCGGCGGGGTCGAGCGGTTCCGAGCCTCGATTCACGCCCCGTTCGACAAGACGTTGAACTCGCTTACAAACGAACATGTCGAACGCTTCAGCGCAGCGCGGTCGCGAGGGGGAAATATCGGACGCGAATCGGATTTACCTGAACGGCGATCAACCCACGCGGCCGGCGACGACCGAGAAACGTTCGTGTCGGCTTATCAAGCGATGTCGACTCTCTCGGAAAAGCTCAAAATCTTCGCGACGATCCGAAACAAAGGCGACGTCGATCCGACGAACGACCTCGCCTTCGCGATCGCATCAAACGACGCGACAAGCGTTAATTGCTAAACATACTTGTCTTTATGTTTCGCTTTAGCGTAGATGTAATGACGCGTTAAGGTTTCGCCGGGGTTTCAAGGATTTTCCGTTCGCGCATCCATTCTTCGCACCTTTTGGGCCATTGCGAGCTGGGGTTGGCGCTCGGACGCATGCCGAAGCCGTGTCCTCCCGACGCGTAGAGGTGCATCTCGGCGGGGACGCCCGCTTTTTTGAGCGCGAGATAAAGCCGCACGCAATTTTCCGAATTCACCTGGTCGTCGGTCGCCTGCGCCAGGAAGGTCGGCGGGGTTTGCTTCGTCACCTTGATCTCGGGGGCGAGATTCTCGCTCCCGCGCGCGATCACTCCGCCTGGATAAATGATCACGGCGAAATCGGGTCGACAGCTCGCCTTGTCGGAGTCGTCGATCGGTTCATACGCGCGGGAGTCGAAATTCGTCGCGGTCGCCGCGGTGAGGTGCCCCCCCGCCGAAAAGCCCAGCATGCCGATTTTCTCGGGTTTAATGTTCCATTCGCTCGCTTTCGATCGAACGATGCTGATCGCGCGTTGGGCGTCGGAGAGGGGATGCTTGGGGTGATCGGGACGGCGCGGAACGCGGTATTTGAGCACGACGCCCGTTATCCCGAGCGAATTGAGCCACGCGGCGATGTCTTCGCCTTCGTGATCCCACGCGAGCATCCGATAACCCCCTCCGGGAGCGACGATCACCGCGATTCCGGTGTTTTTCTCGGCGGCGGGTCGATATACCGAGATCGTCGGAACGCTGACGTTCGTCACGCGTCGGCCCCCTTTGTTTCCCTCGATTTTTTCCTCGCCGATCGGCGCGGTTTCGCCCGGTACTTTACCGTCGGGCCAAAGATTCAGTACCAAGGGCTCGTCCGCGGCGCGGGTCGAGGCGCCGACGATCGCCAGAAACATCAGAATCAAAGAAAGTGAACGCGCTTTCATGGAGAGATTCTCCCGGGGATTGAGAAACAAAGTGATGAACGTGGATCGCGAGAACGCCGCCGAGATCGCGGCGCGTATCGAACTCGTTTAATCTTAATATTTTGATAGAATTTGACCGCGCCTGCGAACCGAGCGGAAAAACGATCGCGCCGGGCGTTCGCCGCGGCGCGATCGAACGAACGGTTACGACAAATCGGTGAGCGGACCGGTCGAGTCGCCGAGCTTCGAGGTGTGAACGCCGATCCGATCGAGCATCGCCAGCCACAAATTGTTGAGCGGCGTTTCGGCCGGATAGCGAATATGACGCCCCGATTTGATCGTTCCGCCTCCTTTACCCAGGAGGAGAATCGGCAGGTCGTCGTGGTTGTGCCGATTGCCGTCGCTGTTGCCGCTGCCGTAGGCGATCATGCACGAATCGAGCAACGTCGATTCCCCCTCGCGGATCGATTTGAGCCGCTCGGCCAAATACGCGAGTTGACGAACATGAAATTGATTGATCACGCTGATCTTCGCCTGCTTGGCGGGATCGCCGCGATGGTGCGAAAGCTCGTGATGCCCCTCGTTCACTCCAACCATCGTGTACTTCTGATCGCTCCCCTCTTTGGCGAACATGAACGTACCGATCCGCGTCACGTCGGTCTGGAACGCGAGGACCAAAAGGTCGCACATCAGTTTGAAGTGTTCGGAAAGATCGGCGGGGGGAGTTTCGGGGCGTTTCACGCTCGACGGGGGCTCGATCGGCGGCAATTTATCGGCCCGAGCGATTCGAACCTCGAGCTCGCGCACGCACGTGAGGTATTGATCGAGCTTTTCTCGATCGGCGCCGCCGAGCCGCGCCGACACCCCCTTGGCGTCTTCCAGAACCGCGTCGAGAACGCTCCCCCGCAGCCGGCTTCGCTTGAGCCGATCGGGATCGTCGGGGCGATCCGAAAAGAGCCGGTCGAAAACGAGCTTGGGATCGACCTCGGTCGGCAAAGGAGACGTGGGATTACGCCATGCCAGGGTATGTTCATAAACACAAGAATAACCGCTATCGCAATTCCCCGCGCCGCGGAACCGTTCGATTCCGAGTTCGAGCGAGGGGAGCCGCGTTTGATCGCCGATCCGCGCCGCGGCGAATTGATCCGCCGAAACTCCCGAGCGGAAGTTCGCCCCCGCGGTCTTCCGCGCCTGCGTTCCCGTGAGAAACGCCGACGACGCCCGCGCGTGATCGCCGGGTCCGTCGCCGTTGGGACGTGCTTTGTCGCACGTCAGACCGCTGAGAACGAGGAGGTCGTCCTTGAAAGCCGAAAGCGGTTTGAGAGTCTCGGGGAGCTCGAAGTTCGACCCCACGGTCTTGGGCGTCCAGGCGGGCATGTGAACGCCGTTCGGAACGTAAATAAAAGCCATCCGCCTGGGCGGCGTTACGCTCGCTCGAGCCGAGGACGCCGCGGCGAGGCGGGGCGCGATCGATTCCAAAAAAGGCAAAGCGACGACCGTTCCCACGCCGCGCAGCACGTCGCGTCGCGTCATTGTTCGATCATTCGTCATGGCTGTTCTCCCGATGCGGTTCGCATCTGAAACGGCTCGCTCTTCACCACCTCGAACAACAAGGTGGAAAATCGATCATCATTCTTCTTGAGCGCCGCGAGGATCTTGTCGACGGCGCACCGATCCTGGAATTCGAGACCTCGTCCCGTCGCGTATGTTAACATCTTTTCGACCAGACAACGGCAAAACAATTCGCTTTTACTTTTCAAGATCTTTTTGAGTTCTCCCGGACCCTGAAACGATTTGCCGTCGGGGAGAGTCCCCGAGGGGTCGATCGCGTAGCCTTCGTCCTTCTCACGCCACGCGCCGATCGCATCGTAATTCTCGAACGCGAAGCCGATCGGGTCCATCCGACGATGGCACGACGCGCACATCGGATTCTCACGATGTTGTTCCATCACTTTTCGAAGCGATCCCGTCAACCGACGATCCTCGGTCAACGCCGGGACGTCGGGAGGCGGAGGCGGGGGAGGAGTGTTCAAGATCTGCTCCAAAACCCATTTACCCCGTTTCACCGGCGAGGTTCGCGTCGGATTCGAAGTGAGCGTGAGGACGCTCGCCTGCGTGAGGATACCCCCCCGATTGGGAGGAAGCTTAACGCGCCGGAACTCCCTCCCTTTCACCCCTTCAATTCCGTAATGCCTCGCCAACCGTTCGTTGACGAAGCTGAAATCGGCGTCGAGGAAATCGAGCACGCTTCGATCCTCGCGAACGATCGCCTCGAAAAAGAGCTCGGTCTCGCGCGCCATCGCGTCGCGCAGCTCCTCGTCGAAATTGGGGAACGTTTTGGGATCGGGCGAAACGAACGCCAACTTCCGCGTCGTCAGCCATTGCGAGCTGAAATTGCGGATGAATTCGCTCGATTTGGGATCGCGAATCAACCGCGCGACCTGAGCCTCGAGGTTCTTCCGCAACTCCCCTTTGGAGGCGAGATCGAACAGCTCGTCGTCGGGGGTCGTGCTCCAGAAGAAATAAGAAAGCCTGGATGCAAGTTCGTATTCATTGATCAGGTATGTCGATCCCGGTTTGGCGCCGGGAGGGTCGAGCTCGATCCGGTAGAGGAAGTGCGGCGACACGAGAACGCGCGCGAGAGCGAGCTTGACGCGATCCTCGAAACGTTCCCCCTCTTTCTCGGCGAGATCGTAGATTTTGAGGATCTTCTCGATTTCCTCGGGCTTGACGGGTCGGCGGAAGGCGCGGGGGGCGAACCGAGCGACGATCTCGCGCGCCGCCTCGCGGGGAGACGCGTCGGATCGATGCGCCATGATCCGCTTGTGCGTTTCGGGTAAAGCCGGGGGAGGAGCGTCGTGCGGACCGTCGAGCTCGATCGACCTGACGAAAAGCCGACGCCGCGCGGGGGAATCCTTCAACCAATCATCGTATGAGAAATCACCGCGACGTCCGCCGTTGCGCCGCGGCTCTTTCTTTTCGGCCGCGGCTTTGCGATCGGGCTCTATCTTGCCGCCGGAGCGATCGCCCGGGTTCGATTCATTCTTGTTCTTATCTTCTTTCGATCCCGCGTCGGCGAGAGCGTTCTTGCGATCGGCTTCGGCGACCGCGGGCGCGGTGTAAGGATTGAGGAAGAAAAGCGAAACCCGAGCCGTTCCTTGTTTCAGATGCGTTTTCGCCTCGATCGTTTGGGGAGCGTCGCGTTCGGCCTTGATCTCGAATTCTTTCAGCAAAACGCCGTCGACGCGCAGCGCTGCGCGTACGGGCTCGTCGCCCGCGGGCCGAGCGAAAACGAGCGCACGGATGTAATAATCTCCCTCTTCAACATACATTTGCCCCGTGACGGCGCCGTTCGATTCGAGCATGAACAGCCCGCGACGCTCCTCGCCGACCCCCGGGCGCACGCGCAGGCCCCCCATCCGCTCTTTCACGGGCCTGGGCGGATCGACGCGGACGATCGCCTGATCGAGGATCGAATCCGCCGCGATCAAGTATTTTTCGAGCAAAAGCGGCGATAACGAAAGCACGTCGCCGATGTTGTCGAACCCGTAGCCGACGTCGTCGTTGGGAAAGTCGGTCGCGGGTTTGAAGTCGATTCCGATCAGATCGCGAATCGTATTATTATATTCAATTTTGTTCAGACGTCGCATCGTCACGCGCCCCGGATCGCGCGGGCCCGTGCAATCGAGATTCGCGAGCGCCGCCTCGACGCCGCGAACGACCGCCGCGATTTCGGCGTCGGTCGGCCTCGGCCGTTTCTTCGGCGGCATCTCGCCCGATCGGATCATATCGAGAGCGTCTTCCCAAACGTCGCGGCGTTTTTGAATATCGAGATCGGTCTTATCCTGATCGAGCGAGACGTCCCCCTTCTTCTTATCGCCGCCGTGGCACGAATAACAGTGTTTGGTTAGGAAGGGAATCGCCTCCCGGGCGAACGCGTCTTTCGATCGGTTCGATTCGGAGACGGCGGAATTCGTTCCGGTTTTGGAAGCGGAATCGGGAGGTTCGACGGCGAGAACGCGTGACGCCGAGAAAACGATCAACGACTGGCCGATCAAGACCGTCATACCAATGGCGCCGATGCGTGGGGGGCGATTCCTCATCGGTCGTTGTCCTCGTTCCAAACCAAGCGAACTAAAGGGGGGAATCTGGCGGGGCCGCGTACGGCGAAATCGTTTCGGCGGGTTACTTAATCCTAGCGTCATTATGGCCGAAGTCGTTCCTAAAAGGAAGTATCGACTCGCCGAGGTCGGGCTCTTCGCCCGCTTGGTTCAAAGCGTTCTCAGAGATCTTCATTTTCGCCGGAGCGGCTCTCCGATCAAGAACGGCTCGACCAGAAAGCTCACTCGCGGAGCCTCTCACATCAAGAACGGCTCGACCAGAAAGCTCACTCGCGGAGCCTCTCACATCAAGAACGGCTCGACCAGAAAGCGCACTCGCGGAGCCTCTCACATCAAGAACGGCTCGACCAGAAAGCGCACACGCGATCGACGCGATTTACAACCAGAGCAAGCGTTTCTTTTGGAATCTGAATTCATCTTACCCTCGCTTGAGAGCGGCGGATCGGTCTTGGTAAAAGAGAGAAGTTCGCGACTAGTGAACGAATTTTTATTTGTTCTCAAACTCGCCCGAACTTGACGCTCAGCGGCGTTTCGAGCCCGTGCGCCTCGAGCAGGAGCGGATCGCCCAAAACGTTGCGCGTCAGACCGTTCGCGACGATCTCGCCGCCGTCGAGAAGAATCGCTCGATTGCACAATTCTAGAACCATTTCTAGATCGTGCGTCGCGATCAACTTGGTGGCGGGGAGTGAACGAATCAGCGAGATAAATTGGCGTCGGGCGCGAGGGTCGAGATTCGCGGTCGGTTCGTCGAGAACGAGAACGGTCGGATCGCACGCGAGCACCCCCGCCACGCAAACGCGTTTCCGCTCGCCGAAGCTGAGGTGGCGCGGCGGTCGGTCGACCGCGTCGGCGAGCCCGACCCGCGCCAAACAATCGATCGCGATCCTCCGAGCCTCGGGCTGCGATTTGCCGAGATTGAGCGGGCCGAAGGCGACGTCGTCGAGCACCGTGGCGCTGAATAATTGATCGTCGGGATCTTGAAAGACGAGCCCGACGCGTCTTCTGATCTCGGCGGCGTTTTTGGCGTTGAGCTCGATTCCGTCGATCCAAACGGCGGCCTGGGACGAACGCTTGCGAACGCGTTCGCCGCCGCCGTGATGCCCCGCGGTCGATCCCGCGTATTCGGGCAAAAGGCCGTTCAAGTGCCATAAAAGGGTGCTTTTGCCGGCGCCGTTTGGTCCGACAAGCGCGATCGATTCTCCCGTCATGATCGTCAGATCGACGCCTCGGAGCGCGTGTCGACCGTCGGGATAACGGAAATCGAGATCCTTCACCAGCACCGCGGGAGGTTTTTCGACGGGTCTCTCGGCGATTAAGGCGGCCGAATCCGCGGGTCGATCGCCGATCATCAGAGGTTCTTTCCGGATCGATCGAGCGTCCTGATCACGCCGTCCCAGCCGCGCGCCGCCATCGCCGCGTGAACGCGATCGCCCCGCTCCCACGCGCGAAGCAACAACACCCCGAGAAGACTCGTCAAAATCGCGTAATCGAGCCGCCCCGACCCGCGAAACGTTCGCGCCGTCCGCGCCTTGCGCATCCGATCGAGTTCGTCTGTAAGCACATAAATATATCGGTCCATAAACATTAAAGTTGATAATAACATTTTAGGAGCGTGCGATCGCGCGAGCGCCGCGAGGATCGCATGGAAGGGGACGATTTCGACGAGCGCGACGATCGCCGAGAGAGCGAGCGTGTTTTTGGCGAGGAGCGACGCGGCGACCGCGGCGAGGCCGAGTTCGCGCCGGCTCGGATGCGCCGTCGCCGCCATGATTGAAAAGAATGCAAACGTGATAATAAAACCTGATCGGCGATCCCAAAGCGATCGCGCCGAAACCCCCGCGAAGCCCGCGACGAACGCGAGCGCGATCGCCTCGATCGCGAGCGGCCGCCACGCGCCGATCGGCGTCGCCAAAACCAAGATTACATATCCGAACGCGAAGGCGATCAGCGCGCGTTCGTCCAATCGATCGAGCGGGCCCTCGTCGCGATCGCCGCCGCCGGAAAACGCGAGCTTAAGTCGCATGCGAAGGCGTTCCCTCCTTAACCGCGGCTTCGATCGGTCGAGCGAACACGCGTGCGAGCGCCATGCCGACGCCGAAGACGACGAGCGTACCGACGAGCCCCGCCGCCGCGGTCGCGTACCTGGGAACGCCTGGAAATTCGTAATCGGGAATCGGCGCGCGGATCGGCGACGGTTTCTCTTCGATCAATCCCGTCTTTTGGCCGACCCATTCGAGACCGTCGTCGAATCGAGACGCGAACGGCGCGAGGAAAATCGCCACGGCGCACGCGACCGCGAGCCCCGCGACCGCGGCTTGAAGGTGGCGACGCACGGGGGTTTGCGCCGCCTCCGCCGCGGTCGTCTCGTCGTCGAGCAATTCGGGTCGCGAAAGCAAAACGAACCGCACGATCCCGCCGGTGATTAACGCCTCGCCGACGCCGATCCCCGCGTGAACCAAAAGCATCCAACCCAACACCGGAACAAACTCTTGAAAATGCCCCGACGCCGCGAATTCGATCGCGAACGCGGTCGCGCCCAAGATCACCGTAACCCAAGCGGCGGCCATCGAAGCCAGCAAGACCCCGCGGCGACCGCCGATCGCACGCCGTAACGGCGCGTAGATCGCGCGACCGACGACCGACCCGATCAAACCCATGTTGATAAAATTCGCCCCCAATGCGTCGAGCCCGCCGTCGCCGAAAAGGAGGCATTGCACGATCAGCACCGCGGCGATCACGACCGACCCCGCCCACGGCCCCAAAATCACCGATGCGAGCACGCCCCCCAATAAATGTCCTGAAATCGGCAGCGGATAAAGCTGAAAGTTCACCATCTGCGCCGCGAACAGGAACGCCCCCGTCATCCCCATCCGCGCCGTCGTCCGATCGCGCTCCTTACCGCGCAACGCCCACAAACCCGCGCCGAGCCCCGCCGCGCCGAGAACCTCGGTCACGATCGCCGTCGTCGGACTCAATACCCCGTGCGGAATGTGCATCGATCGTCCCCGAACTATTTCGTTACCGACTCCCGCCGCGCCGCCGCTTCGGTATGCGCGTTTTTTCAATCAGCGCACATCGGCGCGCGATCGTCAAGACCCCGAAAAGTCGATTTCCGCCTCGCGACGGAATCGACCGAAATAAAATAAACAATAATATCTATTTTAGCAGTATTTTACATATAATTTTAATAAAATACATTGATTTTACGCAATTTTTCACGGTTTAATCGATGTAATCGTCGATCGATCCTCGTCCTTTGCCGCGAGCTTTGCGACGAGCCGCTTCGGCGGGATCGGCCGGAATCGGAACTTTGGGGATGAGTTCGGCGATCGAAACCTCCCATTGCATCCCGCCGATCGAGACGACCGCGTTCTTCTTCTTCAGGTCGATTTTGACGACTCGGCACGGGCGGTCGCGACCAAGGCGATCGACGACGACGGTATCTCCCGGTTTCAGGCGACCGCGCGCCGCCTCGAGCTTCGATTCGTCGCTCTCGGCGCGGGTCAGATCGGCGAGTTCGCGAGCGAGCGCCGAGCGGACGCGCTCGGCTTCGGCCTTCGCTTCGATCGCCTCGACCCGCGCCGCCTCGGCGTCGCGCCTCAATTTTTGAATCAACTCCCATTCGGGCGCCTGCGTTCCGCGAGCCTCAAGCAAATATCGCTCGGCTCGATCGACGAGACGACCCGGAAGCCCGAGCCGACGCGCGATCGCCGTCGCGCTCGATCGGCCCACGTCGCCGATCTTGATCCGATACCGCGGAGCGAGCGTCTCCTCGTCGAATTCGACCGCGGCGTTCTCGGCTCTCGGATTCGTAAAAGCATATGTTTTTAAGTCACCAATGTGCGTGGTGACGATCACGCGACAGCCGATCGAATCGAGTTCGTCGAGGATCGATCGACCGAGCGCGGCGCCCTCGACAGGGTCGGTTCCCGCTCCCAGTTCGTCGAGCAGAACGAGCGATCGCTCGGTCGCGGAGGAGACGATCGTCGCGATCCGCCGCGCGTGCGATGAAAACGTCGACAACGATTGTTCCAGGCTCTGCTCGTCGCCGATATCGGCGAAAATCTGATCGAACACGGGAACGATCGAACCGGCACGCGCAGGTATATGCATGCCTGATTGCGCCATGAGCGTCAGTAACCCGACGGTTTTGAGCGCGACGGTCTTCCCTCCCGTGTTCGGTCCCGTGATCACCAGAATCGAAAACGGATTACCCAGGTGAACGTCGATCGGAGTCACCTTTTTTTCCGCGGCTCGTCGCGGCGGATTTTTCGAAAGCCCCGGATCGATCGATCCAGGCTTCCGCGACGCGTCGATTGGGTCGCGATCGACCGTCGATTCGACCGAATCGACCGCTTCGGTTTGAGAATCGGCTTCGATCGACTTCGAAGGTTCGCCGTCGATCGTCGTCGCGATCGTAAGGGTCGGTCGCGTTTCGAAGGCCCTGGGGATTCGTGCCTCGGTTCGAAAGATCGCTTCAAGCAGCGGGTGACGAGCCGCGGCGAGAACAAGCCGGCCGTCGTCGGAGAGATCGGCGGGATTCATCTCGAAATCAAGGCTAAATTTCGCTTGCGCAAAGATAAGATCGAGTTCGGCGAGCCGATCGAGAGTCGCGATCAATTCGTCGGCGACGTGGCCGATCTGGGCGCTCAGGCCCCTCAGGATGCGGCGGATCTCCTTGAGCTCGCGGGCTCGCAGGAATGAAAGCTGCGCCGATTGTTCGGCGATCGCCTTCGGTTCCACATAAACCGTTTCGTTGCTGGAACTCGTCCGCTGCACCGACCCGTCGATTTGCCCTCGGTGTTCGCGCGCGACGGGCAACGTATAATGATGACCAACCATCGTAAAATTGGCGTAGCGCAAATAGCGGCGAATCTCGGGTGAGCGAAGGAGGGTTCGGAGCGTTTCCTGGATTCGCTCCTTGGCCTGGGCGATCTCGCGACGAACCGCCGAGAGTTTTCGGCTCGCTGTGTCGAGGATCTCGCCCCGGCGATCAAGACAACTGTCAATTTCGGCGGAAAGACCGGCGAACTCGCCGACTCCCCGCCGCATCCCTCCCAATCTGGGGAATTGATCGCCGATCCGGTCGAGCCAGCGGTCGAGCTCGCCGACGGCTCGGAGAGTCTCGCCGACTTGAGCGAGTTCTTCGGCTTCGAGAACCGCCCCGGTGACGGCTCGGCGCGCCAAAGCTCGCACGTCGCGGAGTCCGCCGAACGGCGGCGAAAGCCGCGCCGAGAGCGCCTCGGTCATCTCGGTCGTCAGCGAACGTCGGCTCGAAATAAACGCGGAATCGACGCTCGGCGCAAGCTCGATCGCGGCTTGTTTACCCATCGACGTCGCCGCGTATCGGGAAAGAAGCTCGCGGGTTTTGTCGAATTCGAGCAACTCGAGTGTATGTGAATCCATGATGATCTTTCAAAGATGATAACAATCGAATCAAATCGATCCCGGGCGAACCGCGTGAATCAGAATGAAACAAATTGGTTTACGGCAAGTTGAGATCGCGCGCCAAATTGGGAAAAGCGGGCTTCGCGTTTTGAGCCGGCTTCGTTACGGGTTGAAGCGGCTGAGAAGAAGCCTGAGCCGGCGGAAGATCGGGCTGAAGCTGACCGCTCCCGGGCGGAAGCTGTCCGTTTCCGGGGGGTAGCAGACCGTTTCCGGGCGGAAGCTGTCCAGTCCCAGGCGGAAGCTGTCCGTTTCCGGGCTGAAGCGTACCGTTTCCGGGAGGAAGCTGACCGTATTCAGGTGAAAGCTGTGCGTTCCCAGGCTGAGGCTGATTCGATCCCGCGGTCGTTTGATTGCCGGGCGGAATCGGCTGATCAGCCTGCGGCGGCGGACCCGCCTGCGACGGCTGGAGATTCGCTTGAGCGGTATTGGTTTGTTGAATCGTCCCCGCTTGATCGACGGGCGAACGATTTTGAGAAGCCGCGGCGGTTTGAGTCGCCCCGGCTCGTTTCTCGGATCGCGCGATCTGTTCGTCGAGATACGATTTCCACTTCTTAAAGTCGTCGCCGTAATCTTTACCCGTGATCGCGGTAAGAGCCTGCCGCGTGGCGAAGGTTAACCCCACCTTGCTGCGAATCCCCTTTTTGGCGCCGTCGACCTGTTCGTCGCGGGCCATGTTTTCGATCAACATCGCTAAAACACGAGGATCTTTGGGTTTAAGCAATCCAAGCGCGTCGATCGCGGCGACTCGCGATTCCACATAATTATCGGTAACCATGACTCGCGCGAGTATAAGTGAATCTTCAGGTTCGCCGATTTTACCGAGCGCCAGGCACGCCTCGGCGCGAACGAGCGATTCCTCGTCGTTGACCGCCATGCGGAGAGCGGGGAGGGCCGATTTGCGACCGATCGCCCCCAAAGTTCGACAAATCATCGCGCGGGTCGCGGTCGGCTCGCGTCCTTGCTGTAAATTGTGCGCCAGGATCGAAGCCGCCTTCTCGCGCTGTTCGTCGGTATCGTAAGCTTTCGACGACGCGAGCTTGGAATACGCGAGATACCGGATGTTGGGATCGGGGTTTTTCTCGACGTTCCGCAGGAAACTCGCCGAGGTCGTCCCCAGATAAGGTCCGCAGCCCGCAAGGCACGCGGCGAGCGCGATCGACACGCGAACCGGCGCCGGAGCGAGTCGAACCCTGGCGAGATCGCTTTCCCATCCGATACGCATGCGATTGATCCGATCGGTTTGTTGAAGGATTGCCGCGATCGACTCGCGTTTCGGTTTCGTTCCACGCGAACGAGGTTCGGCCGACCCGATGACGACGACGCCGCGGTCGCTGTGAAAGCGGATCGGCTTGGCGTGTCGCTCGGCGGGGGGTCGAATTCCCCGCCGCGCCGGGCATGATAATCGGCAAGGCGAAAATCGCCAAGAGCGACTCGATCCTTCCGCGACCTGACGTTCGGAGCTACGATAAGGTTCACCCGACCTCTCCGATCGGCGCGGGATTCGCTCGAACATCACGGCTTTTTGAGGATTATTTGATAACATGTCCGACTCCTGGAATCGACGCGAATTTTTATCGGCGAGCGCTCTCGGTTTGGGTTTGACGGCGATCGGCGCCGCGCCGCCGAAGGCGGTCGGCAAAAATCGTCCCGTGGTGATCTCGAGCGCCAACGGCTTGCGAACGGTCGAAAAGGCGATGGATTTGATTCGAGCGGGGGTCGACCCGCTCGACGCGGCGATCGAGGGAGTCGCGATCGTCGAGGCCGATCCCAACGACCGAAGCGTCGGATACGGCGGATTGCCGAACGAGGAAGGGGTCGTCGAGCTCGACGCCGCGGTGATGCACGGGCCGACGCACGGCGGAGGATCGGTCGCTTCGATCCGCAACATCATGCACCCCGCGGCGGTCGCTCGGTTGGTGATGAAACGGACCGATCACTGTTTGATCGTCGGCGAGGGGGCGCTCAAATTCGCCAAGGCGCACGGCTTTCCCGAGGTCGACCTGCTGACCGACGACTCGCGTAAAATCTGGCTGCATTGGAAAGAGACGAACGGCAAAGAGAGCGATTGGCTCCCTCCCGAGGAGGGGGATCTCGACGCGCTCGTGCAACGCTATTCGGGAGTTCGCCCGCACGGAACGATTCACTGCTCGGCGCTCGATACGCACGGCGATCTCGGCTGCGTGACGACGACCTCGGGGCTCGCGTTCAAGATTCCTGGTCGCGTGGGGGATTCGCCGATTATGGGAGCGGGGTTGTACCTTGAGAACGATTTCGGCTCGGCGGGATCGACCGGACGAGGCGAGGCGAACCTGCTCAATCTGTGTAGTTTCTTGATGGTGGAAGATCTGCGCAGAGGCATGGCGCCGCGGGACGCGGTGCTCGACGCGTGCAAACGGGTCGCTTCGACGACCAAAGCCAAGCGACTGCTTGATTCGAAAGGACGGCCGAAGTTCGACCTCAAGTTTTACTGTCTCTCGAAAGACGGTCGATTCGCGGGGGGGAGCCTGTGGGCCGGCGCCAAGTTCGCCGTCCACGACGGCGATTCGGCGCGGCTCGTCGACTGCGTTTCGCTTTACGACGAACCGCTCAAGGCGTAAACAAGCCGTTCGCGGCGAAAGCGATCTCGAATCCGCCAACCCGAGGAGAACCCCGGCTTTGCATGAAGTCATTTTTAAAAACATATTAGATCTTTTGAATCACCATGAAAGAACTTGAAGGTTATCGCATATTCGTCTCGGGATCGACTTCGGGAATCGGCAAGGCGACCGCGATCGAGGCGGCGCGGGGCGGCGCGAACGTCTGCGTGCACGGCCGATCGGCCGAACGAGCCGGCCTGGTGAGGGACGAGATCCTCGGCCTGGGGGTTCGAGCTCACGCGTTCGTCGCCGACCTGCGCGATCGCGATCAAGGCGACGAACTCGTCGAACGCGCGTGGGACGTTTGGGGAGGGCTCGACGCGTGGGTTCATTGCGCCGGCGCCGATACGCTGACGGGAGCGAACGCCAAGCTCTCGTTCGATGAAAAGCTCGACCTTCTTTGGGAGGTCGACGTCGTCGCGACGATCAGGCTTTGTCGAGCCGTCGGCGAGCGGATGAAGAGAGCGGGGGGGGGATCGATCGTGACGATCGGCTGGGATCAGGCCGAGACCGGAATGGAAGGGGATTCGGGACAGCTCTTCGCCGCGACCAAGGGCGCCGTGGCGGCTTTTACAAGGTCGCTGGCGAAATCGCTCGCCCCCGAGGTGCGAGTCAACGCGATCGCGCCGGGCTGGATTAAAACCGCGTGGGGTGAAACCGCGAGCCCCGTTTGGCAAAACCGAGTGCTCCGCGAAACCCCCGCGGCGCGATGGGGAAAACCCGAGGACGTCGCGCACGCGGCGCGGTTCCTGATCGGCCCGAACGCGGGGTTCGTCACGGGACAAATCGTTCGAATCAACGGCGGAGCGGTTATGTGAATCGTTTTGATCAATCATAGTTGCGACCTCAAATTTTGCTGTTTTTACATCGTTATGTCACTGATTTTGTTTGACGAACACGCGATTCGTTCAATCGTTTTCAAACCCGACCGCGATCGACCGCGAGGATAAAAAGAGATTCGTTCAATCGTTTTCGCGACCGGGTGCGATCGACCGCGACGATAAAAGAGATTCGTTCGATCGATTTCGGGCGCCGCCGGCGATCGACCGCGAGGATAAAAAGAGATTCGTTCAATCGTTTTCGCGACCGGGTGCGATCGACCGCGACGATAAACATGTGATTCAATCAAGCGTTTTCAAACTAGACGGCGATCGACCGTTTCGATAAATACGCGATTCGATCAATCGTTTTCGGACGCCGACGGTGATCGACCGCGAGGATAAAAAGAGATTCGTTCAATCGTTTTCGCGACCGGGAGCGATCGGCCGCGAAGATAAATAAGTGATACGTTCAATCGTTTTCGCGACCGACGGCGATCGACCGCGACGAGATGCGAGCGATCGCCCGCACCCCCTGGCCGGTCGTCATGTGTTTTATATAAGAAGATTTTACGGCGTTGAGCCAGCGGATTTCGCGACCGTCGTAACTGACGTCGACCTCGGTGAGCACGGGACCGGGAGTCGCGAGGGCGCGGGCGATTCCCGATGCGACGTCGACGTTTTGACAAATTCGATTATATGCGAGCCCGAAAGCCTGCGCGAACGCCGCGTAATCGACCCTGGCGAGTTCGGTCGCGGTCGTCCGGCGATAAACGGGCTCTTGAAGTTTTTGCATATAAGCGTACGCGCCGTCGACGAGAACGAAAAACTTGACGGGAAGACCCGCTCGAACAGCGGTCGAGGTTTCGATCGCCGACATCAGAAAACAGCCGTCTCCCGTCGTCGCGACGACGATCCGATCGGGACGCGCGGCCTGAGCTCCGATCGCCGCGGGTATCGCCCATCCCATGCTTTGATTGTTCGCCGGGGTGAAATACCGTCTGGGGGCGTCTACCTCGATCGCCTCCGAAGCCCAATGCGTCGAAACGGTCACGTCGACGAAGATCAATTCCTCACATCCCAAAGATCGACGCAATTGTGAATAAAAGAACATCGGGTCGACCGCCCCCTCGATGATCGGTCGGCCGTTGTGTTCGCGATCGACCGAACGAAGTTGGGCGATCCGACGCGTCAGGTTGTGATCGACGGGCCTGGCGATCGCTTGCGCGTCGGCCTGAAGCCGAGCGAGAAAAACCGCCGCGTCCGCCGTCACTTTAACCGTAGCGGGAACGTTCCTGCCGAGATTATCGGGATTCGCGTCGACATGAATCAAACAATCATGTTTGGGGATCGCGTAATTCGCGGTCGAAACCTCGCTGTATCGAACGCCGATCGCGAGCACGAGATCGACGTCTTTAAACGCCTTCTCGGCGGCTCGCGTTCCCTGAGCTCCGTAGCCCCAGCCGACCGCGAGCGGATGAGCGTCCGAGATCGTCCCCTTACCGCTGACGGACGTCGCGACGGGCGCCTGGAGGATCTCGGCGACCCTCGCCAACGAATCGTAAGCGTTTACGCATCCCAGGCCCGCGTAGATCCCGACACGCTTGCGCTTGTTCGAGAGGAGCGCGAGCGCGTGGCCGTAAGCGTGTTCGTCGAACGGCGGAAGGATTTGAGGCGGGACCGCGACACGGTAATCCCAGGTTTTGGTCCAAAAATCGTAAGGAACGACGACCGCGACGGGGCCGGGCTCGCCCGCTCGTGCGATCCGAAACGCCTGATGGATCGCCGCGGGGATTTCGGCCTGATGCCGCGTGGGGATCACAGCCTTGCACACGGGCTGAAGGAGCGCGACGGTGGGTAAAGAATGCACCTGGAACGCCGGAGCGTCGGGTCCTTGTTTCACGTCGGTGATGATGCCGACGATCGGTACGCTGTCGAGCCTGGCCTCGCCGATTCCGGTGAGCGCGTTGGTGATTCCAGGGCCGGGAACGATGCAAAAAACTCCCACTTCGCCCGTCACGCGGGCCGCGGCGTCGGCCATGACGCTCGCCGAACCCTCGTGAGTCGTCAGCAGATACGGCAGATTCGCCGATTTGAACGCGTCCCAGATTTCGTTGCTCTGAGCCCCCGGAATGCCGAAAACGCACCGCACCCCCTCGCAAACGAGCGCCGAAACCGCGGCCTTGGCGCCCGTCATACGGCCGAAAACGCCGCGAAACGGATGCGCGACGCCCGAATCGGCTCGCGCTTGCGATGTTTGATCGGAAAGCGAAACCGCCGCGGCCGAAGCCGTTACCGTCGCGATCGCGCCGAGCGCCGTGCGCCGATTGATCGGCTCTTCCAGAAGAGACGACGAGCGGTCATTCTTACCATCATTTACATCACGATTCTTAAATGATGTACGAACGACACATGCATTTGTCCTTTGCGCGCAGGTGTCGGTTTCGTCCTGGCGAAATGTCGCTTCGTCCATGAAGGCTTCTCCGTCGCTAATCCACATCGGCTCGTCGCGGCAAGGCCGAGGTCGATTCGTGATCGAAGGTTCGGCCGAACGAATTATCGGCTCGAATCGCCTCGAAAGTCCGGCGGGCGATCGTCGTATTTCGAGATCGGATCGGCGTTTTCGGTCGATTCGTCGCGGCCGCGCGGATGCGGTTTGCGCGATCGGTTGAACCCGCGGGATCGCTTCGATTGGAATAAGCGAGACGATCGGCGCGATCGTTTGATCCGCCGCGGCGAAAGAAGTCGTTGGATTTAAGTAATTCAGCATTTTATTGTTTCTTAATTTTCTGTTCATCGATCTTTTTAAGAGAGGCGGGATGAATGAGCGAGCGAATCGCCAAGGAGGGATGAATTGGATTTGGGGATCGCCCGCGGATCGCGACGGCTTTTTTTCGGCGCGGGTCGGCGGTTTGAAGGTTCGATGTGGGAAGTTTGACGGTTTTTTGATCGATCGTCGACGCGCGGCGCTTGCGGTACGTTAATGAGGGGGCTAGAGTTAAAACATCGTCCAAGGACGTGGAAGGGTCGTGATGGTGATGAAGTTGATTCCGGCGATTGATCTGCGAGGGGGGCGTTGCGTTCGCCTTCGTCAGGGAGATTACGACCGGGAGACGATCTTCGACGACGATCCGGCGGCGCCCGCCGAGCGTTGGGTCGCCGAGGGCGCCGAGTTTTTGCATCTGGTCGATCTTGACGGCGCTCGCGACGGCCGGCCGGTGAACGTCGACGCTGTTCGGCGGATTTTGGATCGAGTTTCGGTTCCGTGTCAGCTCGGCGGCGGCGTGCGCGACGAAGCGACGATCGCGACGTGGCTCGAAGCCGGGATTGCGCGGGTCGTCATCGGTACGAAGGCGCTCGAATCGCCCGAATGGTTTCGCGCGATGGTTGCGAAATATCCGGATCGTTTGATCTTGGGTCTTGACGCTCGCGACGGCCGAGTCGCGACCCACGGCTGGCTTGCGGAATCGACGGTTGAAGCCGCCGATCTCGCGGCGCGGCTCGACGATTTGCCTCTCGGCGGGATTGTTTTTACGGATATATCCCGCGACGGGATGCTTGAGGGCCCCAATTTGGCCGCGACCGATGCGTTGGCACGGCGGGTTAAGAACCGCGTGATCGCATCGGGCGGGGTCGGTTCTTTGGACGATCTGGCGCGTCTGGCGGCCTTGCCGATCTGGGCATGCATCGTCGGTCGTGCGCTGTACGAAGGGCGTTTCCGGCTCAGCGAGGCCCGGAAACTTCTCGACGACCGTCCCTAACACCCGGCGCCGACCCGATCGCGGTCTGTGCTCATATCTGAATCGGGTGCTCCCCCGGTCGTTGAAAGTGGTTGAGAAACCCCAATTCCTTTCGTTTTTCGGGGACAACACGCCATGACGACGACTTATCATATTACCGACATCAGGAACATCGCCTTGGCTGGACACGGGGCGTCGGGTAAGACCACGCTCGCCGACGCCCTGATGCATCTGACCGGCGCCAGCGAACGGCGTGGTTCGGTCGACGACGGCACCAGCGTTTCCGACGTCGACGAGGAGGAGAAACGGCGCCATTACACGATCGACTGCCATCTGCTGCACATGGAATGGCGTGACAAGCAGATTCACTTGATTGATTCTCCAGGGTATCCCGATTTTATCGGCAACGCGTTCAGCGCGCTCGCCGCGGTTGAGAACGTGATCCTGGCGGTATCGGCGCCGTCGGGGATCGAGATCAACACGCGTCGGCTGTTCCAGGAGGCGACCAAGCTCGGGCTGGGACGAATCATCGCGCTCACCAAGCTCGACGCCGAGAACGTCGATTTCCTTAAAACGCTTGAGGCGCTGCGAACGACGTTCGGCCCGCGTTGCGTGCCGCTTAACGTTCCCGTCGGTCAGGGATCGAAGCTCACGGGAGTGATCAACGTTCTCGACCCTCCCGCCGAGATCCCCGACGGCTGCCCCCTTTCTCCCGCCGACGCGTCTCGGATGGTTGTCGAGCAAATCGTCGAGACCGACGACGACCTGATGGCTCGTTACCTTGAGGGAGAACAGATCGGGCTCGAGGAATTGCGGGTCGCGGCGAATCACGCGATCGCGTCGGGGCTGCTCGTGCCGATTCTGTGCGTTTCGGTGAAGAAGGACGTCGGCCTCCGAGAACTGATCGATTTTGTCGCCGAATGCGGGCTCGATCCCTCCGAGGTTCATCGCCACGCCTCGGCCGACTCCGAGACCGACCCCGTCGAGATCACTCCCGCCGAGGACGGCGAGTTGATCGCGCAGGTATTCAAAACGACAAACGACTTGTTCATGGGCAAGTTGAGTTATATTCGCATTCATTCGGGTCGATTGTCGAGCGATTCCACCTTGGTGAACCTGCGCACCGGCAAGACGAACCGGCTCGCTCATCTGTATCGGTTGCAGGGGAAATCGCAGGAGGAGATTCGCGAGGCGATCGCGGGGGATATCGTCGCGGTGGCGAAATTCGACGATCTGCACGTTTCGGACACGGTTTCGACCGCGAGCGCTCAGAATTCGAAGAAACCGATGTTTTTGCGGGCGATTCACTTCCCCACGCCGATGGTGCCCCGCGCCGTCGAACCCAAAACCCGCGAGGACGAACCGAGAATCTCGGCGGGGCTCGCCAAAATCGCCGACGAGGACCCGACGTTCACCTTCCGCCGCGACAACCAAACGCACGAACTCGTCATCTCGGGAATGAGCGAGCTGCACCTCGACGTCATCCAGCATCGACTCAAGAATCGTTATAAACTGGATATGAACACGCATATCCCGAACGTTCCTTATCTCGAGACGATCCTGGGAGAATCCGAGGCGCATCATCGCCACAAAAAGCAAACGGGGGGGCGCGGCCAATTCGCCGACGTTCAGCTTCGCGTGCGACCTTTGCCCCGCGGTCAAAAGTTCAACTTCGTCGACGCGATCAAAGGGGGCGTGATTCCAGGACAATACATCCCTGCGGTCGAGAAAGGCGTTCGCGAACAGATCGAAAAGGGGGTGATCTCGGGGAATCAGGTCGTCGACGTCGAGGTTGAAGTTTTCTTCGGCGGTTATCACGCGGTCGACAGCTCCGAACAGGCGTTCAAAACCGCTTCGGCGGCGGCGTTCCGCAAGGCGTTCCTCGCGGCCAAGCCCGTGCTGCTCGAACCGATCGTGACGATCGAGGTGACCGTTCCTGGAGAGAAGTTCGGCGACGTCTCGGGGGACCTCGCGACACGCCGCGGCCACATCACCGGGATGGATTCCCTCCCCGGTAATATCCAGGTGATCAAGGCCAGGATTCCCCTGAGCGAGGTGTTGCGGTACGCGACCGACCTCAAAAGCATGACTGCGGGGCAGGGGTCGTTCACGATGGATTTCGAGGGATACGAGCCCGTTCCGCCGAACATCCAGCAAGCGATCGTCGATAAGTACACGAAATCGCGAGCCGGTATCGAGGAAGATTGATCCCACGAAAGAAAGCGAAACTCGCACGGGCCGGGGTCGATCGCGATTCGACCCCCGGCTCGCGCCGGTTTGAATAATGATCATGTCTTTGCAAATTTACCCAAGTGAAGAATTCAGCTCAATTTAATCGACAATTTCAGAGGTTTTAAAAGTTTATTAGAAAGGCATACCGTAACCGTACATCATTCCGCCGCCGTAACCGAAGCCGCCGAATCCGAAGGGGCGAGCGTACATCCCCATCTGGCTGTTGAGCATGCCGGCCTGCGCCGTCCCCGCGTTGCGCATCATAATCTGTTCTTGTCGGCTGACGGGGAAGTTCGTACCTCCGCTGACCGCCATGCGCATCGGTTTGGCGGGATTGATCACGCTCATATCGCCCGCGGGGGGGAGGTATTCATCATACCGACCGACTCCGCCCGGGTTGCGGAACCCGTATCCGTTCGCGTCGCGCTCGGGAAGTCGCCGCGGCCGAACGACCGTGCGATGCGCCGGCTCGTAATAATCGGGAGCGCGCGGATCGGTTTGAATGGGGGGGAACGGATTGGGTTTATAAACCGCGGGACGCATATTCACCCGATTATCACCGTTGGAACGGACCGCGGGGTTCGCCGCGGCGCGAGCTCTCGGCGCCGCTTGCGCGGGTTGCGCGGTTTTGAACGGTGAACCGCCCGCGGCGACAGGCGGAGCGGCGGCCTTGGGTTCTCGAGCCGCGGGCGCCGAAGGCTTCGGTTGAGCCGGCGCCGCGGCGGGCTTCGCCGTGTTCGCGGGCTGCACACTCCGCGACGCATCGGTTGTTTGAGCGCCTTTGGCGGGCTTGGAGGTCGTCGCTCCCGCGGCTTGCGGCTGAGATCCCGCGGCTTGCGGCTGAGATCCAGGATTGCGACCCCCGTCGTCGGCGACGGCCGAGACCGACGATTGTCCCCAGGCGATCGTCGCCGCGGATAACAACGCCGTGAGTGTAAACCCCACAAAGCGAGATGACTCGGCGAACATGATAACCCTCGAATGCTCAACCTGGAGCCGTGGAGTCCGAGCCGAACGCGAAGAAATAAGCATTGGGAGCGATATCCCCGGAATCAACCATTTTATTATACCACTCGGAGCCGACGCCGTGCCACAACCTCTTTCGAGATTTGTCGCTCGATTTTTCAGGTCGGATCGTAAGCCAGATTCGCCGACAACCATCGTTCAACTTCGGATATCTTCATCCCCTTTCGATCCGCGTACGCTTCAACCTGATCGCGGGTGATCAAATCGACCGCGAAATAACGCGCCTCGGGATGACTGAAATAAAGCCCGCTCACCGAGGCCGCGGGATACATCGCAAGGCTTTCGGTCAGCTTGATCCCGGTCGTCGGCTCGACTTTGAGGAGGTTCCAGAGCGTCAGCTTCTCGGTGTGATCGGGACAAGCGGGATAACCCGCCGCGGGGCGGATTCCCCGGTACTTCTCTTCGATCAAATCGTCGACCGAGAGGTTTTCGGATCGACCGTATTCCCAATCGAGTCGAGCTTGATGATGGAGCGCCTCGGCGAACGCCTCGGCGAGTCGGTCGGCGAGCGCCTTCGTCATGATCGACGAGTAATCGTCGTGATCGGCGTCGAACCGAGCGATCAACGCCTCGATCCCCAATCCCGCGGTCACCGCGAACGCTCCCAAATAATCGGCGACTCCCGATTCGACGGGAGCGATGTAATCGGCCAATCCGCGGAAACTCGTTTGCCCTTTCCGTTCCCATTGTTGCCTCAGCGTACCGAACCTTGTTTGTTCGTTACGCCGCGATTCGTCGGAATAGATCACGATATCGTCGCCCAGGGAGTTCGCCGGGAAAAACCCGTAAACCCCCCGCGCCTTAAGCGATCGATCGGCGACGATTCGGTCTAAAAGCGCAATTGCATCATCATACAACTTTTTGGCTTCTCCGCCGAGCGTCGGATCGGCGAAGATCGCGGGGAACTTCCCCTTGAGCTCCCACGATTGAAAGAACGGCGACCAATCGATAAAGGGCCTGAGCTTTTCGAGCGGATAATCGTCGAGAACGCGAACCCCCAAAAACGAAGGTCGAGGCGGAACGTACGACGACCAGTCGATCTTGAATCTGCGTTCAACCGCTTCTTTGTAAGAAACATATTTGCGATCGAGTCGACGCGAATACGCCTCTCGTTCCCGCGCCTGTTCGGCGCGAACGCGCGCGGCGAAATCGTCGCGCTGATCCTCCCTGATAATCTGATCGACGACGCCGACGCTCCGCGAAGCGTCCTTCACGTGGACGACGAGCCGATCATACGCGGGGGCGATTTTAACCGCGGTGTGCTTCGCCGAAGTCGTCGCTCCGCCGATCAAAAGCGGGATCTTGAATCCTCGCCGCGCCATCTCGCGCGCCACATGCGCCATCTCGTCGAGCGAGGGGGTGATCAAACCCGAAAGCCCAATCATATCCACATTATTTTCGATCGCGGAATCAAGGATGCGTTCACATGATACCATCACCCCCAGATCGACGATCTCGTAATCGTTGCAGCCGAGAACGACTCCGACGATGTTTTTGCCGATGTCGTGGACGTCTCCTTTGACGGTCGCCATCAAAATCTTGCCCCGCGCACGCCGCGCCGCGTCGCCGCCGGCGGCCTTCTCGGCCTCCATGAACGGCATCAAATACGCCACGGCTTTCTTCATCACCCGCGCGCTTTTAACCACCTGGGGCAAAAACATCTTCCCCGCGCCGAACAGATCGCCGACGACGTTCATCCCGTCCATCAGCGGACCCTCGATGATCGAAAGCGGCCGATCGTACCGCCGCCGAGCCTCCTCGACGTCGATATCGATGAATTCGACGATTCCGTTGATAATCGCGTGCTTAAGCCTTGAATCGGCGTCGGCTTCGCGCCACGCGAGCGCCCTCGTATCGTCTTTTTTGGTCGTTCGTTTCACGGTCTCGGCGAATTCGGTCAGCCGGTCCGCGGCGTCCGAGCGCCGGTTCAACAACACGTCCTCGACCCGCTCGAGCAGATCCTTGGGGATCTCCTCGTAAACCATCAATTGGCCCGCGTTGACGATCCCCATATCGAGCCCGGCGCGGATCGCGTGATACAAAAACGCCGCGTTCATCGCCTCCCGCACAACCTCGTTGCCGCGGTACGAAAACGAGACGTTGCTCACCCCCCCCGAAGTTTTACAATCGGGAAATTCCTTCTTCAGCTCGCGCACCGCGTTAATGAATTCGACCGCGTAATTGTTGTGTTCTTCAATACCCGTTCCCACGGTTAATATATTGACATCAAAAATAATATCGCACGGGTCGAATCCCGCTCGATCGACGAGCAGCTTGTACGCGCGGCGACAGATCGCGATTTTGTGATCCGCGGTAACGGCTTGCCCCTCCTCGTCGAACGCCATCACGACGACAGCGGCGCCGTATCGCTTGACGAGCTTCGCTTGTTCCAGAAACTTCGCCTCCCCCTCCTTCAGGCTGATCGAATTGACGATTCCCTTCCCCTGCACGCATCTGAGGCCCGCCTCGATCACCGACCATTTCGAGCTGTCGACCATGATCGGGATCTTGGCGATCTCGGGCTCGGCGGCGATCAAATTGAGGAACTCGGTCATCGCCTTCTCGCCGTCGATCATCCCCTCGTCCATGTTGACGTCGAGGATATTCGCCCCGGCCTCGACCTGATCGCGCGCGACCGCGAGCGCCGATTCGAACTCTCCGCTTTTGATCATCCGCGCGAATCGCTTCGATCCCGTGATGTTCGTCCGCTCGCCGATCGTGATGAAATTCGTCTCGGGACGAATCACCAACGGCTCATATCCACTGTATCGAGACATCTTAGCAATCTTTGGGCGTCGACGCGGAGGATACGCGCGGAGCGTCTCGGCCATCGCGCGGATGTGATCGGGAGTCGTTCCGCAGCACCCGCCGACGACGTTCACCCAACCGTTCGCCGCGAACTCGCCGACGATCTCGGCCATCAGCTCGGGGGTGTGATCGTAACCGCCGAACTCGTTGGGCAAACCCGCGTTGGGATGACAACTGAGATAAACCGAGCTGATCTCTGATAACGTTTCGATATAAGGACGCATCAGATCGGCGCCGAGCGCGCAGTTGATCCCCACGCTCAGCAAATCGTAGCCCGAGATCGAGATCCAAGCGGCCTCGGCGGTTTGTCCCGAAAGCGTCCTGCCGTCGCGGCTCGGAATCGTGATCGAAGCCGAAACGGGAATTCGCATCCGATGATCTTCAAAATACTTTTCGATCGCGAACAGGCACGCCTTGAGATTGAGTGTGTCGATCGCGGTTTCGGGAAAAAGCAGATCGACCCCTCCCGCGATCAATCCAGAAACTTGCTCGTAATACGATTCAACGAGTTCGTCGAACGTGACGGCGCGGTAACCGGGCCTGTTGACGTCGACGACGACGCTCGCGGCCTTCGTCGTGGGTCCGATGCTTCCCGCGACGAACCTGGGCTTCGAGGGGTCGCGGTCGGTGAAATCGTCGGCGGCGCGGCGAGCGAGCGCCGCGGCGGCGCGGTTCATCTCAAAAACGTAATCGCCCAAACCGTAATCGCCCGCCATCGAGATCGAATTCGAGTTGAACGTGTTCGTCTCGATCACGTCGGCGCCCGCTGCGAGATACGCGCGGTGAATCTCCTCGATGATCTCGGGACGCGTAATCGCCAGTAAATCGTTGCAACCTTTTAATCCCTTCCCCGGCGGCGTGGGGAAATCGCGAAACTCCTCGCCGCGAAAATCGGCCTCGTCGAGCCCGTAACGCTGAATCATCGTCCCCATCGCGCCGTCGAGAATCAGGATCCGCTCGGCGAGAATCGATTCCATCAGTTCACGTGTTTGTGTTTTTTCTTGAACCGCGGGCATTATTAACGCCTTTTTACATTAAGGAATATAATTGATTCATAAACCGTTACGATCAGCGACGGCGACGATACCTGGGATCGACGAGAAACTCGCGGTTCACGGGGTTGAGCGGGTCTTCGCCGCGGATCAACCGCATCGATTCGGCCGCGGTTTTCGATCGGAGCTCGATAAAGCCCTCGACGCTGTAAAACGCGGAATGCGGCGTGAGAATAATATTCGGATGTTTACGCAAGCGATCGTTTGCGAGCGGTTCGATCTCGACGACGTCGAGCCCCGCTCCCGCGAGCTTTCCCGAATCGAGCGCCGCGAGCAAAGCGTTCTCGTCGACGATCGGCCCCCGCGCCGTGTTGATCAAATACGAACCGGGAGCGAGTTTTGCAAAGAAATTCGCGTCGATCAGATGAAGCGTCGATTGATCAAGATAACAGTGAACGCTGACGAAAAGGCTTCGTTCGGCGAGCTCGGCGAGCGATTGAACCCGCTCGACTCCGAGCGCCTTCTCGACTCCGTGGGGGATCTTGGGGTCGTAAATCAGCACGTTCAGCCCGAGCGCTTTGGCGCGAAGAGCGGTCGCGGCGCCGATGCGTCCGCAACCGACGATCCCGATCGTTTTACCGCGGAGCCGAGGCGCTCCGAGCGCGAACCGGTAATCCCACTCGCCGGATCGAATCGCTCGATCACACGGAGCGAGCTTACGCGCCATCGCCAACAGCAGCATGATCGCGTGATCGGCGACCTCCTCGGTTCCGTAATCGGGTACGTTGCAGACGACGATCCCCAGCTTCCCAGCGGTTTCGATATCGACGTTGTTGTAACCGACCCCGGCGCGGACGACCCCGCGACACCGCGGGGCGCGCTCGAGCGTGCGCGCCGAGAGCCTCGAAATATCGTGATAAAGAATGATCACGTCGGCGTCGACGGGCCGATCCCCGAGTTCGTCCTCGTTCGCGGCGCGCGCGATCTCGATCGTCGTCCGATCGCCCAGAATCGGCGCCTCGACGCTCGTCTCGTCCAAAAAATCGGCTATCAATACCTTCATATCATTTCTCTTTTAGATGAAAGTCAAAACGAGTCTCGGGTTCGTCGCAATCGCCGAGCAAAGGCGAGATCGCCGCCGCGCCGACGCGAGTTCGAATCGATACGCGCCTGTGCGTGTTCGAAGTCACGTTGGTGCTGATCGAGTTTGAAGTCACGTTGAGCCGGCGAGAGTTCAATATCACTTTGTTCCCGATCGAGTTCGAAGTCGCGTTGACCCGGCGAGAGTTCGAATTCACTTTGAGCCGGCGAGAGTTCGAAGTCGGTTTGAGCCCGGTCAAATTCGATTCGTCGCGTCGATTCGCGGTCGAAAAGGTATCGCGACGTCGAGCGGTCGAAGGACGTCGCGTCAACCGATCCACGCGCGTATATCAGCTTAAGTAAGAAATCCGCCGTGCGAATAGACTGTAGCATTTGCACATGCCGGCATATCAAGTTGAGTGAAACCAAGCCGCGGCCCGCGTCGGATCGCCGACGACGAACGTTTCTCGTTCGTCGGAATCGGTCGTGAGAATCAACCGGCGAGGCGATCCCAAAATCAATCCCCGCGCCGGCTTGGGACCGGGAACGATCGCCGCCGAACGCAATCGGGCGAACGACGTTGAAAAGGAATCGCGATCCCAATCGCGCGGCAGAAACCAAACGCCGCGATCGGTAAGAACGAGAAGCCCAGCGTCCCAACGGCGATTGTCGCTCAGTCGTCGCGCCGGAACGTGATCGCGCTCCCGCTCGGCAAGCCCAAGCCGAAACACCGCGGTTTCGGGGTCGACCCCGCGCGGATTCGACCAGTAACGAACCAGGCGATCGACGACGAACCGAAGCGTCAGATCGATCGCGATCGTCGCCGCGGCGGCGATCAAAAGCGCGAAGTAAAACAACTTCGGCGATTGAAACAAAACGTACCAAATCCGCCGCGAAAGAGGCGCCCAAGGCGCCACCCTTAACGTGAACGCCCACGTTTGAAACTCGCTGAAAACGAATACGCCGAGCGCCAGCCGCCAGAAAACACGATCGAAAGCCAACCGCAAGCGATCGTCCCCCAGCGGGCTTCGGCCCGACGATTCGAACACGCCTTGCTTTACCGATAACCCAGTGATCATGTTCATTGATGCATTTGCAATGTCGGGTTGTCGTCGCGACGCGGCGCGCGGATCGCGCCGCGCGCCGGGATCGGAATCGGGACGGTCGATCCGCCGCCGGAACTCGATTAAGGTAACATGCGGTAACGGCGTCGGTCGACGGTCGACCGCCGAAATCATCCACAAGGAAACTTCGATGGCGCGCATCAAGGAGATCCTCGCGGCGGGGAATGTCGCGAGGATGTTCGGGTTGGGTCAGTTGTTCAGTCCCAAATTGCTCGATCTCGTCGGCGAACACGGCGGATTCGACGCGCTTTGGCTCGACTTCGAGCACGCGGGGCTCACGATGAAAGAGATCGAGATCGCGGCGCTCGTCGCCAAGACGCACGGCCTCGACCCGATCGTTCGTCTCCCGGCGACCGATTACGCGTCGATTATGCGCACTCTCGAAGCCGGAGCGGGCGGTTTGATTATCAGCATGGTTGAAGACGCCGCGGCCGCGGAACAAGCCGTCCAATGGGCCAAGTTCGCTCCGCGAGGCCGCCGCGGCCTCAACGGCGGCAATCGCGACGGTCGCTACGGCCTCGAACCGATCGGCGAATATGTCGCTCGCGTCAACGCGCAAACCTTCCTGGGGATTCAGATCGAAACGCAATCGGCGCTCGATCAGGTCGATTCGATCGCGGCGATCGACGGCGTCGATCTCGTTTTCGTCGGTCCCGCCGATTTGAGCCAAACGCTCGGTGTCGTCGGCGATTTTGAAAACCCGAAGTGCCTGCACGCGATCGAACGAATCGCCAAGGCGTGCCGTAACGCCGGCAAACCATGGGGAATCGTCCCGCGCGGGGCGGATTACGCCCGCCGCATGCACGATCTCGGGTGTCGACTCTTCGTCCTCGGCTTCGATATCCACGCGTTTCACGCGGGTATTCGCGCCGCCAAAGACAGATATCAGTTCTTCTTCGAATCGACGGTTTAAAACGGCGCTCCTCGGGGGAGCGTCGTTCATTTCGCCCTCAACATAAACGAACCGCTGGAGTTTAAATCGATCGAATTGAGAACGCCGTCGACGACCCTCCGGAGCAATTGCGGCCGATACTCGGGATTGACCTCCCGCACGATCCACGCTCGAGCTTGATCGGCTAGCCCCCGCCGCCCCTGGGATTCGGCGATCGCCCCCAACGCCGCCAGTTTTCTGGCGGCGTCGGGATAAAGCGAAACGCTCGCGCGAGCGTCGTCGAATCGTCCCACCGAGATCAGGCTATCGATCAGCACGCCGTTAAGCGTCGCACGCGGGTCGTCGAGCGGGATCGACGCGACCGCGGTCGCGGCTTCTTGATACGTCCGTGTCGCGTCGTCGACGAGTCGGCTGCGCGCTTGTCCCTCGGCGACGAGAACGAGCGCGTCGGTCCGAATTTCAGAGCGCGGGATCGACCGAGCGATCGCGAGCCCCCGGCTGAACTGATCGCAATACGCCGCTCGCGTTACCGTTTCGAGCAACGCGTGATCGCGCCAGGTCGGCACGTTGATCAAATTCGCGTGTTCGGCGGCGCTCGCGAATAAATGATCGGTCAAGCGCCAAAGTTCGCTCGCATCGGCCTTGAGATCGCGACGATCGCTCTCAATGACCTGCAATTTAAGCCCGAGCGATTCTCCCTCCTCAGCCGCCGATTGAACCACGTGAAACAGCGTATCGCAGCGGTAATCTTTGTTGTTGAGCGTCGCGGCGAGTCGGGCGGCTTTGTCCCAATCGGCGATCGCCAGGCGGAACGGAGTCAGCCGATCATACTTCGGATAAACCGGACCGACGGCCTCACCAGGCTTCGGCGCGGGCTCGGCGGGAAACTTCGAAGTCTCGATCGGCTCGAGCTTTTTATCGCTTTCGCGAATCTGGAACTCCGCCAACGTCAACCAGGTTCGCACCGTCGCCATCACCCGCAGGTCGCGAATCGTCGAATCGTTCACCCGCAGCGCCGACCGCGCGGCCTGCTCCAACGATCGCCTCGCCTCGGGAAACGAATTCCCCATAATCGCCGACCGCGCGATCCGCAATTGAGCGAGAGCACGATCGCCTTCGTCGGGAATGCTCCGCACGCTCGCGTTCAATCGACCCATCAACTCTTCCATCTTCTCGGGAGTCAACGCCTCGCCGTTCGCCAACTCGTTGATCGAAGAATCGCCGATATAATCGAGCAACGCAGGCGAATCGGGCGATCGACTCCCCGATCCAGGGCCGACCGAAAATCCGCCGCGCGTGCGATTCTGCATCCCGCGACGTTCCGGAGAAACAAACGGACCCGTCAGCGGCGCCCCCATCCCGGGCCGCGCACCTCCGACCCCCGATTCAATCCCGGTCCCAGTCGTACCCAAACCAAATCCCGATTCCGATCCCGTCCCCGTCGTCCCCAAACCAGACCCCGATTCTATCCCGGTCCCAGTCCCGCCGCCGCTCCCGGACGATATCCCCGGCCCGCGACGATACTGCCCCCAAGCCGAAGCCGTGAATCCAATCGTAAACCCAACAATCAGTAAATTCATGAAAATTTTTGACAATCGATGCGCAACCATGACGATCACCTTTGAATCAGAACGCTACAACTCGATCGATCGGGCTCTCCCTGCCGACGATGAAATCCTTGCCGGTTACAACGACGGCGAGGGTCGTTCCGCTCGCCATACGCATCCGCGCAAGCGAACCCCCGACGCCGGTGAATTATACCACTTTTAGCTCGATCGTTTCCCCCCCGCGAAAATCCGACGCGGATTTTCCAGCAAAATCTCGCGAGCGAGCTCGAGCGCCGATTCGATCGACCAACCCCGCGCCGAGACAAAATCCTCCGCCAAAACCCGCGACAAAACGCGCCGAAACATGTCGAACTTGGGCGAAATGAACTCCAACTTGTACGCGTCGGAATAATAACCGACGATCTTATTCCGCGGCACGGCCTGCAACCGAGCCCTCAAATCGTTCGCGATATACACCGGAATATTCGAATACCACCAATGACCCAGCGGAACGACGTTGGGGAAAATCCAAGAATACGCGGTCAATTCGCCGCCGGCGTCGGGCGATAAGGTCGATACCGGAAACGTCACGCCGGAAAAATGATTGAATACCTCTCGATAATCGTAAAGGCTCACGCGTCGATCGAACAGATCGCGACCCCCCGCCACTCCCGCGGGATAAACGTCGCGCACCGGTCCGATCATCAGATCAAACGGAAGCTTAAAATCGGCGCACAACTCGGCGAGCATCCAATAGACGACGCGACGCACGTCGTCAACCTCGTCGCCGCGCAGGTCGAGCCCGTGCAACGCGCGGCGGATCGGCGTCACGCAGCGCTTGGATTCGGCTCGCGCCGGCCGAAAATCGGGAGGGAGACTGATCGCGCAAGCACGAGCCCCGCGAACCAAAAACTTCTCAAAAAGCGCCGCCAAAGCCGCCTTCAGGCTCGCGCAATCCCCCACGTCGACCCCGCTCGCTCGCTTAAGCCGATCGACCGTCGCGGGCCGGTTCAATTTCAAAACCAGATCGTCCGTCCTCAAACACGGAATATATTTTGAGGTATCCCAACCTTCGAGCGAATCGTCGAACTCGTTCGTCAGAAAAACGGCTTCAAGACGCGACCGCTTCCAAACGTGATCATCCCATTCGGTTCCCGCATTCGAACGCTCGGCGCGATCGTACAGATCGTCGATCGTCGATCGATCGATCGAATCCCCCGGCCAATCGTGAAACGTGCGAGCGATCTCGACGAGCCAAGAATATTGGATCGTATTCGAGATCGAGCCCAAATAGTTCGATAAATGACGAGCGCGATCGCGCGGAGCGACCCCCGCGGCGAACAGCTCGGCGGGCGCCCCCGCCGAATGCGCCAACTCGGTATAATAGTGATATCCGAGCACCTCGTCGAAATTGCGCGCCGCGGGTCGGCGCGGATCGATGTGCGAATGGGGATCGAAAATCGGCCACCGCGCCGTCTCTTCGTATAACGTCTCGGCGATCTCTTCCCGGCCTGCTAAACTCATGAATAAACCTCGATCTACGATCCCCCGAATTCACGCGCTTGATGCGTTCGCGTCGTCACGCCAAGCTAGCCCCGCAGGCCCCTCGACGCAAGCCAAGGCGATCGCGGCGACGAACGCTCGCAAGCCCGAACATCGCCCGCATTCCACAGATATGGCGGCGAATCGATGAACGTCGTCGTAACCGGCGGAGGAACGATCGCGCCGATCGACGACGTTCGACAAATCACGAACGTTTCGTCGGGATCGTTCGCCGCGAGAATCGGCGAGGCGTGTCTCGCGCGCGGCGCCTCGGTCTGGCACATCGCGACGCCGACCGCCTTGCTCCCGTTCGATCGCCAGGCTCGATTCAACCTCGATTCGACCGATCTCGCATCCGAGGCGAATCGCCTGATCCATCTCGCTCAAAGCTATCAAAACGTACGCGAACGCTTTCATCCCGTCGTTCTCCCCAAAGGAACCGTCGAAACTTACGCGCGAACGCTCCGCGAAACGCTGATCAACCAGCCGATCGACGTCGCGTTTTTGGCGATGGCCGTCTCGGATTTCGAGCCGATCGCGGTTCCGGGCAAAATCAAATCGAACCTCCGTTCGCTCGATATCCACTGCCGGCCGACGCCCAAAGTGATCCGCTCGGTCCGCGATTGGTCGCCGAATGTTTATCTGGTCGGATTTAAATTGCTGTCGAACGTTCCCGATTCCGACCTGATCGCCGCGGCGCGCGAAGCTTGCCGCAACAACCGCGCCGATCTGACGATCGCCAACGACCTTTCAACCTTGCGCCAAGGTCGCCACGTCGTCCACCTCGTCGAACCCGCTCCCCGAGACGAATTTGATCGCCGCGTCGAAACCCTCGGCCCCGACGAACGACTCGCCGATCTCGTCGTCGCAAGCGTGTTCAAACGCGTTGATATCAAGCGAGCGACAGCGACCGATAACGCTTGATTCGGGTTCGTTCGATCTGTTTTTATATGGATATGCAAATGTTCGTTATTGATAGTTCGTTCATACTGTAGATCGTTCTTCTCAAACCCGCCGAAATCGACGACTCACAGTTATTTTTACTCGTATAATCCGATAGGCGCCGACGCGAGGCCGCCGCCGATTCCGCCGTAAAGATCGTTCACGAACGATCGGAGCGATCGTCACGTGATTTGAAGTCGTTGGAATCGGCTTGGCGGCTCGCGTCGGTGCTTTCGGGGTTATTGATCACGACGCGGCGCGTTGTTTCCGATCGTGCTGGAAGCGTCGCAGGTTTCGAAGCGTTTTGTTCAGGCACTTCTCGAGATGCGATTCGTACACCGCGATCGCACGCATCGTTTCGTAATCAGGAAGAATACGTCGAACTTGCGCATTATCGATGCAGACATTCATGTGCTGGAGCGCTTTTTCCTCGACGTAGCGGAGCGCCTCGTCGTCGGGATCGGCGGCGAGCGCCGATTTGACGTCCTCCCAAAGCGAAACGAGCGCCTGAACTTTGGCCGCGGCGAGCGCCTCGGCTTTCGACGACGCGAGTTCGGGATTGGCGGAGATGCAATCGAGTTCGAGCGCAGCTTCCTCGCTTCCCGACGCCGCCGCGGCGGTTTCGAACCGGACGATGCGATCGATTCTCCAAAGGAGAACCGCGACTCGTTCGGCGAACGCGAGTTCGAGTTGGCCGACGGGGCGAAGCGAATCGACGACGGCGTCGCGATGCGCGTTCCAATCCTCGCGCGACTCGAATCTCGCGACGACGGGATTGACGCCGAGCAAGAGCGAAGGAGTGGGCTTACGGTACGATTCCTCGTCTTGCGACGACGAATAACGATCGGAGCGCCCGTTTCCGGGCGTGTAACGTGACGACATAGGATCGAACCCCTTTCTTGGGTTGTTTTTACGTGGAACCAAGTTCAACCGTTTAGGTACAAGGCTTCTTCGTCTGACACTTTTACTATACGCAACGTTTGCGAGGATTGCAAGTGGAGTTTGGAATTATTTTGGAAAAGATCTCAAGGTCGATTTTCTCGCCGTTCCACTTTTCGATCTGTCCATTCGTTTTCCGCTACCTTGATCGATCGCCTCAAAAAACGCTCCAATTTCAGCCGCTCCTTTTCAGCCGCTCCTTTTTCTTCGCCTGGATCGCGATTTCACGCTCGAATATCATGGCGTGTGACGCGAGTTTCCGAATCCCGCTCCGAGAATCCTCAGTCCGCTTTTTGAAAGGCGTTCGCTTGAGTTCCTTCCAACTCGCCCCGGGGCCGCTTTATCCAGGACCCCGCGATCCTTATGTCAGAAGACTCAGACGGCGACTCTTCTTCGTCGTCGTTGCCACGCTCATCCTGATCGTAATGTTCGTCGCCCGCGAGCAGATTTTAATCGCCTTCGCCGAATCGTTCCGAGTCGACGACCCGGCGCCTTCGGACGCGATCGTCCTTCTAATCGGCGGCCTCGATCATCGACCCCAATTCGCCGTGAAACTCTACAATCAAAAACTCGCGCCGATCATCCTGATGGGCCAAACCGGCTACAACACCTACCTTGATGGAACCGAAACCGAGATCACCCGCAAATTCCTCAACCAATCCGGCGTTCCGCGCGATCGAATCGTCGTCCTCGAAGGGGGACAAGTTAACAGCACGCGCGACGAGGCGCTACGATGCCGCGATTACGCCGTCGAACACGATCTCAAAACAATCACTCTCGTCACCACCGCGTTCCACACCGCGCGTGCGCGCTGGATCTTCCAAAAAATCTTCCGTGGAACAAACGTTGAAATTCACACCGCCGCGGTCGACGAACCCCGCTTCAACGAAAAAAACTGGTTCCGATCCGAAGAAGGACTTATTTACTACTTTGAAGAATCCATCAAAACGATCATTTATCATCTAAAATATTAACAGATAACATTTGATTTACGTGGATCTCGGAGACGCTCCGGAAAGAAAAAGTATATTCGGCGGGTTCCTTCGGCCGAGCCGATATTTGGGAGGGCGAACCTCCTGGTGAGCCGCATTATGATATTTGCGATTGTTCACCGATAAATCGGACTCGTCGCCGTCGTTTACAATAAGAGGCTCACCGGGAGGGCCGAGCCGATATTTGGGAGGGCGATCCTTCTGGTGGGCCGCATTATGATATTTGCGATTATTCACCGATAAATCGGACTCGTCGCCGTCGTTTACAATAAGAGGCTCACCGGGAGGGTCGAGCCGATATTTGGGAGGGCGAACCTCCTGGTGAGCCGAATTATGATGTTTACGATTATTCACCGATAAAACCGCCTCGTCGCCTGATATTCTGAGAAGAGGCTCACCGGGAGGTTCGCCCTCCCATATAAAATAAAATAAAATAAAAGACATCTAGATCTTTAATATATTAGGCGGGATTCGAGGGAAAACCCGTTACCGGAAGGGAGAACCTGAAATTGGGAGGGCGAACCTCCTGGTGAGCCGAATTATGATATTTGCGATTATCGTTCGATTCGTCGGCGTCGTCGCCTGATATTCCGAGAAGAGGCTCACCGGGAGGTTCGCCCTCCCAAATAAAACAAAACGACATCTAGATC
>JAJYWB010000031.1 GCA_021791715.1 Planctomycetota bacterium | reverse complement strand
CGAGAGCCCGTCCGAGCCGGCGTTTGTCGTAAATCGAAAGGCCTCGTCGAACGGTTCCGGGAGGGCGAGGCGCCGTCCGAGCCGGCATTTATATTGAAATTATATTATGTAAATTGGGCTCACACGGAGGTTCGCCCTCCCTTAAGATTACCGAAATCGGTATGTTTTTGTGATATCGAGAGCCCGACCGAGCCGGCGTTTGTCGTAAATCGAAAGGCCTCGTTGAAGGGTTCCGGGAGGGCGAGGCGCCGTCCGAGCCGGCATTTATATTGAAATTATATTATGTAAATTGGGCTCACACGGCTGTTCGCCCTCCCTTAAGATCACCGAAATCGGAATGTTTTTGTGATATCGAGAGCCCGACCGAGCCGATATTATTAAATAATGATATTAATATATCTTACTCAGTGATTCGCCCTCTCTTCAAGATCTCCGGCCCGGTGAGGCGTCGCGTACGATCGCGACGTCACCGATGCGTAATGTCACCCCGCCGAACCGATCGCCGTCGCGGCGCTCTTGCCCGCGGCGCTCACGGTCGATATATTAGACTGTTGTTAAACAATCCCCGGTTACCCGCCCCGAGCCGTTATCCCACCCCATGAAATTCGTTAAGACGATCGAAAGGAGCCGACGATGACCGTTCCTCACATCCATCGAACGGGACTTGTCCGCCGCGAATTCCTTCAAGTGGGTTTCTCGGCATTTCTGGGATTGGGAACGCCCGGTCTGCTCGCGAGCAAAGCGTCGGCGAAGGGAGCGAGCGGGGGTAAAACGCCCCTTAAGCCGCGCATCAAGTCGATGATCCTCGTCTTTTTGACGGGGGGGCCGAGCCATCACGAAACGTTCGACCCCAAGCCCGATGCCGCCGACGCGATCCGCGGCGATTTCAAACCGATCGCCACCAAAATCCCGGGCGTCTATTTCGGCGAGCACCTGCCGATGCTCGCCGAGCGTTCCGATAAACTCGCGGTCGTCCGGTCGATGTCGCACGAATACCGCAACCACTTGAACGGTACGCACGAGATCCTCACGGGACACTCGCAACCGGGCGCGTTCTTCGACAAAATCGCCTCACGCGACGATTACCCGTGCTACGCGTCGGGGCTTGAATACCTTCGTCCCAATAGCGAGGGCCTGCCGCGCGGCGTGATGCTGCCCACTTTTCTCATCGAAGGCCCGCTCACCTGGCCGGGTCAGCACGCGGGATTCCTGGGACCAAAATATGATCCCTGGCAAATCAAACAAGATCCCAATCGACCCAATTTCAAGGTCGAGAGCCTGTCTCTCCCCGACGGTTTCACCGTCGAACGATTGAAAGGCCGGCGCGACCTGCTCAACGATTTCGCCGCCGATCGCGATACGATCGCGGCCTGGGGAAACGCCGGCGGCGAGAAAGACTCGCTCTCAACCCAACGCGAACTCGCGTTTTCACTTTTGTTATCGGGAAAAGTCGCCGACGCGTTCGATCTCACCCGCGAAGACCCCAAGCTTCGCGATCGTTACGGCAGGCACATGTTCGGACAATCGCTCTTGCTGGCGCGGAAACTCGTTCAGGCGGGGGTCTCAGTCGTTCAAGTGAACATGGGTCGTGTTCAAACATGGGATTCGCACGGTAATATATTTGATCGCTTGAAGAACGATCTGTTGCCGCCGACCGACCGGGGCGTATCGGCTTTACTCGACGATCTCGAGCTGCACGGGCTGCTCGACGAGACGCTCGTCGTGATTTCGGGCGAATTCGGCCGCACGCCCAAGTTGAGCAAGCAGAACGCGAACGAAAAGCCCGGGCGCGATCACTGGTCGAAGGTGTTTTCGGCGGTGTTCGCCGGCGGGGGTGTTCGAGGAGGCCGGGTGATCGGCCAGTCGGACGCGATCGGAGCGTATCCCGCGAGCCGGCCTTACACTCCGGGCGATCTGGGAGCGACGATTTACCGATCGTTCGGCGTCGATCCCGAAACCGAGATTCGCGACCGGCTCGGCAGGCCGCTCAAGCTCGCCGGCGGCGAGGAGATCGCTCCCCTGTTCGACTCGTCTTTAAGTTGACAAGTCGAGATATCCGAGATCAAAAATCCCAAGACGTTTGGAATTCACGATCGCGTATGAAATCTCGATTCGGAATTCGATTGCGATCGCCGCGGCGAATCGCGAATATGGCGCAGACGACCCGACGGGCGGCGTGTGTTCCGACCCGCGTTCGACGAACCCGATAATGGGAGAGCCCCCGTGAATCCCGCCCCGACCGCGTCGAATCGACGCACGTTTCTGATGCACACCGCGACCGCGGCGACCGTCGCCGCGGCGAGCCTCGAGATCGGCCGCAACGCATACGCCGGAGCGAGCGACCAGATCAAGGTCGGCCTTGTCGGTTGCGGCGGCAGGGGCACGGGCGCCGCCGAGCAAGCTCTCACCGCCGATTCGAACTCCAAGCTCGTCGCGATGGGGGATGTTTTCGCCGACCGCCTCAATTCGAGCCTTGAAACGCTCAAATCGTCTCCCGTGACGGCGCGAGTCGACGTTCCCGCCGATCGTCGTTTCGTCGGCTTCGACGCATATCAACACGTGATCGATCAAGTGGATCTTGTCGTTTTGGCGACGCCTCCCGGTTTCAGGCCGATTCACGCGGCGTACGCGGTATCGAAGGGGATTCATTCGTTTGTTGAAAAGCCGATCGCGACCGACGCTCCCGGGGTTCGCTCGTTCCTCGCGACGGTCGAGGAGGCGCGGAAAAAGAACCTGGCGCTCGTCTCGGGGCTTTGCTGGCGGTATCACAACCCCCGCCGCGAAACGATGAAACGCGTGAAAGACGGCGAGATCGGGCCGATCGTCGCGATCGAGACGACTTACGATTCGGGCGGAGTCTGGGATCCTCCCGTTACTCGTGAACAGGTCGGCTCCGAAATGGAGTATCAACTCCGTAACTGGTACTATTATGATTGGCTGTGCGGCGATCACATCGTCGAGCAGGCCGTGCACGCGATCGACACGATGGCGTGGGCGATGGGAGACGAACCGCCGATCCGCTGCTTCGGCTCGGGAGGCAGACAGGTTCGCACCGATCCCAAGTATGGTAATATTTATGATCACTTCTCAATTGTTTACGAATACCCGAACGACGTCCGCGGGTATCACAATTGCCGCCACTGGAAGGGAACCGACACGCAGGTGAAGGATTTTATCCTCGGCGCCAAAGGGATGTGCGACGTCTTCGGCCACAAGCTGACGGGGCCGAACAAATGGCGGTATCGCGGCCCCAACAACAACATGTATCAAACCGAGCACGACGAGATGTTCGCGTCGTTGCGTTCGGGAAAGCCGATCAACAACGGGATTTACGCGGCTCGCAGCACGTTGCTGGCGATCATGGGGCGGATGGCGGCGTATACCGGCTCGGCGATCACGTGGGAGATGGCGCTCAATTCCAAAGAGAACCTCGTCCCCGAAAAGTTCGCGTGGGGAGACGCCCCGCGACGCGGAATCCCCAAACCCGGCGAAACGAAGTACGTTTGAACGTATCGCGAACGCTCGATTACGCGGAAGATCTCACGTCTTGATCCGATGAGCGATCGCGTACATTCAATCGAAAAGCGATCGGGCGATCGTGTAAAAAGCGATCGCCCTCTTTGAGCTTATCCGAAAAGCGAGCTCGGCCAAATCGGCTCGCTTTTACCGGTTTCGGCGCCGACCGACAAAAAAAACGACATGCTGAAAATCTAGATATCGGTTGTTTTTAATTGGGAGGTTATCCGAAAAGCGATCTCGGCCAAATCGGCTCGCTTTTACCGGTTTCGGCGCCGACCGACAAAAAAAACGACATGCTGAAAATCTAGATATCGGTTGTTTTTAATTGGGAGGGCGAACCTCCCGGTGAGCCGCTTTTCGCAAACATCGGCGAACAGGCTGTTTTTTTAGTGAATAATTGAAAAGAGCCTAATGCGGCTCACCAGTAGGCGCGCCCTCCCCGTTACGGATTCGCCCTCCCGATCGCCGTCTCGTCCTCGATGTCGGCGGAATCGGCGTTCATCTAACCTTAAATTCTCTTATGCATCATGTATATGCACTCCGTGACGATCCGTGTCTCGTCGCGGCGAGTCGATCGTCATGCACGTTTGTAAAATCATCGGGTTCAGCGCGGAAACGCGTCGAGGTCGTAAACCCTCAACTCGGCCTTCGGCGCGGCGTTTCGATCCCCGTCGGCGGGTAAAACCGCGGCGAAGAACGACCGAGTCGCGGGATCGACCAAGATCCGGTCGGCTCGTCCGCCGATTCGAATCGTCCGCTTAAACGCGAATTGAGGATAAGAATAGATGGATATCGTGCCGTCTTTCGTCGAAACGAACAAACGATTCGTCGGCGGATCGATCGCCGAATCAAGATGCGCCGTGATGCGTTTATATAATGCGAGATCGTCGTTCCGCCGTTCGTCGAGTTCAAGCACCGAGCCCGTCGAGTCGATCAGATAACGACCGTCGGGGGAGATCTCGAACTTGCCGCCGAGCGCGGCGCGCCGGTTCGCGGACGAAGCGTAACGCGTTCGCGAATCGAAAGCGATGCACGCGACGTTCGCGTCGTCGCGATCACGCGAAATCCCCAGATACAGCCGATTCCGTGTCGGATGGACCCGCGCGAACGTTCCCGCGGGAACGCGATCGAATCGCGCCAAAGTCGTATGCGCGACGGGATCAATTACATCAACAGTCGCCGATCTTTTATCGTTTTGATCGTCTCCCGGCGCACCCGTCGAGAAAAAGAACGAATAATTGGGAAGGAACGACATCGCGCCGAAAAACCCGGCGCGGGGACGCTCGGCGCTCGTCAGAAAAAGCCTGCCGCGCGCGTCGCGGTCGGCGTCGAACGCCTCGATCCCAGGCTCGATCTCGTCGGTCGTGCGGAACCGATCGACGTCGACCGCGAAAATTCGCCGCTTGCCCACGACATACGCCGTCGAATCGTCGCCGAGGAGAATTTTGATCAATCCCGAGTTCGCGCCGAGGTTCACCTGAACGTCGTCGAGCTTACGCGTGACGATATTGAAACGATGTAAAACGCCGCGCGTTTGATCGAGTATGATGAGTTTGCGCCTCGCCCGATCGAGCGCCTGATCGGCGATCGCCGCGTCGAGATCGACCACGATCGCGGGTTCGATATCGACCGAGCGACGTGCGGGATCGTCGACGACGCGATCCACGCGATTGTTCGCCGCGCGATTGTTGATCGCGCGGTTATTCCTCACCCCCGGAGTTCCCAGGTTGAAGAAATTGGCGCCGTCTCCAAAACTATAATAGAAAAAGTACCCGTTGTTGTTTCCGTTCGCCGGGCCGAACGAAAACGCCTGAGCGTTTCGACCCGCGTTCCTCGCGACCGGGACGGCGCGATCGTCGCGACCGCGGGGCTGGATCGATCCCAACCTCAGCTCGCGAACGATCCTTGGAAACACCTCCAGAAAGACTTGTCGCGATACCGTCCCTCCCGCGATTCGCAACGGACCGAGATCGCGCGCGAGCGCCGGCGAACGTTCGATTCCCTTCAGAAACTCGGCGGGAGGAAGACCCGATTCGACCGCCGCGGTTTCGAGGTCGACGTCGAGATCAAACCGCAACGCGAGCGCCTCGACGGGCTCGGTCGCCCCTTTGGGATTCACTCCCGTTTGCTCTAAAGACGCGATATAACGGCTTGTATCATTACGAAACAACTTCTGCATGTCGTCGTCGGGGGGATATAAGTCTTTAATCGTGCGAGCGTCGGCCGGGAGGAACGAGCGAGGGTCGTCGTCGAGGAGCGAACGAACCTGGTCGGATTTGGGGATCAGCCCGCGCGCGTGGCACGACATGCACGATACGCCCGTGATCACGCGCGGGTCGGGTCGGTTCTTCACGCTGACGATCGTCACGGGGCCTTCGTCGATCCGCACTCCCGCCGAATTCGCCAGATAATAGCCGTGCATTCCGTTGGGAAGGTCGAAGATGATCTCCCCCGCGTCGTAGCGGAACGATCGTCCCTCCCGCCCCGGTCCGAGCGGATTGGCGAAAACGTTTTGCCGATCAAGCCCGGTCGCGAAATCATACGTTTTCCAGTAAGCGCCGAAAGGGGATTGATGCCGCTCGACGATTCGATTGTTCCGCGCGATCCCCGATCCGTTGAAACCCGCCCGCGCCGCCTTGCGCCGCGCCAGATCGGCCGCGACGTCGACCCCGACCAGCCGTTCGAGCTCGCGCTCGGTGCGCGGGAGTTGCAACACGTCGTGATAAAGCGGCGGTCGGCTCGCTGCGCGAACGAACCAATCGCCCCGAACCCACGGCAAAGCCGTCCCCGTCGATCGAACGATCGATCGCATCGCTTCATGATTTGGTATCAATCCATACGGGTCGCTCGCGAGGATCCGCTCCCAGGTCCGCGCGGTCCAGCGGTAATCGCGGAGATCGATCCTCAAAATCGTCCCCTCGGCGTCGATCGGAGTCGGCTTTTTGATCGCTCGCGACCACGAAAGCGAATTGACAAGTTTGGATAGCGCGACACGATACGTCCCCAGTTCGTCGTCAAGAGCTCCGGCGTTATACAAATGCGTGATCGTAAAATATCGGTATGAGCCGCGATCGACCGGGGCCGCCTTGTCGAGGTCGGAGCGGATCGCATCGACGACTTCGAGTTCGGTGATAAAGCGACGATCGGCGGCGTGTTCGCGATCGGTCGGCGCTCCGTCGGCGATCCATTTTTTAACGAGTTCAATTTCGTCGGCGCTCGGCCGAACCGCTTCCGAAGCCGGCGGCATCGGATTGTCGGCGCTAATGAGCCGCTGCAATAACCTGGATTCATCGGGTCGACCGGGAACGACCTTGCGCCTGCCGACGAGCTTCTTGAAGTCGAGGATGTAATTAAGCCCCCCCTCGACCGCTCCGTCCTGGCCATGACACCGATGACATTTGGCTCGAAAGATCTCGCCGACGCGCCTCGCCGAATCACGCTTCGCGTCGGCCAAGGCGTCGTCTCCTCGAACCGAGCCCGCCGAAACGATCAGAACCAATCCCAGAACGGCGGTTCTCATGTGCGGTGTTCCCAAAGACGTTCGTGAAAGGATCTCATCGTCGAGGTTATTATCTCGCGCCGGCGGCGGGAAGTCAACCGACGCGTGTCGTTACTTCGATCGGCCGATCGGTCGATCGCGAAACGCCGTCATTCGGCGAGAAGATCAAGCGACGAGTCGAGGCGTTAGAGCCGCTCCTCGCGCCTCGAATCGACGATTATACCGAATATCATATTCAATTATGCATGTGTCATCATTTCGGAATGAAAACCGCGGATCTCGGCGGGATTCGATCGGCGACCCCGAACCTTCGAGGGGAATCTCGTCTGGAACGGCGAACTTAACGCGGCCGCGCCGTGATGTTCGCGGTTATTGAGCGAAATAAAACCTGCGACGACGTCGATTACCGCGTTAAGAATACGAAATATAATAACGCGTCTTACTAAAATGTTCTCCCTCGTATCCCGTCGCAAAGGTCGATCTTTTCGCGGAAAGCCTTCGGATACGCGGCCGCGGGCCTCGTTCATCGTCGCAGTGATCCGATTCTCGCGTACGAGGAGCGAGCGAACGCTTATCCGGATAATTCAACGATTGATTTTCTTGTGATATAAATATGTGGTTGATTCAGCTTCGCTCCGGGATCGATCGCGGGCGCCTCGCGCTACGATTTTCCCTCCGGACGATCGAGCGCTTCGAATAGCCGAACCGATCGTTCGATCAACGGATCGATGAAATCGTGCGCCTTTTCAACGTCTCCCGCGAGCGCCGCCTGTTCGATCGCGAGCGCGGTCGAAGCGAGCGGTTCGGCGCCGATCGTCAGGCAAATCCCCCTGAGCGTGTGCGCCGAGCGGACGAGCAAGGCGATATCGGCGCGATCGATCGCCTCGAGGATCTCGGCGATCCGCTTCGACGCGTCGACGCGAAACGCCGATCGCACCTCGGCGATCATTTTAGGTTCCCCCCGACACAACTCCAGCATCCATTTTGGATCGTAATCCTTCGATTCGTCCATTTTCGCCCGTTTCTTTCGTTCGCGGGTCGATCGGGAAGAACGCAAGACGCGCCGCCCGATGATCGACGGCTCGCGATCGTCCGTCAAGCGCCTTTCGTAACGAAACGACCGACAAGATCTTCAAAAAATTATATTTATATTAAATTAATCATATGGAGTTCTTGTGCCGTTATCGATTCGGCGATCCTTCGTCCGTGATCGGATCGACGGAATTTGAAACCGACGACGAATCGACGTCTCACGTCCGGAGGGATATCGACGCGAACTTTGACGAACGCCGAACGTGTCGGCCTGTTCGTCGCTTGCGATCCGCTTCCCAGGGCGTTACTGTGTGAGGCGACCTTTTGTCGGCGCGCGGGCGTCGCGCCTGACGGGATGAAACGAATAACGCGAGCGATCGATCGTCTCGCCGTGCGAGGTTTTGTTAGATGTCGAGTGAAGAGCCGCGGAAAACTTCGGGAAGGATGCGACACGTTTTGTCGGCGCTGGTTCAAAATCAACCGGGCGTTCTGGCGCATGTATCGGGAATGTTCGCGTCTCGCGGCTTCAATATCGATAGCCTCGCGGTCGGTGAAACCGAGGATCCGCACCTCTCGCGAATCACCTTCGTGGTGATGGGAGACGATCGCGTTCTCGATCAGATTCGCAAGCAGCTCGAGAAGATCGTCACCGTGGTGAAGGTGATCGACATCTCGCGAGAGGATTTCGTCGAGCGCGATCTGATGCTGATTCAGGTCGACGCTCCCGCCGAGCGTCGCGGCGAAATCCGCGGCCTGGCGCAAGATTTTCGAGGTCGCATCGTCGACGTCGGCCCCGAACAAATGATGATCGAAGTTTCGGGTCCCGAAAAAAAGATCGAGGCGTTCATCGAACTCGTTCGCCCCTACGGAATTCGCCAATTGGCCCGCACGGGACGAATCGCGCTCGTGCGCGACAGTCTCTTTCGCGACGCGGCGCCCGACGAGCCCGACGAAGCCGAGGCCGCGATCGTCGGCCACTCGAATCTTTAATCACATACGAGTCGGCGACGATCGAACGCGGCTCGCGCGAACCCGCGCCGCACTTCGGCGTCGCTGATTTCCAGTTTTGCATGATTGACTGCTTTCTTGATTTGAACAAGTTTTATCGAAAAGGGTTTTTGGATGCCGGCGACGATATATTACGACCAGGACGCCGACCTGAGTTTGCTTAAGAACAAGACGATCGCGATCATCGGCTACGGCAGCCAGGGGCACGCGCAGGCCCAGAATCTGCGCGATTCGGGGTGCCGCGTCGTCGTCGGCCAGCGGCCGGGATCGGCGAATTACGACCTCGCGATCAAAGACGGCTTCAAGCCCGTCTCGGCCGCCGAGGCCGCCGAGGCCGGCGATCTTGTGAACATCCTTTTGCCCGACGAGGTTCAAGCCGACGTTTACACGCGCGACGTCAAACCCCACCTCAAACCCGGGAATCTCCTCCTGTGCTCGCACGGGTTCAACATCCATTTCGGCCAGGTCGTGCCTCCCGAGGGGGTCGATAGCGCGCTCGTCGCGCCCAAAGGACCGGGCCATCTTGTGCGGAGCGAGTTCGTCAAAGGGGGGGGCGTTCCGTGCCTGATCGCCGTCGGCGACGGGTGCACGGCGCAGGGCAAGGCGCTCGCTCTCGCTTACGCCAAGGGAATCGGCGGAACGCGCGGCGGCGTGTTGCAAACGACGTTCGCCGAGGAAACCGAGACCGATCTCTTCGGCGAGCAGGTCGTCCTTTGCGGCGGAGTGAGCGCGCTCGTCAAAATGGCGTTTGAAACGCTCCTCGAAGCCGGATATCAACCTGAAAGCGCCTATTTCGAGTGCATGCACGAGCTTAAGTTGATCGTCGACCTGATGTATCAAGGCGGGCTCAATTACATGCGCTATAGCATCTCGAACACCGCCGAATTCGGCGATTACACCCGGGGTCCTCGAATCATCACCGAGCAAACTCGCGTCGAGATGAAAAAGATCTTGCACGAGATTCGCTCGGGTCAGTTCGCCCGCGAATGGATCCTTGAAAACAAGGCGAATCGACCCGTCTTCAACGCCTTGAGACGGCAAGATCGCGATCATCCCGTCGAGCAGGTCGGCAAGCGGCTCCGCGCGCTCATGACCTGGATCGATTCCAAGGTCGTCTAACGGGGCTAACGATGGCCGATCGCGCGGTGAAAGTCGCGGAAAACGTTGCGGGTCGATTTTACGTCGATTCGACGTGCATCGATTGCGAACTCTGCCGCGAGATCGCCCCCTCGTTTTTCAAACGTCAAGATCGATCGGGGTACAGCTTCGTTTATCGACAACCGACGACGGACGTCGATATCGAGGCGTGCCTCGCCGCGGTCGAGGAATGCCCCGTCGAGGCGATCGGCGAGGACGGCGATCGAAATCGATGATCGATCCGCTATTGTTCATCTCTGTGAACGAGTTATCGTTTATTGGTTCGCTCGCGTTCCGTAATTCAAGATCGCGGCTAAGACGCGATCTTAACGCTTAACGCGGCCGAGACGCGATCTTACCAACCCGACGCGCGAGCGAGGGTCTTCTGATAATATCGTGAACACTTTCAAATGATCATTCGATCGGACGCTCGCTTGATCGTATGCTTGATATAATCTCTCCATTCGTTCAATCAAAAGATGCGAGCCGCGCTTAAAGTTATCGACGAAGACTTAACGAATCATCGAAACGCGCTGATCAGGCTGAAGCCCGCGACGAGCGTGATGATCACGAACGCGACCCACGCCAGAACGTCGGTCAACTTGCTCGGTTCGACGCGCGGATCGCGGTCGCGATATCGCAAATACAACGTCGCTCCGGCGATCAACGGAATCATAATCGCCTGCGCGTAACCTCCCGCGATGATCAAACGTTTCGGTTCGCGGAACAGAAAATAAAGCGCCAGCGATAAAAGCGGATACAAAATAAGCCAGCGGCGAATCTCTCGCTCGCGCTCGACCGTCGTCGGCTGCTTGCGAATCTTGGCCAGATCGAGGAAATCCGCGGTCAATCGCGCGTTCCCCGCCGTCGCCACGTAAAGCGTTTTAAACAGCACGGCCCACGCGCCGATCAAAAACACGATCTTCGTCCAGGCGCCGATCGGTTTTACATACATTTGTGCCAATGTTTTGATCATCCCGACCCCCTCGGGATGAAGACCCTGGGGATGAAGCACCGCGGCGCCCATGATGTAAAACGCGATCGTCGCGGTCGTGAAAACGATCGTGCTGAACCACGCGTCGACCTGCATCACCCACATCCAGCCCCGCGCTCTCCGAGCCCACGAATCGTCGGCCGAACGAGCCCCCGCGTATCGCGCATATCCTTTTTCAATGCACCAATACGGATATGCGAACAGCTCGCTCGCCCCCACCCCCGTAATGCCGAACGTCGAAAACGCGAGCGCGATTCCAGAGGTCGGCGTCTCGAACGAAAATCCTTTTAATAACTTGTGCATATCAATCGGATAAGGGGTCCACGGCAAACACGCGACGCACGCGACGGTTAAAAGAGTAACCATCGCGACGAGCAGCGTCGTCACGCGTTCGAGCCTCCGGTATCCTCCCGAAATCAAGAGCAGTATCGCCGCGAAGCAAGTGAGGCTCGCCCAAAAATAATCGGGGTGATCCGCGAGATAACCCCCGAACGCGGGCGAAACGTTCGCGACGAGCCTTCCCAACCGCGGCATGAAACCGGGAAACGCCATATCCGCGGCCTGACCGACAAGCCCCTCCATCGCCGCGATCTGAGCCTGCGTCGTGAGCATCATGAACAGCCACAACCAGCTCAACCACGAGGTCCCCAGCCGAGGTCCCGGAAGCGTGTCGAGCGCCGCGAGCGTCGTTTTGCCGTGCGAGATTGCGTATCGGCCGAGCTCGATCTGCACGAAAACCTTGATCACGCAGCTCAAAACGATCAACCAAAGAAGCGTATAACCCTGCTGCGCCCCCATTCCCGTCGTATTGATCAGTTCGCCGGTGCCGACGATCGAAGCCGCCAAAATGAGCCCCGGACCGACCTGCCGAAGCGCGTCCAAAAGCCGCGTCGGCGGCTCCTGAACGTCCTCGGGACGCAACGCGTAAGAATCGGGTTCGGAGTTCGAGGGATCGCTCATGGGGCTTTTGTTTCAGGCGGGAATCAGGGTCGACCGTCGATTGAGTTTGAACATCCTAAGCCGATCACAAACGCGGGTCCAGACGCCCGAACGACGATTTCATCTAAATTGTTCCAGTTATCATGTGTTAATATAAATATATTAACTATAAAAATGTATTATATTATTGTCTCATTCTGTGGACGACGGCGCCTCTTTGGACGGGAATCTCGGTCCGTTTGATCGGCGGCGTTCAACCGAGGCGCGCTTGTTCGCCCCGGCGCATTTTGATACGATTGAATCGTTCGCGCGGCTCGGGGATCTTGTTCGAAATCGATCGTTTTGAACCGATTCAGGAAAGGTTTTTTGTGAGCGAATTCGAGTCTAAGATTCCGGCCGAAGGCCGAGGTGAAAAGGCGGTCGTACTTTTGAGCGGAGGGCTCGATTCGGCTACGGCGCTCGCCGAGGCCGGGCGCGCGGGTTTCTCGCTCTTCGCTCTGACGATCGGCTACGGCCAGCGGCACGCGGTCGAAAAGCTCGCGGCGCGAAGGGTCGCCGCGGCGATCGGAGTCGAGCGCCACCTCGAACTCGAAGTCGATCTCAGAGGCTTCGGCGGCAGCGCGCTCACCGATTTAATCGAAGTCCCCAAAGATCGCGACGATTCCGCGATCGCGACGGGAATCCCCGTCACATACGTCCCCGCGCGCAACACCGTGATGCTTTCGCTCGCGCTCGCGTGGGCCGAAACGCTCGGATCTTTTGATATATTTATGGGCGTAAATTGTGTTGATTATTCGGGGTATCCCGATTGCCGGCCCGAGTTTTTAAGGGCCTTTGAATCGCTGGCGAATCTCGCGACCAAAGCGGGGGTCGAACGCACGGGAACGTTCCGCGTCCACGCACCGCTGATTCGGATGACGAAAGACGAGATCATCCGTCGCGGAATCGAACTCGGCGTCGATTATTCGCTCACGCACAGTTGTTACGATCCCTCGCCCGTCGGAGAGGCGTGCGGACGCTGCGATTCGTGCCGAATTCGCCGATCCGCCTTCGAACGCCTCGGCTTGGCCGATCCCGTTCCATATGTTCGCAATTAATGAATCACTAATTGTTTGTAAGTAAATCGGTCCGCGCGAATTTTTGATGATGATTCGACCGCGACGGAGCTAAAAAAACTCCCGGCCGATTTCGACCGGGAGATTCATCGTGGTTCGATTCGAGAAGCTCGGGAAACGATCTTCGTCGCGGCTGATCGACGCGACTAAGCGTCGGCGCGCGATCGTCTCGATCACTTCTTGGCGGGCGTGCACGACTCTCCCTCGAGCGCGTCTTTCTTCTCGGTGATCACGGGGCACTTAAGCGCCTCTTCGGCGTTGAGCTCGACGAAATCTTTCCACTCCTCGGGAAGGTTATCCTGATGGAAGATCGCCTCGACGGGGCATTCGGGGACGCACGCCTCGCAATCGATGCATTCCTCGGGATGGATAAATAACATCTGCGCGCCTTCATAGAAGCAATCGACAGGGCAAACCACGACGCAATCCGTGTATTTGCAATCGAAGCAAGGCTCGGCGACGATATGAGCCATTCGCGAATCTCCTTTCAACAATCGGCGTGCGAAATAAAAACGGTCGAGGTAACGAAGGGGCTCGAGGGGGTGAAGCCCGACGGATGCATTATCTTAAGGACCGACCGCGCGGGAATCAAGAAACGCTCGTCCCCGCCGCGGTCGATCCCGCGATCTCTTGGAATCGTCGTTACGACCGTTATTTCTTGAGCTTTACGCTCTTGATCACGATCGTCTCGACCGGCACGGCCTCGTGCGGGCCGACTCGTTTGGTACGAACCTGGGCGATTTTATCGACGACGTCCATCCCCTCGGTGACATGGCCGAACACCGCGTAACCGGGACGCCCCGGCGCCGCGTCGAGATTCCGATTGTCGGTGTGATTGATGAAAAACTGACACGTCGCCGAATCGGGATCCGACGTCCGAGCCATCGCGATCGTGCCGCGCTTATTGCTCACGCCGTTGTCCGATTCGTTCTTGATCCCCTTGCCGACGCCTTTGGTCTTCTCGCGCAGGTTCTTATCGAGCCCGCCCCCTTGAATCATGAAATTGGGGATCACGCGGTGAAAAACCAGGTCGTCGTAAAAACCGGAATCCACGTATTTGAGAAAGTTATCGACGGTGATCGGCGCCTTGGCGCGATCGAGTTCGATCGTGATCGTCCCCATCGAGGTTTCCATAATCACGACGGGGTGATCGTCCGCGGCCTGAGCTGGTGTGAACATAAGTGATGCGAACGCCCCCGTGAATGCGAGCAGCAAGAATGATCGAATCATCGTGCGTCGTCTCGTTGGAGAATTCGAGGCTCGCCCCGAACGAGGGCGAAGCGGTTCCTCGCGAAGGCGAAGCCGAATCGTCGCACGCGCGCCGATCGGCGATCCGCCCGACGCCTTGAACAATACGGAACCTGGAGCGCATTGTCCAGAGGATCAAGGCTTTCGGAACGTCCTAAGCAACAAACGGAGGGATCGTAATCCCCCCGATCGAGCTTCGTATTATCACTCGTCTTCAGATCGGCGACGAATCACCGGAACCTCTCACCGATTCGCCTTCGCCGATCGCTCGAGCAGCGACTTCACCTCGTCCGAAATCGGCTTGGGAAGCTTCGCCTGATCCGCCCACGCCGCCTTCAAATAACGCTCGGATTCGATCGACGTCGAAGGACTCGATGCCAAAAGCTTGCCTAAATGATAATTCAACATCGCGTTCTTCGGCTGACGCTTCAAACCCTCGGTGAACGATTCGACAGCCAGGTCGTTCTTGTTGAGCGCCTGCTGAATCGAACCCAACGTGTCGAAAAATTCGGCGGGCAAAAGCGTGGGGCTCAGCCGATCCGCCAATCCCTTCGCAAGCTCGAGCGCCGCGGCGTCGTCGCCCAAATACCGGTGCAAAATCCAAGCCTTGTTGTTCACAGCCTCGACCGAGTTCGCCTGAACCTTGAGAACGCGATCGAAATACGTCACCGCGCGACGGAAAAGAGGCTCGGCCGCGGCGCGATCGGCGGTCGCCTCGCCGACCGTTAACAACAAATTCGCATAATTGAGATCGGCGATCGGAGTGCCGAGTTTGGCCGCGGCCTCCTCGGCCCATTTGAGCGCGAGGTCGGGCCTGCCGCCGCGCTGAAAGCCGAGCGAAAGCGCCAGCCGAACGCCGCCGCCCGAATCGGCTTTGGCGATCCCCTCGGCGTTCCGCACCGCGGCGTCGATCTCGGCGGGAGTCGCGGGCTTGCCCGATCCACTTGGATCAACAAGCGAACGAATCAACAACTCAATCAGCGCCGGATCCGAGGGATTCTTGGCGAGCCCCGTCGAAAGCGTTTGAATCGCCTCGGCGCGGCGTTTTTGGGTCATCTGGATCTCGGCGAGCCTGCGATAAGCCTCGCCCAGGCCGGGATTCCGCGCGATGTAATCCTTCAGCAAGCGAACCGCGGCGGCTCGGTTCGTCGCGGTCTCGGTCGCCGAGCCGCGGGGAGCGGCCAACGCGCGAGCCTTGAGCAGGATCGCTCCGTCGACCTCGGGATCGCGCTGGAGCACGTATTCGGCCTGCCGCACCGCGTCGTCGTATTCGCCAAGTTTGATCTCAACCTGACCCATCGCGAGCCGAGCGTCGTCGCGTCTGGGATCGCGGGTGATCGCCTCGCGATACGCCTCGACCGTCTCCGAATCGCGGCCGAGCGCCGAGTAAATCGTCGCTCGCATCAACGGGCCGGCGGGAGACGACGCGTCTTTCGTATCGACCTCGCGGGTGATCTCGAGAGCCTTCGTCATATCGCCGCGCCGGGCGGCGAGTTCGCATTCGGCTTCGACAAATGATAGATCGTTGGGGAATTGCTTGCGATAGCCGCGAATCAGCCGCGCAGCCTCGTCGTCGCACGAACGAGCGCGCCGCGCGTCGCCCCGATTCATCGCGTCGACCGCTTGATCGGCGACGACTCGAACCAAAAACGTCGCCGGGCGAGCGTCGGCGGGATCGGCTTTCACGATCTCGCGAGCGATCTTCTCGGAGGCGTCGAACCGCTTCTCATCGCGGAGCACTCGCGCCAAAAGCATCTTCAAACCCGGATCGGTCTTCCCCGAAACCGCGTTCTCGACGACCGCGATCGCCTTGTCGACGCCGTCATGCTCACGAATATATTGATATTTCGCTTCAATGATCGGAATCGAATCGGGAATCGCCTTCAGTCCGCGATCGAGCGTCGCGAGCGCCAGGGCCGCTCCCTTCTCGGATTTATCGCGCAAATTTTGGACCGCGGCGAGCAGGAGATAATACTCGGGGGGGGCTTCTTTCACCGCGGCGATCGCCTTTTCGAGCCCGTCGACCGCCTGATCGAACTTCTCGCGTTTGACGAACAGGCGAGCCTGGGTTGTGACGAGCGCGGGAAGGGTCGGGTCTTGTTTGCGAGCCAGATCGAGCTGAGCCTGCGCCGCGTCGAGTTCGTCGTTCATCTGATAAAACGCCGCGGCGCGAACGCGCTCGTCGGCGGCGATCGGCGCCTTGGGATCGCCGACCAACTTCTCCAATTCGGGCTTGGCGAGCCGCCAGTTCTTCCGCGCGACATACGCCGCGACCAACTGCCAACGCAACGGCCGGGCGCGTTCTCCTAAATCTTGATCATTAATGAGCGATTTGATCCGACGCACCGCCGACGCGTGATCACCCGTTTCAAGCTGAATCGCCGCGAGCGCCGATTCGGCCGCGGCCGAAAGCGGAATGCCCGATTCCAATTCTTTCGAGGTTCTTGACCGTAAAATCTCTTCGAGCGATTTCGCCGCCTCGGCCGAGGAACCCGTTCGGCTCTTCAACTGAGCGAGCCAAAATCGCGCGATCTTGTTGCCGGGATCTTTCTTGAGAGCCTCTTCAAATCCACGCGCCGAGGCTCGTAAATTACCTCTTGAAAGCGCCAGTTGCCCTTCAAGCAGATCGGTCGCCGCCAGATCCTTGAACCGTTTGCGGAGCTTGGCGATCGTCATCTCCATCGATTTATAATCGCGTGATTGAAGATCCAACAGAGCGAGTTGAATGAGGGGCGCCGACGAATCGACCTTGTCGACGATCGCTCGCAAGATCTCTCGCGCCTCGGCGGGCTTTTTGAGCGGATCGGCGAGCAATTGCACGCGCAATTGAATCGCTCCCATGTCCGAGGGATGTCGCGTCACGTAAGCGGCGACCTCGCGCTCGGCCTTCTCGGCCTCTCCCGCCTGAGAAAGAAGCATCGCGCGGAAAGCGACCAACTCAAAATGATCGGGATATGCTTTGATCGCCTCGTCGAGCGCCGACAGGGCCTGATCGTTCTTGTTCACATCATGAAGAATACGCGCCTTCATCAGTTCAAGCGGGGGAGAATCGCCCGCGGTCTTCTTGAGTTCGGCGAGGCGCTTGAGCGCGTCTTCGGGGCGTTTTTGAAGAGCGTCGAGTTCGGCGAGGCGGATCACGATCGAGGGCGTACGTTTTTGTCCCAGTTCGATCGCCTTATCGTATTCGGCTCGAGCCTTCACGAGTTCGGCGTCGACCCGCCGAGCCTGATGAATCTCGGCCAAAAGCAAGTGCAAAGCCGCCTCCATCTGGCCCCCGCCGGCGCCCGATTTCACGTATCCGTCGAGCAACCGCCGCGCGATCGGCTCGGCCTCCTCGGGATAACCCGCCTGCAACAGCGACCACGCCGGCCAAATTTGATACCTCGGCTCAAGATCGCCGAGCTTCGAAGCCCGCATCAAATATTGCCGACCCATGCTCGGCTCGCCCGCAAGAACAAGAGCGATGCCGTAAAGCGCCTGCGCCGTCGCGAGCTCTTTCAGATTCTCGGCGGCGAAGCTAAGATGTGAAAGCGCGCTTGCGCGGTGACGCGACGGATCGCCCTTGCCGTCTTTCACACCCGAGGCCTCGACGACCCCCATCCGTTCGAGGTCGATCGCCCCCTGGAACAGGTGGCCGATCGCGACCGAATACGCGACCTTGCTCGCGAGCAACGCCTGAATATGAGGCTCGGCTTTCTGGAATCGATCGGGGTCGGAAGCGTCGCTCAGCACGGCGCGAACCGCGGTTCCGTGCAAACCCAACACCGCCGATTGAAATCCCGGAGCGTTCACCGTCGAAGCCTTGAGAGCCCCCTCGACGACCTGAAAACAGCGTTGATACTCGCCCCGAGCCAACAAATAATCGGCGTAACGTTCGCTCAATCGAGGATCATTGGATTTGTTATCTTTCGTCGTTTGATTGAACAGGCGATCGATCACCGAATCGAGTTCCTCGCCGAGCTTGGCGACCTCCTCGGGGCGTTTGGACTTCGCCCCCGCTTCGATCACGCGTTTACGTAGCGATTGCAGCACGCCGCTGAATTGGCTGATCAGCACGGGCGAAAGCCGATTCCGCTCGACGATTGAAGCCGCGGTCGTCGCGACGGCGCGAACGCGATCGGCTTGAAGGTCGGCGGGAACCTCGGCGTCGAGCACATGAAGCTTGAGCAACGCCATCTGATCGGTGAGATCCGAAGTGTCTGAAAGCTTGATCCCGCGCGCTTCTTTAAGAATCGCGTCGAGCCGATCGCGTTCGCCGCGAGCCTGAGCCAAAAGCGCCCGCACGAGCGCCGAGCGGACGGGACGAGAAACGTCGGCCTCGAGGATCGCCAGATGCTTTTCGATCCTGCTTTCGTTGGGAGATTTTTCCTCAAGCGCTTTTGTGGCCAAAACGAAATTCGCGTCGGGATTTTCGGGTTCGATCGCGATCAACTCTTTGGCCCAGCGATCGGCCTCAAGATCCTGCCCTTGCCGCAGCGCCTCGCCCAGGAGCACCTTGCGCGGTTCGACGAGCGTTTTATCGTGCTTCGCCGCCTCGGCGTACGAGGCCAGGCTCAATGTGACAAGCTCGTCGCGCCGGTCGGGGTCGGCGGTCTTCGCCCAATCGGCGTACATCGCCGCGAGTTCGTTGTGAATCTTGCCGCTCGTCCGTTCCCGCTGCAAAGCGCGCAGGAAATGAATCTTGGCTTCTTCATATTTTTTGGAATCGCGATCGTTGCGCGCCTTCGCGAGCATATCTTCGGTTTTGCTCGGGGCGAGCGCGAACGCCATCGCCATCAACCCCAAAACGCCGATCATCACGAACAGACCGGAAAGGATCAGCAAGGGCTTCCATCGGACGGTCATCGGGCTATTCTCCTTGCGCTCGGGGCCGAAGCCACGTTAAGCCGTGCGGCGATCGCCGACGCTCGCCATCCAGGCGAAACCGCGACGAATCGACCTAACATGACGCTGGAACACCCTCCAGGTGAACGGGTGAAAATCACGGTCGTCGATCGGTTTGGAACCGATCCGCGGTGAATAGACGCCGTCTTGAAAGGAAGGACTTGCGAGCACGTGCCGGGCGACGCCGTTCGCCCCGCCAACCTTCATGACGACATCCCTGTACCGCGTGTGCTCTACGCATCGTAACGAGGTGGACCCAAAAAAATCCACCCCCTGTTGCCGGAACTCGACAGTTCAGAATCGGCGGACGATCGCACGTTCGATTTCGCTCGTTCGATTCCTACCAAAACGCGCGATCAACTCGCCTCCCGCCGCTCGACCGACCCCGAATCGCGACCGCGATCACGTTGGATTCCTCGATCGCCTCGAATCGGCCGCTACTTGCTCATTCGAGATCGACCCGATCGAAGCGACACCGATTCGTTCAAACAATCAGGAAAATCCACCGGTCATGAATGAGAGATCCGTTTCAAAACAATTCTTAAACGGACTCTGCAATATTGATATTACAATATCTCATGTTCATTTGGTCGGAAGAACTTCGCATTCCGGCGGATTCTTCGCCTTTTCGGTTTGGAGGTTTTTCGGCTCGACGTTTGCCCTTGTCGATTCGGCGGGTTCGGGTTAGCTTTCGCCCGCCGACGTTTTTGAAGCGTCGTCGTTTGATGTTTCCAGGTTTCAAAACTCGAGGGCGAGCGTTCGTCGCTCGTCGAGTTTGCGATTCGATCGAATCGATTCGATTTGAGGGACCCAAGGCTCGGGTCTCGATCCAATCCCAAGGAGTGGGAAGCCATGCCAAGCCGATTTTGGAAGCTCGCGATCGCGGCGACGATCGTCTCGGCGTTCACCGGGGCGACCTGGATCGGAATCGCCGCGGCGACCGACGACGAACCCCCGCCGATCGAAAAACCCGCAACCGAGCCCGCGGACGTCGCTCCCAAATCCGCCGATCCCGACGCCAAAGCCAAACCCAAAGCCGACGACTCGGCCAATCCCGACGAGAATTCGTCCAAAGCCAATAAACCCGCGGCCAAACCGTCCAAGATCGTCAATCACGTTCGGCTCGAATTGCGAGTCAGCGGGATGAGCGATAACGGCTGCCAAATCGAAATCAAACCAGGACATCCCGCGTGCCGATTCCAGCCGATCACCTACCGTACTAAAATACATAAAGAATCGATCACTCTTCCTCCGCTCGTCGTCGAAACCTCGAGCGCCGACCGCAACTGCTCGTTCGACATCACGATCCGTGAAAAAGATCAGCCCGCCAAAACGGCGCACCGAAGCGTCAGGCTCACCCCGGCCGCGGACGACGAGCCCGTCCCGGTGAAACGGCTGACGTGCTATCTCACCGCTCCCTCGCTCGCCGCCAAGGCCGACGGCGCCAAATCGATCAACCGCTGATCAATCAAGTTTATCGAATTGTTCTTGCGCGATGATCAAAGACGACGATCGGCGTTTCGCGCCGCGGGTTACGCGAGGATATCGTGGATTACGCGGCCGCCGTTGATCGTCACGCGTTCGTCGCGACCGTCGCGCGGGAACGTCAATTTGAGATGATCGAGCCCCATCGTGTGGAGCATCGTCGCGTGCAAATCGTGAACATGCACTTTATTTTCGACGGCGCGCAGGCCGAATTCGTCGGTCGAGCCGAACGTCAGCCCACCTTTAACGCCGCCCCCCGCGAACCAAACGGTGAATCCGTACGGGTTGTGATCGCGACCGTCGCTCTTTTCGCTCATCGGCGTGCGGCCGAATTCGCCTCCCCAAACGACGAGCGTCGAATCGAGCAGGCCGCGGCGTTTGAGGTCTTTGATCAAGCCGGCGACGGGGCGATCGCTCCGCGCGCACAGCTTGGAGTGATTCCCCTCGATATCGCGGTGCGCGTCCCATTGGCTTCCCGACCCGCAGTATAACTGAACGAACCGAACGCCCCGTTCGACGAGCCTGCGTGCCCGCAGACACATCGCCGCGAAGTCTTTACAGCGCGGGTCGTCGAGGCCGTAAAGCCGCTTCGTTTCGGCCGATTCGCCCGCGAGATCGACCGCCTCGGGCGCCTCGGCCTGCATCCGATACGCCAATTCGTAAGCCGCGATCCGCGCCGCGAGCCTGGTATCGTCGCGCCGCGCTTGCGCGTGCGATCGATCGAGATCGGTGACGAGATCGAGCTTGGCGCGCTGCCGCGCGTCGGTCACTCCCCGGGGCGGCTCGAGGTGCAAAATCGGCGCGCCGTCGCGACGGAACGGAGTTCCCTGAAACGTCGCCGGAAGCCAGCCGTTTCCCCAATTCCTCGGCCCTCCAACGGGCTCGGCGGCGTCGTTCATCACCACGAACGCGGGAAGATTTTGATTCTCGGTCCCCAGGCCGTATGTGACCCACGATCCAAGGCTCGGCCGACCCGCCAAAATGCTCCCCGTGTTCATCTGGCACACGCTGCCCACATGATTGAGCCCGTCCGCGGTGCACGACCGGACGACCGCGATTTCATCAACGATCTCGGCGATGTTTGGATACCAATCGGAAACCCATGTTCCGCTTTCGCCGTATTGTTTGAACGTTCGTTTGCTGGCGAGGAGCGTGTTTCCTCCCACCCCCATCGGCGTGAACACCTTGCCGAAACTCGGCGGCAGCGGCTTGCCGGCGTTCCTTGTGAGCTCGGGCTTGGGGTCGAAAAGATCGATATGGCTCGGCCCGCCTTCCATAAACAAGAATATACAGCTTTTCGCTTTGGGAGCGAAGTGCGAGGGACGGGGCGCGAGCGGACGAAGCGGGTCGATCGCGGGAACTTCGCCCCGGGCCGCGGGAATCACGCCGTCTTCGGCCAGAAGAGCCGCGAACGCGAGCCCGCCGAATCCGAGCCCGCATCGCTCCAAAAACTCGCGCCGGCTCGAAACCCAATCGACGTGCGGTATCTTCATGCCCGATCCCCCTCGAAGCCGCCGACCCGCCCTGATCAAAACAACGAATCAACACCAGCATGTATCAACGCGATTCGGCGCGGTCGACCGCGAATCGTCAATCGACGAAAACGAATTCATTCAAGTTGATCATCGCGTGGCACAAATCGGCCAAAGCCGCGGCCCGCGATCGATCGACCGCCGCCGGAACGCGATCGTCGACCGACTTCTTCGATTCACGTTCATAAAGCTCGCGATCACGCTTCAAAAACGCGATCGCTCGTTCGAGTTCGACCGAATTCGGCTTTCGGCTAAACGTATACTCGTAAACCGTTTCGATAAAATCTTGATCCGTAATCGACGCTCCCCGCTCGTTCAAAACGCGATTCGCCAGCGCTCGCGCTCGCTCGAACGTCCAATCCGAATTGAGCAGCGTCAGCGCCTGGGGCGCGTTCACGCTCGTCAACCGCTCGGGACAAGTCACGTTCGTGTCGGGCGAATCAAACGCATCAAAAAGCGGCAATTTGAGATTGCGTTTAACAAACACATATATACTTCTGCGATTCCGATCGGCCTCGCTCGGCGACGCCTTCCAGCCCCCTCGGGGATTGATTCCCGCGGGCAGTTCGGGATAAACGCTCGGCCCGCCGATCCTCAAATCAATCTCGCCCGAAACCGCCAGGATCGCGTCGCGCACCGCCTCGGCCTCGATCCTCCGCCGGTTCATCCGTCCGAAAAGCGTGTTGTCGGGATCTTCTTTGATCGTTTTCGGAGAACCGAGCGACGATTGCCGATATGTCGAGCTTGTTACCATCAGCCGGTGCATCGCCTTGAGCCGATACCCGCGCGCGACAAGTTCGGTCGCGAGCCAATCGAGCAGCTCGGGATTCGTCGGCTCGGCGCCCTGCGTTCCAAAATCGCTCGCGGTCGCCACGATCCCCCTGCCGAAATGATTCTGCCAAAGCCGATTGACGATCACCCGCGCCGTCAGCGGATTGTCGTCGCGCGTAAGCCACTCGGCGAGCGCCCGCCTTCGACCCGAACTCTTCCGCTCGGATTCCGCCGACGCCGATTTCTCTTGCTTATTCTTATCGCATTCGCAGGTGTTCAGGTCTGGACTTCCCGAACACAGAACCGAGAGGAAACCGGGAGCGACCGCCTCGCCCGGATTGAGCAAATTCCCTTTGAACAGCAGATGAACCGCGGCGGGTTCGCCTCCGGGTTCGGTCATGCCGATCGCCGTCGGCAATTGCGCCGGGGCTTCCTTCCGAACCGATTCCATCTCTCTACGACGCTCGGTCCATAACTTGCGATCCGAATCGGTCATCGCCGCGGCGATCGCCTTCGGCTCGATCGTCATCATGTTCGCGTTCTTGGCGAGCAAATCTTCTTGAAAAGCCGATCGTTCCTCGGGATCGGTCTCGAGCGCCTTACGCACGTCGGCGGGAAGCTTGGCGAGCTTGTCTTTCAATAACTTAAGCTTGTATGTTCGTTCGATTGAATCGACCGCCCTCCGAACGAGTGAAAGCCGCGCCTCGGTCTCGGCCGAAACCGACGCGTGCATCGCCTTCTCCTCGGGAGACGCGATCGAATAATCGTCCTTCGCCTCGGCGCCCGCGAACATCGCCTCGAAGCGGTAATAATCCTTCTGGCTGATCGCGTCAAACTTATGATCATGACACCGCGCACACGCGATCGTCAAACCGAGAAACACCGCCCCGGTCGTGTCGGTCATGTCGTCGAGGATGAGCTGCCGGTTCAATCCGGGGAACTTATTGTTATCTTCATACGGCCAATTGCGATTGAACCCCGTGGCGATGAACGCCTTGGGATCGCCGGGAGCGATCTCGTCGCCCGCCAATTGGAGCTGAACGAAGCGATCATAAGGCATATCTTGATTAAAAGCCTCGATCACCCAGTCGCGATAGCGCCAGGCGTTCGGCCTGGGGAGATCGCTCTTGAACCCGTCGCTTTCGGCGTAACGAGCCAGATCGAGCCAAAACCGCGCCCAGCGTTCGCCGTAGCGCGGGCTCGCGAGCAGACGGTCGACGAGCCGTTCGTAAGCGTCGACGCGGCAGTCGGCGAGAAACGCATCGACCTCGGCGGGAGTCGGCGGTAAGCCCGTTAAATCGAACGTCACGCGGCGAATCAGCGTGCGCCGATCGGCTTCAGCCGCCGGAGTTAAATCAACCGATTCCAGATCGCTCAATATGAACGCGTCGATCGGATTCCGCACCCACGCTCGATCTTGAACGCGAGGAACCTCGGGCCGAACGGGAGGAATGAACGACCAATGCGACCGCTGCTCGCTCGTCCAAATGGGCTCTTTCACCGCGGGAACCGATTCGGCGGAGTCGGCACGCCGAGAGATCGCCGCGATTGAAGCGCAAACGAACGCGCCGCAAGCGATGCGGGTTAAGATTCCAACGCCGGCGCGAGCGGTCGGGCTCATCGGCGAAACCTCAATAATCGAGGAACAAGGCCGGTTTGAACCGAAAACTTAGGGGGGAACGATCGAGCCTCTCAATCATCAGGACGATCGTTATAAAATCAATATATCGACGGAGCCCGCGCGGTTCAACAAAATTCCAACGCGACTCCTCCTCCTCGCTCGCCGGATCTTCCAGCCCACGATCACTATTTTTCGGGATCGCCCGATCGCGGCTTCCAAGCCTCCTCGATTGCACGTACATCTCGAATTCGAGGGGCTTGAGCGCGCTCGCGGTTCGTTTAAGATGTCGTCTCCAATGAACGATCGAGGTCGATTGAAATTACAAGCGAGGCGGGGCGATGGCCGAGTATTTTCCGGGCGTGTCGAAAATCGAGTTCGGCGGACCGAAATCGAAGAATCCTCTCGAATTCAAACATTACAACGCCGACGAGGTCGTCGCCGGCAAAACGATGCGCGATCACCTTCGGTTCTCCGTGGCGTATTGGCATACGTTCACCAATCCTCTCTCGGATCCGTTCGGAGTCGGCACCGCGAAACGACCTTGGGACGACGGTACGACAGGTGTCGCGGGGGCGATCAACCGCGTCCGCGGCGCTTTCGAGTTTATGGAGAAGCTTGGAGTCCCCTTTTACGCGTTCCACGACCGCGACGTCGCCCCCGAGGGCAAAACGCTCAAAGAAAGCCACGCCAATCTCGACGCCATCGCCAAAGTGCTGAAAGAAGAGCAGGCGCGTACCGGGATCAAGCTGCTGTGGGGAACGGCGAATCTCTTCTCGAACCCGCGTTACATGCACGGCGCCGCGACGAGCCCCAATTTCGACGCCTTCGCCTTCGCCGGAGCTCAGGTGAAAAAGGCGCTCGAGGTCACTCATGAACTCGGAGGCGCCGGCTACACCTTTTGGGGCGGACGCGAGGGCTATTCCACGCTCTACAACACCGATATCAAACGCGAGATCGACCATCTGGGCCGATTCCTCCACATGGCGGTCGATTACAAAAAGCAAATCGGCTTTCAGGGGACGTTTTACATCGAGCCCAAACCCAAAGAGCCCACCAAACATCAGTATGATTCGGACGCCGCGGCGTGCCTCAATTTCCTCAGGTCTTACGATCTCACTTCGCATTTCAAGCTCAACATCGAGGCGAATCACGCGACCCTCGCGGGTCACGAGATGATGCACGAGCTCGAAGTCGCGGTCGCGGCCGACGCTCTCGGATCGATCGACGCCAACACCGGCGATCCGATGTTGGGTTGGGATACCGATCAATTCCCCACCAATATTTACTTGACCGCGCAGTGCATGCTGGTGATTCTTAAAATGGGTGGATTTTCGACGGGGGGGATCAATTTCGACGCCAAGGTTCGCCGCGAAAGCTTTGAGCCGATCGACCTTTTCCACGCGCACATCGGCGGGATGGACGCGTTCGCGCGCGGGCTCAAGATCGCGCATGCGATTCGCGAGGACGGCAGGCTCGCGGCTTTCGTCGCCGAGCGTTATTCGAGCTGGAACGGCGATCTGGCGCGCAAGGTCGAATCGGGCAAGGCGACTCTCGCCGATCTGGAAGCTTACATCGCTCCCAAAGGCGAGGCCGCGGCCAATCCCAGCGGCAGGCAAGAGATGCTTGAAAACTTGATCAATGAATTCATCTAATTCGGAAAGCCGAGACGTCGCCGCATGCCTTATATCAAGAAGTTGCGAGTTAAGAATTATCGCGTTTTGAAGGATCTGGAGCTCGACGATTTGCAGCCGTTAAACGTGGTGCTCGGTCCCAACGGGTGCGGCAAGTCGACGCTTTTCGACGTTTTCGGCTTTCTTTCCGATTCGCTCCAAACGAACGTCCGCAAGGCTCTCGAGCCGCGCGGACGGTTTCGCGAATTGCGATCGCGCGGCGCCTCGGGGCCGATTGAATTCGAAATGCAATACCGAGAAAGCGATTTCTTGTTCAATAAACGAGCACTTTCTCCTCTTATAACTTATATTTTATCGATTGATTCCGTCAAAGAAAAGCCGGAAATCACACAAGAGATTTTAATGTGGAAACAAAAAAAGCTATCCGGCCAGCCGTTTCGATTTCTTGATATGAAAAACGGCGTCGGTCAAGTGATTACGGGAAAAGATCCGGAAAACTATGACGAGACAATCGACGTCGATCTTGACGGCTCGGACATTCTCGCGGTCAAGGCTTTGGGGCAATTCGCCGAGAACCCGCGAATCGCGAGTCTCCGTCGGTTTATCGAAGGCTGGTTTTTATCGTATTTCGACCCCGAAGAGGCGCGGCGAATTCCCGAGGCCGGCGCCAAGCGGCGCCTTTCGCGCGGCGGCGAGAATCTCCCCAACGTGATTCAATATTTGGCCGAGGACAAAACCACAATCTTCGAAGCGATTCTCCAACGAGCGACCCAAAAAATTCCAGGACTCGAAAGCGTCCATTCCAAACGAACCGAGGACGGTCGCCTCTTGCTGCGGTTTAAAGACGCTCCTTTCAACGATCCCTTCCTGGCCAAATTCGTTTCGGACGGAACGATCAAAATACTGGCTTATTTTGCACTTTTAATGGATCCCGATCCGCCGCCTCTACTATGCGTCGAGGAACCCGAAAACGGACTTCATCCGCGGCTTTTGGACATCCTCGTCGAAGAATTTCGCTCGCATTCGGTGAAATCCCAGGTGTTCGTTTCAACGTACTCGCCCAGGCTCGTGAATTCGCTCCGCCCCGAAGAACTTTGGATCATGGATCGCGATCCCGACACGGGATACGCGACGATCGAACGCGCCGATAAAATCCAAGGGATTCTCGAATTCGTTCGTGAAGGCGCCGCGCTCGGCGACCTTTGGACCGAGGATCAATTCCGCCGGGGAAATCCGTGATGAATATCGAATTCCTTCTTGAGGATCCTTCGGCTCAAGCCGCGCTCGACAGCTTTTTACCCAAGTTGATTGAACCGCCTCATACATTTGTCACACACGCCTTTCATGGCAAAAGCGATTTATTCAAGAATTTACCAATGCGTTTAAAAGGTTACGCCGCCCGATTCAAACATGATAACAAAACAAAAGATTGGCGTATTATTGTAATGATCAATTCCAACGGCGCCGACTGTCGCCCACTGAAGCGAAGAATCGTCGACGCCGCCGAAGCCGCCGGAATCTCCGAGAGAGTGACGGCTCGAATCGTCGTTGAAGAACTTGAAGCCTGGTACTTCGGCGACGTCAACGCCATCCGGTCGGTTTTTCCAGATATATTTAGAAACTTATTAAATCGAAAGAAATACAGGGATCCCGATGCGATTCCAGGAGGTACCTGGAAGGCTCTCGACCGTTTGTTGAAGGATTCAGGATATGCAAAGGGATTTCGAAAATTGGCCGACGCCGAGGCGATCGGTCGGCATCTCGATCCCGATCGAAACTTCTCGCGGAGTTTCCGTGTTTTCGTTTCGGCGATACGAAGAATCCTTTCATAAGTTAAAAAGATTTATTCGGCTCGATCGCGTTCGCTGTTTTCCATCCAGCCTGTAATCAATCACGGATCGCACATCTTTCGATTCTCGCTCCGGACCGAGCCGGCCCTCCTTCCTTGACGCTCTTGAACAACGCGGCTAGGATACGACCGAATCGCGACGAGACGATCGCCGGCCGAGGAACGATCGCGCGTGGTTCATTAAAGGCGGCGCCGATCGCCGAAGTCGCTCTTTTTAATAGGAACGGGGTCGGCGAACGCATCACCAATTCCGCGGCGATTACGCCGTTCGGGGCGATACGCCCAATTCGAGGTTGATCGATGGAGGTTCCCGACGCACTGGCGCCAATCGTTCGGATCGACGAACCGCTCGCTCCTCACACATGGTTTCGCCTGGGAGGCGCGGCGCGATTTTTGGCTCGACCCCGTACGATTGAACAACTACCGGCTCTGGTGCGCTGGGCCAAACAAGAATCAATGCCGATCCGCATTCTCGGCGGCGGATCGAATGTTCTCGTCCGCGATGAAGGCGTCGACGGTTTGGTGATCCACCTCGAAAGCCCGGCGCTTTCGGATGTTCAAATAAATGGGCGTAGAATCGAAGCGGGCGCCGCGGTTCCGCTCACCGCCTTGATCTCGCGGGCGGCGCGCGCCGGGCTCGCCGGGCTCGAAATCCTGACGGGAATACCGGGAACCGTCGGCGGCGCGGTGCGCGGCAACGCGGGAGGACGCCAAGGCGTGATCGGACCGCTCGCCAGGCGCGTCGTCGTCGTCGATTCAACCGCCGAGATCCAGGCGCGCGAGCACGACGAACTCAGCTTCTCCTACCGCTCGTCGAATCTCGACGAACCCGTGATCGTTTCCGTCGAGTTCGAACTCGAAGAGGAAGATCCCGATTCGGTCGTAAGACGCATGCGAAAAATCTGGATCGTCAAAAAAGAACGACAACCTTACGGTTATCAATCGTGTGGATGTATTTTCAGGAACCCGACCCCCGAAATCTCGGCGGCGTATCTGATCGATCAGGCCGGAATGCAAGGGGTGCGGATCGGCGGCGCCGAGGTCTCCGATCGGCATCCCAACTTCATCGTGGCGCATCCGGGGGCGACCTCGGCCGACGTCATCCAGTTGATCGATCACGTTCGAGGCGAGGTGACGAGCCGAACGGGATATCAATTGGAAGTACAAATACCGATCTGGTGATCCGGCTTTGTCGATGACGCGAAAGACCGGTTCATCCGGATCAAAACGTAAACGCTCGTTTGAGCAAACGGATCGGGATCGAACGGTCGAGGTCGCGGCGGATCGCGAGATCGAGGGAACGATGCCCACGGAACCCGTTCCCCAACCTTACGCGAATCGATCCGACCCCGTCGATCGCTCATCGCTCGCTCCCGTTGAAAACGTCGAGCGATCGCCTCGTGAACCGAATCGCGACGATCCACAACGAAGCGACCCGACGCAAGCCGATCAATCGCGCCAAAACCCGGAAAAACCGGCTTCCCGCAAGCGTAAAACGATCGAGGCCAATCCCGCCGATCCGACTTCCACCGCGCCGCCGAACTGGTTCTTATGGGCGCGGGTCGCCGCGTTCGTCACGCTTGGAACCGCGATCATCGCGTTGATTTCTTTGGGCGGAGCAAGGCTGCGCAAGTCGCTCGAAGCGTCGGTGAACGACCGTCCCGAATATCAATTCGCGTTCGCCGATATCGAGCTCGATCCCGCTCCGCCGAATTGGATCAAGCTCGGCAAAGAGGGGTTGCTCGAACACGTTCGTGTCGCGTCGAAACGTCCCAAAACCGCGTCGATTCTGACGACCGATCCCGAGGGCTTGAGGCGCGATTTTCAGCTCCATTCTCCCTGGATCGAAGAGGTCGAACGCGTCGAGCTGAAATACCCGAAACGCGTGATCGTAAGGCCCAAATATCGCGAGCCCGCCGCGGTCGCATCCATCAAAGGAAACATACCGATTTATCTTGATTCCAACGGAGTGATTCTGCCGACCGACGAACTCAATTTGGGAGCGAGCGGCGTTTTGCCGCCGATCTACGGGCTTGAATCGCCTTCATCGACCGCCCCCGGGGTCGTTTGGTCGAAGCGTACCGAACGAGACGATTACGCCAGGCCGAACCCGCGCGCCGTCGCCGCGGCTCGGCTCGCCAAGTTTCTTAAGGATCGCCAAAATCCGCCGTTGGGAAGCGGTCGCAAGCCGCGCAGGGTCGAGTTCATTCACGCTCAATATCCCGCCGGGCTGTTCGTGCAACTGACCGGGAAAATCATGGTTCTTTGGGGCGACGCTCCCGGTTCCGAACGTCCTGGAACTCCCTCGGGCGAAAAGAAATGGGCGATCCTCCGCGATTGGATCGAGCACGACGGCTCCGACACACTTCGACCCGGCGATTACGTGGAATTCTCGGCGCAAAGCATTTTGGTGCACCCCAAAACCCCAAAACACTAAGAGCGAGGAAGTCGATCGAATCGCATCAATCCGATCCGATCCGATCCGATCCGAATCGCCCGATCGATCGGGACAATCGGTCGATCCGCCGTCCTGTTGTTTTAAGGCGCGGCACGGCGACCAGACGCGACTTTCAAACAGCCGAAACGCGGTGGAGAACGGGAAGATGGCGAATCGTCTCGGTCCGAACTGGATGAATCAGGTACAGAGCTTGGCGGTGACGACGCACGCGGGCCGGCTGAGCCGGTTCGCGCTCGACGTCGATCGAATCAACGCGCTCGAGCCGACGCTGATCAAAGAAACCGACGAAACGCTTCGAGAACGTAGCAGGGCGCTCCGCAATCGCGCCAAGCTCGGCGAGAATCTCAACAATCTGCTCGTCGAGGCGTTCGCGCTCACGCGCGAGGCCGCCAAGCGAACGATCGGCCAACGACACTTCGACGTTCAACTCGTCGGCGGCATGGCGATCCACAATCGCATGATCGCCGAGATGGAAACGGGCGAGGGAAAAACGCTCGTCGCCACGTTGCCCGCGTTCTTAAACGCGTTGCCGGGCAAAGGCGTACATGTCGTTACCGTTAACGATTATCTGGCCAATCGCGACGCCGAATGGATGACTCCGGTTTACGGCCTGCTGGGAATGTCGGTCGGCCGAATCCTCACCGGTCAAAGCGACGGCGTTCGTCGAGCGGCTTACGCGTGCGACATCACCTACGGAACAAGCAAGGAATTCGGCTTCGATTTCCTTCGCGACGAACTGAAGCGCTTGCATTTAGGCGACACTCACCGCAAATCATTTGAGCAAGCGTTTCTCGGACGCGGGATTCATTCCGAGGGGGAAACCCCGGTGCAACGCGGCCATCGGTTCGCGATCGTCGACGAGGCCGACAGCATTTTGATCGACGAGGCGCGAACGCCTTTGATCATCGGAGCGAACAATCAACCCACCCAGGAGGAGGCCGCCGCGTATTACGGCGCCGACGAACTCGCGGCGACGCTCATTCGAACCAAGGATTTCAAATACGATCCCGCCGAACGCAAGGCCGAGTTGACGATCACCGGCAGGCGCAAAACGCAAGCCGTCGCGGGGCATTCGGCGTTCGTCAGTCTTACCGTCGACGGATTATATGAATATGTAGAGCGCGCTTTGCGAGCCCAGATCGCGTATCTGCGCGATCGCGATTATGTCGTCGCGGGAGACGAGGTGGTGATCGTCGACGAATTCACGGGTCGAATGATGCCCGGCAGGCAATGGCAAGACGGGCTTCATCAGGCGATTCAGGCGAAGGAACGTTTGAAGATCACGCTCGAGACGATCACCGCGGCGCGGGTGACTGTTCAAGATTTCTTCCTCAAGTACAAGAAGCTCGCCGGGATGACCGGAACCGCGACGTCCGACGCTCGCGAATTGAAGCGTATTTATAAGGTCGGCGTATTCCGCGTTCCCACCAACAAGCCTGGAAAGCGCGTTTGGATCAAGGATCGGGTCTTTTCGACCGAGCTCGAAAAATTCCAGGCGATCACGCGCCGCATCATCGAATTGCATGAACATCAGGTACCAATTTTGATCGGTACACGGTCGATCGAAAAATCCGAGAAGCTGAGCGCGCTTTTAACCGAGGCGGGGATCGATCATCAGGTGTTGAACGCGAAGAATCATGAGATTGAAGCGCAGATTGTTTCGTTGGCGGGTCAGCAGGGGAAGGTGACGGTCGCGACGAACATGGCGGGTCGTGGAACCGACATTAAGCTGTTCGAGGGGGTTTCCGAGCGCGGCGGGCTGCACGTGATCGGAACCGAGCGACACGAAAGCCGGCGAATCGACCGCCAGCTCGCGGGTCGATGCGCCCGCCAGGGGGATCCCGGGCACTGCCAGTTTTTCGTCTCGCTTGAAGACGAAATCATCGAGGCGTTCGGCGAAAAGCCCGCCAAACGGATTCGCGCCCGCTACAAAGGTAGAGGAGAGCTGACGAGCGGCCCGATGCGGAGCTTGATCCTCCGCGCCCAGGCCAAAAAAGAACGGCAACACTTCCGCGACCGTAAATTGCTGATGCAATACGAGAAACAACGCGCCGAGATGCGCAAAAACATGGGGCTCAATCCCGTTTTGGGCTGAGCTTCGAACAAAAGGTACGAAAATCTAATTGATGTTTATGTTCAAGGCGATAGAGCGCCGAGCGAGCGGTCGGTTGTCGTCAATCGAAGAAGAACGGCGAACGGTTAGGGGATATCGAGTCGCCGTCCGAGCCGGTGAAAAGTCGTATTTTTGATCACATCAGCGAACGGTTCCGGGAAGGCGAGGCGCCGTCCGAGCCTCTATTTTTATGGTTATATGATATAAAAAGGGCTCACACGGCGGTTCGCCCTCCCTTAAGATCACCGATATCGGAATGTTTTTGTGATATCGAGAGCCCGTCCGAGCCGGCGTTTGTCGTAAATCGTAAGGCCTCGTCGAACGGTTCCGGGAGGGCGAGGCGCCGACCGAGCCGGCGTTTATATTGAAATTATATTATGTAAATTGGGCTCACACGGCGGTTCGCCCTCCCTTAAGATCACCGAAATCGGAATGTTTTTGTGATATCGAGAGCCCGTCCGAGCCGGCGTTTGTCGTAAATCGAAAGGCCTCGGCGAAGGGTTCCGGGAGGGCGAGGCGCCGTCCGAGCCGGCATTCGTATTGAAATAATATTATGTAAATTGGGCTCACACGGAGGTTCGCCCTCCTTTAAGATCACCGATATCGGAATGTTTTTGTGATATCGAGGATCCGACCGAACCGTCGACCGTCGATAATTGAAACGGATCGGCGAACGGTTCCGCGAGGGCGAGGCGCCGTCCGATCCTGTATTTTTATGGTTATATGATATAAAAAGGGCTCACACGGAGGTTCGCCCTCCCTTAAGATCACCGATATCGGAATGGTTTTGTGATATCGAGAGCTTGATCGACCCGTCTTAACTTCGTTTTTTGTTTCACATCGTCGAACGGTTCCGGGAGGGCGAGGCGCCGACCGAGCCGGCATTCGTATTGAAATAATATTATGTAAATTGGGCTCACACGGAGGTTCGCCCTCCCTTAAGATCACCGAAATCGGAATGTTTTTGTGATATCGAGAGCCCGACCGAGCCGGCGTTTGTCGTAAATCGAAAGGCCTCGTCGAACGGTTCCGCGAGGGCGAGGCGCCGTCCGAGCCGGCATTCGTATTGAAATAATATTATGTAAATTGGGCTCACACGGAGGTTCGCCCTCCCTTAAGATTACCGATATCGGAATGTTTTTGTGATATCGAGGATCCGACCGAGCCGGCGTTTGTCGTAAATCGAAAGGCCTCGTCGAACGGTTCCGGGAGGGCGAGGCGCCGTCCGATCCTGTATTTTTATGGTTATATGATATAAAAAAGGGCTCACACGGAGGTTCGCCCTCCCTTAAGATTTCCGATATCGGAATGTTTTTGTGATATCGAGAGCCCGTCCGAGCCGGCGTTTGTCGTAAATCGAAAGACCTCGGCGAAGGGTTCCGGGAGGGCGAGGCGCCGACCGAGCCGGCATTCGTATTGAAATAATATTATGTAAATTGGGCTCACACGGAGGTTCGCCCTCCCTTAAGATTTCCGATATCGGAATGTTTTTGTGATATCGAGGATCCGTCCGAGCCGGCGTTTGTCGTAAATCGAAAGGCCTCGTCGAACGGTTCCGGGAGGGCGAGGCGCCGACCGAGCCGGCATTCGTATTGAAATAATATTATGTAAATTGGGCTCACACGGAGGTTCGCCCTCGCTTAAGATCACCGATATCGGAATGTTTTTGTGATATCGAGAGCCCGTCCGAGCCGGCGTTTGTCGTAAATCGAAAGGCCTCGGCGAAGGGTTCCGGGAGGGCGAGGCGCCGACCGAGCCGGCATTCGTATTGAAATAATATTATGTAAATTGGGCTTACACGGAGGTTCGCCCTCCCTTAAGATCACCGATATCGGAATGTTTTTGTGATATCGAGGATCCGACCGAGCCGGCGTTTGTCGTAAATCGAAAGGCCTCGTCGAACGGTTCCGGGAGGGCGAGGCGCCGTCCGAGCCGGCATTCATATTGAAATAATATTATGTAAATTGGGCTCACACGGAGGTTCGCCCTCCCTTAAGATCACCGATATCGGAATGGTTTTGTGATATCGAGAGCTTGATCGACCCGTCTTAACTTCGTTTTTTGGTTCACATCGTCGAACGGTTCCGGGAGGGCGAGGCGCCGACCGAGCCGGCATTTATATTGAAATAATATTATGTAAATTGGGCTCACACGACGGTTCGCCCTCCCTTAAGATCACCGAAATCGGAATGTTTTTGTGATATCGAGAGCCCGACCGAGCCGGCGTTTGTCGTAAATCGTAAGGCCTCGTCGAACGGTTCCGGGAGGGCGAGGCGCCGACCGAGCCGGCATTCGTATTGAAATAATATTATGTAAATTGGGCTCACACGGAGGATCGCCCTCCCTTAAGATCACCGAAATCGGAATGTTTTTGTGATATCGAGAGCCCGTCCGAGCCGGCGTTTGTCGTAAATCGAAAGACCTCGTCGAACGGTTCCGGGAGGGCGAGGCGCCGTCCGAGCCGGCATTCGTATTGAAATAATATTATGTAAATTGGGCTCACACGGAGGTTCGCCCTCCCTTAAGATCACCGATATCGGAATGTTTTTGTGATATCGAGGATCCGAACGAACCGTCGACCGTCGATAATTGAAACGGATCGGCGAACGGTTCCGCGAGGGCGAGAAACCGACCGAGGCGTTCCAGTTATATAATTAACGGAAAAACGCCTCACGCGGCGGTGCGCTCTCACGAGTTGGCATGCGTTGAAGTCGTCGCTCAGTTCGATCGGTCGACGACTCGCGTCGCGGTCCTCGGAGCCGCGGTGACTTCAGGGGAGCGGATCGCCTCGATCGCCGCACGCCGCGTCACGTTGCAGGTCGGCGAAGGATAAACCCCGAAGCCGATCGTCAGAAGCGCGCAAGCGACGATCGCGGCTCCGGTCGGCCAGGCGATCTTCGTGGTAAGCGCCTGATCGGCGGTCTTAAAATACATCGCCACAATAATTCGTAAATAATAATACGCTCCGATCGCCGCGTTGAGCAACCCGATCACCACCAAATACTGATAAGAACGCGCGTAATCGTCGTTAATTGATGAAAGCGCCGACGCGAAGATCTGATACTTGCCCCAAAAACCCGCCAACGGCGGAATTCCCGCGAGGCTGAATAAAAAGACCGTCATCGCGACCGCCGTTCGCGGATGCGATTTCGCCAGCCCGTTCAGATCGTCGACGGTCGCGATCTCGCGATCGGGGCCGCCGAGCGCCACGATGATCGCGAACGCGCCTAACGTCATCAAACCGTAAGCGAGTAAATAAAGCAGAATCCCCTCGGCGCCGAACGCCAGGGGAAGCGAGCCCTGCGTGTTGTGAAACGCCGCGGCGACCCCCGTCATCATGTAACCCGCATGCGCGATCGACGAATAAGCAAATAAACGCTTCAGATTGTTTTGTAACAACGCGACGGTGTTGCCGAGCGTCATCGAAGCCGCGGCGATCACCCACGCGAGCAAAAACCCCTTGTCGGCGACGGGGCTGTTAAGCCCTCCCACCGTGCTCGTCAACACCCGGATGATCGCGATCATGCCGATTCCCTTGGGAACCCAGGATAGCAAAGCCGCCATGAACGCGGGCGAACCCTCGTAAACGTCGGGCGCGTAAAAATGGAGAGGAACCGCGGCGACGCGAAACGCGAGCCCCGCGAGGACGAAAACGACCGCGATCAGACCGAACTGAATGTTCGGCACTTCGGGAACGAACCGCGCCGCGAATCCGAGCGCCTTGAGATTCGACATCCCCGATAAACCGTATAAATACGCCATGCCGAAAAGCAAAAGCCCGGATGAAAAAATGCTTAAGAAAAAGTACTTCGTAGCCGCCTCGCGGGTTCGCTCGTCGCGCCTCGGTAAATAAAGCAGCAAATACGTAGGAATACTAACAAGTTCTAACGCGACAAACATCAAAATAAGATCGTTCGCCGCGGCGACGAGCATCGACCCCGCGCTCAAAATCAAGATCGTTCCAAATAGATCGGAGGCGCGAGAATCTTCGACCTGATCGTGCGCCGTCGCCAAAATGACGAGCGTGAAGAACAGGAATCCAAGCCTGGCGTAGCGCGAAAGCGTGTCGTTGAGGACGACCGAAGCGTAAACGTCGGCTCGGTCGTTCCAAATCGAAAAGAGAGTCGCCGCCGCGATCGCCACGGTCGCGACCGCGAGCGCGCACCACGTCCGTCGGCTCAGCTTCACGAAAGCGCCCGCGGTCAGCAGCGCCGTCCCGAGCAAAAGCATCAGCGCTTCGGGAAGCACGATCAACAAGGCCCGCGAAAGTACGGCGAGGGTCGGATCCATGGGTTAAAGTCCGGTTTCCTTTGTCACAAGGGAATTCAATGGATGTCTTTGAGCGACCGCGTCGGCGCGCCGCGCCGAAAGCGCCGTCGTCGAACCTTCGCTCGGCGTGCGATATCCCGAATCGGGGAAACGCGCCGCGATCGGGCGAACCGCCGGTACGATCCGGTCGAGGAACGGTTTCGGATAAACGCCGATGATCACGATGAAAGCCATCAACGGCGCGAGCCCGACGATTTCGTGCCAACCCACGGGCCGAACTTTTTGCTCGTGACGATCGTCCGAAGCCGCGTGCGGATCGGCGTGAGCCGAAGCGTCGTGATCGTCGTGAGCAGGCTCTTCGAGCGGCCCGAACGCCACCCTTTGAACCATGCTTAAAAGATAATATGCGCCTAAAATCATCCCCGTAGCCGCGATCACCGCGGTCGTCGGATCGCGGCGGAACGCGCCGATCAAAATCGGAAATTCTCCCACGAATCCGTTCAATCCGGGCAACGCGATCGATCCCATCGAAGCGAGGATCAAAAAGAAAGCGAACAACGGCAGCCGCTTCCAAAGCCCCCGCATCGCGCTCATCTCGCGCGTGTGATAACGCTCGTAAATAATCCCGACGCACGCGAACAGCGCCCCCGTCGTCAGGCCGTGATTCACCATCTGGATCACGCTCCCCTCCATCCCGACCGCGGTCGCCGAGAAAAGCCCAAGCGCGATCAATCCCATGTGGCTCACCGAACTGTAAGCGACGAGCCGCTTGACGTCGCTTTGTGCGAGCGCCGTCAACGCGCCGTAAATCACCCCGACGACCGAAAGAAACGCGAGCGTGGGAAACAAAACCCGCGCTCCCAGGGGAGTCATCGCCATGTTAAAACGTAAGAACCCGTAAGTTCCCACCTTGAGCATCACCCCCGCCAGAATCACCGATCCCGCGGTCGGCGCCTCGACATGCGCCAGCGGCAACCACGTGTGGAACGGAAACAACGGAACCTTCACCGCGAAACCCGCGAACAAGAGCAAAAATATCAACACCTGCGGGTTCGTGTACCAGGGATGAACGTCGGTCCATTCGGGACGAGTGATCGCGGCGAGCCCCGCCGTCAGCTCGGGGATCGAAAACGTAAGAACGTGCTTATCTCCATAATAATAATTGATCACGACCAGCGAGATCAACCCCGCGAGGGCGAGCAAGCTTCCCACGAGCGTATAGAGGAAAAATGTGATCGACGCCCTCCTTCGCTCGCGTCCGCCGTAAATTCCGATCAAAAAGAACATCGGAATCAGCATGAATTCAAAGAAGACGTAAAACTGGATGATGTCGAGGCTGGCGAAAAGCCCGAGTAGGCCCGTCTCGAGCGTGAGCAAAAGCGCGTAATGAGCCGCGGCCTTCTCCTTAACCGATTCCCACGAGGCGCACACCCCCGTGACCGTGAGGAGCGCGCTGAGCGCGAAGAGCCAAACGCTCAAACCGTCGAGCCCGAACGCGATCCGTACGCTCCCCGACCCCATCCAAGGGGCGCCGTAGCCCGCCTCGCTGGAACCGAAAGCGAATTGCGGATCGACCCTCCCCGCCTCGAACGCGAAGGCCAGCGCCCCCGAGCAAAGCGTCGATAAAATCGCCGTCGCGAGCGCGATCGAGCGCGACTCTCGATACCCGAGCCCGGGAACGAGCGCCAAAACGCACGCCGCGACCAGGGGAATCAGCACCGTGAAACAAAGCAAAGTCGCCATCGATCGCACCCCGATTCGACCCCGATTCGTCCCCGCGCACGAATCGAAGAAATCCTCGTCAACCTAAATCCTTACATCAGCATCAATACGATAAACAACACCGCGACGCAAAGCGCCGTCGAAGCCGCGTAAAATTGCAGCAGCCCGTTCTGAGAAGGCGAAAGAGCGTCGCGAGCGAGAAGCCTCGGCAGCCACGCCGTCCCCCGCACCAACACCCCGTGCACCAGATAATCATCAAGAAATTGCGCGATCATCGCAAACACGCGAGTCGGCTTGACGATCAGCCATGTGTACAATTCATCAACATAAAACTTGTTGAGCGATAAATTGTACAACGGCTTGATCGCTTTGGCGATCTCGGCGGGTCGACCGTTCGGCTCGGCGTAGAAGACGAAGCTCACGTAAGCCCCCGCGACCGCGACGACCGTGCTGAAAAGCGCGATCCCCCACGAGAACGCGTGTTCCTTCATCCCCTCGAAATGAAGCGTCGGGGTCGTTTCGAGATGTCCCGCGAACCAACCCGTCGGGCCGAAAACAATCCCGACCAAAACCGCGCAACCCGCCAAAATATAAAGCGGAACAAGCATCACGTCGGGCGATTCATGACCGACGTGACCGCCGTGTCCGTGATCGTCGTGTCCGTGAGCCGCGTGTCCGTGATCGTCATGGCCGTGAGAATCGTGCGAACCTTGATCGGTCGCGACCGCCTCGGGATCGTCGGGGCTGGGGAGCTTCTCGGGGCCCCAGAACGTCATGAAATACGCCCTCCCCGTATAAAACGCGGTGAGGAACGCGGTGAAAACCGCTCCCCAATACACGAGCGAATAAACGAGCGCCCAATCGCCCCGTTCGAGCTCGTGCGCCGCGTGCGAAGCCGCCGAAAGCGCGCCCAGAATCTCGTCTTTGCTCCAAAAACCCGCGAGCGGAAAGATCCCCGCGAGAGCGAGCGAGCCGATTCCAAACGTCAGATGCGTGTACGGCAGCCGATTCCTCAGCCCGCCGAACCGACGCATATCGATCACGCCCCCCATCGCGTGCATCACGCTCCCCGACGAGAGGAAGAGCAACGCCTTGAAGAACGCGTGCGTGAACAAATGAAACATCCCCGCGGTGATCGCGAACCGCGCGTTCGAGCCGATCCCCGCTCCCAGGCCCATGAACATATAACCCAGTTGGCTGATCGTCGAATACGCGAGGACGCGTTTGAGGTCGGTTTGGGTGAGAGCGATGAGAGCCGCGAGGAGCGCCGTGAGGCAACCGACGACCGCGACGATCACCGAGACCGACGGGACGGTGACGATCAGCGGCGCCGACCGCGCGATGAGATAAACTCCCGCGGTCACCATCGTCGCCGCGTGGATCAGAGCCGAAACGGGGGTCGGACCCTCCATCGCGTCGGGAAGCCACACGTAAAGCGGAAGCTGGGCGCTTTTGGCGGTCGCTCCCCAAAACATCAAAAGCGCGATCCAGAAGCGGGTCGTTTCGGGAATCGAAGCGATCGTCTCGGCTTTGAACACCGAATCGTAATCGAGCGTGTGAACCGACGACCAAATCAATAAGAGCGCCGTCATAAAGCCGAAATCGCCGAAGCGATTGAGCATAAAAGCTTTTTTCGCCGCTGCGGCGGCCTCGGGCCTGGCGTACCAAAAACCGATCAGCAAATAACTACATACGCCGACGCCTTCCCAAAACGCGTACGTGAGCGCGAGATTGCTCGATAAGACGAGACCCGTCATCGAGAAAACGAAAAGGCCGACGCACGCGAAAAACCTGGGATAAGCGGGATCGTCGGCCATGTAACCGATCGCGAACACCGCGACGAGCGTGGCGACGAACGTCACCATCGTAAGCATCATCGTCGTCAGTCCGTCGATCCGGAATACGACCGGGATATCGAGCGAATCGAGCGAAATCCAGTTGTAAACGACGGTCGTTCCGGGCGAACTCGCCGCGCCCCAAAGGAAGAACGAAACGACGAACGCGAGCGCGATCCCCGCGACGACGGGGATATGCGAGAACTTCTTGAGCCATTTGCCCGCGCACGCGGTGATCAAACAGCCCAGCAGGGGGAAGAACGGAATCAGCCACGCGGACGACTTAGGCACGACGATCCTCCCACGGTTGACTCGGATGCGAAGGCTCGATCCCGGCGGGGGTTAAATGCGGATAACTTTCGGGGCCTGGAACGGGCTCGAACGGCTCGGCCCGGGCCTCGATCTCCTCGACCGGAAACACCCCGGGCTCGCGAATGTCGCGCCACAACGTGACGTCGAGCGACGACTTGCGATTAAACAGAATCAAAATCAACGCCAACGCGATCGAAGCCTCGCACGCCGCGACCGTGAGAATCACGATCGTGAACACCTGGCCCGTCCAATTGCCGTAATACGAGCCGAAGCCGACAAATGTCAGCGCCGTCCCCTGGAGCATCATCTCGGCCGAGAGAAACATGACGATCATGTTCCGCCGACATAAAAATCCAAGCATCCCCAGCGCGAACAACGCCGCGCCCAGGATCAGGTAATTCATGAGGAATGCTTCGGTCATGTTCCCCTTCCGATCGGTTCCACGCTCCAGGGTCGGTCGAACCGCGTCGAGCCGACGAAACACTTAGAATAATAACGTGCGTACATGTTAATTAGTCGATCGTCTCGCGGACGCTCCAGGGCGAGGCTGGGGTTTCGGGCCGGCGATCGCGACCGCCCCCACCAGTGCGACGAATAGGAGGACGCCGACCGCCTCGACCGCGATCAAATTGTCGGCGTAAAGCGCGCCTCCCAACCCCGCGACGTGTTTGGGAGGAATTCCGGAAGCCGACGCCCCGGCCTCGGGAACGACCTGCGACGGGGCGAGCCGCGACGTTTGAGGAATCGCCTTCTCGAACACGTGAATCGCCGTGCCGAACTTGTTCGGCGGTCCGAACGTCGTCGGAGTGACGTCGCGCGCCGTGATCGCCCCACGAAACGGAGTTTTAAGCCCGCCGAACGAAACGTCTCCTTTGGCGATCAATAATGTGTACATAAGCCCGAAAAACAGGAGGAAGCAGGTGAACGTCGCGCCCGCGGGAGACCGCGCCGATCGATCGTAAAGCGCACACCCTTGCTTACTTGCCAACATGATCACGAAAAGGAACGTGACGATGATCGCTCCCGCGTAAACGATCACCGTTCCCGCGGCGAGGAATTGCGCCCCCGCGAGCAGGAACAAACCCGAGGTCGCCAGGATCACCGACGCGAACCAGAGCGCGCTCGCCACCGGATCGCGGCTCGTGATCGTCAAACCCGCTCCCGCGAGCGAAAGAATCGCGAACGCGTAGAAGAAAACCGTCCGCAGGAACGTTCCGGGGGGGGTGAAGAACAACAAAGCGAGCGCGATCGCGACCGCACCCAAAACCCCGCCGATCCACCGCGCCGCGGTCGGCTTCGTCAGGCCGTGACGGTGCGGCAAAAGCAGATACGTCCCGATCGCTCCCGCGACCACGACCGCTCCCGCTAAAATCACATCTTTAAAATCGTTGATGTTCACGCTATTATCCCGTTCGTGCTCGCTTCGGTCGCCCGTCGTATCTCGCCGCTTCAAAACGTCGTTAAATTTCCCATCCGCGAAGGCTCGGCTTCTTTCGTCAGATCATAAACCGAAAGAAGTTTGGTTTTGTCGAAAATCATCTCCTCGCGCGAAAGCCCGGTCAAGTCGTAGAACGAAGTCAGTTCGACCGCGTCGACCGGACACGCCTCCTCGCACATCCCGCAAAAAATGCAGCGGAGTTCGTCGATCACGAAACTCTCGGGATATTTCTCGCGATCCGACCAATTCTCGGGGGCGGTCGCGCCGATGATGTCGATGCAGTGCACGGGACACGCCGTCGCGCACAACATGCACGCGACACACTTCACTCGCCCCTGCTCGTCCTTGTTCAACCGATGCACGCCGCGATAATTCGGGCTGGGACGATGCGGTTGCTCGGGATACTCGATCGTGATCGATTCCCCCCGTAACACCCCCAAAATATGCCTCCCCGTCACCGCCAAACCGTCGAGAATCTGCGGTAAGTACGTTCGCTCGAACACGTTCAGCTTGGGGGGCTCGAGCTTTTTGATACACGGATCGTCAAGTCGCATCGTTCTCTCCCAAAAGGAACTTCCGCCCGCTCCGCTTCGCCCTCTTTTCAACCGCCGAGGATCATCTGCGCCGCCACCGCGGTGATCGTCAAATTCAACAGCCCGAGCGGAAGCAACGACTTCCAGGCCAGATTCATCAGCGTGTCGTAGCGAAACCGCGGCAGTGTCCAACGAATCCACATAATAAAGACGATCATCAACGAAACCTTCGACATCATGACGATCACCTTGAAGATCGCCGAGATCCAGCTCGTCTGATCGGCGCTCAGCACGAACGGCAAATCCCACCCGCCGAAGAAAAGAATCACCGTCAGAAAACTAACCGTGATCACATGCAAATATTCTCCAAGGAAAAACATGCCGAATTTCATTGCCGAATATTCGGTGTGAAACCCGCCGACGAGCTCCTGTTCGGACTCGGGAAGATCGAACGGCAAGCGGTTCGTCTCGGCGAACGCGCTCACGAGAAAAATCAGGAACCCGACGGGCTGCCAGAAGATCCCCCAGCCGTGGCGATCCTGCCATTCGATGATCGTGTTGAGATCGAGCGATTTGGCGAGCAGCACGATCCCCAGGATCGAAAGCCCCATCGGAATCTCGTAACTGATCAATTGCGCGCTCGAACGTAACCCGCCAAGAAACGAGTATTTGTTGTTCGACGACCAGCCCGCGAGCACGACCGCGTAAACCGCGAGGCTGCCGATCGCCAGGATGTAGACGATCCCGATATCGACGCCGGGCGCGATCTGAAACTGCACCGGCCAATCGGCGCCGAGCCGAGGCGCTCCCGCGCCGACCGGGCCGAATGGAACGACCGCGAACCCGATCGTCGCCGTCACGATCGCGATCATCGGCGCCAAGATGAACGTTGGCTTATGAACATACTTGGGAATAACGTCTTCCTTGAGGATCATTTTGGCGCCGTCGGCGAGGGGCTGAATGAGCCCGAGCGGAACGCCGAACTCGCGTCCGCAGCGGTTGGGGCCGATCCGATCCTGCGCGTACGCCGCGATTTTACGCTCGACGTAGATCAGGTACGCGACCGCCCCCTGGCTGATCCCCACGACCAGACCGATTTTGATCAAAAGAGCCGTCAAACCGAGGAATGTCAACATCTTCGACCCCGCCCTCTCGCCCTGAATCCACGTCTTTCAACCGCCGCGCCGAAGCCGACGCGAGCCGTTCCTAAAAAATCGATCAACGCCGCGCGCCCGCCCACGGATCTTGATAAAGTTGTTCATAAACCGAGCCGTTCTTGGGCGCGGTTCCGTTCGGCTCGGCGCCGCCGATCGTCGCCCCGAATTCGGGAAGTCGTCCCCCCGCCGCGACCGCGAAAACGTCGATCTCGGCGGCGAGTTCGGCGAGAACCTCGGACGACCGAATCGGGCCCGCGCCCCGTTCGAGTAAAATCGCGAAGAGGTCGAGGTCGGGCAACACCCCCTCGCGCGGCGGCAACGCCGCCTCGGCGAACTGCAACCGACCGTCGTGATTCACATAACACCCCGCCTTCTCGGCGTAAGTCCCTCCCGCGAGCACGACGTCGGCCTGATTCGCGAGCGGAGTGACCCTCGTGTCTTGTACGACCAGGAACGAAACGCCGCGGCGAATCGTCGCCGCCGTCGACTCGTCGAACGCGGGTTCGGGAGCGTTCGAGGTGACGTACGCCGCCTGGAACTCGCCGCCGCCGATCCGCGCCGCGATCGACGCGTAATCGATCACCTCGCCCTGGAAATGACGAACGATCTCCTCGACGCCGCGCCTATTGGGACACTTCTCGGCGCGGATCGTGAACGGTCGACACACGACGAAGCTCACGTCGCCCGTGCGCCCCTGCGATTTATCGGGAAGCCACGTCGCGTCTTCGCCCGATCGGGGAACGGGGCCGAGCGCCAAAACGCTTGAAGGACTGATCGTCTTAATATATTTGCAAAGCAAATACGCCTCTTCGACGGTCAAAAACGGCGAGACGATCGCGGCGATTTTCCCCCCTTCGCGGGCGATCAACGCCAGATTGCGCGAAACCGCGGCGATCGCCTGATCGATCGGAGTCGCGCGGTGATCGCCGTCCTCAAGCACGTACGTCGCGTCCAACAACTCGGGATCGTTCGCGACCTTGTAGCCGCGGCGTCCCTCGTCGCAAATCCAATAATCGTTCACATGCGGGTTGTACCGAGGTTTGTGGCGCCACGCCGCGCCTTTGTTCTCCTCGACCGTGATGTTGCAACCCGTCGAACAACCCGTGCAAATCGAATTATGCTTGCTTAAAAACCAAACGCGTTGTTTGTGTAAAAAGTCTTTATCGAGAAGCGCGCCCACGGGGCAAATATCGACGACGTTGCCCGCGAGCGGATTATCGAGCTCGTGATCGGGGAAGACGCCGATCTCGGCGTGCTCGCCGCGACGCATCACCTGCAGCTCCCCGGTTCGGGTGATCTCGCGGGTGAATCGCACGCATCGCGTGCACATAATACACCGATCCGAATTCAATTGAATTTGATCGGAGACGTCTTTCCGCGGGTTCACGTTGCGGGTTTCGACGAATCGATGTTCGGCGCGGCCGTGATCGTAGCTGAAATCTTGCAGCCCGCATTCCCCAGCCTGGTCGCAGACGGGGCAGTCGAGCGGGTGATTGAGCAACAAAAGCTCCATGATCATCCGCCGATGCTCGAGAACCTTCGGGCTTTTCGTCACCAAAACGGTTTGATCCTTCGCGGGCGTTTGGCACGCGGGAACAAGTTTGGGGAGCATCCGGATCTCCCCCGTCTTGGGATCGCGCGAACCGACCTCGACCTCGCACATCCGGCAATTGGCGACGACCGAAAGCGCGGGATGCCAGCAATAATAGGGAATCTCGATCCCGAACCGCGCCGCGGCCTGAATCGCGTTGATATGTTCACCGTTTTCCAACGTGAACTCGTCGCCGTCGATGTAAATCGTCGTCATCGATTAAAACCTTAACGCGCGTGTGAGGAACCGTCGGACAGTAAATCGTTGGAGGGGAGCGCGGGGACCGTTCCCGCCGAAAGCGCGAGCGCCGCGAGATCGACGACGCGTCCCTGCGCGATCGCGGTCTGAATCGGTTTCACCGCGTGGGCGGGATTCTGATTCGCGCGGATGTATTCTTCGAGCTCGCCGCGGAACTTGGCGATCGCGTTTTTAACAGGCCAGGCCGCGCCGTCGGCGAGCCCGCAGATCGTCGTCCCCGGCATGATGCCAAGATTGTTCGCGAAAGTCGCCATCTGGTCGAGATCCTCGATCCGTCCCCCTCCCGCCTTGATCCGCTTGATCATCTTATACATCCATCCCGTCCCCTCGCGACACGGAGTGCACTGGCCGCAGCTCTCGTGGGCGAAAAATCGCGATGTGTTGTACAAATAATCAATAATAGGCGTGTGATCGTCGATCACCGTGACCGCGGCGGTGCCGAGGCCGAGGCAACCCGGTTTGCGGAGGCTCTCGAAATCGAGCGGGGTGTCGAGTTCGGCGGCCGAGAGGAGCCCCATGCTGATCCCTCCGGGAACCGCGGCCTTCGCCTTTCGACCCTTCCAAACGCCGCCGCCGTGAACGTCGATCAGCTCGCGACACGTGACCCCGAGCGGCAGCTCGACGCACGTTTGCTTGTTCACGTGCCCCGATACGCAATAAAGCTTGGGGCCGTAGCTTTTCGGCGTGCCGATCGATTTGAACCAATCGGCGCCACGTTCGATGATATGCGGAACGCAGCAAAGCGTTTCCACGTTGTTGACGACGGTCGGGTGATGGAACGCTCCGTCGACCGCGGGGAAGGGGGGCTTGATCCTCGGCCAGCCCCGTTTTCCCTCGAGGCTTTCGATCAGTCCCGTCTCCTCGCCGCAAATGTAAGCCCCCGCGCCGCGATGCACCCAGATTTCGAGATCGAACCCCGACCCGTAAATGTTTTTCCCCAGATGCCCCGCGGCGCGGGCCTCGGCGATCGCCGCCTCTAAAACCCGGAACGCGTGAATATATTCAAACCGAATGTAAAGATAAGCCGTCGTCGCCCGCGTCGCGAAACACCCGAGAACGATTCCCTCGATCAACTGATGCGGATCCTTCTCCATAAGAATCCGATTGTTAAACGTCGCGGGCTCGCTCTCGTCGGCGTTGATGCACATCAACGTTTGTTTACGATCTTTGGGAAGGAAGCCCCATTTCATGCCGCAGGGAAATCCCGCCCCCCCTCGACCGCGAAGTTCGGAATCTTTGACGATCGTCACGACCTTGTCGGGGTCGAGCTCGGTCAGCGCCTTGCGGGCCGAGCGATAACCCCCCCGCGATTCGTACACCTTGAGCGTGTGCGAATCGGCGACGTTCCAGTTGCGGCTCAGTACCGGTTCAAAGTTCGACACGGATGAGTTCTCCATTCGGGGGCGGCGTTCGTCGGTCGCTCGGGTTCGCGGCGTCGATTCGGCTCGTCTTATTCGTTCTCATCGTCCCTGCGGTCGCCTTTATTCGTTTATGCGTCTTGACTCGCGAATCCCGTGATCGCGATCCTTCAATCCACAATCATCAAGTATCAATATCGGTTCGCCTCAAGGTTCGTTCGGCTTCGAGGGGGACAAGGGTCGTCGCCAAGCCGAGCGAAATTCGTTCGTTTCAGGTCGATTTCCCGCCTCGAATTTCGGCGAGCATCGCGTCGGTCGAGGCGTCGTCGAGCGGGCCGAAAATTCGGCCGTCGTCGCACAGCGCCGCGGGAGCGTAATCGCAGATCCCCAAGCATTCGGCGGGAACGATCGAGATCGATCCGTCGGCCGAGGCGCCTCCGGGTTCGATCCCCAGCTTCGAGCACGCTCGATCGATCAGCTCGTCCCCCCCGCGCAACATGCACGAGATCGATCGACACATCCACACGCGTTTCTCACCCGTCGGCGCCTGGGTGAAAAACCCGTAAAAGCTCATCGTATCGTGCACCTCGGCGGGAGCGACGTCGAGCAATTGGGCGATCTCCTCCATCGCCTTGTAGGGCACGCAACGAAACAGTTCCTGAACCAGATGAAGCGCCGGAAGCACGACGGCGCGCTTCGACGGATACCGCGGCACATACGCGAGAATTCGCTCGCGGAGCGATTCGCTCAGAAGCGTCGGCTTCGATTCGATCGACGTTTCAACGGACATATCCCGATTCCTAATAGGTCGTGAATCTTTCTTGTAAGCAGTCGATTCGGCGTTTAACGATCGAGCTCGGCGGCGATGATGTTGAGACTGCCGAGAACCGCGACGACGTCGGCGATCAAGTGATCCTTAATAATATGAGGAAACACTTGAAAATGGATGAACGACGGAGGTCGTGTGCGCGCCCGCCACGCGGTCTGCGTACCGTCCGAAACGACGTAATAGCCGAGCTCGCCGTTGGGGCCCTCGACCGCTCCGTAAGCCTCGCCGCGCGGGCTTTCGAATCCGCGATTGGGCATGATCAGCTCGAAATGCTGTATCAGCCCCTCCATGCTGTTGTATGTCGTCGGTTTATCGGGGAGGGGGAACTTCTCGGCGATCGGCGTATTCGCTGGACCCGAAGGAAGATTCTCAAGTGCTTGCTTGATAATTCGCACGCTCTGAGTCATCTCCTCCATCCGCACCTGGAACCGCGCGTAACAATCCCCCTCGAACGCGATCGGCACCTGAAAATCAAAATCGGAATAGGCGAGATAAGGCTCGTCCTTGCGGAGATCATAAGGAATTCCGCACGCTCGCGCGATCGGACCCGTGCACGACAAGCCGATCGCGTCTTCTTTCGAAAGCACCCCGACGCCCCGCATCCGGTCGAGGAAGATCCGGTTGCGAAACAAAAGCTTCTCCATGTCGGCGAACGTTTTCGGAAGCGAATCGAGCACCCGGCGCACGTACGAGATCACCCGATCGTTGAAGTCGTAAAGCACTCCGCCGACTCGCGTATAACCGGGATGAAATCGATATCCCGACATTTGCTCATAAACATCATAAATCTGCTCGCGTTGATTAAACGCGTACAAGAACGCGGTGAACGCCCCCAGATCGAGCGCCGCGGCGCCCGTGCACAGGAGGTGATCGCTGATCCTCGCGAGCTCGCCGATGATGACGCGAATGTACTTGCAGCGCGGCGTCAATTCGATGCCGAGCAGTTTTTCGACCGCGTGATGCCACGCGACCTCGTTCATCGGCGGACTGATGTAATTCATCCGATCGACGACGGTGACGTATTGATTGAAATTCAAGTGCTCGCCGAGCTTCTCGAATCCCGAATGAAGGTAGCCGATGTGGGGCGTGGCGCGGACGATCCGTTCGCCGTCGAGTTCGAGCACGAGCCGCAAGGTCGTGTGCGTCGCGGGGTGTTGCGGGCCGAAGTTGAGCGTCCAGAGATATTCTTTACTTTCGACCCCGATCTCGGGTTCGTCGATTAAATTAACCGGCATGAATCCCCCCCGTCTCGCTTTCACCGAACCGACGCGGCTCGGCCGCGTGCGATCGTCGCCGTCGTTTCAATCCGATCCCGTCGAAGCCGCGGTCGCTTTTCCGCAACGCGTCGACGCCGCGGTCGCTTTTTCGAACCAATCGCTCCGCGATCATGAATCGCTCCGCGCGATCCGCGTGAAATTGTGCCGCTCGCCCCGTCCCCGCAACGGATAATCTTTCCGCAGGGGAAAAGCGGTGAATTCCTCCGGCATCAAAATTCGCCTCAAATCGGGATGTCCAATAAAGCGAATGCCGTACATATCGTAAACCTCTCGTTCCATCCAGTTCGCCCCCGGCCAAAGCGGAACGACCGACGCGATCTCGGGCGAGGGATGATCGGCGAGCGTCGCTCGGACGATCAAGCGTTCGGTCGTATCGAGATTGAGAACGATGTAAACGATCTCGTACCGCGGCCGCGATCGTTGCGGATAACCGAGATAATCGACCCCGCCGAGTTCGACGAGCATCGAAAAACCCAGCGAATTCTTCAGTCGGGCGAGGATCTCGAAGGCTCGATCGGCGGAAACATGAATGCGCGTTTGATCGAGGAAATTCGAGCATGTGAACACGCCCGAGCCGAAGTGTTTTTCCAGATCGGCGAGCGTCGCGGCGTGCTTGTCGATCGTGTCCGATCGGTTCGCGGTTGCGGTCATGTCGATTCCGTGCGGTCGGGCGCCCCGGCGTCGATCGGTCGGGCGAACGCTCGCCCGCGTCGAATCGACGCGTAAACCTCTTCGTTCGTCAATTAAAGCGATTCTCCGCCGCCGATTTGGGCCTGGCCCCCCGGCAAACGGTAGCCGTAGCGTTCTTCGTCGCCTCGTTCGAGCGTCGTTTTCCCCGCGGCGAGCGCATGACGTTTCGCTTCGAGGCTTTTCTCGTAAGCGACCATCTCTGGAAGCGCCGTGCCGTTGAGCGATCCGCCCCGTTGAATCTTGCCCTGAAGGTCGAGAATCGAGCGAAGTATTTGCTCGGGGCGGGGGGGGCAGCCGGGGATGTACGCGTCGACCGGGATGAAACGGTCGACCCCTTGCACGACCGCGTACGTATCAAAAATTCCACCCGTGCTCGCGCAAGCCCCCATGCTGATGCACCATTTGGGTTCGGGCATTTGAAGCCAGATCCGCTGGAGCACGGGAAGCATTTTCATCACGACCCGTCCCGCGACGATCAACAAATCGCATTGACGAGGGCTGAAACGCATCACCTCGGCGCCGAACCGCGCGATGTCGAACCGGCTCGCGCCGACCGCCATCAATTCGATCCCGCAGCACGCCGTCGCGAACGGCATCGGCCATAAACTGTATTTACGTCCATAATTGACGCAATAATCGATCACATCCTCGGCGCGGGTGATGAACGTGTTCGGCGGGGGCTCAAGCGCCTCTCCGGAACCGACGCCGACCCCCGGAAGATTCGTCAGAATCTCCGGAGCATGATTCCCCTCGGCTTCTACCGCCATTCGAAAACCCCCTTACGCCACGCGTAGGCGAACGCCGCGGCCAACACCGCGATAAATACGAGAACGTCGAACAAGACGACTTTTCGCAAGGTCGGCGGAATTCCCGGCGGGGGGAAGGCGGGCTCCGCGGCCGAAGTCGTCGCCGCCGAATCGTCCGAATCGATCGTCGCGGTCGCCGTCGACGCGCTCCAATGTGATACAGCCCACGGATATAAATATAACAGTTCGACGTCGAAAAGCAGAAAGACGATCGCCACCAGGTAATACCGCACGTCGAACCGGTTCCGCGCGTCGCCGATCGGATCCATGCCCGATTCGTACGGCATCTGCTTCACCGCGGTCGTCTTCCGCGGACCCAATACCGCGCTCACCGTCAACATCCCGATCGCGACCAGCAAACCGATCACGACAAAAATAAAGACGGGCTCGAATTCAGATCCAGATGCTATCATGTAATTTCCGCTTCGTCTCGGATCGTGAACACTTTCACAAAGTCGGCCCAAAAAAATTCCGGCGTCACGCCGGGATCGTGTCGACGAGAAGATCATACGCGATTCGCCCGACGGCTCAAGAGGCCGGCGGCCGAGACTTTAAAACGCGACGCGAAGCGGGCTTTTCGATCGCCCCGTAAACATCGCGCCGCGTTCGCTTAACTTCTTATATCACTCAGGCTTAAGACTCTTACTTTCCTCCAGGATGCGAGCCGGAGTGTCTTTCTCTTTGTCTCTCGCTTTCGGGGAAGATCCCTTCGGATTCGCCGCCGCGCCGGTCGACGCTTTCGGAATGGCCGACGAACGCGAAGGAGCCTCGGAGTCCGATTCGCTCGAAACGCCCGCCGCGGGAGCGGTCGAATCGCTCCCGGGACGCCTGAGCAACGGCGGAGGAGCGAGCAGATCGCGAGTCCGATCGTCGAGATCGACCGAACCGGGAGTCCTCATCAAATCGCGAGATTGTGAACCCGTGTTTATCGATCCGCTCGACGCCGAAGGATTTCTAAACGGCGAAGACGCCGAGGCTGGAGGAACGGTCGTTCGACCGGGAGCGACGTTCGTCGCGGCGCGACCGTTCACGCCCGATCCCGCCGGAGCGTTCGTGCGCGCGTTCGATCCCGTCGCGGGAGCGGGACGCGCCGATCCGCGACCCGGAACGGGGGCGGGCGCCGCGGTCGTCCCAGGCGTCCGAGGCGAATTCGCCGTCCCCGGCTGAGCCGGATTTCGACCCGTCGAAGCGCCTCCGCGAGCCGCGCTCGGCGCCGCGGCGTTTCCCGGTCGTCTCGCCGAAGCGGCGCCGGGTCGAGCCGGCGAGGTCGGAGAAGTCGTGCCGCGAGCCAACGGTCGCAACGGTCGCTCGACCGACTTCGAAGCCTCGTCAATCTCGCGAAGATAATTCAACCTCTCACGCTCCAACTGCTGAAACATCTGTTTACGCTTTTTAGGGTCTCGCTCGTTCAGCGCCTTGTTGTAATCGTCGTTGATTTTCCGCCGCGCTTCCTGCAGTTTTTCGGCCGCCTGAGCCTCGGGAGATAGCGTCGCCGATTGCGACGGCCGACTGCGGATCATCCCGTGAGGCACCCGCTTGGGGCGAATCGACGAATCGCCGTCGAGTCCCGAACCGTTCGATAAATCGTCGACGAATCGGTCGAGAGATCCCGATCTCCGCGGCGGTATTCCGTATCCGTCCAAATATCCCGATCCCGGAAAAGCGTTGTCGGTCGGCAGCATCGGATACGTGAATTGATTGTATTGCGAATTATACGGAGTGAACGGATCGCCGAAGTTGAATTGCGCACGCGCCGATCCGCCGTTCCCCAAAAGCACGATCGCGCTCACGAAAGCGACCGCGACGAGTTTTCGAGTCATCGCAACCTCCAATTCCGTACCTTTAGCTTTCACCCAATCCACCGATTAGATTGTAACACAACACGTCGCGCCGTCCGCAAGAAAATCCGTCACCCGGCCGAAATTCTTCGGCGACACGACCGGTTCGCTTTCGACACGTTCCTCGGTCGCGCACTCACGCCCGTCCCTCATTCGACCGTCTCGATTATCGGTCGCGAAGCCGTTTTCGTATTTCTTCAACGAAGTTTCGAGTCGCGCCGATTCGATCGAAAGCGCCGAGTTTTTGATCACATGACGAACGTGTTCAAACCCGCCGAATCAATCGAATTCGCGCGTCGGGAAAACCTGAATCGCTTTCGATCGCCCCGCATCAAACTCGATCGAGGGCTCGATCGTTCGTTCGACAAGCGCCGTATAAAGCATCGCGGCGATCAGATCGGCCGTCGCCCCCGGATTGCGTCCCGCGCCTTCCTCGCGAAGCCAAGCGTCAAAATCGTTCAAGAGAGCCTCGTCGGGACGATCGGCTTCGGGGCTCGACTCCAAAATCAAACGCGCTCGCCGCGATACCTCGTTCGCCTCTCGCTCGCCGCGCTTCCGCGCCACGAGCGAATCCGCATGCCGCGCCAACGAATCCAAATACGCGAGTACGACGGCTCGATCAATCGACAACCCACGGCGGATCGCCGGCTTGAACACGCGATCGAGCATATCAAACACATCCTCATAGGAATTCGCGTATTGGCGCGCGATGAGATCTCGATCGCGCGCGATCGTCATCGCGGCGAGCAAGTTCACCGTCGGCGGCCGTGCGACGTCCTGTTCGTCCGAAGTTCCCAGGCCTCCGGGCTCGGCGAGCCGTATCGCCTCGTAAGCGAGCCGGGCGTCCTCGACGGTGAGCTCGGCGAGCACGCGGCCGATTCCATCGCGAATCGCTACGCCGTTCGGTACCGACGCGAGCGGAGCGAGCGCCAAAATCATCCCCAAATTCGTGTTCTTGCACACCGACGACCGCGTCCGCTCGACCGCCGCGAGAATCGTTCCGCCGACTCCGAGTTCGACCGCGCGATCGAACGGATCGACGATCGCCTCGGCGCTCTTTATCATATCTTTGAACGTCATGTCGGCGAACGGACGTTCGGGACCGACGTTTCCCGGCTTGGGAGCGCTCGCCTCGATCACGCAGGCCCGGCTGGCGATCGATCCGCGAGAATAACCGTTAATATTTAAATCTAACGACATAAATTCTTAACCTTTTCGACGATTCGGGCCGCGACGTCGACTCCCGTCGTCGCCGCGAGCGCCCTCCAACCCGGCGCGGCGTTCACCTCGAGAACATGGATCGTTCCCGTCGCTCGATCGACGACGAGATCGACCCCCGCCATGATCGCTCCGACCGCCTCCGCGGCTCGAAGCGCGATCCGCTCGAACTCGACGGGGGGAGTCCACGCCTCGGCTCGTCCCCCCGCGGCGACGTTCGTCCGCCAATCCCCCGCCGCGACGAACCGACGCATCGCTCCGATCACCTCCGATCCCAATACAAACAAACGCAAATCAAACCCTTCATGATGAATGTATTTCTGTAAATATAGGATCGAGTTTAACCGTTCGAGCGTCGTGAACGCGCGGATCGCGATCTGGCGGTCGTCGATCCGCGTCATTCCTCGTCCCTCCGAGCCGAACAGCGGTTTGACGACGACGTCGCCTCCCAACCGATCGAACGCGTCGATCGCCTCGGCCGCCGATTCTCCCACCCATGTCGGTGGAACCGAAAGCCCGCTCCGCGCGATCCGCGCCGAGGCCAGGAATTTATCGACCGAAACCTCGATCGCGCGCGGCGGATTGAGAGTCGGAATCCCGATCGCCTCAAGCTCGTGCAACGCGTCCATCCGGAACACGACCTGTTCGAGACTTCCCGGAGGCATCATCCGCACGATCACGCCGTCGCAATCGGTCAACGGCGAACCCGCCGAGAACAAACGCGACCCCGCCGAACCGTTCAATTCCCCGGCGATCGTCGGAAATCGAACGGCCCGCGCCGATACGTTAAGAGCCGCCGCGGCGCGAAGAAGATCGTCGACATGCCCGCCGAATCCGCTCGCCAAAATGACGATCTTATGCATTCTAATAAGTAATCAATAAATAATATTTATAATTACGAGCTGAAAGATCGGGCGACGATCGTCGGTTCGACCGCGCCGTACGAGAACAAATTCCCTGTGTCGATATTTTCAAACGTCACCGCGGCGGGGCTGAACAGCGAGGGATCGACCTTGTAAAAATCGCGGTCGTAGCGTTCGAATAGCGCCGAGAACGGCTCGCCGTGATCGCGCGACGAGCACGACGGAGTTTGCGGGCCGAATCGTTCGATCGCCGAGTCGTCGCCTCGAACCAGAAGCCGAACCCGCGCACCGTAAAGGATCGCGTCGTTCGTCCTGCCGATCGCCGCGAGGTCGTTCTTCGCGACCGGAGGAATCGGAGCGATCCCGTGCGCCGCGACGATGAGATTCAGATCAAAGCCGATTTCGGCGAGTTTATGCATCGCGGTTTCAACCGACCGCGCGACGATCTGAATCCCTCCCGCGACGCTCGCCGTCGGCGCGATCAACAAATCGACATTCGCCGGCTCAATTCCACACGCCTCGGCGATCTTGATGAAAACCTCGGCGGCCGGAAGCTTTCGACCCTCGAGAACGCCGACGACCGAGCTCGCGCTTTCCCGCAAACCGATCCGCTCGAAGATCGGCTCGCGACCCGCCGCGGCGCGCATCGGACCCGAACCCATCGCGAAAAACTTTTCGTGCTTGAGCGCCCAGCCCGCATACTGGCTCGCCAAACACGCCGCGACGGGAGAATCGGTCGTCACCTGAACGTGGGGAAGAACCGAATCTCCCAACGGCGCAGGAACGATCGCGACCTCGCCGAGCCCCGCCATACAAATACGAGCGAGATCGAGCCCCGCGGCGAATCCGCCGGCCGCTTCGACTCCGCAATCGATCAAACGCCCTCCTCTTTCAATCGGGTTAAAGCTCACGCGCCGCGACCCGGCGGATTCCAAAAGACGCTCGACCAAAATTTGTGTGTTTTTATTTAATTTCATATTGATTAACAATCATGTAACTGAATAAGGATTGCAAACCAGAATCTCGCCGATTCCTCGTTCGATCAGATCGCCATTGTACCGCTCGCACTCGCACCCGAACAGTCGCGGATCAACCGCGAACCCGAGTTCGTCGAGCCGGCGCAGGTAAATCGCCAGGAAGTGCGGCCGAAATCGACCCGTCGCGGCGAACGTCGGCGAAACCGCCTCGTCGATCAACGTGTTTTCATCCATTAAAACGATTGTTCCGCGTTTCATTCCCGCCCCCGTTCCTTTGGCGACGGTTCCCGCGACAAAAATCGACCCCGCGATCATCGATCGCCCCGTCCCCGCGCCCGCCGACCCGCCGATCGCGATCAACCCGCGACGCATCGCCAAACCGACGTCGTCTCCCGCCGAACCCGCGACCAGAATCGTCCCGTCGCGCATCCCGATCGAACTCCCGGGATAAGCTCCGCCGAGCCCCGAGCCCGCGTCTCCTTGAACCCGCAACAACCCCCCGCGCATCGCCGACCCCGCGCCGAAACCGACCGATCCCGCGACGTCGATCGTCCCCCCCTCGGCCTCGACCCCCGTCAATCGTCCACAATCGCCCGAGACCCGCAAAATTCCCGATTTCATACCTATTCCAAGATAGATCGACGTTTTAACCGATCCGGCGATCTCGACGAAATCGTCTCCTCCCGCTCCTTCGATATCAAAACATTCTCCAAGTTCGATCGGTTCGTTCCCCAGACCGAGCCGAACGCGGGCGACCGCGTCGACGTCGAGATCGCGGAAACGATCGGGTTGGATCGCCGAAAGATCGAGCGACGACCGATCGACGAGCGGTCGAGGGATCAGCTTCCAGGACAAGGCTCGGCCTCCTCGCGCGGATATCGGTTCAGAACGTCATGAAGTTTGATATGAAAAGGCCCGAGCTTGCCGCCGTAATTCCCCGCGGTGATCGCCGCGATCTCGGCGATACTCGCGGCGCGGATCGCCGCCGCGGTCGCACGCTCGACTCGTTCGAGATCGAGACCGTCAAAAACAATTTCATAAACACACGATGCGCCGTTTGGGAGTTCGGTCGCCGCCGTTCCGCGCAACGTGGGGCAGTACGCGGTGTTCGTCGACCCGCGCAGCGCCTTGTATTTGCTCCCGACTTTCGATCCCGAGCGGACGATACCTCCTGGAAACGGAGCGATCACGCCGGGGATCGACCGAATCGCCGCGACCGCGGCCGTCGCGGCTTCGAGCGTCGACCGCGAGTTCCGCCCGACGATCAACACGTTCCCTCCCGCGACTCCCTTCACCGTTCCAAAAAGATCTTCACACGTGAATTCTCCATCCATCACCGGGATCCGCCAAAACCGGCGATCGCCGAGCTTCTTCGAGATCTGAAATCCATCGCCGAAAAACCGCAGCTTGCCGCCGACCTGAATCGACTTCTCGCCGACGGTAAGACCGTTGTAACACGCGGTCGTCGGGCAAGTCATCACGCACTGGCCGATGCGATTGACGACCGCCTTCTCGAGCGCGTCGCGCCCGAACGCGAAGAAAAGCAAACTCACTCCGGGACGACCGTCGGGCGTCTCGGCGACCGAAAGATCGCGCTCGATCGCCGCCTCGGCGTCGCAGCCGATCACCGACGTGGCGTAACCCGTCGCCGTCGTCGCGGCGATCCGAGCCCATTCGGCCGAAACCGCGGTCACCAAAACCCGCGCCGCGATCATCGGGAACGCCTCGGCGAACGTATCAATGATTTCGACATTATGAATGTTCATGGTTTGGTCAGATCGCTAAATGTTCTTTTGACAAGGGGCCGTGATCTCCTCGTGCGTTGGATCGGGTTGCGGTTGAAAACGCGAAGCGGCGATCGTCGACGATTCCGCGAACGTTCGCCGGAACTCGGTCGCGGCGTCGCGGTCGTAAGCCGGCTCGACGCGAATCAACCTTCCCGCGGGCGCCGCGCGAAACTCGCCGTTCTCGATCACGATCTCGCCTCGAGCGATCACGTATTTTGGTAATGTGAACATCCTTTCGCGATCGGAATCGGGAGCGTAGATCGCCGCGTCGCCGTCGGCGCCGGGGCTTAACCTTCCCTTGTTCCCAAGCCCCAAAATTCTCGCCGGCGCCGCGCGGGTGACGATCGCGATCTCCTCGAGCGTGTACTCGCGAGTCATATCGCCGAGCGTCGAACGGCTTCGAACACGCTCGGGCAAGCGCCGCAGAAAATCGCGCCGTAAGCCTCGATCCATTAAAAGAGCTATGATTTGAGGATACGATAAGAATGATCCTCCGTTGGGATGATCGGTCGAAAGCGCGATTTTCCACGGGTCCGAAACGCCGAGGAACCATTCGAGCCCGATCGCCCACTGCACCGCGTGCACCAGGCTTTTGTCGTCGTAGCGGATCGGCGAAACCCCGCATCCCGTTTCGAGCTCGACGTCGTGCGAAAGCCACTTTCGGCCGGTGATTTTTTTCAGATAGTGCGCCGCGGGTCCGTCGGCCGTCATCGACAGCGTTTCGCCGAAGACGATCTGGCCGACGTCGACGGTGATTCCCTCGTGCGCGTTCACGTAATCGGCGAGCTCGGCGACGCCCGATCGGATCGATCCAGGGTTGTCGGGCTTGCCTCCATAACTATGAAATTGAACATGAGTGAAATGCGCGCGTCGTCCGTCGAGCGTCTTGAACGTTTCGAGCGTCGTCAGTCGGTTGCCGGGAACGCCGAGATGATTCGAGTGAACATGAACGGGATGAGGCAGCGCGAGTTCGTCCGCGACTTCGGCGAGAGCCTGAAGGATCGCTCGCGGAGTGACGTCGAACCCTTCAACTTGATCGTCGAGCGAGGTGACCGCTCCTTTCCCTTGTTTCCACCGTTCGACGCCGCCGGGATCGACGATTTTGATTCCGAGCCCCCGCGTGCTTTCGAGAATGTACGCGACCGCGGCGCGAAGGCGCTCTTTTTCGCCCCTTCGAATCGCATCCATCACATAATGATGATTCCCTAAAAGGACAAGAAAGCCTTTATCGATACACGGAACGTCGGCGAGCTCCATGCGCGCGGAAATCGCCCCCATAGGCGCGACCGCGGCGTCGATCGCGGTCGTGTAGCCGAGCCCCGCGTACCGCGCTCCCGCGACCGCGGCGGTCGGTACGGGTCCGAGAGATCCCGAGGGAAACAGCTCGGTTCGTTCGATCGGTCGACCGCGACGATTGAGCTCGGGGACGAGCATTCGACCCGCGTTCACCTTCGGTCCCGCGAGATGACAATGCATATCGACCCCGCCCGGCATCACGACGAACCCGCGCGCGTCGATCGTCCGCGACGGCCGAATCGCGGGATCGCCCGGAGCGGCGACGATCACGCCGTTCGCAATCCAAACGTCGCGAACCTCGTCGACCCCCTCCGCGGGATCGATCACACGTCCGCCTTGAATCTTTAATAAAGACATTTCATTTATTCCTGTTGTTTAGTAATATTTTATTGTGCTTATTCATGGGTTTCAGTCAGAATCGTTTCGGTTGATAAACTGTCCGGACAACCTGTCGTCGCGATATCGGCGCGATTTTCCGGTTTTCTGCGCCGGTTCATCGTACATGTTACAACATAACACATGCATAGAAGAGCGGCTATTTCTCTTTGTGAGGTCGAAGTTCTTTGGGAGGGCGAACCTCCCGGTGAGCCTCTTTTCATAGACCCAGGGGTTAAACTTGTTTCACAATCAAGAATAATGAACATAATAATGCGGCTCACCGGGAGGTTCGCCCTCCCATTTCGTGTTCGATCTCAATTCTCTCTGAAGATACGAATTGCTTACCGCATATCCGTTAAGATTCCAACCGAATTTTCTCTTCCTTGTTCGTGCTAACATCATTCGAGCGGAAAGATCGTGAGATTTCTGTAAATGATCGTACTTTTTCGATCAAGAAACACGACGTGCTCATCAAGACGACGCGCGTCGTGGGCGCCGAGGCTTTTCTCGTCGTCTCGATTCGATCGGTTTCAAGCTCGGATCGAAACGCGAATCCCGCGGGAGCGATCGACAAACGCGCGTGAAAGCCTGATCGAGGGGCTAATGAATCGTCGGACGTCGTTCCGAATGCGACCGTTGGATTCACTTCGCATCTCTCGGCATGATTCCGCACGACGAAGCCGCGGCGCGGAGCGATTCTTCGGCCGAGCGTCGGCGTCGAATCATGCGAATCGCGTGAGGACGTTCTTTTCACCGGTCGATTCATGGCGTAATGATCATTTCAATAGGTTCGATTTCCGATCCGATCGTCTTTTTTTTGCGCCCGTTCGGCGGCGAATTGCTTGTGAATTTCCTTGATGATGATCGCGGCGCTCGGTCGATCCGATTCGAGAGGCGGATTGAGCGAAAGCGCCGCTCCGTCGACCCGAATGATCGTTCCCTCTTCGTTGAGCCCCAAAGACGCCGTCGCGATGGAAACGCTCGGGACGAATCCCGAAGGCTCGTTCATGTGAGAGACGACGATCGTCGGCAGAACCCGAGCGGCGTGTTTGATCGCGTTAAGGTCGGCGATCCAGTCGAGGTTCTGGAACGTCAGAATCGCGTCGACCTCGCGTGATTCGATCAGAGCCGCGGGATCGGCGATCTCCGGTAAATACCGAGGCGCCCCCGAAGCGAAATCGACCGATCCAGGATATCCCGACCGCCACGTTGAAACCGCGGTCGCCCCCGCTCGATTCGCCGATCCGCCCAGTTCCACCGCGACGAAGCGAGAGGTTTCGTTCAAATCGCCGACGAGCGCGAGGATCGATTCGATCGTTAAAATATCGCTCTCATTATTATACTTCGACTCGTCCCAAATCCATGCGCCGTAACGCGCCGATTTGAGCGTTTCGGAGAGCCGTTTGAGAATATCAAAATCGATCCCCGTTCGACGTTCGGCTCGACCGCGATCGATCGGCGCGCCTCGCACGAGCGCTCGCAAAACGACGAGCGTTTCGTACTCGTTTCCGGAAGAAATTTTGATAAATTCATCGGCTTGCGCCGCGGTCGCGGTCGGTTCCAGGTCGACCGAGATCACGCGGCGATCGGCTCTTCCTCGAGGAATGAACCGACCGATCGAGTTCGCGCCGTAGCGTTCGCCGTGGCGAGGATGAGTGACGACGGGATCGGATCGCCAGTGAACGATCAGATCGGCGCGATGTCGAACCTCGCCGAGCGTGCAGCCGACGATCCCGACCCGCTGGACGGCGCGGTGCGCGATATCGGTTCCAGGACGCGACCGCGTGACGAGGAACCCTCGGATCGCGTCGACGAGATCGACCGCGGACCGCTGCGCCTCGATCGTCAACCCTTCGAGTCCGAGGACGAGCGGCCGACGCGCCGTTGATAATATGTTCGCCGATCTTTCGATCGCGGCTTCGATCGTCGCGGGCGAGCCGTCGATCATGGCCGGGTAATCATAAGTTTGTACGATTTCCCGCTCAAACCACTTAACGCCGAGATCGCACGTGTTTTTGGTCGCGACGATCGCCCGTTTCTCGCGGTCGCGATCGACGACGACCTCGATGTCGTCGCACAGGCAACCGCACCCCAGGCAGACGACGTCGGCGACGACGGCCTGAGCGGTCGTCGACGCGGCGTGATCGTTCGCGGCGGAAAGCGGTTCGGGAATCGAATTCGGCATGCGACTGTTCGCTCTCGGTGGTTTCGGGCTCGCGTTCAAATTGTGCCCGAGGCCGCGGTTCGAGTCAAACCCGACGAGCGAAGCCCCGGTTGAGATTGCGACAATAATTATATAAAATTATAATTAATAAATTATGTTTATATTAATAATAAATTGTATCATAAAGATTCGGAGTGAAATCATTATTCACGGTTTGCGAGTCCCACCCGGAACGAATCCCGATAAACCCCGGCCTTTGAGAATGAAACCCGATATCGGCGGGTCGGCCTTCGCAAATAGAAAGTACCGATTTCTGAAAAAACAATTAATAATTGTTATCTTGACGATTCGCCTCGAATCGTCGGCGACTTCGTCCGGATCTTCCACACGCCGTGAAAATATCTTTTGTTCAACAAGTGTATGAATCGAGCCGGCCCGACGCGTAGGCGAGGTGACCGATCGAATGATCAATTGAGAATGTTCGTGCGATTATCGGAAACCCTTCGCCGGAACGCGGGGTTGGATTAACGGCGGCTCCGTGGTGTTCGTTACGAAGCGAATCTTTTAATAACGCAATTTAGTGGCATCGCTATTGACATTTGATTTTCGATTTAGTAGATTTGGTGTTAAGTAACGCATTCAGTGAGCGAATCTCGCACGGAAAGGCGTTATGTTCCGCGTCGAAGCCGTCGGTTGTTCACAATTGTTGTCGTTACGCAGCAAAACCGAACCGGCTTGCGAACAATACCGATCGATCAGCCGCCAAACAACGAGGAAACAAACATCATGCGCTCCGCACAAGCTATTCGTTTGGAAGAATCGCACGATTACAAACCCGCGACCGATCCCCAAGCCGATACGACCGGGTCGACCTCCGATCGAATCGCGATTGATATCGCGATTCACTCGACCGATCCCGTCGTCGACGGTCATGAAACGCTTGAAGCTTGGATTTCGCATCGAGATACCGTCGTCGATCAATTGAATCCCGTCGGATCGCTTGAAATCGCTTACGCGAGGCGGGCCGCGCTCTTTATGTGGCGGCTCGATCGCGTGATCCGCTACGAGAACACCGCCGCACGAGCGAGCCTTGAAGACGTGATCCAAGATTTCATCGTCTCGCTCGACGACGCCGAACTCCTTCGAGACCGTTCCGAGATGATCACGCTCGAGAAGGTGCGAAAGCCCCTCGTCGATTTTTTGGACGAATTCGCAAAATGGGGAGCGGAAGCCAGGAAGAACCCCGATCAAAAAGACGGTTTAACGAAAATTCGAAACGAGGCGAAACGGATTCGCGAGCGTCGCATTATTCCCGACGACGCGACGCTCAAAACAATCATCAAGTATGAGGCGCATCTCGAACGTTGCCTCGTGCGGACACTCGCCGAATTGCGTCGGTTGCAAAAAGAGCGACGGCAAGGATTGCGATTGATCGAGGAAAGAACTCAACCTCGGGCTCATTCGACGCCCTGCGCTTCCGTTGAAGAGACGCCGAAGTCCGATCCGGTCGATTCGTCGTCAAACCGTTGCGCGACCGTTCTGAACGATCCTGAATCTCCGGCTCGATCGACTCCTCCCCCTCCCGATTTCCAATCCAAAACCCCGGTTCGATCGTTCGTACACGCTTCGCCATGCGATCAAGACGTTCCAGCTTCCGAATCCTTTTGTGTAACGTCGAACCGCGGTATGAGCGCTTTGAACGCTCCCGAAGCTTCGGCTCGATCGACGCCTCCCCCTCCCGATTTCCAATCCAAAACGCCGGTTCGATCGTTCGTGCACGCTTCGTCGTGTATTGAGGAAGTTCCAGATTCCGAGTCCTTTGATTCAACCTTGAACCGCGGTATCGGAGCTTTGAACGCTCCTGAAGGTTCGGCTCGATCGACTCCGCGTCGACCCCATGAAAGGATGGCGGACAACCGATCTTTTGACTCTCCGGTCGTCGTCGTTCGATCCGATCCGATCGCGCTCGAAACTCACCTTCACCAAAAGGAGTAAACGAATTCTAAAATGAAGTAACGTTCACGATCCGATCACGGCCGAAATCTCGTGTCGAATCGGTGAAACACCCCGGACCCGGGCGACCGTGAGATCGTACCGGGATGATCTTTGACAATTCGGTCGTTTGATCAAGCGATCGGGAGAATCGTTGAGAAGGTTGATGAAAGGATTCGTCGGCCTTCTCAACGCTCTCGATCGCGGGGAGTTTCGCTCCGCGCCTCGATATTCAACGATTGTGATAACGGATGAAGCGATACGTGAACTTTTAAGAGACGAAACGGAAAGAAAACCGCATTTTCGGCGTGATTTGAGGGCGAATCCGAAATTGGGAGGGCGAACCTCCCGGTGAGCCGGATTATGAATTATTTTCGATAATTGACCGAATATATGGTCTCTTCGACTGAATTTAAGAAAAATGGCTCACCAGGAGGTTCGCCCTCCCAAATAGACACAATTCGGCGTGATTTGTGGGCGAATCCGAATTTGTAGGGCGAACCTCCCGGTGAGCCGGATTATGATTTTTTGCGATAATTGACCGAATAAACGGTCTCTTCGACTGAATTTAAGAAAAATGGCTCACCAGGAGGTTCGCCCTCCCAAATAGACACAATTCGTCGTGATTTGTGGGCGAATCCGAATTTGGGAGGGCGAACCTCCCGGTGAGCCGGATTATGATTTTTTGCGATCATTGATCGAATAAACGGTCTCTTCGACTGAATTTAAGAAAAATGGCTCACCAGGAGGTTCGCCCTCCCAAATAGACACAATTCGTCGTGATTTGTGGGCGAATCCGAATTTGGGAGGGCGAACCTCCCGGTGA
>JAJYWB010000118.1 GCA_021791715.1 Planctomycetota bacterium | reverse complement strand
TGTGATGGCGAACTCTTCTGGGAGGGCGAACCTCCTGGTGAGCCGTCTTTTAATTGTTGATGATGAAAATCGCCGGCTCGGTCGGCGCCTCGTCCTCCCCGATTCGACATTTCTGCGCCGGTGATCAGGCTAATTGACGAACACTTTTGTGATGGCGAACCGGTCTGGGTTGGCGAACCTGTCTGGGAGGGCGAACCTCCTGGTGAGCCGTCTTTTATTTGTTGATGTTCAAAAACGCCGGCTTGGTCGGCGCCTCGCCCTCCCGAAATCGACATTTCGGCGCCCGTAATCGTCCGGTTGGGCGAACACTTTTGTGATGGCGAACTCTTTTGGGAGGGCGAACCTCCTGGTGAGCCGTCTTTTATTTGTTGATTTTGACAAACGCCGGCTCGGTCGGCGCCTCGCCCTCCCGGAATCGACTTTTCTGGGGCTGGGATCACATGGCTTGTCGATCCGGTCTGACTTGGCGATTCGGTCTGGCTCGGCGAACTCTTCTGGGATGGCGAACATGTCTGGGAGGGCGAACCTCCTGGTGAGCCGTCTTTTATTTGCAGATTTTGACAAATGCCGGCTCGGTCGGCGCCACGCCCTCCCGAAATCGACATTTCGGCGCCGGTGATCGTCCGATTGGGCGAACACTTTTGTGATGGCGAACCTGTCTGTCTTGGCGAACCAGTCTGGGAGGGCGAACCTCCTGGTGAGCCGTCTTTTATTTGTTGATGTTGACAAACGCCGGCTCGGTCGGCGCCTCGCCCTCCCGGATTCGACATTTCGGCGCTGATGATCTTTTGGATGGGCGATCTCTTATTGGACGGCGAACCAATCTGGGAGGGCGAACCTCCTGGTGAGCCGGCTTTTAATTGTTGATCTAGACACGCGCCGGCTCGGTCGGCGCCTCGCCGTCCCGGATTCGACATTTCTGGGGCTGCGATCACATGGCTTGTCGAACCGGACTGGCTCGGCGAACTCTTATGGGAGGGCGAACCTCCTGGTGAGCCGTCTTGTATTTGCAGATTTTGACAAATGCCGGCTCGGTCGGCGCCACGCCCTCCCGAAACCAACTTCCCGGGGTCGAGGATCTTATGGGAGGGCGAACCGCCGTGTGAGCCCTTTTTATCCAAATCATTCAGACAAAGGCCGGCTCGGTCGGCGCCTCGCCCTCCCAAAACGGCATCGCGCAATCCTTGCCGTCGTTCCTTTTGCAATCGACGCAATTCCGCCATCGTGCCTGCCAAACAGCGGAGGAGATGCGCCTCGTACTTGATGATCATCTGAAGCGTCGACTGATCGGGCGAATCGCGCTTCACTCGAGATTCCTGCGAATCCTCAAGGGATTTCCCTGCTCCGACCTCGATTTCGCCGATCTTCGCCGCGTCCTCATACCCGATCACTCGATCGAGCCGCCACAAATAGATCGCGGCACGTTGCGCGTATAAGGTTTCGAGCGACCCGAAGGGACACAATTCTTCAACGACGATCTCGCGGTGCTCAAGCCAATCATCGAGCTTATCAACCCGCTCGATAACGGGAGCGGTCGGCATCAAATCGGTATCGGGATTGTTCGACTCGATTCTCGGGAGGGCTTGGGTGTTGTTCATGGTGCTCGATCTTTCGTTAAAGTTCAGTTTGGCCTCGTATGGTCAATTTTTATCGCCTGTTGATTGCTTTTAGGCCGAGCGGAATGAATCGATCGTGCGATTTTCGCCCGCCTAAAGCTTCACCAGAGGGGATTCTACGATATCCGGGATGAGAGGGCAACATAATTCTTGGAATGTTTGCAAGTTCAGTCGGCTGGATCAACGGGATTCGGTTTACAAAATATAACATTTTCCCTCCTCGCGTGCGGGAAGGGCCTGCGAGGGGTCGAATTTCCTGCGTGCGACGAGGAACGAACCGTCATAAAAGTCGAGGGAAAGGAGGTCTATAAAAGCAATTCCAGTAGCGTATTTAACATTGTGGTTCTCACTCTGGAAGGATGGGTTTATCGGATTGAATCGGCGAATGATCGGCTTCTTAAACCCGGCAAGCCGAGCCTCTCAGTGTCACACTCCAATAACCGAAGCGATCACGATTCCTTGATCTTAAAAATTTTGAACTTGCGGGTTATACGAAGATTAGAAAATTTGAAGTCGGTCAAATCCTGGGTGTCTGGGTTCTGGGGCGATATCTACTAATATATATAAAATTGCAATATATATATTATTCACTTTTTTCATTATCAATATCTTTGCTAATATTTACAAAACTCTTTCTGACGGATAACTGAGTTCGCTTGAACTTGATGCAATCAATGGATTCCAGACACGACAATATATCTGTACTTAAATTAATGCAAAAATCAATTAATGGTTGAGAATCCTTTTCACAATGTTGTCTCAAATCGTTATAAAAATCTGTAGTGAGTACGATTGTATTTGGGTCAAGAGACAAGCCGTTATTTATACATATTTTTTCAATTGTAGATGACAGCATAGACACTGACGATTCAATCTGGTCAGAGTACTTAGTTTCCATTTTCGAGTAATATCGATCTTCAATATCGAATCGCGCGTCTCCTTGAACAGTGTTTAATATATCAATAAGATTTTTGGGCATTTCTTGAAAATGTCTGGGTTTGCCTACATTGATACCGACATTCGGTGTTGCCTGAGGAACTACAGAAATCGTTCTAGGTGTGCACCTGCAGATAAGAACGGATAATAATGTAATGGTCAGAATAAAATGAAGGATTATTAAATATTTTTTTGTGGTGTAAATGATATTCAGCTTTTTCATTGACTTTTCCTTTTTAAAATCATAAAGAAAGCGGTATGCTCCGTGTTGTTATTGGAACCAATATTGATTATTAAGGTTTTTGAGGTTGTTGTCAAATCCAAAACTAGACACCCAAAAATTGAGCTCCTACTGAATTCAGACTTCCCGTCGTCTAAAGCCAGTTTGGATCTCAGGTTAGATCTTCAATCGCACTTTGGAACGTCGTGATTCGCACGTCGCTACGCTCGAGGTGACAAACACAATTGGAATCGATCCGTCATGCGTCACGCCGCACGTAAACGCTTACAGGAAACGGCCTAAGGTGCCTTAGGAAGCGCCGTGCGTGTTTGGGTTTTGGGCCGTGCGTGTTTGGGTTCTCGGCCGATTTTTACAACTAAAGCCTAAACAAGGAGTTACGCTTCAGGAAGCGCCGTTCGCGTCTGGATTCTGGAACGCCATTGAGGTGAATGCGAGAAGCCGTGGGGTCATCCCGGCTGGGTCCGGCCTTCCTTGAGTCGGGCTTGCAAGCGACTGTCGTAACGAACGGTTTCCAGTCGTCGACGATGCAGGGTCAAAATCCAATACACGCCACCAACAATCGTGCCGACAAGCCAGCCAATCACGCACACACTGACAATCACGGCCCAGTTCGGATCCCCCCATCTCTGGCTCAGCAGGCTGATCGTCAGGCCAAAAGCCGGCCCAATCAAGAGAACGGCGAATACATCCGACCTTCGGAAAATAGCTGCTGCAACCGCGGTTATCGTGAGTGACGAATGGACCGCCCAGAAGAGGGGAGAGACGCTATTCAAGTTGTTGAATGCGTCGCGCCTGCCGTTGTGCTTGAAGGTTTCAAGTAGAAAGGCCTCGATATCTCCATGAGCGATGATATGAAGCCGGAAGAGGCCGATCCATAGGGAGAATAGGACTCCCGATACGAAGATTTGCCACACAGCGGCGGTGCGACGGGGCGATTTCATCATTCCTCCGCCTCAGTTAAAACGATTTTCAGCGACCGTCGGTCTTACAGTCGACCGGAGGGACGACTCGATAGCGGGCGCCTTCGTAATCAATCCTATGATCAATCCTGATAATCATCCCGTCGTTTCAATTGAAATTACAAACATCCTAACAACCGCCGATAGCGTTGGAAGGCGCCCGCCCCGACTCGGAGAATCTCGATCATGCCGTTCCGAAGCGCCGGCAAGGGCCTTTCGATAATATTACAAGAAAATATGATTGATCATTTGATCGGACCCTCGCTTCACGTCGGGTTGGTATGATTGCGGCTCAGCCGCGTTGGGATCATCTTATTCTATCGTTCGTGGCGAAGGTATGTTTCGGCTGTTCAACGAACGTGAAATCGGACAATCTACCAAGAGCGGGCGCCGATTGATTTCGATTTGTACGATCGTTCGTCTCAAATTCGACGGCTCGCCGCGACAATCGGCTCGATTTTTCCTCGGCTCGAGCGAACGCCTTGTTGAGGGTTCACGCCGAGAGGTCTTTTCGGGATGGAACCCTCGGATGGATGATTTGATGAACAGTGACAACGGTCGCGACGAGGTTCGGGTTGCGACGCCATCGGGTTGCGAATCGGTCGAGCTCTCGGGGTCGATTTTGGATCTTAAGCGTCCAAGACACGAATCGCTCGAGTCGGTTCCCGTTCCGGTCGACCCGTTCATACCGATACGAACGGGTGATTTAACGCGGCTTTTGTTCGACGATCCCGCGTCGACCGCGTTTGAACGGTCGAAGCTCAACGCGTTCGCTCGGTTGCTCGCGAATATCCTTCATTATCAGTCGTTTACGGGGCTCAAGCGACTTCAGGAGCTGTACGCTCCGCTCGATCCCGATAGCGATTGTTTGTTCATTCAAGACGAATCGACCGTTCTGACCGAGGATTCGGACGAGGCGTTTCTCGCTCCATTTGAGCGCATTTTGTTGCGCGGCAATTTTCGGCCGTTGCACATCGATGAGATCCGCGATGCGATTCAGGCGCCCAACGAGATGGGGCTCAATTACGTTCCCAATCTTGGGCTTTTCGAGCATTTGCGGGTTTATGTGCGGGGTCGAACTCCGGTCACTCGGATCGTGCGCAACCTGGGAACGCGGTTTCGCCGTCGCGCGGTCGTGCTCGACGGCTATCAGCGCGTCGTCGTGATGCTCAAGTTCAAAAAGGGGCTCGATTTCGGTCCTTACGCCAGATCCGACGCGCTTTATTTAAGACTGTTTAAGGATGTGCCGCGTGTCGATATGGAGATGCATCTTCCCGAGCAGGGAACGAAGGTGCGGATGAGGTGGGTTGATCGCGCCCAGATCGCGTCGCCGCTCGTCGTCGGGTTTCCGACGCTTTTGTTCAAGCTCTTTTTCGCGTCGATTGTTTCTCCGATGCTGCTCGCGGGGGTGATCGTCGGGCCGATCAGCGCGGGGATCAACTCGTTTTTCGGTTTTCAGCGCGCCAAGCAAAGGCATTTATCGTTGCTGATTCGTCATTTATATTATTTGAATTTGGCGAACAACGGCAGCGTGATCAATCGCGTGGTGGGGGCGGCTGAGGATGAAGATTATAAAGAATCGTTGATCGCTTATTATTTTTTGAGACGTCATCATCTTGAGAATCATTCTTCTCGAACGACTCCGCTCGTTCTGCGGGATCGGGTGCGCGCGTATTTGAAAACGAAGCTTGATTTGTGCGTCGATTTCGAGGTTGAGGACGCGTTACGGAAATTGTGCGAGCTGGGATTGGTGAAGATCGACGCGGCGACGGGGGAGATCGAGTCGATCTCGCTCGATCAAGCGTTGATTCGACTCCGCGAGGTGTGGACCGGTTTTCATCCCGAGACGCCGTGTCGGCCGATCGACGAATCGTAAAATCATTGAAATCGGTATCTAGAACAAAGAAACGATCGCCGATTCGATAAGGAAGCGGCGATCGTTTATTCGTATCGACCGAAAGTTGGAACCGCGGAATTCGAGGTTAATGCGAGCCTCGTTTGACGTCTCCCCGGGCGAAGATGCTGGCGACATAATTGAGGACGTCGGTCGCGGAATCCTCGTCGTAGCCGTAATTGCGGATGAGGCGGCTTTTAACGATATCGATCTTTTCTTGCGTGTCTTTATCGACGACGCTCGAGACGAGGCTCGTGAGTTTGATCGTATCTTTTTGATCCTGGAAGAGCTTGAGTTCGAGCGCCTTTTGGAGGCGTTCGTTGGTTTTGTAATCGAACTTTTTGCCGTCGAGCGAGAGCGCGCCGATGTAATTCATGATCTCGCGACGGAAGTCCTCCTTACGGCTGTCGGGGATGTCGATTTTCTCCTCGATCGAGCGCATGAGCCGTTCGTCGGGTTCCTCGGTTTGGCCTGTGAACTTGTTTTTAACCTTCTCGCGCTGAGTGAACGCTTTGACGTTGTCGATGTAGTTGCCGCAAAGCCTGGTGAGAGCGTCCTCGTCGGCGGCGATCGCGCGCTGAACCTCGTTCTTGACGATGTCGTCGTATTCTTCTTTAACGACGGAGATCAAGTGTTTGTAGTGCTTGCGCACTTCCTCGTTGTTAATCAGCGAATGATGTTTGAGGCCCGATTCGAGTTCGTTGAGCACCATGAACGGGTTGACCGATCGTTCGCCGGCGTGCGCCACGAGCGCGTTCGAGATTTTATCCTGAACGTACCGCGGGCTGATGCCGTGCATCCCCTCGCGTTCGGCCTCCTCGCGCAGTTCCTTGATGTTGTCCTCGGTGAAGCCTGGGAGGGTTTTGCCGTTGTAGAGCTTGAGCTTTTGCATGAGCGTGAGCCCGGCGTTCTTGGGCTCTTCGAGCCTGGTGAGGACGGCCCACATCGCGGCGATCTCGAGCGTGTGGGGAGCGATCGCCTTGCCTCGTACCTTTCTGCTGTTGTAATCCTTCTCGTAGATGCGGATCTCGTCGATCAGCCGGGTGACGTACGGAACGTCGATCTTCACCGTCCGGTCGCGCAGCGCCTCCATAAACTCGTTCGATTGCAGCTTCTTATACTCGGGTTCGTTCGTGTGACCGATGATAACTTCGTCGATATCGGTTTGTGCGAACTTCTTAGGTTTGATCTTATGTTCTTGGCTTGCGCCGAGGAGATCGTAGAGGAAGGCGACGTCGAGTTTGAGAACCTCGATAAATTCGATCACTCCGCGGTTGGCGATGTTGAATTCGCCGTCGAAGTTGAACGCGCGCGGGTCGCTTTCCGAGCCGTACTCGGCGATTTTGCGGTAATTGATGTCGCCCGTCAGTTCGGTGGCGTCCTGGTTCTTTTCATCCTTGGGCTGGAATGTGCCGATGCCGACGCGATCCTGTTCCGAAAGCATTTGTCTGCGCACGCGGATCTCGCCGAGGACTTTCGATAAATCTCCCTCGTGGCGTTCCATCCGCTCGTTGAACATCTGGCGGCAGAACGGGCAAAGATCCCCCTCGATCGTGATCGTGAAATCGGTCGCGGTTTGAGTGTTGAGAACCGCCAGGAATTCCTCGCGGAATTCGTGTGGAATCAGGTGCAGCGGCTCCTCGTGCATCGGGCAATACGCGTAGGTTTCGCCGTCGTCCTCGAGCCAGCCGAACGAGTAAAGCGCGCCGTCGTCGGTTCGCGAGTAGCGCTCGAGACCCTTTTTGAGCAGCCGCGTGATCGTGCTTTTGGAACTCCCCACGGGTCCGTGCAAAAGCAGCACGCGTCGCTCGGTTCCGTAGCGGTTCGCGGCGCTTTTAAAGATGTTCACCAAATTGAGCAATGTGCGATCGAGGCCGAAGATCGCGTCTTGCCCGTTGTTATCGGGATCGTCGAAAAATTTGAAGCGAACCCTTTTTTCTTTATTGACCGAGATCTCCTCCGTTCCGTAGCTCATGATCATATCGTACACCCGCTGGTAAGCGGTGCGCGTGACCTTGGGATTGCGGCGAATGATGTCGAGATAATCGGCGAAGCCGCCTTGCCAGTGAATTTTGCGGTAATCCGCCAAATTCTGCCGGCGGGCGATCATGGCTACGAGGTCGTTTCCAGACGACATGACGCGTTCTCCTCCTGCGGCTGCTGGGTCTTTCGGACGAGGTCCGGGACGCGAGGACGCGAACGACATGAGCCCGTCGCGGCGACGCGGTCGCCTGTCGTTCGAGCAAATCATCAATGCCGAATTGTCAATCTCACGGGGAGAGGTTCGAGTCGAACGAGGTCGATCGCGGGGCTCGCCGACGTGTCGCCTCGGCGACCAGTACGCCCGCTCTCTTCGACGGAGGGTTTCGACCCGCGGCGAACCGTGATCGATCGATTGCATTACAACCCCGGACCGCCGGAATTGTCAAGCCGATACGATTCGACCTCCCCTCGATCAAAAGATTCCACACCATCGATATCGAAAAGAGGGAGTCGGTCGCGACGACCGCCGCTCAGGACGGTCGACACGATTCCAATCGTATCAAAGAATCGATCGAATTCTCATATTCCGATCGGGCTCGAAATCCCGTTTCGCTCGTCACGTCGATCGAGCGGAAGCTTTTCGATCGACGTTCGGGGGTGATTCAGGAATGCGATCGAGAGACCGATTTTTCTCTCCCGCTTTCATTATAGGACGCCGAGTGCTCGCCGGAAACCGTCGGCGCGCGTTTGGCGTGGGGAAGGCTCGATTCGCCGAGTTCGACGATCGCCGCCGCGGTCGCCAAACCGACGACGAGCGTTCCGTAATGCGCGTAGGCGTCGGCCGCGGTGAGCAGCCAAGGTTGCGCAGGCAGCGAGAACATCGCTCCGTAGGCGATCCACGCGATCGCCCCGCACGCCGCCGACGAAAACGTTAAGACCGCGACCAGGCGGCCTCCCGTGGCTCGAAGCAACCGACCGTAGCCGCGGAGCCCGAGTTTTCCCGAGCCGCGCGTCCACGCCAATCCGCCCAAAAGCCCCGCGGATACGAGCCCGAACGATTGCACGGCGACGAGCGACCAAACGAGCCTTGTTCCCCGAATCATCCAGGGAACGTACGCGACGGCGGTCGCAGCGGCGATCCCAAGATAGCGAGCCGGCATCAGCGCCAAACTCGCGAGCATTCCCCCGGCGGCGAGCGACACCCAACCCTCGGGGTCGAACGAAAACGCCTCCCCGCGGGCTAGGCTCGCGTTTCTTAGCTCGACGACGATCCAACATAAGACGATCGAATCCGCGAGCCACGTGACCGTTGGAATCACGAACATCTCGATCGGTCCGACTCCACCCGGAGGAAGCCCCGACGTTTCGAGGAACAGGCCGATCACCCGCAACATCGCCGCCAAAAAAAGACCGACCCAGCAAAACAGGATCGTCGCCGGGAATTTGCCGTCGGGACGTTCGAGAAACGCCGTCGCCGCGAAGCGATCGAGCACGATCCTCGAAAGCGCGAACCATAAAAACAGCGTTAATGGAATCATATCGGCCAAGCCGAATAAGTCGCGGAGCGGGGTTAAAGCCGCGAACGGGGCGTGTTCGCCGGCGAGCGACCAGCCCGCGCCTCGAGTCGAGGCCAATAACGCGAGATCCTCTGAACCGCTTTCACGTTTATATGTAACGGCTTGATAACCCGTCCAGCTTAAGACCGCGGCGAGGAGGCAGATTCCGGCGAGCCTCGACGCGTTGCGGAGCCGGTCGATCGATTTGGCGAAAAGCCGCACGTGTCCCGGCAGGTCGAACAGATCGAACAACGCCCGCCGCGCGCCCTGCGCCGCGATCGCGACGAGCAAAAGGACGCCGAGCCCCGCGGCGATCGACCAAAACGCGTAGGGACGAGCCGTCGGTTCGGGAGGCGAAAGCGTTAATCCGATGAAGAATCGCCTCAGCGCGAGCAGCGCCGTCGAGCCAAGCCCCGCCGGCGCGGATTGAGCCCGCGGAATCGCCCCGACGATCGATATCCAGAAGTCATGAATCATCGGAGTTCTTCAAGCGTCGAGGGATCCGGGTTCAATCAAAGCGTATTCGAATAAAGACGTTCGCGATATCGCACTTTGGCGCCGTGTTCATGAAGAAAATCGAGCAGCCGGCGCGGCAAACGGCACGCGAGCGAAACGCGATCGGACGATTCATCATACTTGCGATCGAGAATCCTCGCGTGTCTGGCGAGATACGACAAGACGACGCCGTCGGCGGTCGCGGTTTCAACCTCGACGTCGAGCGATCGTTCGTCGAGCTGCTCGCGAACTCCCTGTTCGAGCCGGTCGAGGCCGATCGATTTCGCCGCTGCGATCGCGATCGCTCCGTCGTACTTTTCGAGCAGCGACGCGAGGTCGGATCGATCGCGAATCCGATCGATCTTGTTGAAAACGAGCAACGTCGGGTGTTCGGCAAGCCCCAGTTCCTCGAGCACGGTGTTCACCGCTGCGATTTGCGATTCGACCTCGGGGCTCGAAGCGTCGACGACGTGAAGGAGCAAATCGGATTGCCGAGCCTCCTCGAGCGTCGCCTTGAAAGACGCGACGAGCGAATGCGGCAACTTGCGGATGAAACCGACGGTATCCGAAAGCAACGCCAATCCGCCCCCTTTGAACCGCCATCGCCTCGTTCGGGTGTCGAGCGTCGCGAAGAGTTTGTCTTCGACATGAACCCCCGCGCCCGTCAGAGCGTTCATCAGCGTACTCTTGCCCGCGTTGGTGTAGCCGACGAGCGAAACGGTCGGCTCCTCGCCGCGTCCCGCGACCTCGCGCTCTTTCCGCGATTGCACCTTCGAAAGCTTCGCCTTCAACTCCTGAATCCGATGCGAAACCAGCCGACGGTCCTCTTCAAGCTGCTTTTCGCCCGGTCCGCGCACCCCGACTCCCCCTTTGTAACGCGAAAGGTGCGTCCACATCCGCTTCAATCGCGGCATCGCGTATTCAAGCTGGGCCAGCTCGACCTGCAATTGCGCCTCATGTGTTCGAGCACGAGATGCGAAAATATCTAAAATCACCTCGGTGCGGTCGATCACCTTCACCTCGAGAGATTTCTCGAGATTGCGCGTTTGCCCCGGGCCGAGATCGACGTCGAAAATCACCAGGTCGGCGTCGCTCGATTCGACGAGCCGCTTGAGCTCCTCGACCTTTCCCGATCCGATATATGTCGCTGTATCGACCTTTTGACGTTTTTGGAGCGATTCGCCGACGACGACGAGCCCCGCCGATTCGGCGAGGCCGCGGATCTCGTCGAGCGGATCTTCGGTCGGATGATCGTCGTTGGGGAGAATCGCGCCGGCGAGGACTGCGCGTTCGGGACGGTCGAGCCGCTCGGAGGTCGTCGTTCGATTCAAAATGGGTTTCGCCCTCTTGATCCTCTCTCGATATGAAACTTCCACGTAAGGAAATTCTAGGCCGAGAGCCGCTTCGCGGTCAATCGACCCGCGATTGATTCTGATCCGCAGGCTCGGCTCGCGGCTCGCCTTCGACGTTTGAATTCGCGGTCAATCGAGCCGCGATTGATTCTGATCCGCGCGGGTCGTTCGCCGATCTTCGTTCGCTTCTTTTTCGGCCGAGGCGAACACGCGACGAGGCCGAGCGCTCATCGAAACGGGGTCGAGTTCGGCGATCGCGATCAGCGTTCCCCTGACGTCGAAAAGCGCGAGCTCGATCGGCTCGTCGCCGCGCTTCGTCGAATCGACGATCAGATCGCGACGCTCGGCGAGTTCGACGCTCTTTCCCTGAATCACTCGCGATCCGTTCGCGTCGTCGAGCTCGACCCACGGCAACTCGGCGACCGCGACCCCCGCCGGCAGATAAAGATCGCTCCAATTCTCGGCGGTTAGATCGCTCAATTTCACCGCGCGATCGAGCGAAAACGGGCCGATTCGAGTCCGCTCAAGCGTCTCGATCATCCCGCCGCAACCGAGCGCCTCGCCCAGATCGCGAGCGATCGACCTGATATAAGTTCCTCCGCCGCATTCGATCTCGAGCGATAATAACGGCCAAGAATATTCTAGTATGTCAATCTTATAAATCGATACCTTCCGCGGAGCGAGGTCGAACTCCTCGCCTCTGCGCGCGGCTTTGTAAGCTCTGGCGCCGTCCTTTTTGATCGCGGAAAACCGGGGCGGAAGCTGCATCACCTCGCCGATCAGGTCGGCGACCGCTCGACGGACGTCCGACTCATGAGGAGCGACGGCGCCGACGACGGGCTCGATCGTCCCCTGCGCGTCGTCGGTATCGCTGCGAACTCCCAGCCGAACGACGGCGCGGTACGTTTTGCGCCCCCGCTGCACGTACTCGATCAGCCGCGTCGCCGCGCCGAAACAGACGACCAAAACCCCCGACGCCAAAGGGTCGAGCGTACCCGCGTGCCCAACCTTCCGCGTTCCCAACACGCGACAAACCTGGTCGACGACCTTGCGCGAAGTCGGACCCGAAGGCTTATTGATATTAAAAATCCCGCTGGTCGTCATATTTATGGATCTTGGTTTAAGCTCGCTTTCGGCGGTTCGCCGATCGCCTTGGAGTTCAATCGGGCGATTCGCCGACGCGGATCGGTAGGGGGATTTCGAGTTTCGCGGGAGCGCGGCACGATCGCGCGTCGCACGCCTGATGATCGAGTTTGAGGACGAGCGTCGCATCCCCCGCGGGCGCCGAGCGATCGACTTCGATCACGCCTTTGATCGCGATCGTCCCCTCGTAGACGCCGATTTTTCCCGCGACCCCCGCGGGCTCGTATTCTTTAAAAGTCCTCGCGGGATACTCGACCCGGGCGAGCCGAAAACCGGCTTTGGGCTCGAGCGAAAGCTTTGTCGGCGGGATCGCATCGTTTCCGGTGGGGTTCGCGTAAATGTGCAATCCTGGATCGATTTTGACCGCGATCGAAATCGAGAAAGATTTTCCCGCGACGATCTTTCGATCCCCCTCGACCCGCGACTCGGCGATCACGCCGGCGTTCGCTTTTGTTTTCACTTGTGGAGATTCGCTCGATTTCGCGGGTTCGGCGGCGATTTTTGAATTCGGACGAGCGTCGAGCAGTTCTTCAAGCGCGATCAGCAGGATCGGGAAACGATCGGGTCGTCGAGCGAGGATCGCGCTGTGTGAAACGAGCGAGCGTTCGGCGGCGTCGAGATAGCGCGATTCGTGCGTGATCGCGGCGAGTTCGATCAACGCGCGAGTGATCACCGAAGTTCCCGCGGGAACGACGCCGTCGTTTTGATCTTTGGGTCGAGCGATCAATCCCTCGCTCCGTTCGCTTGTTACGTAAAACCCTCCCGAACGTCGGTCCTCGAACAGATCGAGGGCGCGATCGACGAGCTTTCGAGCCTGATCGAGCCGTTTCGGTTCGTTCGTCGTTCGATATAAACGTAAAAGCGCCTGGGCGAGGAACGCGTAATCTTCGAGATACGCGTCGATTTTGGCGGCGCCCGCCCGGTAAGTGCGGAACAAGCCCCCGTTTGCGGCGACGAGCTTGGCGAGCAGAAAATCGGCGGTCTCGTCGGCGACCTTGCGATACCTTTCGTTCTTAAAAACAGCGCCGGCACGTGCGAACGCCGCGATCGCGAGCGCGTTCCATGAAACGATAACTTTATCGTCACGTAACGGTTGTTTGCGTGCCGAGCGGGCTTTAAGGAGTCGGGCTCGGACGGGGGCGAGCTTTTTTTCGACGAGTTCGGGCGTTAAATCGACCGCCTCGGCTTCGTTTTGGGGCGGCAGGGGCCTGCGGAGTACGTAACGTTTCCCCTCGAAATTGGGGTCGCGATCGATTCCGAAAACCTTTTGTACGAAAGGGAAATCGCGTTCGTCGACCGCGGCGGCGATCTCGTCTCGACTCCAAACATAAGGCGTTCCCTCCTCGCCGTCGGCCTCGGCGTCGAGCGCCGAGGCGAATCCGCCGTCGGGAAGCCTCAAATCGTTGATCATAAAATTGAGCGTAGCCTCGGCCTCGGATTTCCATCGATTATCATGTGTAAGTGCATAGATTTCAATAAAAACGTATGCAAGTTGCGCGTTATCGTAAAGCATTTTTTCAAAGTGGGGGACGGTCCACGATCGATCGACGCTGTAGCGGTGATACCCTCCCGCGAGTTGATCGCGAACGCCTCCGCGGGCGATTTCGTCGAGGGTTTTGGCGGCCATCGCGAACGGTTCGAATGTCGCGATCCTGCGATCGTTCTCGACGAGCGGCGAAGCCGGACGTCGCGATTGAGTTAACGTTTGCTCATTTTTCTTAGTGGAATTTTTCTTATTATCTCGATCTCTTCGGCTGCGATCGAGGAGGAATACGAGGTTCGCGGGCTCGGGGAATTTGGGTCGGCGCGAGTTGTTGGGGTCGAAACCGAAACCTCCGTACGCGGGATCAAATTGATCGGCGAGCGATTGAACGCCGGCCTGGGCTGTCGATCGGTCGATCGGTCTTGGTTTTTGATCGGTATCGGCCTTCATCGAATCGGCGACGAGTTTGGCGAGTCGATCGGCGTCACGCTCGATCGCGTCGCGATGCTTTTTCCAGGCGTCGACGACGTCGGCTACGAGCGTGGGCAATCCGGGCATGCCGTCGCGGTCGGCGGGAGGAAAATACGTTCCGCCGAAGAAAGGTCGACCGTCGGGGGTAAGGAAGACGGTCATCGGCCAACCGCCTCCGCCGAACACCTGCACCGCGGTCATATACACCTGATCGACGTCGGGACGTTCCTCGCGATCGACTTTCACGCAGATGAAGTTTTTATTGAGGAGGGCGGCGATCGCCTCGTTTTCAAAGCATTCGCGTTCCATGACATGACACCAGAAGCACGAGCTGTAGCCGACCGAGAGGAAGATCGGCTTGTTCTCGGCCTTCGCTTTTGTGAAAGCCTCGGAACCCCAAGGATACCAATCAACAGGGTTATGCGCGTGCATTAAAAGATACGGGCTCGTCTCGCGCGCCAGCCGGTTTTCGCGCGGTTTGACCTCGGATCGAGGAGGCGGTTCGAGATACCACGCCGCCGCTGAGCAAACCGCGGCGCAAGCGATCACCGCGATTCCGACGCCTTGAGAACGATTCATTAGGCAAGCCTCCCCTCTCCCCCCGATCGATGCGCACCACGAATATACCAGATTCCTGCGAGCCGCGGATAACCTTGTGCTCTGAACCACGGATTATCGGCGCAAGAGAAACGAAGAGAAGACTTTTAACCACGGATTACACGGATTAACACGGATAATAAAACGAATAAAAAATAATAAAACGAATAAAAACTAAGAATAAGAACGGAGCAGAATTTTAACCACGGATTACACGGATTAACACGGATAATAAAACGAATAAAAACTAAGAATAAGAACGGAGAAGACTTTTAACCACGGATTACACGGATTAACACGGATAATAAAACGAATAAAAACTAATAATAAGAACAGAGAAGACTTTTAACCACGGATTACACGGATTAACACGGATAATAAAACGAATAAAAACTAATAATAAGAACGAAGAAGACTTTTAACCACGGATCACACGGATTAACACGGATAATAAAACAAAAATTAAGAATAAGAACGAAGAAGACTTTTAACCACGGATTACACGGATTAACACGGATAATAAATCGAATAAAAACTAAGAATAAGGACGGAGAAGACTTTTAACCACGGATCACACGGATTAACATGGATAACACTAATAATACATGCTAATTAGAATTATAAAATTTTAAATTTAATAATCAAAAAATAATGCGATTTAGTCGTTCGCGTAATCGGCTAATTCGTTTTCCGAATTTTATCCGTGTTAATCCGTGTGATCCGTGGTTAAAATTCTTAATTGTATTGTTATGATCAATTATAGTATTATTCTCTGTTTTTCATTTGTATTTTATCCGTGTTAATCCGTGTAATCCGTGGTTAAAATCTTTGTTTTTCCGCGATCCGTGGTTAGAGGACGATGCGTTTCCACTCGAGTTTCGCGTTTTTAAAGTTGATCAGCAGGCCCAATTTTAGCCCGGTGACGCTCAAGTACCCCATCATTTGCGCGAGATGCGTCTCGTTGAAATCGACGACGACTTTCACCTCGACGAGGACTTCTCGATCGACGATCAGATCGGGGACGAGCGTGCCGATGTGAACGCCGTCGTAGTGGACGGGGAATTGCGATTGTTCCTCGACGAGACGCCCTTGTTTTTTGAGTTCGATCACGAGCGCTCGTTCGTACAACTTTTCGTCGAGGCCCGGCTTGAGAACGTTCAAAACGCGCATGGCGCAGCCGATGATCGAGCGACTGATTTCTTCGTGAACCACGCTTCGTTCCCTCCACGGATGAACCCGCAGCGAAACAGGTTACAGGAAACCACGCGGCCAGGAAACACCCCTCCCCGGTGAACCGCGGATTCTTACCAGGGCGTTAGCCCCTTTACCACGGAGGATTGTAGAGAAGACTTTTCACCACGGATTACACGGATTAACACGGATAATAAAACAAAAATTAAGAATAAGAACGGAGAAGACTTTTAACCACGGATTACACGGATTAACACGGATAATAAAACGAATAAAATCTAAGAATAAGCACGGAGAAGACTTTTCACCACGGATTACACGGATTAACACGGATAATAAAACAAAAATTAAGAATAAGAACGGAGAAGACTTTTAACCACGGATTACACGGA
>JAJYWB010000117.1 GCA_021791715.1 Planctomycetota bacterium | reverse complement strand
TTCCGATCTCCGCCTGGTGAGCCGTATTATGATGTTTGCGATTATTGACCGAAATATCGGCCTCATCGCCGGTGTTTACAAAAAGAGGCTCACCAGGAGGTTCGCCGTTCCAAATAAAAAGAAACGACATCTAGATATTTAAGATATTCGGCGAGATTTGAGGGAAATCCCGAAAGTGGAAGGTCGAACCGAACCCGAAAGTGGGAGGGCGAACCTCCTGGTGAGCCGTATTATGATGTTTGCGATTATTGACCGAAATATCGGCCTCATCGCCGGTGTTTACAAAAAGAGGCTCACCGGGAGGTTCGCCGTTCCAAATAAAAAGAAACGACATCTAGATATTTAAGATATTCGGTGGGATTTGAGGGAAATCCCGAAAGTGGAAGGTCGAACCGAACCCGAAATTGGGAGGGCGAACCTCCCGGTGAGTCGTATTATAATATTAGCGATTATTGACCGAAAAATCGCCCTCTTCGCCGGTGTTTACAAAAAGTGGCTCACCGGGAGGTTCGCCCTCCCAAACAGAAAGAACAAATATTTTGGTTCGTAAAATGTAGTGTTTTTATTGGCAAATTGGCGTCGAAACAGGTTAAAATCAAGCCGATCGGGGCTCGCGAGCTTTTCCGGATCGCCTCTTATCGCACCAAGCTCACGCTGTATTTATATATCTTACTGAAATCGATCGATTGATCCGCGAAACAAGGCCTCGCGTGAATTCGCTTGAGATTTCGACATGGGTCACGCTTCGCGTCGATTCGCATCAACCGAGACGAAGGCGATCGCGTGGAGTTCGCGCCGATTCGCCGCGCCGAACCCCCCGACCGTTCCACCCATCCATCGTTCGCGCGTTCGCTGGGCTTGACCGTTCCCCGCCAATATGCCAGAACTTCGTGGCCGATATCGCCGATGATAGACGAAAGTAAGCTCAGGAAGAGCGTTAGCCCGACGATCGGATCGACCGAGGGATCAGGAGGCCCGCATGGGCTCGGAATCGCAGCGACGCGACTTGGCACGCGCCCCCGTCATCCCCCACCGCTTCACGCGGGTTGAAGACCCGCGCGACGAAGCCGTCGTCGCGGCGTACGAAACCGTCGTCGCGGGCGCGGGGCCCGCGGGGCTCACCGCGGCGTACGAGCTAACCAAGCACCGCCGATCGTGCGTGGCGCTCGAAGCCGACCCCAAAATGGTCGGCGGAATCAGCCGAACCGACCAATACAAAGGCTACCGCTTCGATATCGGCGGCCATCGCTTCTTCTCAAAAAGCGAGGAAATTACCTCCCTCTGGCGCGAAATCCTCGGCGATCAATTCATCACCCGCAACCGAATGAGTCGCATCTACTACGACCGTAAATTCTTTCATTATCCCCTTAAACCGTTCGACGCGCTCCTGAAGCTCGGCCCGCTCAAGGCGACCCTCTGCGTCGCCAGCTACATCCTCGCTCGAATCAAGCCGATCCGACCCGAACGGAGCGTCGAGGATTGGGTCGTCAATCGCTTCGGCCGCACCCTCTTCACGATCTTCTTCAAAACCTACACCGAAAAAGTGTGGGGCATGCCGACGACCGAAATCTCGGCCGATTGGGCGGCGCAACGCATCAAAGGTTTAAGCCTCACTCAGGCGGTCCTCAGCGCGTTCGTCGGCGGCAAAAAACGGGATAAAAGTGGAGAAGTGATCAAAACTTTAATCGACAAATTTGAATATCCAAGGCTCGGCCCCGGCCAGATGTGGGAGACGGCTCGCGATAAGATCGTGGCGGGCGGAAACGCGATCCATCACGACCGCCGCGTCGTCGCGATCGAACACGACGGCTCGGCGGTGACGGCGTTCGTCGCGGCCGATTCCGAGGGACGTAAAACGCGCTACCTGGGGAATCACTTCCTCTCGACGATGCCCGTGCGCGAGCTGATCCGCGCGATGACCCCAAAACCGCCGCAAGCCGTCGTCGACGCCGCCGAATCGCTCAAATACCGCGATTTTCTCACCGTCGTCCTCATCGTCGACCGCGCCGAAACGTTCCCTGATAATTGGATCTATATCCACGAACCCGATGTCAAACTTGGACGTGTTCAAAACTTCAAAAACTGGTCCCCCGATCTCGTTCCCGACCCGACCAAATCGAGCCTCGGCCTCGAATACTTTTGCTTCGAGGGCGACGGCTTCTGGACGACTCCCGACGCCGAGCTGATCGCGCTCGGAACCCGCGAGATCGACCGAATCGGCCTCGTCAAGGCGAGCGACGTGATCGACGGCTGCGTCGTCCGGATGCCCAAGGCGTATCCCGTCTACGACGACGAATACCAGCGACACCTCGCCGTCATCCGCGATTGGCTCAAAAACCTTCCCAATCTCGAACTCGCCGGCCGAAACGGCATGCACAAATATAATAACCAAGATCACTCGATGATGACGGCGCTGCTCGCGGCTCGGAACATCCTCGGCCTCGGCAATTTCGACACCTGGAAGGTCAACACCGACGCCGAATACCACGAGGAGGGGGGAGAAAAAGAAGCGAGACTCGTCCCTCGACCCCTGTCGCGGTCGCGATCGTCTCAATCCAATCTGATCAATTCTTAATACGATACTGTTTTGACGCGATCAAGGAATCGCGACTCGGATCGGGTTGGGCCAAACGCGGACGAACGGCGTTTTCTCTTCGTGATAACCCGCGGGGACCGACGCCGAATCGACCGCGTGGACGGTTCGCTCGCCGTCGGGAGAGACGAATCGCTTAAGCGGAACCGTCGCAGCGGGAGGTTTCGCCGCCGCGGGGTCGATCGCGAAGAAAACGGGCTCGGCGCGCGGAGTCGGTTTTTCAAGAGTCAATCCCTCGCCGCTCGCGGTCGCGGCGTAAACCGGAATCGTCCCCGCGCCGCTCCGTTCGGACGCGAAAAAAGCCGCGATCCGACGACCGTCGAGCCCTCGCCCGTCGCGTCGAACCGAACCCCGTAGCGTCGAAAATCGCTCGCCTTGCGAACCTTCGCCCGCGATCCGATACACCGCGACCGGAAGATCGAGCCTCGGATCGGCCAGATTAAGCTTGTACATCACCTGATTGTAATCGTACCGCGGGGTCGGGTCCTCCGCGCCCGAAAACGTACGCGTGTATGTTCCCTCAAGATAAATCTCTCGACCTCCGTTCCGATCGAAATAGGGATGCTGCTTGGGATTATAGAAACTATATTTATCATGCGTGATGATCTTTTTAGAGTAAACCCACGGGCCGAGCGGACGATCGGCCTCGGCGAAGCGAATCTCTCCCAGAAGCGAAGCCTCGCCGTAAATCCTTCCAAGAATCATAATATACCGACCACGATACTCGTTCCAATAAACCGATCCGCCGTGCGCGATCGTCGTCTCGCCCGTTTCGGGATCGCGGAGCGCGAGCAACGTTTCGTCGGCCTTGAGCCGCCCCGCCTTGACGAGCCGAGATTCGTCGGCCATGCCGAGCGGCGGCGTGTTCGCCTTCCAACCGAATACCGCGCGGCCGCTCGAATCGCGCTCGATCTCCTCGGCGCCGATCCTCGATCCCGGTTTCAAGCACGTGTACGATTCATAACGTGCGAGATCTTTCAGATCCTCGACCCTCGCCCTGACGCGCGTCAGCGGAAACGGCGAGGCGTGATAAACGTATTCGACACCCCCCTCGGCGAGATTCAACGTTTGCCCGCCGGGATAAAACGGCTCGACCTTGTTCTTCGTCTCGAGCAGCGCGACGTCCCTGAACGAGTCGGACGCGTCGTCGTATTCGGCGAGGCCGTGCCGGTACATCTCCAAACCGTTGCGAACCTTCATGTAATGCGCAAACATGCGTTCTTTTCCCGATTCGTCCTTGATCGTCGTCAGCCCGAAGATCCAGGTCGGACCGTCTCCCGGCATCTCGGCCATCTTTTTGGCGAACCCAGCGGAGTCGACGAAATACGTCAGGTCGATTCCGCGATCGGGGTCGAGCCCGCCGTCCCGAGGCGAAAGCGACGTCGCCCCCGAAACATGAAAACTCCCCAGCGGGTACGAAGGCCGGTTCGTATCGCCCCAAAACCAGCGTATTTTGCCGCGATAAACGACGTTCACCACGCTGTCCGAGCCGAACACGTCGCCGTTGATCAACGGTTCTTTGATCGGCGCCGTCTCGCCCGCGAGGATCGTATCGCGATAGATCCCCTGCCCCGTCACGCGATAAAGCCGCTCGGCGATATTGATCCGCTCGATCTCGACCCGCTCGCGCCCTCCCGGCTTAAGCTCGAAAACCGCGCCCCGATAGCCGAAACCGTCGGCCTGGAATTGATAACCATGACTTTTAATGTTGAAATAAACCTTTCTTCCCCAAAGCCCCGGCTCGTCGATCGCCGCCAAACCGTTACTGTCGGTGAAATATCGAATCTCGTTCACGGTGCGCAGCTCGACGAGCGGAACGCCCCGCTTCGTCTCGCGGTCGACCACCTCGATCACGAACGGACGCTCGCCGCCGATCGCCCAACTCGAATGAACAAGATTAATGACAATTACACAAACATAAGATAATCTTTTGAACACGATCGTCTCCCGATGTCGACGTAATCCCCAAACCCATAAGAACGACCTTAATGTCTCGGGAAACGACTTTCAACCCGATCGAACGCGGGATTCGAACGACCGGCGGATCGTCGCATCGATCGACTCGCGTCGATTCGGCGACGATTCTCCGAAATCGACAAGCGATACGATCGATCCCGCTCGCGGATTGATCGTTTGAGCGAGCGAAAGAGCGAGAGCCGAATCAATTCCCGGAACGCTCCGGATCGCCCGGTTTACTTCAACTTCATCAAATCTCCTTTCGCGTCGATCAATCGCAAAAACGTTCCGCTCTTGTCGTCGTATCCCGCCATTAATCGCGCGAATTCTCCGTCGGTGATCTGCAATTGCGATCCCGTTTTCTTCGATTGGAGAAACAGCAGCTTCTCGCCTCTTAAATCGTCGAATTCCAGAGTGGGATCGCCGTCGGCGTTATCTCCCAGGAAGATCTTCGATCTCAGATTGGTAGGATGGAACAAGTTCATACCCCAAGATTTCGCAATTTTTCCAAGCGTCATCCTGGGATTTTCTCCTTCATAAAATGAGATCGTCGACATCCCTTCCAATCCTTTCATAAAAGGAGGAAGAACCTTAAGAGCGATCGCGGATTTGTTATTTTTATCAAAGAAAATGAGATTCGGGTTGTCATGTTCGTCGAGCATCAGGCTCGCTCTCCCTTTCCGATCCTGATCTTGGAGTCTCAAACCAGGAAGCGGACCGCTCATGATCGAAACGCCGTTCTCGCCGTTGCTATTACTCAATTGGATCCAAGATCCCGTCTGGGGCGATACGGTCTCGTCGATTCCGATCATCCCGCGATTGTTCGTCATGATCAAATGACATTTATCCTTGGGATCGATGAACAACGCGACACGCGGATTCTTTTCCATCGTGAGATCGCGATGGAACGATAACATCGGCGTGTTTTGAGTGTCGCACGATAAGCGAACGCGAGATTTTCCGTCGTTCCCGACGACCCTCACGCTCCTCGTATTGTCGGCGGTGACATCGGCCGTGATCGCCTCGCGTCGGTCTCTGTCGTAGATCGTCATCATCGACGCGCCTTGAGGTTTGACGCTGAGCGCGATTTTGGCGGCGTTATGATCGCGGATCTCGATCGATTTCTCGCCGTCCGATTTACAAGATAGGTTCACTCCTCCATCGCCTCGATCGTCGTAAAGCGCGATCGTCGATTCTCCGGAGTGAGAAACCGAGAGTATGACGCTATCTTTGACCAGGGACTTTTTGAATGAAAGCGATTTCCGATAATTTCCTTTCGCGTCTTTATCGAGCGAAAACTCGATCAAAGGCTCGTTCTTTTCCGAGAAAAAAACGAGGCTCGCGCGATCCCGAACCGCCGAAACGACGATCGAGGGCGAATCTTTGCCGCTTCGGACGACAAGTTTTTGAACGTCGATCATTCCCTTTTTGCTCTGAGCCCGAGCGATCGGCGGTTGAAACCGCGCCGCGGCGAGGTAAACGACCAAGCCGAGAAGGAGAACAATCGCTTTCCGTTCGCGCGAAATCGACGTTCCAAGCCGTAAGAATCGCATCTTCGTCGCTCCTCGAAAAAAAATCGACCGAACCTTCATAAAATAAATGATAATCGATCCATTGATTGATATTGCTTCGCCGCTCCGATTGGTCGATCCCGGTCGAACGATCGTGATGAAAAACACGCTCTTCCAGGCGGTTTCAATCGCGTTTGGCGCCCCCGGCCCGATCGAGATCGATCGGCGCTCCCCGATCGTCTTTTAAGCGGATCGTCGATCCGTTATCGACGTCCAACGACGCCGACACGCGAACGTTCGCGCCGTCGCCGATGCGTAATCCCGATTCGGCGCGGTTTGAATCGAGCGAGATCCGCGTCTTTCCTTGATCGTCAAGAAAGACCATCCGGCACTTCTCGTCGTGATCGGCGCCCACAAACCAGCTCCGCGATAGGTCGCGACGTTTCATTTCCATTCCGATCGATTGAGGTGAGGAACCGACCGACAATCGCCGACCGTCGGCGCCGGCGAATGAAAGGGTGTTACCTTCGCTTGCTGACGAGAGTTCCATCGCTTTCCGATTTTCATCGTCAAAAAAGATCAACGACGGAACCTGCCCGGGGTTCATCAGCGTTAATACGGATCTTGGATTACCATGTCGATCAATCAGCATGAATCGAGGAGCGGCGCCTCCGGCGAGTGCGACCATCGATTTTTCGTCCTCGCCGAAAAGGGTGATCGACGATTCGAGATTGTTGAGTAAATACATCGAAAGTCCGCGCGAACCTCGGGTGTCGAGGGTATGCAAAAACGACGCGTCGACTTCGTCGATTCCCACCGTGATCGAAGTCGCCTTTTTCACATACGGGTTTTTACCGATCCAAAAATCGACGGCTTGACTCGAGTTCGTCTCCATGCCGATTTGGGTTTTCGCGTCCGATCCGTCTACAAGGATCCTTCTTCGTTGATCGGGTTCGAGCAACGCCGAGAACGCGGTTCGTTCGTTGGAATCGAGAAGTAAAAAACCGGCGTGATGATCATCGGCTGAGAATAACCGAATTCGATCCGATTGACCGTTCCTCAGGCCGATATGGCGGCTGTGATCACGACTTACCAATAAGTAAACGGCCGGGGTTCCGTTATGGAGTTGTACGATTTTACGATCGCCCGCCGCCGACGAGATGATATCGAGTGCGGACCGGTCGTCTCGATTTTTGAATTTGAGCGACGAGTCGAAACCGCCGTTCGTCGCTCGCGACGCCGACAACCCCGCTTGTGATCGACGATCGATCATAAAGTCAAGCGTCGCCGCGCTTTCTTTTGTGGAGAAGACGATCGCGGGCGAATCGCCGTCGCCGCCGATCGTCAGCTCGCCGATCTCGAGCGTTTTCGCGGGTTGTTGTCCCTCGATCGATTCCGGATTCCACAAGAACGACGCGGCGGCGAGCAAAATCGTCGCGGATATCATGAACCATTGCTTAAGAAGAACAAACTTGTTCAGGTTGAACTTAACGATCATGTTACGGTTCCCGGTTAAGGGCGCCTCCGGAGACGGAATCGAACGAACCGCGGCGACGATCGAAATAAACAAGCGAACATTTATTCGCTTACATCCCAAAGAACGACCCGTATGAAGCCGAAGGGGTGTGGATTTCACGCCCGAGAGGTGATCGATCGGCGAGAGATCATCGAGCGTTTGAATCTCCTCGATCGGTCTGAATCGTCAGCGTATCGAGCGCCGAAATCGTTTACAAGATTTTGGCGATCACAATCAGGGTTTGATCCGCGACGACTTGAGATCAAGCCGCATCGACAAATCGGGGCGTCGCGGGTTTGTTTGACCGCGATCGGGATCGGTCCTAGATTTCGGGGGAGGGCGCGGTTGGAACCTCGCCACTTAATCCGATTCGTCGCGGTCGACCGCGACCGCTTCGAACCAACGCCGACGAGAGAGGATCGCCTCCGTGAGCATCGCAGCGCCTTCGACCATGCCGTCGATCGTACTCGAAAAAAAAGCGCCGTTTCGACCCAAACCCGTCGACGATTTTCAGGCCGCGGGGCTCAACCCGGCGCTTGTGGAAAGCCTGATCCTCAAGCTCCTCCTCAATATCGGCACGGCCACGGGGCGTAAAATCGCCGAGGAACTCGGCATGCCGTTCGGCCCGTTTCCCGAATTCCTTCGACAGTTGAAGAACCAGCAGATCGTCGCTTACACGAACGCCGCGACCGCGAACGATTATTTATATTCGCTCACCGATACGGGTCGCGCCCGCGCCAAAATTTACGCCGAGGAATGCGCCTACGTCGGCCCGGCGCCCGTCCCGTTCGCCGATTACGTCGATTCGGTCGCCGCTCAAACGATCAACAACGAACAGCCCAAAGAGGAGGATCTCCGTCGCGCGTTCTCGGATCTGCTCATCTCCGAGGAGATGTTCCGGCTGCTAGGCCCCGCGATCAATTCGGGTCGCGGCATGTTTTTATATGGTTATCCAGGGAACGGCAAGACGAGCATCGCCGAGCGGATCACGCGTTGTTTCGGCACGACGGTCTGGATCCCGAAGGTGATCAACATGGAGGGGCAAATCGTTAAATTATATGATCCAGCCAATCACGAGGCGATCGCTTCGCGACAATCGGGGATCCTCCGCGACGACGACCACGACAACCGTTGGATCCAGATCAAACGGCCGACGATTATCGCGGGCGGCGAGCTGACGATGGACAATCTCGAGATCTATTTCGATCCGATCACCAAGATCAGCGAGGCGCCGTTGCAAATGAAGAGCAACAACGGCACGTTCCTGATCGACGACTTCGGCAGGCAACGGATGGCGCCGATCGAACTCCTCAACCGCTGGATCGTCCCCCTCGAAAAACGCTACGACTTCCTCAGGCTCGCCAACGGCAAAAAAATCCGCGTCCCGTTCGATCAATTAATCCTTTTTTCCACGAATCTGGAACCCAAGCAGTTGGTCGACGAGGCGTTCCTCCGCCGGATCCCGTACAAGATCAACGCGGCCGATCCGACCGAGGAGATGTTCCGCGAGATGTTCCACATCTTCGCGCCCAAACTCGGGTTCGAGGAGGTGAATGAAGATGCGCTGAATTATTTGATCAAGAATCATTACAAACGCGTCGAGCGTCCGTTCCGCTGTTGCCAGCCGCGCGACCTGTTGCTTCAGATACGCAACTACTGCGTTTACAACGAGCTTCCGCTCGAGATCACGAACGCGTACATCGATTTCGCATGCGGGAATTATTTTACGGTGATGTGAGTTCATATTAGATTTCTAGAATGATTCATCATGATCGTCGAGCATAAGCGCTCGGAAGCCGGCCTGAATAAAATGACGATCGCACGTCAAAGCGTCGATCGTCCCGGATTCTTTCATCACGACGAATGAGACGCAATCGGTCAAACCCCATGATTTATCGCGGAGCCGCGCATACAAATTGAAGGCTTTTTGGAACAGTATCGAATCGACGGAAACGATCGATACATTCGGATCCTGAACGAGAGTTCCGATCACTTCAATCGACTCACTCTTATACCCTCGTGCGAGTGCGTTTCCGATTTCAATCAAGATCGCTTCCGTGGTTATAAGATTTGATCGGTCGAATCGATCAGCGAGCATGCACGCTTTTGTATGAAGCTCGTCACGTTCGTTAATTAAGGCGATCACATACGATGTATCGATAAAGATCTTATTCGTGTTCAATATCGGCGCCTCCTTCAAGATACGAATCGATGCGTGAGGCGAAATCGGCGGGCGCCTGGATTTTGATTTCCTTCAATTTTGACAATGCGCCTTGATCTCCCGACGCCGGCGATTTCGCGTCGCCAAAACGACGAATCAGCCGATCAACCTCGCGAAGTTCGCTTTCATTTAGCGATTGAATGATATCAATGAGCTTTTCTCTGGTCGTCACGGGCTTCTCCTTCGCGATCAAAAATGACGCCGCGTCGCGGTTCTCAATTCCATGGCGAGATCATCGCGTCAACTGTCACGATCGACCGATTAAGCTCCGGCGATCGATGAGAACGGTCCAACCATTATTCTCGTCGTGATCACAAATTAAGTCAATTCGACGACAGATCGACGATTCGTGATTTCGAAAACCTGATCTCGAATAATTTTCGAATCTCGCCGGGTTCGACGCTTGCGAATCGAACGATTTACCCCGATGATCGAGTCGCGAGTGAGAAAAGAAACGCGCGAGAGGCGTCGATCGACGACGCCGAATCGTTCAACCAACGAGTCGAACGAACCGACTCCGCGAGCTCCGAATCTCGAGTCATGAATAATCTTATGTTGATAGGAACGAGTTCGATGCGAACACGATTCACCCTATTGATGATTCTGTTCTCGTCCTTATGTTCGACCTCGTTCGGCCGGGAGCCGCTCGCGGGAACCAAACTTTGGGAAAATCGGGGCGATCCCGCCCGACAAATGGTCGAGGGAATTCATCGATTCCTCGATCGCGAGATCGCCGCGAGCGCGAGCGGCCGCGAACGCCTCTGGAATCGCGATTTCAGCTCGATCCCGGCGTATCAAAAATCCATTGAATCCAATCGTAAGGACTTGATCAAGATTATCGGAGCGACCGCTCCCCGAGTTTCTCCCGTCGTCGTCTCGTTCGATCGCGCGTTCGGCGATCCCGAATTTGTCGCCGAGAGCCGGGGAAACTTTCGCGTTCGATCCGTGAGGTGGAGCGTTTACGAGGGTTTCGACGCCGAGGGACTGCTTCTCGAACCGATCGACCGCGACCCGATCGCGAACGTCGTTTATCTCCCCGACGCCGACGAAACCCCCGAGATCGCCGCCGGAATCGCGATCGCGCAAGTGAATTCCAAAGATCATTCGGTCTCGAAATTCGGTTCGACCGCGATCGCCGCCAGGCTCGCGGCGTCGGGGTGTCGCGTCGTGATTCCGACGCTCGTCGGACGATCGCGCGATTACAAACCGCCGATCGATCGCAATCGCCATACGAATCGCGAATGGATCTATCGACAAGCGTTTGAGGCGGGACGTCATTTGATCGGTTACGAGGTCGACGAGGTGCGCGCCGCGGTCGATTGGTTCAAAAGCGTCAATCCGCGGGTTAAGGCGGGAGTCGCGGGATACGGCGAGGGGGGATTGATCGCGTTTTACGCGGCGGCGATCGACCCCCGAATCGATTCGACATGGGTGCGCGGTTATTTTTCACCGCGCGAGAATATGTGGAAAGAGCCGATCGATCGCAATATCTGGAATTTTCTGACCGAGTTCGGCGACGCCGAGATCGCGTCGCTCGTCGCGCCCCGAAGGCTTGTGATCGAGGCGACGACGGTTCCGCGGGTCGATGGAAAGATTCCGGGTTTCGGGTCGCCCGAATATCCGACCTCGGGGAGGCTCGACACGCCGACGCTCGACGCGGTCGGCGGCGAATTCGCCCGCGCGAAAACCTTTTTCACCTCGCTCAGTCAATCCAAATCGATCGCACTTTTTGAAACGACCGACGACGCGGGAACGGTCGAACCGCTCGAGGTCGAGAAGGCTATCGACTCGTTTCTCAAGGGGGTCGACGCGAGTCGCGTACCAGGAGGGCCCGCGATCGCCGAACTCACCGACGGTCGTCACGGCTTCGACCCCGCCGCGCGACAAGCGAGGATCGTCAAGAATCTCACCGAAATCACCCAGGCGTATTTAAGAACTTCCGAATTGCGACGATATGAGTATTGGAAAAAAGCCGATAAGTCTTCGCTTGAGAATTGGTCGAAATCGACCGAGGCGTATCGCGAGCGGTATTGGAACGAAGTGATCGGCAAGTTTCCCGCGGCGACCGAGCCGCTTTCGGCGGAGACTGTTCGCGTACTCGAAACTCCGAAATGGAGGGGATACGCGGTGAAGATACCCGTTTGGCGCGACGTCGACGCGTCGGGGATTTTGCTGATGCCGAACGATATCAAACCGGGCGAGCGGCGTCCCGTCGTCGTGTGCCAGCACGGTCTTGAAGGGCGTCCCGAGCAGATCGTCGATCCCACGATCGATTCGGTTTATCACGCCTATGGAGCACGGCTCGCGGATCTCGGCTACATCGTCTACGCGCCTCAAAATCCTTATATTTTTCATGACGGATTCCGATCGCTCGTCCGCAAGGCGCAACCGCTGGGGAAATCGCTTTATTCGGTGATCGTGAGGCAGCACGAGCGAACGCTCGAATGGCTGAAAACGCTCGCGGGGGTCGATCCCGCGCGGATCGCGTTCTACGGGCTTTCGTACGGCGGCAAAACCGCGATGCGAATCCCCGCGATCCTCAAAGATTATTGTCTGACGATCTGTTCGGGAGATTTCAACGAATGGGTTGTTAAGTGCACGAATATCGATCGAACTTATAGCTATCTCTACACAATGGAATATGATATGTACGAATTCGGTCTTTCGGAGGGTTATAATTACGCCGAGATCGCGGCGCTCGTCGCGCCCCGCCCGTTCATGGTGGAGCGCGGGCACGACGATCCGGTCGCTCCCGACGAATGGATCGGTTACGAGTTCGCCAAGATCCGGTCGCTCTACGATCGGCTTGGAATTACGGACCGAGCGGCGATCACGTACTTCAACGGCGGACACATGATCAAAGGCGAAGATACGTTCAAGTTTTTGGAACGGAATCTGGGCGGCCCGCGCTGAGGGAGAACGATCGACGCTCGAAGGTTCGTCCGAAAATCCCTTCGTTTCGATTTCGAGCGTCGACGCGGTTTTCAGCCGATTTTATCGACCGAATCGGCGACCGTTACGCGATATTATATGCGTATATTTTAACATGGGAGGGCGAACCTCCCGACGAGCCTCCTCAAACAACCCCGTCGAAACCGCGATTTTTTGGAAGATCATGTACATATCAAAATGGCTCACCAGGAGGTTCGCCCTCCCAATTCCTGGTACGACCTCTAAATTATGGGTTCGGTCTCTCGATTTCGAGGTCGCCCTCAAATACCGCGGAACATTCGGCGATCGTTCCGATCGGAGTCGCGTGGCGTCTGCGCCCGGTCACGCTCGAACACGATCGCTCGGCTATCAATCGGCGGCTTTGAAAGCGGGTTTGGCCGACGCCGCGGTTTTTTCCCTCGGTTTGGCGCCGGGAGGAAGTCGATTCGAATGATCTTTGCTCTCGGATTTCTCGAAGATTTCGAGCAATTGATCCTTCGCGCCCGGACGGGTTAAATCTTGATCCTTTTGCGTGACGGCGATGAAGCCGATGCACATCTCGTCGGTCGTCGCCTCGCCCCAGCGGACCTCTTTGGGAGGATGATTCGGATTTCTCGGATTCGATTCCGAGTTGTCGTAATGTGCAACAACCTTTAGATACGTTCCCGCGGGAATCGGCACGGGCCTGGCGAAATTGTACGTGTTTTGCCAGTTGAAATCCCAATCGAGCACCTGAACAAGGTCTTGCTCGCGACCGTCGGCGAAGACGAGCGACATCGTCATATCGATTCCAAGCAAATGCATATGAGGAGTCACCGCGTACGCCTCGAGGTCGACGGGAGCGCGCCACCAAGCGGTCGCCTCGTAATTGCGGTCGCCGGGTTTGATCACGATCTCGGGATTGAGCGCCGCGTTCCAGTGAAGATTTTTCTTGACGGGTTTTTTGCTGAAATAAAGCCCGAGCGCCGATCGATCGGTCTCGTCCTTACCCGTCGGATGATAATGCACCTGAATGATCACATCGGCCTTTTTTGGAAGAGCCCTGCCGACCCCCTCGGGCAGCCGAGCCGGCTCGTTTCCAGGCGCCCAGCCGCCGAGGTCGCCGTGAATTTCGATGCCGGGACCGCCGAAGCACGAATAACCGAGCCCGGGATCGGCCTTGTCGCGTTCACGTCCCTTGCCCGTCGCATCCACATACGCAAGGATATGATGGACGACGCGGCGATTCCCGGGGCGGTATTCGACCGCCTCGATCGCGACGTCGGCGGGAAGATCGGTCGGCACGACGAAGCAGCGGTAAATGTCGCCGCCGCTCGCGGGGATCGAGAAATCGTCGGACGGTTGAACGATCAGGTCGGGCGTTCCCAACGCCCATCCCTCGGGAAACGACACGGGAGGGGGAAGATCGGCGGGATCTCCCTCGGGCGCGCCCCCCTCGGCCCACGCGACGACGCGATCGATCTCGGCCGCCGAAAGCGTGCGCGGATGAACAAGCTCGACGCCGAAATCGGGAGTCGGCTTCCACGGAGGCATCGTCCTCGAATCGACGACCCGAGCGATGTCGTCGGCTCGCTTTTTGGCTTGCGTATACGTGATTAATGAAAACGGACCGACTTGTCCGGGGCGATGGCATTCCCGGCAATGTTTTTGGAGGATCGGCGCGATCTCGCGAGAGAACGTGGGAGTTTGAACGGTTTTACGCGCCGGATCGGAATCGGGAAGCGGACAGCCGACGGCCTCGACCTCGGCTTGCGGAACGGCTTTCGCAGCGAGCACGGCTTCGATCGCGTCTCTGAGCTCGTGCGTTTGGGGGACGACCCGCCTTTTTCCGCGCGACGCGAATTGATCGTCGATTCGTCCGCGATAACGAATCACCCCCGACGAATCGACGACGAACGCCTCGGGGGTGAGCTTCGCCCCCAGCCTGGCCGCGAGCACGCCCCGGCGGTCGACAGCGACCTCGTACCGAATCGCGTAATCGCGTTCATGCTTGAGAATTTCTCCATCGGTGAGATCGGGATCGGCGCACACCGCGACGAGGCGTACGGGCTTGCCGGCGTAATCGCTTGATATCGCGTTGAGCGTCGGGGTGTAAGCGTTCGAGATCGGGCATTCGGTCGAATAGAAAACGACGACGAGCGCCCCGTTCGCCGGGATCGCGAGCGACACGGCCTTGCCGTGAACCCCCTCGGCGCGAGCCGGCAACCGCGGAGTCGAGTCTTTTTTATCGGCGCCCGCGAAGGCTTGCGGAACGAGGCACGCGAGCGCGATCGAGACCGACACCGCTGCGCATAAGGCCGCCGACGGAAACGTGTTACGCGAACTCTCAGGGCTTTGGATCGATGTCGAACGCATCAAACGCAATCCTTATAGAAACGGAGCGAACGAGGCCCACGCCGCGAGGAGATCCCAAAGAATCACCCGCGAACGACCGCGGCCGAGGCGACGACCGCGGAAATCGCGGCGTCGATACCCGTATGATACTTCACGAAGGGGGGGCGAAGTTTCAAGTATTACCCGCGACTTTTGATTCACGACGCATTCGAAGAATAACAACTATTTAATATAATATAATAATATTATTTGAAATTAGGACGTTTTCGCGCCTCGGGTTCGGTTACTTCTTCGGAAATCGACGGCTTGATCGCGCGGGATCTCGTCGGCAGCCGTACGCTCGTCGTTTCGGTCGAAAACCGCGCGACCCGCGTCGTTTTCGATCGAGCGCTTTAAAGCGATCGCAACTCACGTTATGATCACGACGTGCGACGACGCGCCCGACCGGCGGAGCGGGGCGTCGTTTTTGATTTTTCACGCGCCGGAGCGAGCCCAGCGGTCATGTCCGAATCGGTCGATTATCGCCGTTCCGGGGTCGATCTCGACCTTTACGAGCAGACGATGGCGATGCTGCCCCCTCTGCTCAAAAGGACGTACACGCCGCGCGTGCTCGATTGGCCCGGGGGGTTCGCGGGGCTCTTCCGGCTCGACGACAACATCAGGCTCCTGACCCGCAAATACCGCGACCCCGTGCTCGTCTCGTCGACCGACGGCGTGGGAACGAAGCTTAAGGTCGCCACGCTGACGGGCCGGCACGCGACGGTCGGAATCGACCTCGTCGCGATGTCGGTCAACGATTGTTTGTGCGCCGGCGCCGAACCGCTTTTTTTTCTCGATTATGTCGCGATGAGCCAAGACGACCCCGAGCTCACCAGGCGGATCGTCGAGGGGATCTCAGCGGGATGCGTCGAGGCCGAGTGCGCCCTGCTCGGCGGCGAAACCGCGATTCTCCCCGAAATGTATCAGCGCGGCGATTACGACCTCGCGGGCTTTTGCGTCGGCGTCGTCGAGCGCAAACATGTGCTTACAGGAAAAGACGTTCGGATCGGCGACCGGATCGTCGGGATCGCGAGTTCGGGGCTTCATTCCAACGGCTACAGTTTGGCCCGCAAGATCGCGTTCGAGCACGCGGGACTCGCCGCGGATACGTTCGTCGCCGAACTCGGTAAAACCGTCGCCGACGAATTGCTGATCCCCACACGTATTTATACCAGAGCGATCAAAACGATTTGGCGTCATTATCGGGTGAAACGCGTCGTGCACGCGATCGCGCACATCACGGGGGGGGGGCTGATCGACAATCCCCCCCGAGTTCTCGCCGAGGGACAGGCGATCTCGCTTAGACGAACGTGGGAGATCCCCCCCGTTTTCGGCTGGCTCCAAAAGCTCGGAAACGTTTCCGAACAC
>JAJYWB010000116.1 GCA_021791715.1 Planctomycetota bacterium | reverse complement strand
CCATACCGCCGCCCATACCTCCCCCCATGCCGCCGCCCATCATGCCGCCGCCCATCATGCCGCCGCCCATGCCACCCATCATGCCGCCCATACCGCCCATCATGCCGCCCATACCACCCATCATGCCGCCCATACCGCCCATCATGCCACCGCCCATGCCCATGCCGCCCATACCCATGCCGCCCATACCGCCCATCATCTGGCCGGTCGAGTTCACTCCGACAAGCCCGGGAGGAAGTACGACCTTGAGCCGTCGCTTCCCGCGATTCGTCACTTTGATCGCCATCTTGCCGTCCGCGGTCGCCTTGGCGTCGACTCCAAGCTCGCCCGTCCGAATCCCTTGCAGCAAGTCGACCGTGGGGAGTTTCTCATCGTCGGCGTCGTCCGATTTCGCCGCCGCCTGACGAGCCTTGCCCGTTTTTGTATGATTGGACTTGGCTTTAGCTTCATCCGCGGCGAACGCGTGATTCGCGGCGATAAATGAGACGCCGATCAGAACAGCCGACAAAACCGAGGATCGAAATCGAATGCACATGGCTTCGTATTCTCCAATTCAATTCGCAAATCGCGGGAACCTGGACCTCCGAGGCTGGTTTAATGTCGAATCGTCGGTTCGTTCACCGAGACGTCCGACAGGGGGGGAATTCGTTCCAACTATTTTTTTGACGATCGAACCCGACCATTTATTCGACGATTTTCGAAATTTTAACATCGCGAGTGAGAACGCGCGTGAGTGATCGACCCCGAAGCCCCGATCAACGATTGACTTCGTTTGATGTAACCACTGGAACAACAATATGATGCGCTATGTCCTGGAACTCCGTTGCGGAACCTGCGGAGCGTCCTATCCCGCCGATTCGAAGATGAATTTGTGCCCTTCGGATCAACGACCCGTGCAGATGATCCTCGATCTCGAACGAATTCGTTCCGAGCGCGGCCGCGACGCGGGTTGGAATCCCGATCGACGTTCGCTTTGGCGCTTCGGCGCCCTCTTGCCGCTCGATATCGACGACGCTGACGACCGCCGTTCGATCGTCACCCTCGGCGAAGGTAACACCCCCTCCATCCCCTATCCTCACCCCTCGGCCGATCGGCTCGGCTGCCGATTCGAAGTCAAAGACGAGGGGCGACCGTACGCCGGATTCGGCGCCAATCCGACTCTCTCCTTCAAAGATCGGGGCATGGCGCTCACGGTTTCGATGGCCCGCGCCCTCGGCATTTCCAGGCTCGCCGTCCCCACTCAGGGGAACGCCGGCGATTCGCTCGCGCGATACGCCATCGCCGCCGAGATCCAGGCCGCGATCGTCATGTCGCCCGATACCGATATCCCCGTCTTGGGACAGGTCGCCGCGCTCGCCCTCCTTCATCCCCAACGCGTCTCGCTCGAACTCATTCCAGGGACGATCGTCGATTGCGGCCGACGCATCCGCGAAGCCTATATCCCCGCGGGTTACTTCAGCGTCGCGACATTCCAAGAGCCCGGCTGGCGCACCGAGGGTAAGAAAACGCTCGGCCTCGAACTCGCCGAGCCCGCCGGAGAGCGCCTCACCGACCGCGTTTGGTCGGTCCCCGACGTCATCGTTTATCCAACCGGCGGCGGCACGGGAATCGTCGGCATGGCCAAAGCCTTCGACGAACTCGAAACGCTGGGATTGATCGACGGTCGAAGGCCAAGAATGATCTGCGTACAAAGCGAGGCGAGCACGCCGATCGTCCGCGCGATCGACGAACACGCCGCCGATATCACCCCCAAACCACCGGGCCGAACGATCGCGACGGGGCTCAACGTTGCGCAAAATTCGGGCCATATCAACGTACTTAAAATCGTAAGAGATACCGGCGGTTGCGCCGTATCGGTCGGCGACGCCGAGATCCGCGCGACGATCCGGAACGAATGGCGGGAACGCCGATTCGCGTGGTCGCCCGAGGGCGCCGCGACCCTCGCCGCGATCGAAAAACTCGCCGACCTTCATATGATCAATTCCGGTGATCGCGTCGTCCTGGTGAACACCGCGTCGGCGGTTAAATACCTCCCTTCGATCCGCGACGAACTCGACGGCGGGATTTAAAAGTTCGGCGACGAGCCCGCGCGCCGAGCGGCGCGCGAAAACACCCTCCGGATGAGCCGGAGGGTGTCGATATCATTCGCTCTCTTGATTAATCAGATATTCAAGTCTGATGTTTTTACGGGCAAGGGGGCGGGCAAGGCGCCGGAGGACAAACCGGAACCTTCACGCACACCTCGACGGGAACCTGCCGGCAAACGGTCTTGGGAACGCACACCGTCTTGCATTCCGTCACCTTTTTGGAGACGCAAATCGGCACGCACGTCGTCGTCGTCACGGGGATTTGCTTGCACACGGGAACACATTCGCGGCGAACGCATTGAACCGTTTGCATCTCGCAGATCGTCTCGGGCACGCACTTCACTCGCTGTTCGCAAACCGTCTCGCAAACCGTCTCACATACCTTGCGAACGCATGTTTCGGCGACCATCCGGCACGTCGTCACCGGAACCTGGCATTGACGCGTCTCGCAAACCATCCGACACGTCGTCACCGGAACCTGCTTAACGCATTGCGTGGGCACGACCCGACAAACCGTGACGGGAACCTTCCGCACGCACTGTTCTTTCACATATTTAGTGATCGTGCATGGATCGACCCGTGTGCAGTTTTGCTTGATCATGCGAGTGACCGTGTAAGGCACTTGTTTGACGCAACGGTCGGGAACCATCTTGGTGACGGTATAAGGAACTTTGCGGCAAACCGTTTTGGACACCATCTTGGTGACGCAAACGGGAACCTGTCGCACACACGTCCGCGGCTGCGATTCGCAAACCGTGTAGGCGACGGTTTTGTAGCACGTCTCGCTCACCATCCGGCAAGTCGTCACGGGGACCTGTTTCACGCATTGCGTGGAAACCATCTCGCAAACGACCTCGGGGATCTGCTTAACGCACGTTTCGGTCACCATCCGGCAAGTCGTCACCGGGATCGTCTTCACGCAATTCTCGGCGACCATCGTGCACGTCGTCACCGGAATTTGCTTGCTGACGCACACCGGAACCCGCTTGCAAACCGTGTAAGGAACCTGACGATGAACCGATTGTTGCTCATAAACGGTGCAAGCGACGTTCTCGACGACCGTCCGCGGAACCCAAACCCGTTTGCAGACGAACGTGCCGGGGCATTGATAAACGCACCCGTTCACGCACACCGTCTTTCCAGGAACGAATTCGGATTGCGTCGCCCATTCGCCGCATTCGCGAGCGACTTGCTTGTAAACCGTCCTCGGCGTGCACACCGTTTCGCACTGATCGCGGTACGCGGTTTCGGAAACGGTTTGATAGCAAGTCTCGGTCACGGTTCGCATCGAGGTCGTTTGCACGGGTCGACATACCGTATATTGAACTTGTCGGTATGTCGTTTCTTGAACAGGTTTGCAAACGGTGTATTGGCAATTTTTGATCACCGTTCGTTTCACCGGAGTCGTCACGGTGTAGCAACGATTCTCCATCACGGTTTCGCGCACCGGGCGACAAACCGTGTAAGGAACCTGCTTATACGCGCACTTTTTAACCGGAACCATCTGAGTGAAGGTTTGCGATTGCAAAGCCCGCACCTGCACCGGCGTGCAAACCGTCTCGGCGACCGTCTTGTAACACGTTTGCTGAACGGGCCGGCAAACCGTGTACACGCATTTGCGGTATTTCGTTTCACAAACCGGCTTGCAGACCGTGAAGTGAACCGTTTTATAAACGGTTTCCTGCACCGGCCTACACACCGTATAAATTTGATCTTTATACGCGGTTTCCTGGACGGTTCGGTTCACCGTGTAGACGTGCGATTGCAGCGTCGTTTCGCGGACGGGACGCGAGACCTGATAGGTTCTCGTCTCCATATGCGTTTCGCGAACGGGTCGCTCGACGGTATAGGAAACGTCCTTCGTGATCGTCCGTGTAACGGGCCGAGCGACGGTGTAAGTCACCGGCCGCATCACCGTACGATATACGGGTTTTTGAACGGTGTAAGGAACCTCTTGAATCACGTTCTCGGTCACGTTCCGCATCGTCGTGACCGTTCGAGGCTGCATGACGACCTCGGTCACGTCGCGCTCGACCGCGACCGATTGACTTTCATAAACGGTCTCTTGCACGGGCATGAGAACCGTTTGTCTTTGTAACACGTAGTCGCCCGGGCCCGGACTTTCCACATAAGTCAGGGCGCCGCGACTCGAAGCGCCGCCGGCGTAATCCGCGGCCCTAGCCGGGCCTTCGGTCGCCGTCAGCCCCAACACCAGGGCGGTGATCGACGCCGTGAGATGAATGCGCATGGATCGTAGCTCCTGATGACAATCCCGACCTTGCTCGTGCCTTCCGGCCCCGTAGCGGCCGAATCCTCCGGCGTGGGACCGTCAACTTAACTTTCAATTCGGCCCGACCTCGACCCGCTCTTCAGCCTGTTTCCCTAAATCACCCAACCCTCCAAAACCCCCAAATCGGAAGGTTTTCCCAGTCGTTATGACGCGTCCCGAACCGGGGTATCGCGTTCGCTAAATCCCATGATCTCTTCGAGTTACGAATTTCCGGAGGATCCGTCAGGGTTTATCCGACCGATCGAACCCGAACCCCGAAGGGCTATCCAAGGTCCTCCGTCGGCTTGCACCGAGCGGTCGATTCGTCGATGCTTGAAGTCGAGTTCGCCCAAGCGAGAGGAACCGCCGTTCCGCCAATCGATCATGATGTGTGAATTTTTAAGGATAAACGAAGATGAGCGTGCTCGATCGTTTTAAGCTCGAGGGCCGAGTCGCGATCGTGACCGGAGGCGCTCGCGGGCTCGGTCGCATCGCCGCCGAGGCCCTCGCATCGGCGGGCGCGTCGGTAGCGGTCTCGGCGCGCGATCTCACCGCCGCCGAAACCGCCGCGAGCGAGATCGCCGAAAAAACATCCTCGGCGACGGTCGGAGTCTCGTTCGACGTCACCCGAGCGAACGAAATCGAATCGGCGTTCGAGCGCGTCGTCGATCGATTCGGAACAATCGATATCCTCGTCAATAACGCCGGTATCAACATCCGCGGCCAAATCGAACGACTCGCCGAATCCGACTGGGACGCCGTGATCGACGCCAACCTCAAAGGCCCCTGGCTCTGCTGCCGCGCAGTCGCCTCGATTATGAAGGCGAAAAAATATGGCAAGGTGATTAATATTTCAAGCATGCTCGGCGAGATCAGCCTTCCCGAACGCACCCCGTACGCATCGAGCAAAGGAGGGCTCACGTTGTTGACGAAAACTCTCGCTCTCGAATGGGCGCCTTACGGAATCAACGTCAACGCGCTCTGCCCCGGTCCTTTCGCCACCGACATCAACCTTTCGCTCCTCCGCGACCCCGCGGTCGCCGCGACCTTCACCGCCAAAATACCCCTCGGACGGTGGGGAGATCCCGTCGAACTCGGCCCGTCGATCGTCTTCCTCGCGTCCGACGCCGCGAGCTTCATCACCGGGTCGACCCTGTTCATCGACGGCGGCTACACCGCACAGTGATCATTACTCGAAATGTTTGTGCGTTTTACAGGTTTGTTTGATTATGATTCGATATCATATTCCAGCCGGTTTTCGCGCCGCGGCGGTTCGTTCGGGAATCAAGCCTTCGGGATCGCCCGATCTGGCGCTTTTCGTCGCGTCGAAGCCGTGCTCGGCCGCGGGGGTTTTCACGACGAACCGGATCGCCGCGGCGCCGGTCAAATGGGATCGACGGATCGTTCCTTCCGAATCGGTCATGGGAATCGTGATCAACGCGGGAAACGCCAACGCCGCGACGGGGGACGAGGGCTTTCGCAACGCCCGAACGACCGCCGAACTGCTCGCGTCAAAAATCGGCTGCGAGCCCGATCAGATCCTCGTCGCATCGACGGGAGTGATCGGCCGGCAATTGCCGATGGATAAGCTGACCGCGGGAGTTAGCTCGGCGTTCGATCGGTTGACGATCGAAGAAGAGGGATTCCTCGACGCGGCGCACGCGATCCTGACGACCGACACTCGAATCAAAGTCGCCTCGCGCGTAATTTCGCTCGACGATCGAGAAATCCATATCCTTGGAATCGCCAAAGGCGCCGCGATGATGGGCCCGAACATGGCGACGATGCTCGCTTTCGTGCTCACCGACGCCCCCGTCGCGTCGGCCGATCTCGACGCGATCCTTCGGACCTCGGTCGACGATTCGTTTCATTGCATCTCGGTCGAGGGACACACGAGCACGAACGACACCGTGCTTTTACTGGCGTCGGGCGCCGCGGGAGGAACGCGGCTCGCGGGCGAATCGCTCGTGTCGTTCGCTTCGACCGTCGCCGATTTATGTCGCGACCTGGCTCGGATGATCCCCGACGACGGCGAGGGCGCCACGCATTTGATCACGATCGACGTATCAGGATGCCGCACGCGCGAAGACGCGCGATCGATCGCCAAAACCGTCGCCGATAGCGCGCTTGTTAAAACGGCGATCGCCGGCGGCGACCCCAACTGGGGCCGAATCGTCTCGGCAGCGGGCTATTCGGGAGTCGAATTCGACGAGACCGAACTCTCGCTTTCGCTCAACGGCTTTCCCCTTTATCGCGACGGCGCCCCCCTCCCCTTCGACGCCGAAACCGTGTCGAATTCGATTAAGAACGAACGCGAAACCAGAATCGAACTCGCTCTCAAACGCGGTTCGTCGTCGATCCGATTTTGGACGTGCGATCTTACAACAGAATACGTTCATATCAACGCTGATTACACAACATAATTATTGTTCGTGAAGATTCCGATCGGCGCGCCGGGAGCGGGCAATGGATCGACGGAATTAACGCGCCGTTATGATATTCAATTCAAATAATGCACTGTACAAACGACATTTACCTGAAGCGTAGAGGCGCCGCGAAAGGCGTCGAGAGTTGGAGACGATCCGGAAAGAAATCCTCATATTCGGTGGGATTTGAGGGCGAACTCAAAATTGGGAGGGCGAACTCAAAATTGGGAGGGCGAACCTCCTGGTGAGCCGAATTATGATGTTTGCGATTATTGACCAAAAAAACGGTCTCGTCACCGGTGTTTACAAAAATAGGCTCACCGGGAGGTTCGACCTCCCAAACAAAAAGAAACTACATCTATTGTTTTAATATATCTGGTGAAAATTGAGGGCGGCGCCAAAATTGGGAGGGCGAACCTCCTGGTGAGCCGCATTATGATATTTGCGATTATTGACCAAAAAATCGGTCTCGTCACCGGTGTTTACAAATAGAGGCTCACCGGGAGGTTCGCCCTCCCCCAAAAAAAACTACATTTAATGTTTTAATATATCTGGTGAAAATTGAGGCCGGCGCCAAAAATGGGAGGGCGAACCTCCTGGTGAGCCGCATTATGATATTTGCAATTTCAGACCGAAAAATCGGCCTTATCGAAGTCGTTCACGAAAAGAGGCTCACCGGGAGGTTCGCCCTCCCAAAATAAAATACTTTTATCTATATTTCTAACGTCTACTTGTTTTTGTTGAGTCGGCGCCGAAACCGGCGACATCGAGCCGATAGGGTTCCGTGAGCTTTTCCGGATCGCCTTTTAGCGGGGCGGGCGGGAGGCACGCCCCCTCGGCGCACAAGGGAGCGGGCGTGAAGCCCGCGAACACGACGACGCGAAAATCACGAGCGGGCCGGAAGCCCGCGACGCGCCGCCGCACCACCCGAAGAGCGGGCACAAAGCCCGCGAACACGCCGGAAAATAAGGGACGCGGGCGGGACGCCTGAGGCCCGTCCGAAAACGTAGCCGCGGGATGGAGGCCCGCGCATCATTCCAATCATCAAATATGATCGCGAATCCTTGCAATCACAATCGTCTAACACTCCCGCGAATCATCCCGATCGCCCCCGTCGCCGGCGCCTCACGCATTTCAAAAAGCGAAAAACACGACGCCGAATCTTGAATTATCACCCATTTACATCTTCATCGCCGGCGGAGAATCGACCTCGGGCTCGGTCGTCTTCTTCAACCGCTCGGACGCCGCGCCGGCCTCGCGAAACGCCCGCAACACGTTGCCGCCGAGAATCTTATGAATCTCCGCTGGAGTCCGACCGCGACGCAGCAACTCCTCGGTCAGCCTCGGATAACACGAAACGTCCTCCAAACCCTCGGGACACGACTCGATCCCGTCGAAATCCGACCCGATCCCCACGTGATCAATCCCGGCCACTTTGATAATATGATCAATATGATCCGCGACGTCGGAAACCGTTCCCCTCGGTAAAGGATCCTTTTTATAATTTTCCCCCATCGCTTTGTACATGTCTCGTGTATCGGGATATTTCTTTCTAAGCTCGGCCTGGATCGCCGTCGCCCGCCGCGCCGCCGCGGGATTGACGAACGCCGAGTAAAAATTCACCATCACCACCCCGCCGTTCGCGGGAAGCAGCTTTAATACGTCGTCGGGAACGTTCCGCAGACTCGGAGCGATCGCGTAAGCGCTCGAATGACTGAAAATCACCGGCGCTCGAGCCGTCCGGATCGCGTCGGTCATCGTCGCCGCGGATACGTGCGATAAATCGACGAGCATCCCCACGCGGTTCATCTCCTTCACCACTCGCTCGCCGAACGTCGAAAGACCGTCGCATTTGGGGTCGTCGGTCGCCGAATCGGCCCAGTCGAGCGATTTGCCGTGCGTGAGAGTCATATAACTCACACCCAGATCACGATAAATCCGAATCATCGACAAATCGTGCTCGATCGCGACGCCCCCCTCGATCCCGATCAACGACGCGATCTTGCCGCGACGCACCGCCCCCTCGACCTCGTCCGCGGTCGTCGCAAGCTCGAAATCGCCCGGATAACGAGCGACCATCCGCCGCACCAAATCAATCTGCTCCAATACCGTCCGCGCCGGATGCTCAAACTCCGAAGGAATAAATACCGACCAAAACTGAGCCTTCAGCCCCCCCTCGCGCAATCGTGGAATATCGGTATGCCCCGATTTCAAACGCGTCGAAATATCAATCACCTTGAACGACATATCGCCGTCCATCCGCAGTTTCCAGGGCAAATCGTTGTGCCCGTCGAACAACATCCCCGCTTCGTGTACTCGCCGAGCCTCCGCCGAAACGGGCTTCAACGCCGCTTGACCCTGAACCTTCTCGGGCTCTCCCCCAGCCGCTTCGAATAAGCCGGAATCGCCCAAAACGACCGCCGCGATCCAAGTTAAAGCGAACCCCGCACGATTCATTCGACCCACGGCACGCTCCCCAGAACGAAAACACCACATCGGATAATAGCGATTTTGTTTTTTGATTCGATCGCGGCCGATCCGCGCAGAGGTCGAAGAATCGATCCCCGCGACGGATCGGCCGAATTCAAAATCCAGGCGGTTCAAACCGCGAGCGAACGTTTACTTCTCCCCCTTCTTCTCGAGCGCCTCGCGGTATTGCTTGAGCCGATCTTTCAGCTCGTCGGGAGCGTCGGGGGTCAACTTGATCGCTCGCTCCTGCGTCTCGACCGCCTTGGCGAATTCTTTAGAGTCGAAATACGCCTTGGCGAGCGTATCGGCGATCGCACCGTTTTTCTCCTCCGTGATTTTATCGGCTCGAAGCGCCGCCTTGAGTGCGACCGCGACAAGTTCGGGATCGCGCTTTCCCGCGTCGGGATCGACGATGACCCAAGCGATCGTGTTTAATCCCTCGGCGTTGTCTTTAAAGCGTCCATCGATCAATTTCGACACATATTCCATTCCCTGTTTTTCTTTCCCCTTGATTTGCATCAACATCATGAATTTGAGCGGCGCAAGCTGTTCCTCGAGCGAAGGATCGTCCGCGAAGACCTCCTCGATCGCCGTCAACAACGCGCTTTCACCTTTGGCTTCCGCTTTGATCAGTTTTTGCTGAACCGCCTCGATCTTCCGCTGTTTCGCCATCGCTTCTTTCCGTTCTTTGATCGCTTCCTTGTGCTCTTTGATCGCCGCGGCGAGGTCGAACGTTCCCGCGGAAACCTTTTCAAGCACCTTATCAAGCTCCATCGGATGGCCGATCCAAAGAATCTTCCCCTCGCCGTTGACGACGAACGCCGACGGAATCCCTTCCTGCTCGGCCGCGGTCATCCAGTTTTTGGCCATCTTGCCGTCGTTGCCGTCGCCGTTTTTTGGAACTTCGTCGATCGCCACCGCGTAATCCATCTTTTCGCCCATCTCTTTGACGAACGGCTTCACTTTCGAGGGATCTTGCTCCCATACCGACACGCCGATGAATTTGATGTCTTTATATTTCTTCTGAAGCTCGGTGAGGTGAGGGATGCTTACGCGGCACGGGCCGCACCACGTCGCCCAGAATTCGACGACGTAAGTCTTTCCCTTCTCGAACTCCTTGACCGCGTCTCCCTTGACGAACTCTTTAATCTCGAGCTTGGGGGCGGAATCGCCGACGCCGAGCGTTTGCGCTCGCGCCGCGGACACACAATGAAACGACATAACCAACGCGACCGACCAGAGGGCGAATGAGCGAAGCATCGGGGGGTGTCCTTGCAAGAGATAAATCGGGCGCCGAGCGACGACCGCTCGACCTCCCGCCGGTCCCAAACGAATATATTCCAACATTACAACCGACGAGCGCCGATCGCAAGACGGTCGTCGTGTCGTCCGCGCCGAGATATTATTCAATCCGTTTCGTAATTCATGATATCAATTAATATGTTATATTCTCTATACTTTTGTATGAATCCAGCGTCCGCCGAGGAATCTCGCCGCGACGAGAACGCCCCGCGTCGACAGGTCGGCGAACATCGCCAGCCACGCTCCCCGAAGCCCCAATCCGACGCCCCCCTCGCTCGGCGTGAGCACAAAATAATAAGTGAGCGGGATTCTGACGATAAGATATCCAAAAAGGACGATCCCCCACGGAATCCGCGTATCCCCCGCTCCTCGCAACGACCCCGAGAGGATGTTGATCGTCGCCAGAGCGGGGAGCGCGAACGAGACGATCCGTAAAACCGGAACCCCGAGCTCGGCGACCCTCGGCTTCGTTCCGCCTAAAAACATCGAAAACAAGAAATCAGCTTGTGTATATAAGAAGAATCCGAGCGCCGCGCTCGTCGCCAGCCCCATCACCCACGCCGTTCGGCCCGCTCGCCGCGCCGCTTCAACACGCCCCGCTCCCAGATACATCCCCGTCAGCGTCGCCGCGGCGACCGCGAAAGCGTTAAGCGTCAAAAAAGCGAGAGCCTCGCAACGAATCGCAACGCCGTGCGCGGCGGTCGCCGTCGGCCCCAGGCGGTTGATCAGCCCGAGAAACCAGAGCTGGCAAAGCGAGTTCGTCAGCCCCTCCCCCGCCGCGGGCAAACTGATACGCAAGATCCGCCAAGAGTCGCGAACGTTGGGGAAAAATCCATCCAGGCCGAGCGAAAGACCCGATCGGCCGCGCGCCAGCAGGATCAGAACCGCGATCCCTCCCAGCCCCTCGCCGCACGCCGTTCCCGTCGCGATCCCCGCGAACCCTAGCGAGGGAATCGGCCCAAGCCCACGAGCCAACAGCCAACTGAGCGCGATATTCACGAGATTCACACCGATCATAACCCACATCCCCGTCAGCGTGTCTCCAACCCCCCTCAAACACGCGACCCCCGCGGTCGTCGTCGCCAACAACGGCGTCACCATGAGGATGATCCGTAAGAACCTCGTCGCCGAGACCGCGGCGACACCCGTCAGATTCATCAACGAAATCACAATCGGAGCAAGCGTCCACCCCGTGACGAGAATCACAGTTCCGATCATCCACGCGAGCGCGATCGACTGCCGACAGACCCGCGTCGCGGACTCGTGATCGTTCGCTCCGTGAAGCCGGGCCGTCAAAGCCGTCCCTCCCACCGAAACGACCGTCAACAGTCCTCCGATCATCCAGAGCAAGTAGCTCGCGTTCGTCACCGCGGCCAGGTGCTCCTCCCCCAAAAAATAGCCCGTAAGCACCGTATCCGAAAAACCAACCAGATATAAAAGCGTTTGCTCGATCAGCACGGGATACGCCAGCCGGACGATCCGCGCGGCGATCCGATCGTTTAAAACACGCTCTTGTGTTTGAATATTTTCAAGTATTTGAGTCATAATTCCATTAACTCTGAAGCCGATCGCTTCCAAGCCTTCAAAAACGATCCGACGACGCACGATAACGGAAAGGATCGCTTAAAAGTCTGAATCGATAAAAGACCGAATCTTATCCTTCGGGGTTCGCGCCGAGTTCGCCGACCGCGTGCTTGATTTTATACGCGACGCGATCAAGCGGGATCGCCGTGATCGGCGAACGGTACCGTCATCGGTTCAGACGATCCCATACGCGACGACCGACCGCCTCGGCGAGTTTCGGAGGAACCGCGTTGCCGATTTGGATCGCGATCTCGATCTTCGTTCCGCACCAGAGGAAATCGTCGGGAAACGTTTGCAACCGAGCCGCCTCCCAGTGCGTGATCGGCCGATTCTCGCTCGGATGAAGATATCGACCTTTCTCTGGCTTATAAAACTCGGTGCGAATCGTACAACGCGCCGGACGATCCCACTCGAGCCTGCCGAACAAATCGGTGCCTCCGCTTGTTTTCCTGATCCAACACGAGGGGGTCAACTCGGGCGCCAACCGTTGCAGATCGAAGCGATTTCCCCCCGGCGGAATCAACGCGTATCGTCTTAAACTCGTCTCGGTGGGATTGCGCGCGATATGAAGCGCCGATGTCGGCACGGGATCCTCGGCCCTCGAAAAAGCACGCGCATCAGGGACGAGCGGAATCCCCCGAAACGCGTCTCGAACCGTGGCGATCTCTCCGCTTTCGTCGAGAAGCTCGATCGCCCCCTTCTTACACCCCACGATAAACGTGCGCTTGCGATTTTGAGGAACGCCGAACCGCGCGGCCTTAAGCACTTTGGCCTCGATCGAAAAGCCCAGATCCGTAGACGCTTTGATGATCTCCGACCCCTCGGGACTCGTCAGCAGATTCGGCACGTTCTCCATCACAAACGCCTCGCACCGCGACGATTCGACGACGTCGATAAAATAACGCCAAAGCACGCGTCGATGATCGTCGCGACGATTCCCCGAGAGATTCGAAAAGCCCTGGCACGGAGGACCGCCGACAACCAGATCGGCCCTGATTTCGCGCACGCTCGTGATCGCTTGCTCGATCGATTTCGTGATCACATGAGCGCCGAAATTCGCCTCGTACGTTCGCGCGAACGCGGGAACGCGCTCGACCGCGGCGATCGGCGTAAACCCCGCCCGCGCGAACCCGAGAGTCATCCCCCCCGCCCCGCTGAACAGATCGATCATCGTTCGGCGACGATCCGTCATCATCCTCACGCCGACTCCCTCATTCATCATCATTTACATGCATTTGGGTTCATCAATTTGTACCGCCGATCCCCGATCACGATACCGAACCCGCCGAAGAGGTGCAATCGTGGATTGAAAACGAACGTGATCTCGGCCAAAATCAAATTTAGCCTCGAAGAGAGGTTTCCCGTTCGATTCGACCCACAAAAGATTTCACAATTTCAACATGCCTGGTATATTACTTACCGATTGAGACGTCGAATTCATCCCCTAGGACTAGAATCTTTGGAGGTTTCGATCGATGCGTGCGAATCTTACGAAAAGAAGCGTCGCGGCCGCGATCGGATGCGCCTTCATCACACTTTTAGCGATCTCTTATTATCCGATTCATTACGGATCGAGGCTCACGATCATCAACAACTCGAACGATCCGATCACCAACGTCGTCGTCGAGGCCGGCGGGTCGAGAATCACCTTCGATAGGATCGCTCCCCGAGGTAAACGATGCTCTTCGTTCCATATCGCCAAAGAGAGCGATGTCGTAATATCATATATCGATAAAAATGGATTTCGGTGCGAATTTGGAGACGTCTATCTCACCCCGTCGATCGACGACTTGATCACGATTGAAGTTCAACGCGAGGGATCGAACAGGATCTCGGTCGATTCGCTCGAAGATTGGTGGGAGTCTTTGCCTCAAGGTCGGCTGAACCGCAGCGTCGTTTCTGGATCGCACTTCGTGGTCTCTTCAGCGGATTCACAAAGCGGTTCTCGCCCCAATAGCTCTCCTTAAGAAATCATCGACGACCCCCTTGCCCGCGATCGTCGCGCCGAAGATGATGTCGGTTCAGCATAGGTCGGGATCGTTACCGCGGCGGGTCGCCGCGCCGATTTCGAAGCTTCCAGATCTAAGCGAGCGATTCTTATCTTTTTAAGGACCGATCGATGATCCGCTTCCGTTTCGCCGTCTTTTTCAGCGTCTTCGTCGTCGCGGCCGCGGCGCGAGGGCAAGCGCCCGGAACCGCCTCCGGGGGGTCGCAAACCGAACTCCCCGTCGAAATGACCGCGCAACAAGATCGCCAGCGGCTTATGGATCTCCTCGCGATCAAAGAGCTTCGCCAGGGAGCGAACGGATCGAATCGCAACGCCCCCAATTACGCGAATTATGACGAATCGAAAGCGAATCCGTACCCCGATCTCCCCGACCCGCTTATCATGAAAGACGGCCGAAAAGTTGATTCGGCCGATATGTGGTGGAAGGAACGACGTCCTGAAATCGTCGAGGATTTCGATCGTGAGATTTACGGAAGAACCCCCAAACAAACGCCCAAGGTTTTATGGGAGGTCGTCGGCGCGACCGAGGAAACCGTCGCTTCGATCCCCGTCGTCGTCAAGAAGCTCGTCGGGCGTGTCGACAATTCGTCGTTCCCGGCGATCACCGTCGAGATCCAACTCACGCTGACGACTCCCGCGAAAGCGACCGCCCCCGTCCCGGTCATTCTCGAATTCGGCTTCGGCGCCTTCCCCGGCCGAAGACCTCTCCCAGGCGGAGCCGCGACCAAAGGCGACGCGAAAGCGCAAACCGCGAAAGCTTCGAACAAAGCCGAATCGACCGCGGCGACCAAAGGGGCGAATCCCCCGGCGAGACCGCCGATGTTCGCGGGACCGCCTTCGCGTCAACAAGTGCTTGAAAAAAGATGGGTTTACGCGGTGATCGTTCCCAACTCGGTTCAGGCGGATAACGGAGCGGGGTTGACGAAGGGAATCATCGGGTTATGCAACCAGGGGAAACCGCGTCGCGTCGACGATTGGGGGGTTCTCAAAGCGTGGGGCTGGGGAGCTTCGCGGGCGATCGATTATTTTGAGACCGATAAGGCCGTCGACGCCAAACGCGTCGGCGTTTTTGGACATTCCCGCTACGGCAAGGCCGCGGTCGTGGCGATGGCGTACGACCCTCGGATCGCGATCGCGTTCGTCAGCTCGTCGGGCGAAGGGGGCCTCAAGCTTCATCGCCGCAACTGGGGCGAATTGGTCGAGAATGTCGCTGCATTAAATGAGTATCATTGGATGTCCGGGACGTTTTTGAAGTACGCGGGCCCGTTGACGTGGAAGGACATGCCGATCGATTCGCATGAATTGATCGCCTTATGTGCGCCTCGTCCCGTGTTTATCGGAGCGGGGGCGACCGAGGGGGACGGCTGGGTCGACGCGCGGGGGTCGTTTTTGGCGGGGGTTGGAGCGAGCCCTGTTTATCGATTGTTGGGGAAGACGGGTTTGGAAACGACCGAGTACCCGCCCCCCGAAACGGCTTTGATCAAAGGCGAGATCGGTTTTCGCCGGCATACGGGAGGTCACACTCCCGGACCCAATTGGCCGATTTTCCTCAAGTTCGCCGAGCGTTATTTGGGAACGGCGAACGGAGAAACGAAGAAATAAGAATTCGCCTGGAATTGATTCATTTTGCGTCCGAGCCGTATGGCGATTTGATTTGCTCCTGATACGAGGCGACGCTATTCTCTCGCGGCCCAGCCGGCTTTTCCATAATCGCCAAGCGGAACGAAATCGCCGCTATCAAATCCGACGACGACACCGATCGATTCCGATCGGCCGAGGATCGGCTCGGGATCAATTCGTCTTAATAGTTCACGAACGACGAACGCACCGTATCCAAGACACAAAGGATACTCGGCTTCATTTTCCAGGCCGCCGTCCTGGTATGCAATCCGATAGATTTCAGCCAGAATGTTCGAACAAGCGTAACTCGGCTCTGGACGCCAGAACGGACTCACGGCCCAATCTTCATCCTCCTCGGTCAACCCGAATCGATCCGATCCACAAACATAGATATCGGCAGTGGACACTCGGTTTCGGCATGGATTACACAATCCAAACCACAATCCACGTATGGGATGCGAGGGAGGATCCTCACGAAAGGGTCGCGTGATCCAATCTCGCATATGAGTCGATTCGTCGTAATCCAGCGATTTAAATCGAAACCAATCCGGGTGAGGTATAAAAGTTTGACATAGATCGATAAGATCCGACATTGAGTCTTTTATCGGACGGCCTCGGTCGAGTTCCTCCAAGATAAACTCATACGCTCCGATGTAAAATTTTTCCATGACTCGGTATTCGTTGGATTCTGAGGATGAAATATCAGGAGTTCCAATACGACCCGACTTCGCCATTCGGTTCGAGAACCGAGGCCGGCTTCAGATCAGAATGGCACTCGGAAATTGTAACTCATGATTCCTAAACGGGATAGGAAATAATCGGCCTCCTTGCTACAATCCTTGAATGGATTCAAGACTCAAGGCTTGTAAAGGCAAGGAGGCCGACAATGTCCC
>JAJYWB010000030.1 GCA_021791715.1 Planctomycetota bacterium | reverse complement strand
AAATAAAAAAAACCGACATCTAGATTCTTAATATAAAGTGATAATATTGGTGAACCGTCGCCTCAACCGCTAAAATCGAACCGAGAGGGTTTCAATCGCTTTTGCGGATAGACTCACGGAGATCAAGTACTCGTCGGTTAACTGGAATTTGCGAAGGAATTCCGTCGATCCGTGTTTCTCGAAGCAAGCGATCGCGCGCTATGTGTTACATATAATTTTATAAGCTGAATAAATGTAGTTATGCAAAACAGTCGAAGAGTCTCGTCCCGGAAAACGACCTCCGCGGTGGGAGATCAGGCTGGAGGGCGAACATGATGTCGGGAGGGCGAACCTGCTGGAAAGCCGCATTATGATATATACTATTATTGACAAAAAGAAACCGCATCGTCTCCGGAGGTTACGATAAGAGGCTCACCGGGAGGTTCGCCCTCCCAAATAAAAAAAACCGACATCTAGATTCTTAATATAAAGTGATAATATTGGTGAACCGTCGCCTCAACCGCTAAAATCGAACCGAGAGGGTTTCAATCGCTTTTGCGGATAGACTCACGGAGATCAAGGATTCGCCGGTTAACTGGAATTTGCGAAGGAATTCCGGCGATCCGCGTTCCTCTACGAAATCGATCGTCGCGGAACGAACGAGTTCGAGCGATGAACGGTCGATTTCATCGCTCGACTTGTCCTTGATTGTTAAATCATGATCGTCTTATCCCAACTTGGGGACGATCTCGTCGATCACGCGTTCGGGGGTCGCGTCGGTTTCGGGGGAGATCTCCCAACGCTCCACATGCTCGACCGTCGCTCCCGGAGCGAGCTTGACGAGCGGTCCCAATGTCTCGATCTCGAGCATGTGCGGATATGTGAACGTTTCAAAATTCACGCCTTGATCGGGATAAACCTTCCCTTCTTCAAACGTGAATTTTTTAACAAAGATCCCTCCCTTGTTCACATAGGCGACCCACCCCAGCTTGTGCGCCAGGCCGATTTTCGTCGGACCTTTGTTCGGATCTTGCGAAAGCTTGATGTACCGCGAGGCGAACTTCCAGCGTGGATCCTCGAAATCAAAATACGGCCAGATCGTCATCAGTTGATTGGCGGCGAAATCCTCGGCCGATTTGGCGTTCTTGGGGCTTCCGGGATGAGGCCGTTTGGCGGGAAGCGGGATGACCTCGAATCCTCCTTGCGCCATCACGCTGATCGACCAGGGAGCGAGATCGGTCGCGGTTTTGCCGATGTTCGTCAGCCGATGGACGACGGTCGCCTTCGACCCCTTGGGAGCGAGCGTCAGGTCGATCTCTTTTTGAATCCCGTAAGTCGTGTCGGGATCGGGACGAAGGCGGATCTGAAGCGGAGAAATCTGCTCGCAATGCACCGGGGCGTTATCGAGAGCGTAAGTGCGGGTGTGATCCTCGGGGCCGACCCAGAGGCGATGACCCCCTCGAATCATCCACTCGGCCTCGCCCGATCCCCCCATCTGATCGTCGTAATTCTTGAAGACGTTATCACGACCCGTAAGTTTATAACTGATGATGCGAGGGCCGATGTCGAGCGTAGCGATCACCTCGGCGTCGCCGTTCGAGATTCGTACGTTGTGCTTCCAGCCGCGATATTCGACGTTTTCCATGAAATCGACCCTGGGGATTGAAAGCCGCGTCGCTTCGATCGCGCGAGCGTTCGCGGAGTGTAACCCAAGTTCGATCGTGAATCCACCCGCGACCGACGCGAGATCGATCGCGCGACCGCGATCGTTCGATTCGATCCGATCCGCGTTTGTTATGATTCTAAAGGATGATAAAATCTAAGATCAAAAGTTCGTCGCGCGTTACGCGATTCGGTGATATTCGTTAGAGGTAAGCGATTCGCCCGAGAGTCGCCGCCGGCTCGTCGTCGCTTTTCATTGCCCGATAATCGCCGCCGGCTCGTCGTCGCTATTCATCCTCCGCGAAGCAAACGTTTTGAATAAGCTTGCACATCTTGATCGAGCCGATCGAGATCGCCGAGATGTTTCGCGGCGTCGGCGATCCGGCGTGTCGAATCGACGCGGCTTTGAATTTCCTTAAGGTAATCGCGAAAGTGTTCGAGTTTCGTTTTATCGGTGAGAAGGCGATGGACGAGGAGCCAGCTTTCGGCGTAAGCCAATTGCACGGTGTCGTCGTCGGCTTTGGTTCCGAACAGGTCGTCGTCGGCGATTAGCTTTTTGATTGGAATCCACGAAACGCGTTTGCCGCGTGCGAGTACGAGTCCTTTGAGGCGGTCGCGATTGATCTCGCCCGGACGAGCGCGTTTTTTGGGGTTGTGCTGTTCGACGTACATCGCCAGACCCTCGGCGATCGTCACGGGAACGTCGCGGGTTCGAGCGAGAAGCCCGGTGTTGAAGGTGAGCTGATGGGTCGTCTCGTGGACGAGAGCCAAAGTATTCGCTTTTTCGGGACGCGCCGCGGCGACGGGTCCGTTCATGCGGCGGAAATCATAAAAGATCAGTCGATTTGTGTCGCGATCATAAAAGCCGCCGATTACGCCTTGGGGATCTTCTCCCGAGAACGCCTCGAACGATTTCGCCCCCGCGAGCGCGACGACGGTGAGGCGTTTTTGAGGTTCGTGGATCTCGAAACCCTTGGCGCGGAAGTGATCGAGATAATCGAGCAAGATGAGTTCACAAATCGCCAACGCGTCGGTTCGGAACGCCTCGGCGGCGTCGCCGATCGCCAGGAAATGGTCGCTCCGCGTCGTGCGAAATCGGCCCAAGCCCGCGGTGTTTCCCAGTTTTTCAATCGCGGCGGTTTCGTCGGCCTCGGCTTGATTTTCAACATCGTCACGTGCGGCTTCGGCGATGTGGGAACTCGCCTTGGCGTTCGGATCGAACGAGAAACCCGGGACTTGCGCGAATGCGATCGCCGCTGCGCCGCGAGCGAGCTTTTTGAGCCAACCGCGGCGTGTTTCGACCGTTTCGAGACCGCGATTTATTACTAATGTAATCGGCCTGCGACGGCGTGTCTCGATGCTTTTGAGCCGGGATTCGCTCGACGTGCCGATCGATCGTGGAGAGACGATCGAATCGTTCGAGTTGTTTGTGGCCGTTGATTGATTCGTCTCGGTTTTTCGCACGCCTCTTCCCTTAAACGACTCGATACTCGAAGATGTTTGTACAAGCCGGCCGTCGGGGGCGTCGAGGGGTCGAGCGGCGTTGGAGGGATTTACGCCGATTCGATCGTTTCTCGTCGCGACCTTCGTCGGCGGGCGCCGAAGCAGGTCGTTTTTGTGTTTCCCCGGAATTCATGAGGAGTCGAGCCGTCATGTCACGATCGCCCCGATCCGTTTTTCGATCGATCGAATTCATTGTACTCGCGATCGGCGTCGCGGTCGCGTGGGGAGTCGGCAATTCGGCGGGGTCGCGTGCGCAGGGCCAAGCCGGCTCGATACCGCCGGCTTCGCACGCGACGGGAGCTCAAGGGCAACCCCACGCCGCGGCGGCGCACGGAGGACCGGTCGCGCACTGGAAGGTTCGCGCAACGTTGCCCAAGAATTTGAACGCGGTGCGTCGCGTGGCGATTTATTATCTCGCGTTTTCGGCGGATAGCGGCACGATCGCGACGACGAGCCACGACGGTACGGTTCGGCTTTGGGATGCGCATTCGGGCGAGCTGAAGACGACGCTCGAAGGGCATATGGGAGAGGTTTGGGGGGTCGCTTTTTCGCCCGACGGTAAAACGCTCGCGACGGGAAGCACCGATCAGACCGTGCGGCTTTGGGATCTCGCCACGCACGCCGAAAAAGGGGTGTTTCACGGCCATTCGGGCGAGGTTTGGTCGGTCTCGTATTCGCCCGACGGCAAGACGCTCGCATCGGGAAGTAAAGATACGACGGTCATTCTTTGGGATGTCGCCTCGGGGAAGGCTCGACACGAACTCCGCGGGCATCTGGGGGAGATTTCTTCCGTCAAGTTTTCGCCCGACGGCAAGACAGTCGCCTCGGGAAGCTGGGATAATAATGTGATGGTTTGGGACGCGGCTTCGGGTCGGCTCGAGAAAACGCTGTGGGGGCATCGCGCCGCGGTGACGACGGTCGCTTTTGATCCGTCGGGTCATGAGATCGCTTCGAGCAGCGTCGACGGTTCGGTTCGGATCTGGAATTTGGCCGATTCGCAGGATCGATTGACGCTTTTCAAGCGAGACGCTCCGATCGCGTCGCTTTCGTATTCGCCCAGGGGGCGTGCGCTCGCCGCGGGGGATCTCGACGGTTCGGTTCGGCTTTGGAACACCGCGACGGGAGACGAGATCGCCGAGCTTCAGAAGCACACGTATCCCGTTCACGGCCTTTCTTATTCGCCCGACGGCAAGACGCTCGCCGCGGGAGGGGGCGTCGAGTATGTGAAGCTTTGGTCCCCCGTGGAGAAGTGATCGCCCGTCGCGAACTTCGATCCTCGATCCTCGATCCTCGATCGATTTCGGATCGACTCGATCGAGCCCCTACGCGGCGGGCGAGCCGTCGGATATAATCCAGGAGCCCGCCCGCTTTCGATTACCGAACGACCCAAGCCGACCGCGGGGTCGGTTTCGATCCAGATATTTATCTGGATATAAATATTCTAGAGCTTGAACATGGCGATTGATCGACAAAAATGGAATCGGCGCGACGCGTTTCGATTGCGCGGCGCGGTCGATCGTTTTTCGCGACGATCGCCGGGGTTCGATCGAGTGGGCGGAGGCGCGGGTTCGACCGATCTGATCGTCGGCCGGCGTCGCGCGATGGGGTCTTATTTCGAGATCAAGCTGGGGGCGAACGTTCCCGGCGCGGCGGGTTTGATCGAACGGACGCTCGATCGCGTCGACGTTTTAGAGAGTCGACTGACGGTTTATCGCGACGATTCCGAATTGAGTATGATCAACGCGCGTGCGCATCTTGGTCCGACGCCGATCGAGCACGATGTATTTGAACTGCTCGTTCGAGCGTTCAAGATTTCGGAGGAGACAGGGGGCGCTTACGACGTCACGACGGGAGCGCTTTCGGTCGCGTGGGGTTTTTTCAGGGGGCCGAGACGCGTTCCGGACGACGCGACGCTCGCCGACGCCAAGGCGAAAACGGGATATCGGCATGTGACGCTTGATTCCGAACGGCGTACGATTGCGTTTGATCGGCGGGGCGTTTCGCTCAATTTGGGGAGTATCGGCAAGGGTTACGCGATCGACGACGCGATCGGCGAGGTGAGGCGGCATTGGTGGCCGACGGGGGCGATCGTGCACGGCGGTCGTTCGAGCCTCTTCGCGCTCGGTTCTCCGCCCGGTCGATTGGGATCGGGTTGGGACGTTTCGGTTCGTAATCCATTTGATCCGGAGCGTCCGCTCGGGGTGTTGCGGTTGCGCAATCGAGGGCTCGGTTCCTCGGGCGACGAGTTCCAGCGGTTCGAGGTCGACGGTCGTGTTTTCGGACACATCATCGATCCTCGAACGGGAGAGCCCGCGTCGGGGCCCGCGAGCGTGACGGTGATCGCGCCGACCGCGACCGAAGCCGACGCGCTCTCGACGGCGTTTTATTTGTTGGGAGTCGACGCGACCGAGGCGTATATCGACAAGCATCCCGGGGTCGCCGCGGTGTTCGTCGCGGCGGGAACTCCCAAATCGTTACCCAAGGTCGTTGCGATCGGCCTTCGAGGCGACGAATATGAAGACGACCCGACGGCGCCCTGGCTCGTGCGAGGCTCTCGTCAATTGAAAAAGATCAACAAGCAATCTCATCAAAGTCGCGTCGAGGCGTGCGACCTTGAGGGGACGGGATCGGGACGATCAAAATGACGCATGTGGAAACGAATCAACGTCGGTCGCCGGGGTTCGCCGCGGTGTTTTTCTTGGTTTTGCTCCGGCTGGCGATCGGCTGGCACTTCTTTTACGAGGGGGCTTGGAAGATTCAATCGGGCGCCGGAGGCGACGAGCCTTCGTTCTCGTCGGCGGGTTATCTGAAGAACGCGACGGGACCGCTCGGTCCGTATTTTCGCAAGCTCGCGGGAGATCTCGACCCCGACGGTCGCGACGCGCTCGATCACGCCAAGCTTTCCAAGGCTTGGAAAACCGAGCTCGACCGCGTGACCGAGAAATTCGGTTTCGACGCCGAGCAAGGCAAGCGCGCCGCGGAGGCTCTTACCCAAACCGAAAGCAAGGCCGACGCGTGGTTCGAGGATTCCGACAACAAGCGTAAGATCGCGGAATATTTTCATAAACTCGATAATTATCGCGTCGATTCGGCGGCCGCCAAGGGATTTACGCGCAAGAGCGACTGGATGAAGAGCGCGTGGAGCGAGATTCAATCGACCAAGGGGGAGCTGCTCGGGTATGTCGACGGTTTATCGCGATCGTTGCGCGATCAATGGAACGCGATCGCGACACCCGAGCAGATCGAGAAGGCGGGTTCTTACGCCCCCGACAAGGGGATGACTCCGCTGATCGACAAGCTGACGATGTACGGTTTGGCGGCGATCGGGATCGGCTTGATTTTCGGTTTTTTGACGCGGCTTTCGGCGTTTTCGGCGGCGGTGTTCCTCACGCTTGTTTATCTCAGTTCGCCCCCCTGGCCGGGTTTGCCGCAAAGTCCGATGTCCGAGGGGCATTATTTGTATGTGAACAAGAACTTAATCGAGTTGATCGCGTGTTTGGCGATTATGAGCCTGCCGACGGGGCGTTGGTTCGGCGTCGACGCGATTTTGGGGGCGAAGTCGCGACCCGCCGCGGTCGAGGAGGACTCTCGATGATCGTTGAGGATCAAACGGCGACGTTTCGTCGCGGAGTGAACGCGAGAGTCGACGCGCGGGAGTGTTCGATCGCCGATCGACTCGATACGATGAATGAGATCCCCGGGGCCGGGGCGTACCCGGCGCGATTCGAGACCGATTGAACTTTGTTAATGAGAGAATCGAGCGAGCCATGACGACCCTGACACCCGAACAGCGAGCTCTGGGGCGAAACAACGCGAACGCGGCCTTGGGGCTCTCACGACGCGATTTTTTGATCGGCGCCGCCGCGGCGGGGGTGGGCGCCGGAGCGACGGGCGCGTATTACTTCAAATACAAGGCGATCAAAGACCCCGTCCGCGCCGCGATCATCGGCACCGGCAACGAGGGTTGCCAGGCGATGATCCACGAACACAATCGTGATTATCTCAATTACATCGGATATTGCGATATCCGGCCCAGCCAACAGGCGCGCGCCGAACGCGAATTCCTGGCGCACAAGCAATACACCCCCGACGACGTGAAGAAGCTCAAAAAATACGCCGACGCCAAAGAGGTTTTCGCCGACCCCGACGTCGAGGTCGTCGTGATCGCCCTGCCGCTTTGGCTGCACGCCCCGATCGCGATTGACGCGATGAAGGCCGGCAAACATGTTTTTTGTGAAAAGCTGATGGCGCATTCGGTTACCGAATGTAAAGAGATGTGTCGCGTCGCGCGGCAAACGAATCGTCTGCTCGCGATCGGTCATCAACGCCATTACTCGGCGCTTTACGACAACGCGAACTTCCTCGTCCAGGAGGGGATGCTCGGCGAGATCCGCCACATTCGCGCGCTTTGGCATCGCAACAACGCCGTTCCCCGCATCCAGAAGGATAAGAACGGCAAGCTCATGTACGATTCCAAGACGGGAGAACCCGTTTATCAACGCGACGACAAGGGGAACATTCTTTATTACGACTCGTGGAAGCCCGATACGCCCAAGGAAGACATGAACGTCGATTTCGCCAAATACGGATATAAGAGCCTGGACGAGTTGATCCGTTGGCGGCTTTACAATCGAACCGGGGCGGGTTTGATGGCCGAACTCGGCAGCCATCAGCTCGACGCGTGCTCGATTTTCCTGGGCAAGAAGCATCCGTTCGCGGTGACGGGGATCGGCGGGACGTTCTTTTATCAGGACGGCCGCGAGGTCGACGACCACGTGTTCGTTTCGTTCGAGTTCCCCGGCAAGGCCGAGAAGGATCACGTCGTGGTAACATATTCGTCGATTTCGACGAATCGATTCGAGAACTACGGCGAGGAGGTGATGGGATCGAAGGGAACGATGATCGTCGAAGGCGAGGCCGATTTGATGCTCTATAAAGAGCCCGATCCCAACGGCAAGTCGACCCCTCCGGCTTCCACCTCGATCACGATCGAGAAACAGGGGGGCAAGCCCGTGATCGAAACGAGCCCGAGCGCCGCGGGGCCGAGCGTCGCGGCTTCGTTGGGGGGCTTGGCCACGTCCACGCCTTCGCGGGGATATCGCGAGGAGCTCGAGCATTTCGCGTATTGCGTGCGGCACGGCGATCCCTCGAATTATCACGAAGACGCCGAGCATCAGCCTCGGTGTCGCGGCGAGGTGGCGCTCGCCGACGCGGTGATCGCGCTCACAAGCAACCTGGCGATGCGGCAGAAGCGTCGGATCGAATTCGATCCCAAGTGGTTCGATTACACGTCCGACGAAGTCCCCGAGAAATCGCCCGGCGATCTCGCCAAAAAGGCGTGATTCTCGGCGTTTCGGCTGTGAAAACCTTTGAATTCGGTCGCGCGCCGACGATCAAGGCCGGCGGCGCGCGGCCGATATCGACCCGAGTCGGCCTTGTCAATTTGACGAGAAACCTCACAATGAGTGTGATCCGCACGGATGTCGGGTCGACGGAACGCACGGCGGGTTCGCCGAGCCGCCCAAGTTTAGCCTGGGAACGGAGTTCGCATGTCGTCGGTCAACGCGGCCACAGACACGAACGGAACGGTTTCGCCGATCGCGCGAATCGGTGAGCAAACGTTCGAGTTCGTCGCCGAGTTCGGCGCGATGGCTCATTTCTCGCTGCAAGCGTTCGGTTGGATGTTCCGCCGCGCGCCCCGCTGGTCGGTCCTGGTGCCGATTTTTTACACGATCGGCGTCTCGAGCTTCCCCGTCGTCGCGATCACGGGGACGTTCATCGGCATGGTTTTAGCGGTTCAGGCGTACAGTCAGTTTGAGTTGATGGGGCTTGCGACTCGGCTCGGCTCGGTGATCAACATCTCGCTCGTCAAAGAGTTGGGGCCCGTGCTCGCCGCGACGATGCTCGCGGGGCGGGTTGGGTCGTCGATGGCCGCCGAACTGGGAACGATGCGCGTCACCGAGCAAATCGACGCGCTCGCGGCGCTGGGGACGAACCCGATTTTCTTTCTCGTCACGCCTCGATTTCTGGCGTGCTTTTTGCTCATTCCGCTTTTAACGCTGATGGCCGATTTCATGGGGGTGATCGGCGGCGCCGTGGTGAGCACGCAGCTCCTTAAGGTGGACGCTTATCATTATTGGTTGCATTCAAGAGAATATGTAGGCGCTTTAGATTTACTGGCGGGCGTGTTTAAAAGTTATTTTTTCGGAGCGGCGATCGCGTTGATCAGTTGCCACCGCGGATTTCATTCGAAGGCGGGCGCCGAGGGGGTGGGGAGGGCCGCGACCGAGGCGTTCGTTTATTCGTTTATCGCCATTTTGTTTCTCGATTTCACGATCGGCATTTTTTGGAACACCGCTTACAACGCGATCTGGCCCGATTCGGCGAATCTTATATGAACGAAACATTAACTCAAAAGAATCCCTCGATCGCGCGAGCCGGCGAGCCGATCATCGAGCTCAAACGGATCTCGATGCGGTTTCGCCGCCACGTCGTGTTGCAGGATATCGATCTGACGATTCGTCGCGGCGAAACGGTTTGCGTGATCGGCGAGAGCGGCTGCGGCAAAACGGTTCTACTTAAGTTGATTATTGGATTGCTTCAACCGAGTTCGGGGGTCGTTTTGTTCGACGGAGTCGATCTCGCGGGGCTCGGCGATTTTGAGATGAGCCGGACGCGGCTGCGGTTCGGCTTTTTGTTCCAGATGGCGGCTCTTTTCGACAGCATGACGATCTTCGATAACGTCGCGTTCGGGCCGCGCGAGCACGGCCTTCCGCTCAACCCCGCCGAGCTGAAAAAGCTCGTCGACGATCGGCTCCACGAGGTCGGTTTGCCTTCCGGAATCGAGTTCAAAAAACCCGCCGAGCTTTCGGGGGGCCAACGTAAGCGGGTCGGCCTGGCGCGGGCTCTCGCTCTCGACCCCGAGGTCATGCTCTACGACGAGCCGACGACGGGACTCGACCCGATCATGAGCGACGTGATCAACGAACTGATCCTCCAAACGCAGCGCGCCAAACATGTGACGGGAGTCGTCGTCACCCACGACATGAAGACGGTCGTCAAAGTCGCCGACCGGGTCGTCATGCTTTACCCCCACGCCAGGCTGAAACCGGGCGAACCTCAAATTATTTACGACGGCGATCCCGACGCGATGGAAACGCATCCGGACCTACGCGTTCGTCAATTCGTCCGCGGCGAGGCCGGCGAACGCCTGAAAGAAATGAGCAATGGTTCCGATAATTCATAAAAACATAAAGAAAATAATGGATAATGATGCGCGCCGCGCGATTCCGCGTCGTCGAGCCCGGGCGGGCGATACGTTCGTCGCGGCGTCGCGGGCGGGGAAAGCCGTCGTATTCGTTTCAGCCGATATCGAGGTCGATCATGAATGAACGCGTGATGCAGTTTAGGATCGGCTTGTTTGTGATCGGCGCCGGTTTGGTGCTGACGATGATGCTTTTTTGGTTCGGCGAAACGCCTTCGCTGTTGCGAGAAAATCGCTACATCAGGGTGCGTTACGACGAGGCGCCGGGGGTCGGCGTCGGAATTCCGGTGCGGAAGAGCGGAATTCGCATCGGCGAGGTCGCTTCGATCGATATCGACGACGATCCCAAACATCCCGACAGCGTCATCGTGACGATCGCGATCGAGCACAATTTCAAGATCCGCGAGGGATCGACCCCGAGGATCAGCCGGGCGCTCATCGGCGACGTATCCATTGATTTTCAGCCCGGCAAGGGTTTGGGATTTCTCGAGATGGGAACGAATCCGCGGACCGCTCCGCTGATTCAGGGGTCCGTCGCCGCCGATCCCGCGAACGCCCTCGCCGCCGCGACGATCGCATTCGAACGCGCCGGCGAAACGCTCAACTCGATCAGCGGCGCCGCCGAGGGAATCATGGATCTCACCAAAAAACTCCAAAACGTAGGTGAATTTCTTGATACCTGGAAATCGACCGGGACGCGCGTCGGGTCGCTCGCGGAAAATTTTGATCAAGTGTTCAAAAAAAGCGGCGGCGATTTCGAGCCGATGATCACCAACCTTCGCCAGATCTCCGAAAAGCTCAACGGCGTGCTCGACCCCAAAGCGCAGGCTCAACTGAAGGCGACGATCGATCGACTCGACACCGTCTCGGCGAAGCTCAATCAGGATCTCTCCGCGGTCGAACCGTTACTTAAAGATCTTGGCGCCGATTCGCGTCACATCCCCACGACCGCGTTCGGCACGATCCTTTTTCGGCTCAACCGTGTCGTTTACGACGTCGGCCTGCTGACCGAGGCGCTCGGCGACGGCAAGGGAAGGCTCAACCCCAACGGAACGGTGCAAAACTTGGTGACGAACCGCGAGCTTTACGATAACCTCAGCCGGATGTCGAGCCGCGCCTCCGAGCTCCTGGAAAACCTCAAACCCGTCGTCGCCGATATCAAGGTGTTCGCCGCCAAGATCAAAAACGATCCCTCCGCGCTGATGCGCGGGGCGCTCCAACGATAACCTTTGGCGTTCGGATCGACGTCCGCAACCTGAGCGATCGCTTGGCTCGATACGACGACCTCTCGATCAATCCGGAACCAAAAAGGAACAATCGAACCGTCGTCCGTGCGGCGAAACCTCGGGTAAAAGCGGTTAAATCCGCGGTCGTCGGCGCGCAACCGAAACAAGAACCAAGGTTTACGCGCTCGAACCCCGATCGTTATCGAACAGTGTAAAAAATCGATCCTCTGATGCTCGGTTGATCGCAACGCGCCGCCGGCGGAGATAGAATAAGTATTCCGTTCGATCGAATCACAAAACGAAGCTCGCCGACGGCGCCGCATCATTCGTTTAAGAAAGCGTATCTGATGAACAATCGCGAAAAACATAGCGAATCGTTACGCGACGATTGGGAACGTCGGCTCGATCTGATCGTCGATATGATGCGCGACGTGAGCCGCGAACGCGATCCGCAACAAATGGTGAGGACGTACGGCAAGCGGATTCGTCAGCTCGTCCCCGCCGACGCGATCGTCGGGTTGAGTCGACGCGATCTCGGATTTCCCTATTATAAAGTGACACGCGCAAGCATTTGGGAGCGCGAGGTGAATCCGTGGGTCGAGCGCGATCGACTTCCTGTTTATCGCGAAGGCCTTTTCGGCGAGCTGATCTACGGCGACCTGCCGAGGATAATCGACGATTTGGATATTGATCCGGGCGATCCCGCCGCCGAGTTTCTCGTCGGACAAAGATCGGTCGCGGCGATCCCGCTTTACGACGAGGGGGTTGCTCTAAATATGGTGATCCTCGCGCGGAATCAGCCCGGCGCGTTCGACCGCGACGAGTTTCCCGAGATGGTGTGGGTGAGCAATTTGTTCGGCAGGGCGACGCATAATCTTGTGCTTTCCGAAGAATTACAGCGCGCTTACGACATCGTCGATCACGAGCTCAAGGTCGTCGCGGATATTCAGCGGTCGCTCTTGCCGACGGCGATTCCGCAAATACCGACGCTCGATTTGGCGGTCTCTTATCAAACGTCGCGCTGGGCCGGCGGCGATTATTACGACTTTTTTCAACTTCCCGACGGACGTTGGGGGTTGCTGATCGCCGACGTCAGCGGCCACGGCACCCCAGCCGCGGTGATCATGGCGATCACCCACGGGATCGCGCACGCGCATCCGGGACCCCCCTCGCCTCCTTCTCGTATGCTCAATTTCGTGAATCATCATTTGGCTACGCGTTATACCGCCGAATCGGGAGCGTTCGTTACCGCGTTTTACGGCGTTTATGATCCCGCGACACGATCGCTGACGTATTCGAGCGCCGGTCACAATCCCCCGCGGCTCAAGCGGTGCGATCGCGGAGGTGCGGTGATCTCGCTCGACGGAGCGCAGAAGATGCCGATGGGGATCGATCACGGCCAGTCGTTTCACGAGGAGACGATCCAGCTTCTCCCCGGCGATCAGGTCGTGTTCTACACCGATGGAATCACCGAGGCCGAGAATCCCGAGGGAAAGCTCTTCGGCGTCGAACGGCTCGACGAGGTTTTAAAGTGCACTCGAGGCGACGCCGAGGAGATCGTCCAGGAGGTGCTAGCCGCGGTCGAACGATTCACCGCGGGCGCGCCCCCCGGAGACGATCGAACCCTGCTCGTCGCCCGCGTCCATTAAGGCGAATCAAAATCCGTCGCTTCCAAAACCATATTAGTCAATCAAATGTTATTACGTTCCTGTATTGTACAATACAAAGATAAGCCATATAAGAATGCTCGACGCAATTTTCCTAAAAACGCGAAGTTAGCCTGATTCAGACCTTTTTTTCGACGAGCGCCCGGCCGATGTCGAGAATCCCCTCGGCGTCGAGAGTGCGATCGTTCGAAACGAAGAGTTCCTGAATCGCTTTTTTATGAATTTTCATCTTCATTCCGCCGACGCCGAGAGCGCCCCACGCGAGGATTCCGTCGCGAGTCGTTTTTTTATCGCCGGGGTCGATCCCTTCGATTCCCGCGGGAGGGACCGCGTTCAAATCGATCGCGACGCGCAACGATTCGATTCGCTTGCGAATATCAAGAGGCAACAGCGGTACGCCGAGAGCGCCCGCCGCGACGACGATCGAAGCGCCTCGAAGCCCCTCCTCGAGCGATTTCGGGTCGTGCGTGGCGAATCCGCCGATCGTCGTACCCGTTTGAGCCGCCATGTTCTTGGCGATCGCGTGCGCCCGCCCCGCGTCGCGCGAGCCGAGCGCCACATCCGCCCCAAGCCTCGCGAGCAACCGAGCCACCCGCATGCCGACGGGCCCCGTCCCCGCCAGCACCGCGGCGCGAGCCCCCTCGATCGATCCCCCCATCCCCTCGCTCGCGGCGAGAGCCGCCGCCGCCGCGGTCGTGTTCGCTCCGTTAGGATCGAGCATCACCGAGACGCGAAACGGGCCGAAAAACGTCGCGATCGCCTCGTTATATAACGATTCGGCCGCGACGACGCTCGACCCGCCCACGAAGACCGCGGTTCGATTGAGCTCGGACACGCCGCGCGTGAAGAGCGCTCCGTGCACGAGCCCGCGAACCTGCTCGATTAGAACACCGCCGAACGTCAGCAACCGATCGACCCCCGCGTCGATCGCGGTCGCCGAATCGAAGACGCTCGGATGAGGGTCGACGTCGAGCTGTAATAAAATCGTCGGCTTGTCGTTCGATCCGGTCATAAAATCATCTTGATGTTAATATCCGGTGATTCGGTTCGATTCGATCGCGTTCAAACGCCCGAGAACGGGTGTTTGGCGGTGTCTTTTCCGGCGATCACCTGTTGAGCCGAGGGGGATTTCTTCATCGCGTTTTCGATCGCGAGTTTGGTGGCGTCGTAATTGTATTGGACGATTTTTTTGTCGTCTTCGGCGGCGGGGTGGATGAAAACGCCGCAAACGATCACGAGATCCTCGGCCTTGGCGGCTGGGATCGTACCGGCGGCGACGCAATCGGCGACGGCCTTGGCGACCGCGTATTGAGCGGGTCCGAACATCTGCACCGCCTGCTTCATCCCCTTGATCGTCACCTTGGTGATCAAAACGGTCGCGGGTTTGACCGCGAGGTTGGGCGTGAGGACCGCGAGCAAATTGGTGTGCCCCGCGGATTGATTCGCGAGCGCGTTCGCGAACGCGACGCCGACGGGTCCCGTCTTCTCGCCGATCAACAGGTCGATATGTGCAATTTCGTTCCCGTCTCCCACCAGCGCCTCGCCGATGAGCATCGTGTATTCACCCGCCATGATCGCAGTACTCCCGAAAGAAACATCGACAAAAAGAGGGATCGAAGCGATCGATCCGCGGGCCGGCTTTGGTCAAAAACCGCTCTCGCCTCGATCGGCCCAGTTGGGCATGATAGCAGCGCCGGGGGGAATCGCAACCCCTCGCCGCGTTCGCACGGGCCGAGCGAATTGGGATTTCGCGCTCTCGCGCGGGGAAAATTGTTTAACCCGACTCGCCGGAGTCGTACAATGCGAGAATCCGAACTCACGGTTCGGCCGACGTCGGTTTAACTCGACGCCACGCTTCTGTGAGACGCTCGGCGAATCGGGCCGCGCCTCTCTATCCATCAACACTCAAGGAGAGATTACGAATGCGTAAGCTTTTGTCGATGTTCGCCGTCGCGGCGTTGTGCGCGGCTTTCGTTCAAATCCGCGCCGCCGAAGAGAAGACGATCAAGGGTGAAAGCCAATGCACCAAGTGCACGCTTAAGGAAACCCCCAAGTGCGGCGAGGCCGTCACCGTCGAAGAGGGAGGCAAGAAGGTCGTCTACTACCTCACCGCGAACAAAACCGCCAAGGGCATGCACAAGAAAGCCTTCTGCTCGGGCGGCAAGACCGTCGAGGTCACCGGCGAAGTGAAAGAGAAAGACGGCAAGATGACGATCACCGCGTCGAAGATCAAAGTCGTCGAGGAATGATCGCGTCTTAATCTCGCATGCGTGTGCATGCCGCGAGGCGAGCCCGAACGCGGGTTCGCCTCGAAATCCTTCATGTAACCTTAGATCGATCGCGCGACCCGATGCTTGATAAAATAATCCTTTTTCATTGATCTCTCGCCGGTTCGAATCGCTTCATTCAATAGAATATGCGTATATCGCATAATGTAGATAAAAGATCGACCGTCGTTTCGCGCGTTCCGAATCGCGCGAGTCGCGTTCTGATCGTCGGCGCCTCGGCGCGCGCCGCGGCCTATTCGACGCTTCGCGCCGGTTACGCTCCGATCGCGATCGACCTCTTCGGCGACCGCGACCTCGCCGCGATCGCGCCTTCGTTTCGCGTACCGCGCCGCGATTATCCGGGAGGGATCGAGCCGATCGCCGCGGCGATCGACCGCGACGCGTGGTTCTACACCGGCGCTCTCGAAAATCGACCCGAGCTGATCGAAAAGCTCGAACGTCAGGGGGTTTCATGGGGCAATCCCGCGTCGGTCGTTCGAGCCGTCCGCAATCCGTTTCTACTCCATCAAGTTTTGATCTCTCATCGATTGCCTTCGCCTCGACCGTTCGATTCGAGTTCGAATCCCCCCGCGGCGATCGCGACGCTCGCCAAACCGTTCGCCTCGGCGGCGGGAAGATCGATCGAGTTCGTCGGCCCGGGTGAATCTTCAAAGATACACGAACCCTTTTATTATCAAGAATACATCGAAGGCGATTCTTACGGAGCGATCTTCGCGGGTCGCAACGGGGTATCAAAGCTTCTTGGAATATCACGACAATGGATCGGCGTGCGCGATCGTCGGTTCGTTTATCGAGGGAGCGTCGCGCCCTGGCCGATCAACCGAAAAACACGCGAGATATTGATCGAGATCGGTCGCGCGGTCGTCGCCGAATTTGGAGTCGTCGGAATCTTCGGAATCGACTTTATCCTCCGCGGCGATGTCCCCTACCCCGTCGAGATCAATCCCCGATACACCGCGTCGGTCGAGGCGATCGAACTCGCAACGCGACGATCGCTCCTCATCCTACAAGAGCCCGGGATCGACCTTGATTGTTGCGAGTATGTAGACTTGTATCGAAATCGAAATCAAAGTCGGCGACGTCACGTGGGCAAGGGGATCGTTTTCGCCGAGCGTTCGTTCACGTTCGACGATCGCGTGCTGCGCGCGACCGATCGAACCGCGGTTTCTCGAGATGAATCGAACGCGGCGACGGATTTTGAAGCGGTCGAAACGGCGGAGCGAGACGATCGCTCGTTCAAAATCCCCAAGATCGCCGACATTCCAAACGCGGGGGAACGATTCGATCGGGGCGATCCCGTGCTGACGGTTTTCGCGGTATCGAGCGATCCCGAGTCTTGTCGAGAGCGTCTTGGGCGGCGTGTTGAGTTGTGGACGGCGCGTCTTTCGCGGCTCGCTCCGGCGGATTCGACTGAACAAATCGGCTCATCGAACGAATGACATAAAGAGGAGGTTCGAGTTCGATGTTCTACTTCGATTTGACGTATTTTGTGTATTTAATGCCCGCGATCGCGCTGACGATTTGGGCTCAGGCGCGTGTTTCGCGGGCTTACGCCGAGGGCAAGCGAATCGCGGCGAGTTCGGGGGCGTCGGGCGCCGACGCCGCGGCGTTGATTTTGCAACTCGAGGGAATCGACGACGTTTCGATCGAACGCGTCGACGGCATGCTGACCGATCATTATGATCCGATGAACAAGGTTTTACGGTTATCGACCGAAGTTTACGCGGGTCGATCGCTCGCGGCGCTCGGGATCGCGGCGCACGAGGCCGGCCACGCGATTCAGCATGCGCGAAGATACGCCCCTCTCGTCGTGCGCAACCTGATCGTTCCGGTCGCGGGAATCGGTTCGAACGCCTCGTGGCTGGTAATGGTCGCGGGATTATTATTGCATTCGATACATTTGATCACGATCGGTGTTCTTTTATTTTCGACGATCGTCGTGTTTCAGGTGATCAATCTGCCGGTCGAGCTCGACGCGAGCCGGCGGGCGCGAACGGCGCTCGCCTCGACGGGGCTGATCGCCGATCGAGAAGACGCGGTCGTCGCCGGCGTGTTGAACGCCGCGGCGTGGACTTACGTCGCCGCGACGCTTACGAGCGTACTGACCTTGCTTTACCACCTCGTTCGGTTCGGAATCGTCGGCCAAGGCGACGATCGATAAAACGATTACGAAAAATCATGTCGGAATATTCTGGAATAAACAGCCGCGCGGTCGTTTAATCTTCGGCCGAATTCGACCCGCGGGTCGTTTCCCCGGATCAATGCAAATCACGATCGAAGATCCCCGCGAAACCTGAGCTTGCTTTCCACGCGTAATCCCATGCTTCGTCGTTTGGATAAGCGAGCCGGAGGATCGTTTCTCTGCGCAAGATGAGCGGGATATTATCGACTTGAACGAGCGAATCGGGGAACGGGAGCGATTCGATCGTTTCGACGGCGCGGCGGGGGTCGATCATTGGAAGAGCGATTGAATCGTTCGGCTCATATTGATGAGGAGAGCCCGGTTCGCGTTTCACGAGTCCGCGTTCGAGCAGAATCGTCGCGATCTCGCGGTCGTAACGCGCCAAAAATAGCGCAAGCAATTGCGAAGTCGTACGCGCGATCGTCCTCGGCTCAAGATCGGCGGATCGCACCGCGATCGATCGATAAAAAATCTCAGGAACGTAACGCGGATCGGCGGCTTCGGCGAACGGAAGCAAAGCCGGAATTCGGCGAAACGCGAGCGGGTCGTTTTTCATCACCTTATCAATATCGCTTAGCGCTTTATTGAAAAGCGAGTCGGCGTCGGCTTGTCGTTTTGGGAACATGGCTTTGGCGATCAGAAGCCGCGCCGTCGCTCTGTCATAATCGTCTTCGATCCGATCGGCGATTTCGAGAGCGCGATCGACGCGCGTTTTCGCCACGCGATCGCACGCTTTCGCCGCGATGTAACTCCGTTCAAAGGGATCTTCAATCTGCGCGAGCATCGCTTCGGCTTGTGTCGGATTCGCGTCGATCCCTCGAACGATAATGTTTTTAACGGCGTGGAGACGAAATTCCTTTGATTTCACCTTGTCCGCCAGTTTGATCGCCGCGGGATAATCGACGTTCGCCAACCGGATCGCGAACACGCCGATCGAGTATTCCACATTCTCGGGGAGGATTTCGGCGATTTTCAAACCTTCTTCGATCAGCGTTTTGGCTTCGTTTTTCGCTCCCGATTCGATCAAACGCTCGCCGATCGCTCCCAGCAGCACGGCGCGAGTCGCGGCGTCTTTCGAGCCTCGAGCCTCGACGATCGCTCGGTCGAGAATCGCTCGCCGATCGGCTTTTCGATCTTCGGGCAGGGCGTCATAAAGCGTAATCAACGCGTCGCCTCGATCTTCCGCCGCGGGGAGTGAATCGACAATTGTCTTCGCCTCGGCGAGGTCGCTTCGTGCGATCCGCTTGGCGATTCTTTTCGTTAGAGAAACGACGACCGCGGGATGAAGCGTTCGCGTCCTGTCGATCGTTTCCAACGCCTCAAACGGATCAATTAACATCAAAGCTGAGAATGCAAAAGAAGTGTTTACTTTTGGATCACGGTTTTCTATCGTTTTTTTGAGCAACGGATCGAGCAATCGCCTTACGAGAGTCTTGCGTTCCTGGTCGGTGATCGGCGACGCGAGCGTTTTCATCGCTGTCGTGCGAGGTTCGTCGATCCGATCGAGCGTGATCAAAGCCGATCGATCCCCGGCGACGAACTTTCCGCCGAAAAATCGATAACCGTCGCCGCGCGCGAACACGAACGCGACTCCCGGGCGATATCCCTCCAATCGAAACGATCCGTCCTTTCGCGTGCGGGTCGACGTCCGCTCGGGTCCGTCTCCCGATTGAAAAACCTCGGCGTCGACGACCGGAGCGCCGCGACGATCGACGACCTTACCCTCGATCGCCCGCAATCTCGCGAGCCTGAAATCGGGAATTTTGACGATTTCATCCGATCGACTTCCCGATTCGATCGCCGCCGTCGCCGTTCCGTCGATTCCGTCCGAGTTCGGAATCATAATGCGATATTTTAACCCTTTGATTAAAACGGGAGGCGTTTGAAACGACCCGTCGGCGCGGGTGCGAATCGTCGCGCCCGGGGTCTTCACCGGTCCGAGAAAAACGACTCCGTCGATCGACCAGAGCGAGATCGATCGCCCCTCGATCGGCTTTCCCGTATCGTCGACGACCTTGCCCGCGAAGCCGCCCCCCGATTCGATCTTCAATTCTATAATTACAGGTTCATCTTCTCGATATTTTAGATGAAGTGCTTGTCGACCCGTTGACGGAGAATCGATCCCGATCGCGGTCGAGGTTTTGGGAAGCGCGATCGTATGAAAATCGGCTTCTCCTTTGGAATCTGTCGTCCGCGCGAATCGATCGAAGATCTCGTCGGGTACGGGCGCCGCGCCCGTATGAATTCCATCGTCGATATTGAGGAGGACGATACGAGGAGCGACCCTCACTCCTGGAATCGGCCGATCGTGCGAATCTTTGAGCCGAAACGTTCGTTTGACCGCCGATCCGATCACGATCCTCGACGAAGCGTCCTTCGCTTTGGAATATCGGACGACGCCCGAGAAGCCCCGATCGCGATCGATCGCCCAGATTATGGTTTGATACGGAAGCGGGTCGTTTTGAGCTCCGGGTGAATCGACCGAGAAGCGACCATCGGCGTCGGTTTTGCCGCGAGCCAGGATCGGCATTTCGCCTTCGCGGGTAAATCCTTTGGAAACCAGGATTTCGATCCCCGCGAGCGGTTTCTCGCGACCGTCGATCACGATTCCCTTGATGGGAACGGCTGGATTTTGAGGCGCCTGCGCGATGAGGAAACACCACGTGATCAGGAAATTCATCGGATCGACCCCTTCGAGACGAGGAAAACGAATCGATTCGACGAGTTTAATCGGAGCAGTGCGCGAGCGGCAAGAGGATGCTTACACGCGTCGCCGATAATCGACGAGCGCTCCGCGAATCGCTGAATTGACCGCGCGATCGTGAACCGACGACGTGTGGGATTCGCGGCTATTCTTAAAATGTCTTGATCAGAAACGCGGTTATTCTTTAGATATCCTTGTATGTTAGGTGCGTAGCGTCGCTTTGAGTTTTTGCCGACAAGCTTCGACGATCGCCGCGACCGATCGGTCGACCTCCTCGCCCGTGAGCGTTCGGTCGCGGCCGCGGAACCGTAGGCCGAAATGCACGCTCTCGAATCCCGCCGGAACGTTCCCTCCGCTAAAAGAATCGAGATACGTAAGACCTTCAAACGTCGGATCGTTCTTCATAACTTCTAGTACGACGGATGAAAACTCTTTCCAGGCGACGGTGTTCGGCGATACGAGCGACAAATCGCGCGATACCGCGGGGAAATCGGAGATTCGCGCGTGTCGCGGAACGAGATCGGCTTTGTCGATCAAAACGTCGAACGAAAGCTCGACCGCGTAACACGCTTGACGCAGTTCAAGAGCGTCGCGATGAATAGGATGGATCGATCCCATGTAACCGATCGTCGAACCGCCGAGAGTAATTCGCGCGAGTGTGGAGGGTTCAAATACATCCACATTAATAACAAGTTCCGTCTCAAGTTGATCGGAGATATGCAGACGTTCTAAAAGCGTTTCGACGACGCCTTTGAGCGCGCGGAAATCGCCTCCGCCGACGATCGCGAGCCGAGTCGGTTCGTCGGGAAGGGGCGATTCGGCTTTGGGGTGATACACCTGCGCGATCTCGAAAAGACGCGCGTCGGGCTCTCCCCGCGCCTCGTTGTGCCTTCGCGCCGCGAGCAAGCTGGGGACGAGATCGCGACGCAAGATCGTCTCTTTTTTGCGGGTGGAATGCTCGACTTTAAGCGGCGGACGATCGTTCGATTCGACCGGAAAGATCGGGAACGAAAGCTCGTCGGAAACGAGGCTGAACGTCACCGCCTCGTCGTAACCGAGCGCCGTGAGGGTCGACCTGACGACGTCCTCGACCCGCTCGCGCTTGCCTCGGGGAGCGAGCGCCGTCGGAACCGATCGATCTTCAGGAATCTGTTCATATCCGTGAATACGCGCAATTTCTTCGATCAGGTCGATCTCGCGTTCGAGATCGGCGCGCCACGACGGCGGTTTGACGACGACCGATTCCGAGGTTTCGGCGACGACGTCGAGGCCGAGCGCCTCGAGGATCGCGCGGGCTCGGTCGCGTTCGACGGCGATTCCGAGGATTTTTTCGATCCGACCGTAACGCAGGACGACGGGGGGATGCGGCTGAGCGGGGGCTCCGATATCGACGACTCCTGGATGAAGCGTTCCTCCCGCGAGTTCGACGATCATTTGAGCGCAGCGTCGGCTCGCCCATTCGGTCCGTTCGGGATCGAGGCCGCGTTCGAATCGGAACGACGAATCGCTCGAAAGGCCGAGGGCGCGCCCCGTGCGTCGGATCGAGACGGGGTCGAATCGCGCCGATTCGATCAAAACGTTTTTGGTCGATTCCGAGATCTCGGTGTCGAGGCCTCCCATCACCCCCGCGAGGCCGACGGGCCGAGCCGCGTCGGCGATCACAAGCATATCGGTTGTGAGATCATACTTTTTGTTATTGATCGCGATCAGGCTTTCGCCGGGTCGAGCCTTGCGGACGATCAGCCGGTTTTCAAAGAGTTTATCATAATCGTACGCGTGGAGCGGTTGTCCGCATTCAAAAAGTACGTAATTGGTGATATCGGCGATATTGTTGATCGACCGCAGGCCGAGCGTTTCGAGCCGTTTCCTTAAAAACCACGGCGAGGGTCCCGCTTTCACGCCGGTTATCAACCGCGCAGTGAAGCGGGGACAAAGATCGGGATCTTCAACATCGACGCGGGCGAGTTCATGAACATCTTCGCCCACAACCTGGGGATCGGGTTCGGGGAACCACGCGTGTTTTCCGAAGACGACCGCGGTTTCGCGCGCGACGCCGATGTGCGAGAGGCAATCGGGGCGATTGCTGGTGACTTCGAGGTCGATCGCCAGGTCGCCGCCGACCTCGCGAGTCTCCTCGTGGTTGAGCCCGCGGAGCGCGAGCCGTTCGGTCAGAGTCTCGACGGGCATGTCGAGACGGAGGTAATCGGTCAACCAATTCCAACTGACGATCATGTTCGCCCGAAAGCTTCCTTAATGGATCGAGGCGGGGGCGAAACGCCCCGGGCCGTGAAAGAATGTTTGATCAAGCAATATTATGGTATTGAATCGACGACGAAAGCCGCGGGGTTCAAACCGCCTCGCGGCTTTCGTCTCGAACGATTCAGGAATGCGAATCGATGAATTCGTGGACGTCGGCGATCGCCTGTTCGATGTTTTTGCGGCGCCAATCGGTGAGCGCGGTGTCGAGCGCTCGGGTGAGCTCGTTGGCGAGCCTCGTCGCCGCGCCCGCGGGGTCGTCTCCCGTGGCGCGAATCTCGGGGAGATCGCGGTGGTGCACCTGCGTCGACGCGATCGCCTGACCGGGTCGAGTCGTCGTGGAAACGATCACCTTGGTGGTCTCGGTCATCATCGGCTTGCTCCTCCGGCTCCGCCGGCTTGGGGGGGCTGTTCCAGCTTCGCGAATCGGCCGCGAGCCTCGCTCGCGAAAAGATCGAACGCGTCCGCGGTTCGGCGGTCGATCGATCGTGCACAGGCTCTCATACGATTCACGTTTAAAATTGCTCAAGAAAGCGAACGTCGTTCTGGTATAACAGGCGGATGTCGTCGATCGCGTGCCTTCGCATGCAGAGGCGTTCGACGCCCAGGCCGAAGGCGAAGCCGGTGTAAACCTCGGGGTCGTAACCGACGGCCTCGAAGACGTTGGGATCGACCATACCCGCGCCTCCCATTTCAACCCAACGGTCGCCGCCGTGCCAGAGCATATCGACCTCGACGCTCGGTTCGGTGAACGGGAAGAACGACGGGCGGAAGCGAATCTGGACGTCGGTTCCCAGATAACTCGCGGCGAAGAGGCGGAGGACGGTCTTTAAATCGGCCATCGTCACCCCTTTATCGACCATCAAACCCTCGATTTGATGGAACATGAACGAGTGCGTGGCGTCGACGACGTCGGGTCGGTAAACGCGGCCGATCGCGACGACGCGGATCGGCGGCTTGCGTTTTTCCATCACCCGGATTTGCACCGTGCTCGTCTGGCTGCGAAGCATCGACGATTCGGACAAATAAAAATTATCGCGCGGGTCGCGCGCCGGGTGCGCGGGGGGGATGTTGAGCGCCTCGAAGTTATGACGGACGTCTTCGACCTCGGGGCCGCGCGCGACCTCGAATCCGAGCCTGCCGAACAAGTCGATCAACTCGTCGGCGGTTTGAGTCAGCGGATGCGTGTGGCCGAGCCTTCGTTCGCGGTTTCCGGGAAGCGTGAGATCGACCGATCGGACCGCTCGATCGGGTTTCGAACGGCCGATGCGATTCCTGGCCTCTTCGCACGCCTCTTCAAGAGACTTTTTAACCGAATTGAACTTTTGGCCGTAACCGCGGCGGGCCGAGGGCTCAAGCGTTTTTAAACGTTCTTGCGCGTGCTTGATTCGCCCTTGTTTCATTCCCAGAAATTCGACCCGCGCGGCCTCGACCGCGGCCGAATCGCGCGCCTCGGCGAACGCGCCGAGCCCCTCGCTCAAAAGCGCGTCGAGTTCGGCGAAAGCACGGGCGTCGTCGACGGCTTCGGGAGAGCTCATAACGAATAATCAAATCCGCGCGTGGATAATCAAAAAGGTGGTGAAATCAATAAAGGCGAATCACAGCGATATAAGCGAATTTCGCCCGAAAGCCGATTGGGGCCGAACGAAGCGGCGCCCGAGCGGAACGGATGAGCGAACGTCGTCGCGTCGATCCGCGATCGTTCCGCGCGGTCGTCGGCCTTAAATCAATACCTTACGCCGATTTCGCTTTCTTCAAGCGGGCTTCGGCCTTTTGAAGTTCGGCCTTCACCTTGGCGACGATCACGTCGAACGTCGCGGGGTCGTGGATCGCGATTTCGGACAGGCTCTTGCGGTCGAGGCCGATCCCGGCGAGGTGAACCCCGTGGATGAAGCGGCTGTAACGGAGCCCGCGCATCTCGGCCGCGGCCGAAATCCGGGTGATGAAAAGCCGGCGGAAATCACGCTTCTTGGCGCGACGATCGCGGAACGCGAACATCCCCGCCCGAAGGAGCGTCTCCTTCGCCGATCGGAGCAGCCGGCGACGGCCGCCGACGAACCCCTTCACCGCCTTGAACAGTCGTTTTTTCGCTTTATTTCGGGCAGCGCCCTTGGTGGCTCGCATCTCGGTTCACTCGTTTGAAATTAATATATCGAAGGATCATATCGTAACGATCTTTTAATCGATCTTCGCCGCGGCTTGATTCGCGCCGGGGAGGGTTCGATCGACGTTTTTCGGCTCGAAGGAGGTTCGAGTTTTCGAGGCGCTCGCTCCGAACGATCGATCAAGTTCGTCGTTTTCCGGGATCGAAAGCCGCTCGCGTTCGATCGCCCTGGAATGTGCTTGCGAACGGATCGCGTGGTTTAAGCGTGATGTTCGCCCGCCGCGTGGGGGGCGTGTTCGGCGTGTTCGACCGCCTCGAGCGGCTTGGCCGCGGTTTCGTGCACGCCGAGTGCGCGGCGGAGCCGTTTCGCCTCGGCCTCGACCTTGAGGATCTTCTTGCGGCGCAGCCGACGAACTTGTTTGCCGCTTTTATGGCTCATCAGGTGCGACGACCCGCACTTTTTGTGCGACACCTTGCCGTTGGCGGACACCTTGAAACGCTTCTTGGCGCCTTTGTGGGTCTTTGCTTTAACGCTGGGCATGAGATTCACCACGTCGCCTCGGTCGCGTTGGTTCATCCGCGATCGAGGCGTTTCAAACGGATAGACAGCGACGCTCCGTAATCGATCGACGCGAAATCGCGTCGGCACGCCGGTCCGCCGGCGGAGCCAAGTAACTTACCAAAAACGACGCGGGTTAAGCAAGCGATCGCGTGAAAAAAATCGCGCGACGAGGTAAGCTCGCTCGCTCCTCCGCGCGGCCGTAACGACTCGAAACCTAGCAAAGGAAAAGTATTAAGGCCGGGAGGACGAAGCGTCAAATGCGTATTTAACGGATGCGGAGCGAGCGGATGAAGATCGAACATGTCCTCCGCCCGCTCGATTCGACGACGATCAATCTCAAACCCAGGGAAACGCCTGGATGCCGCGAGCGATCGAGCCGATCTGAGAGGCCGAATCGCATGCGACGCGGCGTGCGGGTGATCGCCGCGATCGTCGCCGCACATCGCATAACTTTTTTTAAGTGTGAGAAAATGTGGATTAATGAGTTAAACTTTTCGACTTCCTCGCGTCCGATCAGGGTGCTAAGCTAATGATTGATTGAACTAACAAAGGAAATCCAGATGACGACGACGACTCATCAAGCCGATGAAACGGAAGTTTCAATTCTCGCGCGCATATTTGGCGACGAAAGCGGTAACATTTCCAGCGAGCTGGCCCGATATATTCTCGATTTGAAGTTCAACGACCGTGATCAGGCCCGAATGCACGATCTGGTTGTACGCAATCAGAGCGACTCCCTTTCTCCCTCCGAGAAAGAAGAACTCGCCGCGTTCGGCAAGGCGGGCGACCTGCTCGCCATTCTCAAATCGCGGGCGCGGCGCACGGTCGGCGTCAAATCCGACAAATAATCACTCGCTGTTAATTAATCATGGAAGTTGATTTGGTTCGACTTGTCTGGAGGCGGGCGAAAGGACGTTGCGAATATTGCTTGCTTTCGCAGGAATTCGACGACAGATCCTTCGAGATCGATCACATCGTTTCTCGAAAGCATCTCGGTCGAACGGACCAGGAAAATCTCGCGTTGAGTTGTTTCCGTTGTAACTCATTTAAAGGATCCAATATTTCTGGAATTGATCCAGATACTCATAAAGCTACATCTCTGTTCAACCCGTGTCGTCATAAATGGTCGAAACACTTCCACTGGAACGGGGCGAGGCTGATTGGGCGAACGCCGATCGGGCGAGTTACAATCTATGTTCTTAAAATCAATGATCCGTTCCGAGTCGCGCTTCGTGAACAACTGATCCTTGAAGAAGTCTTTCCTCCCGAAACGATGTAAGGCGAGAATAAATGAAAGACCAGATAAAGCCATTTAATCTTAGTTAGGGTTGTTTAACCGGCCGGTTTTGTGCTCGCCGTCCATCGGATTAAATCGGGCGTCGGTCGTAACCGATCGATTCCGGCGATAATAATCATCAAAACAGTACATATGGACGAATTCGATGCACGGAGGAAAACGTGAGCCTCATGCTCGATTCGACGACGATCGATCTCACAATTAAGCAAGGATGTCGCGAGCGATCGAGCCGATCGGAGAGGCCGAATCGCAAGCTTCGGCGTGCGGGTGATCGCCGCGAAGCCCCTTGTTCCAAAACACGCGAACCTCTAATATTTCGTTATGAGGGACCAGAGTCGTTCGTTACTCGATTCTTCGAATCTTTGCTTGATATCTTTGTTACACAGAATGACGATGGCGCCCGAGAATTGGGATAAGACGCTTCGCGCGTTTCATCGAAGGATTCCATTTCATCCCTTCACCGTCGAGCTTTCAAGCGGAAGCATGATCGTGGTCGATCATCCCGAGGCTCTCGTGATGCGCGGAGGAACCGCGGTTTATTTGGGCCGCGAGCGATCTCACGTTGTTCGATCGTCACGCGGTCGCTCGCGTTTCCGACGAATCGGAGCGGTCGAAAACGTCGTCGAATTAGCGGCGACGAAACGAACGATTAGGATATAATGAACAATATATATAATGGAAAATTCATTTAACTAAGTTTGAGTACGCTCGTCCGATCAAGTCTGAACGAGCGTCGCCGCGTCGTCCCTCGTCGCCGCTCGCCGCGCTCGCGAAGCCTCGGGAACGAGCGTGAACCGCGCGATCTCGGGAACGCATCCGACACGATACGGATGACGGCCGCCGATCCCCTCGCTCACATAAAGAAGCGTCGATTTTTGACGGAAGAACCCGCGGTCGAAACGCCTGCTGTAGCGGCTCGGCATCAGCACGGGGCCGATCGCCGGAAAGCGAATCTGTCCGCCGTGATTGTGTCCCGCGAGCATAAAATCAATCCCCGATCCGGCCGCCTTGGGCAGAACGTCGGGCGAGTGACTTAAAAGGATTGTGATATGAGATTTCGGCTTGGATGAAAGATCGATCTTCCGTCCCCACGGTTCGCAAGTTCCGCCGAGCGCCAAGGTCGCCGAGCCGATTTTAAGCGTCCGCCACGCCCCTTCGATGTCGTCGAATCCGCTCCGCGCAAGTTCGCCGCGGATCGCCGCGGGATTTTTTTCGTAATCGTGGTTGCCGAGGATGCAGTACGAACCCGAAAGCCCCTGAACCCTGGAAAAGAACGGCTCGATCCATTCGATACAGCGTTCGTCGTCGATCAGATCTCCCGTGAATAAAACGTAATCCGCGGTCCTGCTCGCCGCGATCTCGGCGATCAATTCAAAATAGCTACGATCGTAAGCCGTTGAGAAATGAAGATCACTGATCTGTAAGAAAGTTAAACCGGATAAGTCGGCGGGTAAGCCCGGGATTTCGATCGAGCATTCGACGAGCCTGAGCTTGAGCGTGTCGTTGCCGCGAAGGCCGATAAGCCGCGCGCCGAATCCCTCGCCGTGAAACCTGCGTTCGGGATGTTCGTCGCGCAGATCGATCGTTCGCGACGATTGCGAAGTACCCGCGGGAGGTTTGCGGAGCCCTCGGATCAGCGTGACTCCGGGCGTGAGCAAGCCCCCCGCCAGCACGCAACACGCCGCGTAAACCGCGAGCGGACCCGATCGAATCCCGACTCCCAAAGGTGAATACAAATGCTCAATCAAATAGATAATTGGAACGCCCGCGAGGAACGCGAGCGAAAAGCCGAACAGCGCCTTGAGCGAGCGTTCGCGCAACCCCGTCGCGTGAACATAATTGATGAAGAGAACGACCAGATAGACGTGGCCGCAGATCGCGGCGATCAGCGTGAGAATCGGCAGGATCATGATCTTGGAATCCTTATCCGCTCGTCGAGAACCGCGCCGCGCTCGCGCGGAGGAGGCGCGGCGATCCGTTCGACTCGACCGTCGTCGCGCTCCGGTTCATTACGAGGCGCGACGACGGTTCGGAACCATCCTAGTTCGCGGTTTCAGCCTTCGCGGCCGCGGCTTTGGATCGCTTGGCGGCGCGGCGTTCGGCTTTGGCGGCTTTCTGCTCGGCGACGCTCTTGGTCGCGGGGTAACGCTCTTTGAGACGCACCGCCTTGCCCGATCGTTCTCGCAGGTAATAGAGCTTGGCGCGGCGAACCTTGCCCGATCGTTTGACGACGACGTCGGCGATCCGCGGCGAATGGATCGGGAATTTCCGCTCGACCCCCTCGCCCTGAACGATCCGGCGGACGGTGAACATCTCACGCGTGCCCGAACCCGAACGAGCGATCACCACGCCGTTGAAGATCTGGATTCGTTCCTTGTCCCCTTCCAAAATCCGCACGTGCACGTCGACCGTGTCGCCGATCTCGAACTTCGGTAAGGTGGATTTCATACTCGTTTCTTCAACGAGTTCCAAAAATTTGTTACGCATCGGAGGATTTCCTTAGGGATGAGGGACGATCGCCGGCGGCGTCGTTCGAGCCGTCGCGGGATAACCGGGGGGTTGGAGACCGATCGCGGGAGAAATCGCCGCGTAGGCGATCGTTCGAGCGTTCCGCCGCCCGTTCGCGCCGCCATCGCGCGATCGCGGCGTGATCGCCTTCAAGCAAAACGGGGGGGACGCCGAGACCGCGAAACTCGCGTGGACGCGTGTAATGGGGGTGTTCGACTCCCCCGTCGATCCCGAACGAATCGTCGTGCGCGCCCTGCTCGTCGCCCAGTACGCCGGGGACGAGGCGCGACACCGCCTCGACGAGCGCCATCGCGGGAACCTCTCCCCCCGAAAGCACGTAATCGCCGATCGATATCGGATCGGGTTCAAGAATGTCCATAATTCTTTCATCAAAACCTTCATATCTACCGCAAATCAATATCAATCGCGATTCGAGCGCCAATTCGCGAACCAGCGGCTGATCGAGCCTGCGACCTTGCGGCGTAAGCGCGATCAATCGGCCGGGAGGGTCGCCAAGCGCCCGCACCGCCTCGACCGCGGCGACGATCGGAGGCGCCATCAGAACCATTCCGGGACCGCCGCCGAACGGACGATCGTCGACCTGACGATGCCGATCGGTCGTCCAATCGCGCGGATTGAACCGATTCACCTCGATCAACCCTCGTTCAATCGCCTTGTTCAAAACGCTTTCACTTACGAAGCCGTCGAACAGCCCCGGGAAAAGCGTCAGAATATCAAAACGGATCGAAGGCATGATCCAAGTCCGAACCGGCGCGGCGAAGCGACCGTCTTCAGGCCAAAGCGGGTTGTTCGCCTTCGGCGGCGACCGGAGCGGCGGGCTCGGGCGTCTTCAATTCGGGAAGCGCCCACGGCTCGCCGGGAGCGGGTTTACGCACCCCCTTCTGCTTGAGCAACGCCTGAACCTTGTGGCTCGGCTGCGCGCCGACCGAAAGCCAATAACGGATGCGGTTGACGTTGAGGACCGTGCGGGTCTCGGCGCTCTCGACCATCGGGTCGTAATAGCCGAGTTCCTCGATCGATCGACCGTCGCGCGGCGACTTCGCGTCCATCGCGCAAATCCGGAAAAACGGCCGGGATCGACGTCCCATGCTCTTCATGCGAATGCGTACCACCAATTCCTCCTCGAAAACCGTGAATCGACTCGGATCAACAGTGACGACAAGGTTCGAGCCGCTTCCGAGTCGAGCGCGGCGTCTTGTCCGTTCGGCTTGTTCGCCGGTTCGTTCAGCGACGACGGTCGTCGTCGCGGCGGTCGAGCGGCTTCGATCCCGGCGGACGAGCCGGCGATTCGTCTTTTTCCTTCCGCTCGCGACGCTCTTTTCGTTCCATCTTTTCCCGCTGTTTTCGTAGCTTTTCTCGCTCTTTGGCCGAAAGACGCTTGCCCGTCCCCTGCTTCGGCGCCGCCAGCCGGGCGCCGGGGTTGAAAGCCCCCGCCTTCCCCAATCCCGCCAACGTTTTCAACCGATCCAGCATCGACATCTGCGACATTTGCTTCACATAAGCCGCCATCCCGTCAAATTGCTTGACGAGCGCCGAAACGTCCGAAGGCTCAACCCCCGAACCCGCCGCGATTCGCCGCCGCCGCGAAATGTCGATTCGCTCGGGAGATCGCCGTTCCTCGGGGGTCATGCTGTCGATGATCCCCTGAATTCGCTTCACCTCGGCGTCGGGATCGACGTCTTCGAGCGATTCCGCCATCTCCCCCATGCCCGGAATCATTCCCATCAGCTCGCGAACCGAGCCCATTTTCTTCATCTGAACGATCTGCTTGCGGAAATCGTCGAGATCGAACTTCCCCTTGGCGAGCTTCTCTTGCTGTTTGAGGATCTCGGCCTCGTCGACCGCGGTTTGCGCCGCCTCGACCAAACCGACGATATCCCCCATACCAAGCATCTGTCCGACCATTCGCTCGGGGTCGAACGACTCGATCTTATCGAGCTTTTCCCCTTTGCCCACGAATTTGATCGGCACGCCCGTCACTTTTTTGACCGAGAGCGCCGCGCCGCCGCGGGCGTCGCCGTCGAGCTTCGTCAGGATCACCCCGTCGAGCTCGAGCGCCTCGTTGAAAACCCCCGCCGAGCTGACCGCGTCTTGCCCCGTCAGTGCGTCGCAAACGAAATAGACCTGATGCGGCTTCACCTTCTTCTCGATCCGCGTCAGCTCGTTCATCAGCTCGTCGTCGACGTGCAACCGACCCGCGGTGTCGAGAATCACCGTATCGAGATTCCGCCGGTTCGCCTCGGCGACGCCGTTCTGACAAACCGCGACGGGATCTCCTTTTTCCTCGGTGTAAACCGGCACGCCGAGCTGGTTGCCGATCAGCCGAAGCTGCTCAACCGCCGCGGGACGCTGGAGATCGGCCGCGACGAGCAACGGTTTTCGACCTTGAGCCGCGAGCAACCGCGCCAGCTTGCCGCAAGTCGTCGTCTTGCCCGAGCCTTGCAGGCCGCAAAGCATCAAAACCGTCGGGCCCGAGTTCGAAAAGCGAATCGTCGGGTCGACGGGCCCCATCAAATTGACGAGTTCGTCGTGAACGATTTTGACGATCTGCTGCTCGGGCCGAACGCTCCGGATCAACTGCGCGCCGACCGCCTTCTTCCCCACCTCGGCCATGAACTCTTGAACGACCTGAAAGTTGACGTCGGCTTCGAGCAGAGCGTCGCGAACTTCCTTAAGGCCGTCCTGGATATTGGCTTCGGTCAAGATCCCGCGCGCGCGAAATCGCCCGATAGCGCCGGCCAATCGTTTTTGCATATCGTCGAACATGGGCGCGCGGTCCCTACCCGTCTTGAGGAATTCAAGATCACCAGTATCGCTCGATCACCCCCAAAACATCAACCCCAGCGCGACGATTTCGGCCGATTTTGGGAACATATCCCCGGATTTTCCCTAGTTGAGCAAGACGAATCGGTCGACCGATCAAACGCGAATCGCCGCGCCGACGGCGCTCGCCCGCCGAATCATCCAAGGCAGGTGATCCTCCGCGATCGCGAACCGCCGAGAAGATTCGTTCCAAGAAACTTGATTCTTCCAGCGCCTGATCGGAAGGCGCCTCGAAATCCTCGAAAAGCACGCCGCGGCCGGTGATCTTACGGGAGGGCGAACCGCCGTGTGAGCCCCTTTTTAAAATTAGAATTTATAACAATTGCAGGCTCGGTCGGCGCCTCGCCCTCCCGGAATCAACATTTAGCGCCCGGTGATCTTAAAGGAGGGCGAACCGCTAGGTGAGATCCTCTTGTATATTTATGTATTACGAACGCAGGATCGGTCGGCGTTCTAACGGCGAGACATCCCGGAAAATCGATTGATCACGCGTTAATTCGAGCCCCGAGAGAGAATCCCCTTCGAGGAGAAAACGCTTGAACGAGACTCCCCTTCCCGTCGTTCGCTCGAATTCTTCTTCCGCGATCACAACAACGGCGTCGCCTCGGCGACGTACGCGCTAAAATCCTTCGGTTAAGGCTCGATTAACCGCTTCCCCAAATCGGTTCTTCGCGTCCGCGAGCTTCCATTCGATCATATTACACTCATTCGATATAAAGTGAGTTCGCCTCCTTTGATCCTCTTACATTCTTGGCCCAATTCACAAGCCGTCGTTTAACGTTTAGACCCGATCGATGATCGTCGGCGATCGCTCCGATTCCCCCGGTCGTTCCAGCGCAATCGCCCTTTTACAGGAGTCTTCGCAGCGAACCTCTCGGAAACCCGCGCTATCAAACCAACCCCCGCCGTGTTTTCAAGCATCGATCCGTCTCGTACCGAATCGCCGATTTCCCATGTTTTGAACCCCCTACCCCCCGTCTTTTGGGCGATTTTCGGCCGTCGACTCTTTGATTTTCGGTCGTCGACTCTTCAAATACGCCCGATCCGCGATAAACTCGTATCCATGAGGCCGCGCATCGCGTAAAACCGAGGCACGCTCTCTTCCAAAACTCAGTCTCCTCGCGTGAGAATTCGCAATGCCTTCACCGACCGTCGAACTCGCGGCGCCGACGATTTCCCAGAAAGACATGGATCTCCTCGTGCACGCCGATCACTGGGATCCCTTCTCGGTTCTGGGACCGCACGAGACGACGATCGCCGGCGCCAAAGGGATCGTCGTCCGCGCGTTCCTCCCCGAGGCCAAAGAAGCGTTCCTCTTAGACCTAAAACAAGGCGAACCGGGCGAGCGAATTCCCCTCACCCGCGTTCACCCCGACGGCCTATTTGAATGCTTCCTCGCCGATCACACCGTCGACTCCCCCTACCGACTCGCCGTCGAAGACCACGAAGGCTACTCGTGGGATTTCGTCGACCCCTACCGCTTCGGAGTCGTCCTCACCGATTTCGACCTCCACCTCCTCGGCGAGGGAACGCACTATAAAAGTTATGAAAAACTCGGCGCGCACTTGCGCACTCATGAAGGCTTTCAAGGAGTTCACTTCGCGGTCTGGGCGCCCAACGCGATGCGCGTCAGCGTCGTCGGCAACTTCAACCACTGGGACGGCCGCCGCCACGCGATGCGCAATCGAGGCCCGTCGGGAATCTGGGAAATCTTCATCCCCGACCTTTCCGAAGGAGAAGTGTACAAGTTTGAAATCAAAAGCAGGTTCAACAGCTATCTCGTCGAGAAGGCCGATCCCTACGGCTTCTTCTCAGAGGTTCGCCCCAAAACCGCCTCGGTCGTTTGGGACATCACCGATTTCGAATGGCACGACGACGAATGGATGGCGAACCGAGCGCGAACCCAGGCGCTCGACGCGCCGATCTCGGTTTACGAATGCCATCTCGGATCGTGGAAACGAGACGTCGAAAAAGGAAACGCCTTTCTCACGTATCGCGAACTCGCCGACGAACTCGTCGAATATCTCAAACCCATGGGATTCACGCATGTCGAGTTAATGCCCGTCACCGAACATCCGTTCGACGGCAGTTGGGGGTACCAGCCCGTCGGCTATTTCGCCCCCACGTCGCGCCACGGAACCCCCGACGATTTCGCCTACTTCGTCGACACCCTCCACCGCGCCGGAATCGGAATCATCCTCGACTGGGTCCCGGCGCATTTTCCTCGAGATATCCACGGCCTTGGATATTTTGACGGCACGCACCTTTACGAACACGAAGACCCCAGGCTCGGCGAGCACCGCGATTGGGGAACGAAAATTTTCAATTACGGACGTCCCGAGGTTCGCACGTTCCTGCTCGGCAGCGCCCTCTTCTGGCTCGAACGCTATCACATCGACGGCATCCGCGTCGACGCCGTCGCCTCGATGCTCTATCTCGATTATTCGCGCAATCCGGGAGAATGGATCCCCAACCGCTACGGCGGCAACGAAAACCTCGAGGCGATCGACTTCCTCAAAAAACTCAACGAGGTCTGCCACCACTACCACCCCGGCGTCCTCACGATCGCCGAGGAATCGACAAGCTGGTCGGGCGTCTCCAAACCCACCTACCTCGGCGGGCTCGGCTTCAGCCTCAAATGGAACATGGGATGGATGAACGATACCCTCGTTTATATCTCAAAAGATCCCGTGTACCGCAAATACGAACACGGAGTTCTCACCTTCAGCCTGATCTACGCGTTCTCCGAGAATTTCCTCCTCCCCCTCTCGCACGACGAAGTCGTTCACGGCAAAGGATCGCTCCTCGATAAAATGCCCGGCGACCTGTGGCGCAAATTCGCCAATCTTCGCGCACTTTACGGCTACATGTATGGACATCCCGGTAAGAAACTCCTCTTCATGGGCGATGAAATCGCGCAATGGCGCGAATGGCGCCACGACGAAAGCCTCGATTGGCACCTCCTCCAGTGGGAATCGCACCAGGGGGTTCAAAAGCTCGTCGCCGACCTCAACGCGCTCCACCGCTCTGAGCCGGCGCTCCATCAGGTCGATTTCGACTGGCAAGGCTTCGAATGGCTCGAACTCCACGACTGGGAAAACAGCGTCATCGCCTTCCTCCGACGCGCCCGCGACCACGCCGATTCGATCGTCGTCGTCTGCAATTTCACCCCCGTCCCGCGCGAAAATTACCGCGTCGGAGTCCCCACCGGCGGATATTATCGTGAAATTATGAACACAGACTCGACCATTTACGGCGGCTCGAACGTCGGAGTCGAAGGAGGCTGCTGGGCGAGGCCCGAACCCCACGCGGGAAGGTCGCACCATCTCAATCTCCGCCTCCCCCCCCTCGGCGTCCTTTACCTCAAACCGTCGACGGGCCCCGAATCGAAATAAACCGAAAGTAATCGTTTCATATGACCAAAGGGAATGGATTCCCAACTCCCGAACTCGTTTGCCCCGCGTGCGACCGCGAGGGACTCGTCGTCGCGCAATCGGATTGGAGATGCCCCGCGTGCGCCCTCGAAGGCCCCGCGCTCCTCGGCATCGCCGACCTCCGCGCCTTCGACGACCCCTTCCTCGACAACCGTACCGATTCGAGCTTCGCAGCCGAACTCGCTCGAGCTTCTCAAGAACTCAATTCAATCCAATTGCTTGATTATTTTTATAACAACAACCCCGTTCCCGTTTCGCACTCCCAAAAAATCGGCGAGCTCGCGCACATCGAGGCCGCTCCCTTACGAGCGCGCGCCTGGCTCGAAGCGATCGGAACGATCCCCGAACAAGGAGCGATCCTCGATTTAGGCTGCGGCCCCGGCGCCTTCCTCGCCGCGATCGCGAACCCGAATCACCTGATATCGGATTGTGATCAATCTCAAATATCCGATCGTCTCGCTTTGAGCACGCGATATTTTTGGGGCGCCGACGTCGCGCTCCGCTGGCTCGTCGTCGCGCGCAAACGACTCGACGAACTCGCTCTCGGCCCCGAAAAAGTTCGCCTCGTTTGTTGCTGCGCCGAACGATCGCCGTTCCGGTCGAAAAGCTTCGCGCTCGTCGTCGCGGGAGACGTCTTCGAACACGTCGCCGATCAACCCGCGACCCTCGCCGAATCGCACCGCACGCTCGTCCCGGGAGGCAAACTCTTCCTCGCGTCTCCCAATCGTTATAGCCTCTCGCTCGAACCTCACGTCAAAGTATGGGGGGTCGGCTATCTACCCCGAAAGCTTATGCCCTTGTATGTAAGAATGCTCAAAGGCGTCGATTTTCGCGCGATCCGAACCCTCGGAATTCGCGAATGGAAAAGAACGCTCGCCGAATCGCCGTTTCAAGGGGGTGAGATCTCGGCGCCGGGTCCGACTCAAGGAGAAATCGCCCGCTTCCGCGGCCTCAAACGAATCCTCGCCCGGCTCTACCGAATCGCGCTCGCAAACCCCCTCGGCCGAGCCCTCGCGCTCCGGATCGGACCCCTGTTTCATGTCGTCTGCACCAAAGCCGATTCCTCGCCCACGATCGATCCCGAAGCGACTCGTCCCCGATCGACGACGATCGAACAACCCGCAACGCCCGGCGCATTCTCCCAACGAATAAACCAGTAATAATAAATAAACGATCGGCGAAACCGCGACGAACGATAAAATCTCGCGCGATCGATTTTTGATCGATCGCTCCCGCGCCGCGGCGACCACAGATCGAGTGACCCGCCACGCCTGTAGCGCCCAGATCGCCCCGAACGATCCCAATGCCGAAACCCGAAAAATCCCCCGCGCACGCCTCAACCCGCCGAAATCCAAACCCGCGATCAAGCGATCTCGTATCGCTTTGATCCACGAATCGTTATTTCGATAATAAATACAATTGTCTTTTAGATAGACGCGACCGTTCGGCCAAAGGCGATCGAGTTCGGTCTCGTGCAGCTCTTCGGCGTGAATCTTGAGCGCCGCGTTCCGCCGTACGGCGAAGTGATTGCCCGCGAGCCGCGCCGATCGATCATCGCCCGATCGATCGTTCATAAAGATCGCGTACTCGCAATAGAATACCGATCGACCCGTGATCGAAGTCGCTTCATAATCGCACCCGACGCGCCCCGTCGCGGCGAGCGCCGCGGGATCGGCTCGAAACGCTTCGATCCACGCCTCGGCCCAACCTGGCCCGAGCGCGCACGAATCCTCGCAAAACGCGACGATCGGAGCGGTCGCGACCGAAAGCCCCGAACGCCGAGCGCGAGCGATCCCTGAACGATCATCAATCTCCACGATCTTGATTCGACCCGGATCTTGAAGCTTGAACTCGTTGATAAGATCAAGCCGGCGAACGCCCGCGCCGACGATCACGATCTCGATATCGGTGCGTGCAAGATACGTTTCGATCGTCCTTAGCGCCGCCGCGGCCGAAACGCCCGAGACGATCACGATCGAAAGCGAAAAATCGCCCGTGTCGCGCGTCACTCGACACGCTCCAAACTCGTCCCCGACCCGACGATGTAGCCGATCATCTCGCCGATCGCCCCCGCCGAAACGAACACGACGATCAGCGGCAAAGCCTTAAGGAACCTTCCCGGAGCGACGCGTTTGACGATCACCGCGCGAGAGATTCTTAATAAAAACAACAGTGGAAGCGCGATCGACCCGAGTCCGTAAACGACCCTCCGCGTCCACGATTGATCGTCGCGTCTCATCCCCGCGAACGACCTGGCGAAATGGAACCGTTGGGTGAGGAAATGCATGAATCCGAACGGTTTGATGTGACGAACGACGGCCCGGCCGGTCGATCGAGTGAGCGCTCCCTCGGCCTTCAGTTCCTGATTGATCCACGATTCCCACTTACCGTTATCCAATAGATACGCGTATTTCTCGATAACCTCGCGTTTGTAGGCGATGTTGTTGCCGGGGAGGTCGTCGCACGGGCCTTCGACGACGGGGGGCATATAGCGGTGGTATTCGCAGAGGAACGCCGCGGTTGAGACGAGATCGGTTCGGCCGTCGGCGACGGCGCCTCCGACGGCGCCGCAATCGTTGCGATGGGCTTCGAGGATCGCCGCGGCCCAACCGGGTTCGACGGCGACGTGATCCTCGAGGAACGCGACGATCGGGGCGTTTGACGCGCCGACGCCGAGGAATCGGAGGCGTGGGATCGTCAGTTTTTGGTCGACGGGAACGACGACGACGTTTGGAGACCGGTCTTTGAGGCGTGATCGGACGGACTGGCCGACGCGATCGACGACGACGACCTCGATTTGGCGTCGTTCGGCGAGGTTATCGATCGCATTGAGCGTTTTTTCGAGGAGATCGAGCCCGTTGACCGACGCGATGACGATCGACAGGGCCGGGGTTTGGGGTTTCATTCGGGCATCCTTTCCCGCGTTGGAATTCATAAACCGGTTCGGCGGCGATCGTACCGTATCGAGCCCGATTGATCAAACGCGGTTTTTTGGGGGTGGCGCCGATTGTTTGAGAGATTTCGAGGCGAAAAGTGAAAAAAATAGTGAGATATAGAGAGATCGGCCGCCCAATCCATCCATGAATCGAATGGATTTTCAACGTTAAGTACAAGTGTTCAGTATAGGAAAATCGATTGTATTTTATTCAAACGGCGGAATCTCCTTCGGAAGCTCGATTTTCAGGAAAAAACGGGCGAAAGCCTGGGAAAACGGAACCTTTCCGACGCCGCAGAACGAATCGATCGCCGCCTCGGCGACTCGACGACGCCGATCGATTCCGCAATCCGGTCGTAAATTATTATAATAATATGCTTTATTTAATTAGAAATATCATATCTCGAATCGTCTCGCCGATTTCTGAACGGTCGATTTATATCATAGCATTATCATTCGTGAAATTCTTTGGCCGATCGAATTTCCCGTATCCCCGTTGAGAACGAATCGACGATCGCGCACAATCGACGATTCGATTTCCCCGTCGTTCTTCCACGGAGGTAAAACGCACGGGAATCTTCCGCTCGATCGAACATCGGCGTCAAAACCGGAATCGTCGTGTTCGATCGTTCAACAAAAGAAATGCTCACCTAGAAGTATGTCTACGATCGTCAAACAATTGAACCGTCAGGCCGAAGCACGAGTTACGCTCGGATTTCGGCCCGGGGAAGGGAACTCGCACACAAGCAGGACGATGATGCTCGCCGAGGCGACACGCCTTTTCGATCAAATCCCGGCCGACGAGCCGACTTCGGCTTATCAAAACGCCGTCGTCCTCGAAAACGCGCTCGGCAAACCGACGCGATCCACCCGCTCTCGTACTTTCCAAAGGCTCAAAGAGCTGTACATTCTCGACCCGCGCCGCGCGTTATTCCGCAATCTACGCTCCTTCTGGTCCAAAACCGAACTCGGTCGGCCGATGCTCGCCTTCTTGCTCGCTTCCGCGAGAGATTCACTCCTGGAAAACCTCACCGATCAAATCCTTGAAATCGACCCCGATACCGTCGTCGAATCGAACGAGGTCGTCGAATGGCTCAAAGACCGTTATCCCTCACGATATAGCAACAATACCCTCCGTTCGACTTCGCTCAACCTCCTCTCGTCCTGGAATCAGGCCGGCTTTCTTCTCGGCAAACGAAGGAAACGCCGAACCAAACCGTTCGTCGATCCCGCGACCGCGGCCTACGCTCTTCTCATCGGCTATCTTCGAGGACTTCGCGGATCAAGCCTCTTTGAAAGCTCTTCGGTCCGTTTCCTCGATAGAAGGCGCTATGAGATCCGTGAACTCGCCGCCCAGGCGTCAAAACTCGGCCTTCTCGATCTCAAAGAAGCCGGAACGGTCGTCGCTATCGCTTTTCCAGATTCGCTCACTCACGCCGAGGAGATCGCATCGCGTGAACAAAATTGATATTCTTTATCATAATTATAAACAAGTTTGCGCACGCCCTTGGAAGGCCCGCGTTTCGGGCGCCGAGCGCGTTTGGTTCGCGGTGTACGACAAGGAGGACGAGCGACGCATCCGGCGCGCGATCGATCGATTTGAAGAGGCGACGCTCTCGCTCGGTTATCACTGGAAAAGGATCGATCTGACCGACGCTTTCGCCGACTGGCTGACGGCCGAATCGAGACGCGATTTCGCCGAAGGATACTTCCGTAATCCTTCGCTTCTTTCCGAGGCCGCGCTGAACGAATTCCGATCGAGCCTCGTCGCATCGCTGATCGCCGAATTCCACGAGATTCCAGCGAATGAACGCGAACGGACCGTCGCGGCGCTCACCGGCGTCGCCTCGCTTTACGGTTTCGCCCGAATTTCCGATATCGTCCCCAAAATCGAAGATTCGGTTCCTGGACGGTTGCTGATCTTTTTTCCAGGCTCTCGAGACAAACAAAACTACCGCCTGCTCGACGCCCGCGACGGTTGGAATTACCACGCCCTGCCGATCACCTGTGATAAAGGTTCAATTTAATTATGATTAATCGCGATCTTTATGAAACCGACCCGTCGAAGAACGTCTTGTTGAATCAAGGCGTGGCGAAGGTTTCGATCGGCCGATCCGAGGCCGAGCTTCAAACACTGCGTTACGAACTCTCCACCTTCGTTTGCGAAGGACAATACGCCAAAGGTCTCGAACGGATCCTCGACGCGTACCTGAAAAATCTCGGAAAAACCGAGCAGCCGGGAGTTTGGGTCAGCGGCTTTTACGGCAGCGGCAAAAGCCATCTCGTCAAAATGCTTCAATATCTTTGGACCGATTATGAATTCCCCGACGGAGCGCGGGCGCGCGGGCTCGCCAGGCTTTCCCAGGGGGTGAAAGATCGACTCGCCGAGCTCTCGACCGCGGCCAAAGGGTCGGGAGGAGCTCACGCCGCCGCGGGTGTTCCGGGTTCCGCGGGGGACGGCCGAAGCGCTCGCCTCGAACTCTTACGCATCCTCTTCAAATCGGTCGACCTCCCCGAGGAATACCCGCAAGCGAGCTTCATCGTCTGGCTCCGACAAGAAGGTATCGAAAAAGAAGTTCGTTCGCTCGTCGAACAAGCTGGAAAAGTTTTCGACGTCGAACTCATGCACCTCTACGTTTCCGACGCGATTCCCAGGGCTCTCCTCAAAGTCCGACCCGATTTCGCCGGCTCGATCGCCGACGCCCGATCGATTCTCGCCCGTCAATTTAAAGACGAAACGGAAATCTCATCCGATAATATGATTAAATCGATTCGCTCCGCGATCGCGTCCGACGGCCGTTTTCCGCTCCTCCTCGTCGTCCTCGACGAAACCCAGCAATACATCGGCGACAATCCCGAACGATCGATGAAAATCCAGGAACTCGTTGAGGAATGCGCGAGCAAAATCGGATGGCGGGTGTTGGTCGTCGCGACCGGCCAAAACGCCCTCTCCGCCACGCCGACGTTGAAACGATTGCAAGGAAGGTTCCCCGTCTCGATCGAACTCTCCGACGCCGACGTCGAACAAGTTACGCGTGAAGTTGTGCTTAAGAAAAAACCCTCCGAATTGCCGAAACTACAAACTTTTTTGAACGAACATTCGGGAGAGATCGAACGGCACCTCAAGAACACCCGCGTCGCGTTCCAGCCGGCGGATCGACCCCTCCTCCCCCACGATTACCCGATCCTCCCCGTCCGGCGTCGCTTCTGGGAACACGTATGCCGAGCCGTCGAAAAATCGGCGGGCGCCGCGCAACTTCGAACCCAACTCCGCATCGTCCACGAGGCCGCGCTCCACACCGCGGATCTCCCCCTCGGAAACGTTATCGAAGCCTCATTCCTTCACAATCTAATCCGTTCTCATCTCATCCAATCGGGCGTTCTTTTACAAGAAATCGACGCCAAAATTGAAGGTCAGGCGAACGATCAAAAACCGGACGGCGATCTCCGCCGCAAACTTTGCGCCCTGATCTTTTTGATCGGACAATTGCCGCGCGAGGCCGCGGTCGATCTCAAAATTCGATCCGACGCCGAAACCCTCGCCGATCTCGTCGTCTCAAACCTCTCCGAGGAGAGCCTCGAGTTACGTCGCAAAATACCTCAAATCCTTAATTCGTTGACGACCGACGGCTCGCTGATGAAAGTCGACGACGAATTCCGCATCCAAACCCGAGAAGGGAGCGAATGGACCCTCCTTTATCATAATCGCTTCAATGAGATGATGTCCGACCCCGCCAAACTCGCCGGCGAACGACGCGACCTGCTCGTCAATCGATTCAAGAAAAAATTGAGCGGCTTCTCATTGACCCAGGGATCGAGCAAAGAATCAAGAAAGCTCGACCTTCACTTCGGCGACGAAAATCCGAAAAAAAACGACCTCTCGATCCCCGTTTGGGTCCGTTCGGGATGGGAGATCGAGGCCGACCGATTCCGCGGCGAAGCGCGCTCCATGGGAGAAAGCGCCGCGGTGATCGTTTGTCATATCCCCATGAAAAAATCCGATGATCTCAATCGAGCCGTCGCGTCGGCGTTCGCTGCGCGTAAAACGCTTGAAGTCAAAGGTTCCGCCGCGACCACCCGCGAGGCGCTCGAAGCCAAAAAATCGATGGAAACGTCCGTCGCCGAAAGCGAACGTCGACGCGACGACCTGATCGACGATTTGATCGAAGACGCCGAGGTCATCCTCGCGGGAGGCGACGACGTCGAAGGTTCGGGAATCCTCGACAAAATTCGAGACGCCGCGAACTCGGCGCTCGACCGACTCTTCCCCAAATTCCATCACGCCGATCATCCCGATTGGTCCAAAGCGCTCGAACGCGCTCGGAAAAACGACCGGTCGGCGCTCGAAGCGATCAACCATCACGCCGACCCCGATTCTCATCCCGTTTGCCAAGAAGTGATCAAATTCGTAGCCTTTGGCCGCAAAGGAAAAGAAATTCGCGATCAATTCAGAAATCCCCCCTTCGGCTGGCCCCAAGACGCGGTCGACGCGGCGCTCGCCGTCCTCGTTTGCAACGGCAAAATCCTCGCCAAAATCCACGGAGAACAAGTACTCGCAGCCAAACTCGATCACAGATCGATCGCCGGCGCCGAATTCCGCGTCGAAACCGTCGCGCTCTCCGCCAAGCAATTCATCGAAATCCGTAAGTTGTTCCTCGATCTTGATCTGAATTGCGCCGGCGGCGAAGAATCCCAAAAATCGAACGAATTCCTCGAGCGTTTGATCGCTCTCGCGCGATCGGCCGGCGGCGATCCGCCCGTTCCGCCGCCCCCCGGTATCGACGATCTCATCGATATACGAGGCAAAAACGGCAATCATCGCCTCGGCGCGATCCACCAGGCGCTCGCCGATCTCCGGAAAAAGATCCAAATATGGAAACAAACGTCGGCGTTGATCGCCGAACGCAAACACGAATGGATCACGCTCAAAATCCTTCTCGACCACGCGTCCGATCTCGATATCGCCCGCGAAATCGCCCCACAGGTCGAAGCGCTCGAACGCGACCGATCCCTCCTCGCAAACCCAAACCCCGTTTCCTCGCTCGTCGCCAAACTCGCCGACGCGCTCCGATCCGAAATCAATCGACTTAAAACCTTATGTGAACAAGAGATGAAAAAAGGACAAGCCGAATTGTCGAATTCTCCCGCGTGGTCCGCGCTCGACCAGGCTCGCCGTGACGAATTGTCGAAAAACCGTCGGCTCGCCGAACTCCCGCCGATCTCGGTCGAAAACCCTCAGAAGATCGTCGAATCGCTCAATCATACCAAGATCAAGGATTGGGCGAACCTCGCCGACGCTTTGCCGAAACGATTCCAGCAAGCCGCGGACGACGCCGCCAAACTCCTCGAACCCAAGGCCGAACGCGTTAAACTCCCGTCGCGAACGATCAAAAACGACGCCGATCTCAAGTTATGGCTCGACGACGCCAAAAGCTCGATCGAACTCAAACTCAAAGATGGTCCCGTGATTTTATGATCAAACCGCAATTGCGAGAAGATTCTCTCCAAGTCGGGGCTCGATCTTAACCTCGGCGCGGCGTATGCTCTAAACCGATCTCGAAAAACGTTTTAAGGATTCGCCCTCGATGCCCGCTCTCGCCGTCGAACTTCGCAAGATGCTCGAAAAAACGATCGTCGAGGCGCGCAACCTCGCCGAATCCGCGGCCCGCTCGGCGCTCAAACGGCTCGCGGTCGACGCCCCCTCGCCGTTCGACGAAATGACGCCGGCACAACGCGATCTCCGCAAAAAACTCAGAGCCCGAGGCAGGCGGGCGGGGGATCTCCGCAACGACGACGCCTCGCAAGCGATCGACCAGCTCACCCACGATCTCGCCTACGAACAATGGCATCGGATGCTCTTCGCGCGCTTCCTCGCCGAAAACAACCTCCTCATGCACCCCGACGGCGTTCCCGTAACGCTCGACGAATGCGACGAACTCGCCAAAGACGAAAACGCACCCGACGGCTACGCCCTCGCTGCGCGTTACGCAGGTAAAATGCTCCCGCAAATATTTCCCGTCGGCGACGTTTTACTCGATATCGAATTCCCCAACAACGATCGTATCCCCCTCGAAAAACTCGTTTCAACCCTCCCCAAAGCCGTTTTTCTAGCCGACGACAGCCTCGGATGGGCTTATCAGTTTTGGCAAACCAAAAAGAAGAAAGACGTCAATAAGAGCGAAACCAAAATCGATCAAACATCACTCTCGGCGGTCACCCAGCTCTTTACCGAGCATTATATGGTTCAGTTCTTGCTTCATAATACGATTGGAGCGTGGTGGTGCGGTAAAAACGGGATCGCGGGACCACCCGGCGGCGCGGGGTTGCCCGACGGGCTCGCTCCCGTCGCGTTCGAATTCCTCCGCTTTCGCGACGACGGCAAGCCCGCGGCGGGCAAGTTTGAAGGCTGGCCCAAAACGTTGCGCGAATTCACGATGCTCGACCCATGCTGCGGAAGCGGCCATTTCCTCGTCGCGGCGTTTCAGCTTTTGGTTCCGTTGCGCATGGCCGAAGAGGGGCTCTCCGCCGTCGACGCGTGTAACGCCGTGCTCGCTCATAACCTCTTCGGCCTCGAACTCGACCCGCGTTGCACCCAGATCGCCGCGTTCGCTCTCGCGCTCGCCGCGTGGACTTATCCAGGACCCGATACGAATCCGCTCGGCTATCGTAACCTTCCCGCGCTCAACATCGCGTGCTCGGGTCAGGGGGTGGTCGGCAAGAAAGACGAATGGAAAAAGCTCGCGAACGGAGATTCCAGGTTCCAGGAGGGGATGGACCGAATTTATGATCTTTTCAGCATGGCGCCGCTTCTGGGTTCGTTGATCGATCCGCGAATCGAAACCGGAGACATATTCGCGTTGGGATATGACGTTCTTCGGCCGACGTTGGCGCGCGCTCTCGAACGCGAGGCGATGCGATCCGATCCCGATCGCGCAGCGGTCGGAGTCGCGGCGCAGGGGATCGCGATGGCGGCTTCGCTGATGACTCGCGAATTCACGCTCGTCGCGACGAACGTTCCGTACCTCTCACGCGGCAAACAGTGCCAAGACTTGCGCGATTATCTGGAAAAACACTATCAAGACGCCAAGGCCGATCTCGCGACGGCATTCGTCGAACGCTGCCTTGATTATTGCGCCAAAGGAGGAACTGTCGCGGTCGTGACTCCGCAAAATTGGCTTTTCTTGGGATCCTACAAGAAGTTGCGCGAACGATTGCTGAAAGAAGTTTCATGGAACGTCGTGGCGAAACTTGGTCCGGGAGCATTTGAGACGATCAGCGGCGAGGTCGTTAACGTCGCTCTCATCGCCCTCACTTCATCCAAGCCCGATGAAAAACATGAGATTTTGGGGATGGATGTAACAGAGGCGAGGAATGCATATGAAAAAACATATCACCTAACGAAAGGACTAATTGTATGTTTATCTCAAATTCTAATAATTAAAAACACAGACTATCGATTTGTGATCGTGGATAACAATGAACATATAATTCATTTCGAAGAAAATATGCAGGTTAGTCTTACAGATCAGATTGAAGAAAAGAAAATAATTATCAATTCCAGTGAATTTAATGAGAATAAGCTACTGAGCGACTATGCGAACGCATGGCAAGGATTAGCAACTGGTGATCTTCAAATGTTCGGAAAATTTTTTTGGGAGTTAACTAGCGTTTTATCAAACTGGAGAAAGCTTCAAACCACAGTAGATAATACTATTATCTATGGAGGACTTGAACAGCTTATATTCTGGGAAGATGGTAGAGGAAAAATGCGTGAAGTTTCACAAAACACATTTAGAGGGATTCTCGCTTGGGATAAACCTGGAGTAGCAGTATCACAGATGAGAAATTTGCCAGTATCGATATTCAGCGGCGAAGCATTTGATAATAATTTATCTGTCATCACACCTTACAATAGCAAGCATCTTGCATCGATCTGGTGCTTCTGCAAATCTCCCGAATATCATGAAGCAGTTCGTAAGATCGATCAATCTCTTAAAGTTACTAACGCATCTTTGGTAAAGGTACAATTCGACTTAGAACGATGGAAAAAGATCGCCGCCGAGGAGTATCCCAACGGCCTTCCCGAACCATACAGCTACGATCCAACTCAATGGATCTTCAAAGGGCTACCCAGGGGATCGACCGATCCGCTTCAGGTCGCGGTCGCTCGGTTGATGGGTTATCGCTGGCCCGATCAAGTTCCAGACGCTCTCGATTCGCTCGCCGATCGCGACGGTATCCTTCCCATCCCAGCGATGCGCAACGAACCCGCGGCTTCTGAGCGGTTGATCGAGGTTTTGAGAATCGCATATGGCGACGATTGGTCGACTTCGATCTTGGATAAGCTGCTCGTCGATTCGGGGAGTAAGCCTGGAACTTCGCTCGACGATTGGATCCGCAACGAATTTTTTGAGCGGCATTGTCGCCGATTCCACAATCGCCCGTTTATCTGGCACATATGGGACGGTCGCAAGGATGGATTCGGTTGTCTGGTAAACTATCACAAGTTGAACCACAAGACGCTCGAGAGTCTTACATACTCATTCTTACAGGATTGGATCACCTTACAAACCTCGGGCGCTCGATCGGGGGTCGTCGGCGCCGATCTTCGTCTCAAGGCCGCGAATGAGTTGCAAGAGAAGCTCAGGCTGATTTTGGAGGGAGAGCCGCCGTACGATATTTTCGTGCGTTGGAAGCCGCTTGATGAGCAAGCGATCGGCTGGAATCCCGACCTTAACGACGGGGTGCGGATGAACATTCGTCCGTTTATGACGGCGGGGGTATTGCGGAAGAATCCGAACATCAAGTGGGGTAAGGATCGAGGCAAAGAGCCTGCGCGAGACAAAGCGAAGTTCCCGTGGTTCAACGCCGCTGGCGATCGGATCAACGACGTTCATTTGACGATCGCCGAGAAGCGTTCCGCGCGGCAATCCGCCGGCAAGCAAGATTAATCAATAAATAAGAGAATTTGATTCAGGCCCATTCTAACCGGGTACACATCCCAATCGACGCAGATCGCCGAGCTCGCCGAGGTCTTATCTTTTATATAATCGGAACAAGTTATCATCTGTCGCGAAATTGTTCGAATTTCGGTTCTCTTAATTGCGGAGATCTCTTAATGAATTGATTCATTTCAGGGGCTTTTCCATGCAGCGTCGTCAATTTCTGCAGTCTGTCGCGTCGATCGTTCCGTTTGCTGTTTGCGGACGATCGTATTCGAGCCAATCACATTCATTCTTGAACAAACATCCGAAGATCGCAGGCGTAGAGGGCGTACCGATCCTCGACGGCACCGATCGGATTCGCTATCAATTCGAGACGGAATCGCTTGAACGGCCGAACGTTCCATTGGCCCAGGATCTTTTATTCGTCAATGATAAGAGTTTCCATGGTATTCCTTCGGGCCGGCTGGTTCTTACCGGAGAGGTGAGCCGGTACGATCGAGTCACGCGCAAATGGATCACGCGATGGGAACTTTGGTATAAACGCGAGGGGTGGGGTTCATTGAATGGTGCGGCTCGCCCATCGATCGATTTTGATCGATACATTCGTATTTGATTTGAGCGCCCGATCCGTAAAATGGATCGGGCGCCTTTTTTAACTCTTACAAATAAAGCTGATGGAACTTGAAGGTCATCCGATCGGCCTTCACTCCTTCCGGACCCAACGCGATCAGCGTGTATTCAGGTCCCGGAACAAAGACGTCTGTATTACAGATCGCCTTGTTGGAATAAACCTTGGTGACATCCTGTCCCGGATCAAGCAGGAAAGCTCCGACCAGATTGGGATGTTCGGGTTCGGTCTCGATGGATCGACCATCCGGAGTTTCGATGATGAAACCGAATCCTTGAACTGTCATAACGATCGGTTCGTCGGAGTTATTCCCGACGAAAACGGTCGCATTGATATATGCCTCGTTATGCTGACCGGTCGAAGCATTGACCTTAAGCAACTTGACGTTGACTTCACTCATCGATAAACCATCCTTTAGAGATTCGCCGAATTGTTCTCCTCATAATGATCGTTAATGATCCTCTTCATTTCCATTCCGAGGTTCGGCGGTTCCTCATTAACGATATTCTGACTGATCCATGATCGAGTTCCAACAGCGATGCCATGGATACCGTGTAATATACGCTATCTCGATCGTTTTGTTCACGATGAACTCTAAAGTTTTGTCATTTTTCTAGCCTTATATCACACAAATCTTTTTTCTTCGCCGATTTCTTCTAATATGGCTTAGTTTTAGCCTTCGATTGGAATAATATGGCTATCGCCTAGAGATGATTGATCATCGTGTTCATTAAGTACCGTGTCGGAGTATCGGCCATTCGACCAAGATGTTACGATCAAATACGCCTTCCTTTCAACAATCCACTGAAAAATAAAGATTCTGTGTCGATAATCGATTTGAGAGACGAATAGAAATTGCGAGGCTTGGTTTTAAGGTTTTTCACTTCGATTTCATTTTGGAGCATTGTTAGAGTCGTCTGCCATGAGCGAATCACAAAATGAATTCGATGATTTCGATCCCCAGTGATCAAAAGACCAGAATCAACCAGCAAATATCGCGAAGATCTCTAATCCCCATCTAGACAAGGTTTGTATATATTAGAAATTATCATAAAATTGCAGGATAAATCATCGCGGTTTCGGCAGGATAAGTATCGGTCTTTCAGGCACAATCGTCCTACAAATCGTGATGATCGCCTTCTTCTTTAACTCGTTCGGCGCGACTATTCAATTGATCTTCGACAATTTCTTTCATCGTTTTTCGACCGATCGACAAAATGCTCCTTCGTCGAAGATCGAGACAGAATTGATCCGCCTCGGCGAAGCGCTATGGAATCGTTAGAAAACCCGATTGATTTAAGCGTTCCCAGGCGATCCCGATGTGATCGGTTTTGAAAATTCGAGCCTTGCGATCGTTCCACGCGTGAACTTTCTCGACGGCTTCCGATGCGTTGCGAGCGCGCGGCTCTTGATGAACCGCGACCCAATGCACCGACGCCAGAAGTTCCATGCCGTAAGGCGTTTCGAACCCCTCGATCAATTTCGATACGATCCGAAGTCGTTCCAGCGATTCATCGGAGGTTTCGAGAAACGAGTTCGCGGCTTCGACCGCTCCCGTAAGCAATTCGATAGCGCGACCGGGATTGGGGCTGTCTCCATATCCTCGCGTGAAATGACCTTCAATTCTTTGCAAAACTTGATCCAGATTCTCGGCGTAGGGACCATACGTATGAGAAACGAATTTGAGTTTGAGCGGTTCACCCGATTCCTGCAAGAAATACGCGAGTTTCTGAACCTCAAGGAGCGTCAGGCGATACGACATCGCGTTATATTGATCGATCAGCATGATGAACAACGCACGCGCTCGAGTCATTTTGGGGGGCTTGGTTCGTACGGGCATCGCGTTAGGAAGAGGCGCTCCCGCGGGCTCGAAAAGCAGAACCCTCACATCGGGAAGAGACTGGAAAGCGCGTTCGATACGCGGTCGAACTACGCTCCAATCGAGACCTCCCAAACCACAGCCAAGCGGCGGAACGGCGATCGATTTGATCTCGAGGCGAATGACTTCTTGAATCAGCGCGTTCAATCCCGCGTCGACGTCTTCCAATCGCGACTTTCCCTTCCAATGACGCTTGGTTGGAAAGTTAATAATATACTTCGGACCAACAATTGATTTTGTTTCAAAAACGAACATCTTTCCCGGCTCGAGTTCTGAAGCGGCGCAGCACGAGCGGTAGGCGTCGAAGTTATCGGGAAACGCCTGTTTGAACTGCAACGCGATCCCCTTGCCCATCACGCCCATACAATTGACCGTGTTGACGAGAACTTCGGCGTCGGCCTCGACGATATTGCCTTGAACGTATTTGATCATCCCCGTCTCGGCTCCAAGCTCAGGGGTAATACCAATCGCGCTTCACGCGGATCGGCCGATGCGTTTCGTGTGGAAATCTCGATAAAACTTGTTCCACCTTCGACTTACGAACCTCATCGATCACTACGATCGCTTGAACCAACGATCACGGGCAAAAGCGATGCACGAGGGACTGGGCCTGTTTCCTTCGTTGCCGATCGGGATAACTCTCATCATCGGCCCAATAGCGCCGATTCACAAGATGCCGGTCGATCTTTCCAAGATGTTCGTCAATTCAATTTCGACCCATCAGAATCGATAGATTGTTGATATGAATGAAACGTAGTATCCGAGTCGGGACGGTGACGCTCATGATTCCGATCTCGATCGCGCTTTAGAGCCGATCTTCAAGATGGAGATGAAACTCGGTCGATCGAAACGCCGTGAGCGCCGACGGCTGAGCGTCTCGTCGATCACCACGGATACGACACGCACATCACCGTTCGATTTCGGCCGCGGGCGTCGGACGTAAAAAGGATTGAATCATGTAATCGGCTGAACACAAGCCGAGAAAGCTAATATCCATGGATCATAAGAACGTTACGGTATGATCGTCGAGTGGCGCTTATCCCGATACGATCGTTTTCGTCATCTTATCTCACGGATGGTGAATGACAAGCCGGATTGGAGTAGAATCGGCAGAACATGGCGATTCATCGGGCGCCGATCGCGTTGGATTGTGGGAACGATGTGGGATTCTGGTCCGAATCGATATGCCTAACTTCTCCGTTTTCGACCGCCTGATCGAATCGCTTGGCCGGGCCGGCGAATACCATCAAAACGACTCGGTCGCTCCCGCGGCGATATTATGGCCCGACGAGGCGCGGGAGTGGGAGAAATTGGCGTCCCGGTTGAGGAAAGAGATCCCTCATTTTTTGACGCTCGGTCGATACGATCCCGTCGATCGAACGGGGCCTGCGCTTTGGATTCGGTGTGTGATCGCGGGTCGCATCGCCGAAACGACGATCTCGGAGAACTCGATCCCGATCATCTACATGCCGGGAACGGGTCGATCGGCTTTGCGTGCGACCGAGGAGTGTCCCGTCGAGCTTCGCGCGCTCGTCGAGACGGCGTACCGGGGGGTCTTTTTCGCGCAATTGAACGGCAAGGATTGGACGATCGCGGCGTTTCTCGGTTCGGCGAATCGCGGCGGATTGGGTTTGAAGGTCGCTCGAAGGAAGGCGACCGCGGTATCGTTGCGTCGATCGCTCATCAAGCTCGCGGACGCGTCGATTGAAGAATTAAGGATAATTTCCGATCAAAGAGAGCTCGATTGCGAAGACTTTGACAAGTATCAGGTCGAAGATATCACCGGGGATTTACTCGATTGGATCGCCGACCGCGAGCGGGTGGAACGGATTTGGGATCGGGATCGCCTGGAGACGTTTCGGAGCAAATGTCCTCTCGAATATGGATTTGATCCCGTGAAAGACGGCGAACGCGCGGCCGCGGAAAAGCTTGGATTACGCGTATCGAAGGCTTGGGAAAACGCGTGGAGGCGATTCGCCGATTCGCCTGCTCGATACGCGGGAGTGGTCGATCGGCTCCAAGGAGCCGATCCTCGATCGCGATCGGATCAAAACGTGCCGATCGAGCCGACGGGAACGTGGCCGAGCGATAACGAGTTTGATGAGAACAAGCTGCGGAAGGAATTACTCGATCTCGCGCGTTTTTCGCCCTTGGATGCTCGTGCTCGGATTCACGCGCTTGAAGCCGAGCATGGAGGTAGGCGCGATTCGCCGTGGGCGAAATTGGGTCGATCGCCATTAACCTTCGCGTTATTTCATCTCGATTTTGTCGCCTCCGCGACGGCGAATCCGCTCGCGGGTCATCGGCTCGAAGAGCTGATCGTTTCGTATCAAGAACGGGGCGCCCGGGCTGATCTCGCGGTTTTAGAGGCGCTCGCGGCGGTTACGAGCCAAGCGGATCAAGCGTCGGTTCACGCATCGATTCGAGCGATCTATCTTCCCTGGTTGCGCGATAACGTCGAAATATTTCAAGATTTATTGAGAAAATGCGCAAATCCTCCATCGATCAAGGCGATCGATCGCGACTCGATCGCTTCGGGGGCGTGTGTTTTGTTCGTCGACGCGCTCCGTTACGACGCGGGTTTAAAACTTAAAGAACAGCTTGAAAAAAAGAACATGGATGTGACGATCGAGTCGGCGTTCGTCGCCGCGCCGTCGGTCACGGCGACATCGAAATATGCGATCGCGCCGATCGCGCGTCGGCTTTGTGGAATCGGCGACGGCGCCGATTTTCTTCCCTCGATCGCCGAAACGGGGAAGGTTTTGACGGTCGAGAGGTTTCGCGAGTCGCTCGTATCGGAGGGATTCACTTTCCTTAATCCGAAGGAATCGATGAGGCCTGAATCGCGGTGTTGGACCGAGATCGGCAGCCTTGACGAGACGGGGCATCACGTGGGAGCGGGGCTCGCTCGGCGCATCCCCGAGCTTCTCGACGAAGTCTGCGAGCGGATCGAGGGTCTTCTCGAAGACGGGGCGAACGAGGTTCATATCGTCACCGATCACGGTTGGCTGATCATGCCCGGAGGGCTTCCCAAGGAGGAACTACCGAATTACTTGGTGGAAACGAAGTGGAGTCGATGCGCCGCGGTGAAGAGCACTTCGTCGGTGGATTTGCCGATATCTTTATGGTATTGGAATCGAGATATTTTAATTGCGTCGCCGCGGGGCGCGGGATCGTTCCGCGCCGGCGTGGAATATTCTCATGGAGGGTTAAGCCTGCAGGAATGCGTGGCGCCTCGTATTACGGCGAAGCGTTCCGCGGGTGGCTTGCGGCGGTCGAAGATCGAGAGCGTTTCATGGTCGGGTCTTCGATGTCGGATTAAGATCGTTCCGTCGACGGATGGTTTACGCGTGGATATGAGGGATCGAATCGGCGATCCGAACTCTTCGATCGCCGAACCGAAGCGGGTTTCGCAACAAGGCGAGGCGTCGATCATCGTCGCGGATCACCGGAGCGAGGGGAAGGCGACGAATTTGGTTCTGATCGGTCCGGACGGTAGGGTGATCGATAAGCTCGCGACGACGATCGGAGGTTGAAGAAATCGCTTGAACCGATGCGGCTCTGATCACTTATCTTTGTTTGTATAATAAGACTAAACGGAACTTGATCGACGTCGTGTCGCGAGTTCGCGGGGGCAACGATGGAACTCGATCGAATCGACCGGATCGCCGCTGAGGCTTTCGACGGATATATCGTTAGGAAGGATCTGGTGCGGAAATTCGCCAGGCAGTATCCGGTCCCTACATATGTTTGCGAATTTTTATTGGGACGTTATTGCGCGAGCGTGAACGACGACGAGATTGACGAGGGTTTGCGAATCGTCGATCGTCGACTCGCCGAGCTCGCCGTACGCGCAGGCGAGGAGGAATTGTTCAAGGCTCGCGCGCGCGAGCGCGGGACGGTTCAGATCATCGATCTTGTGACGGCTCGACTCGACGCTCGGACCGATTCGTATCTGGCTTCGCTGCCGAGTCTTGGGCTCAACGACGTGCGGATCGCCCCCGATCTCGTCGGCGATAACGAACGGATGTTGACGGGTGGATTTTATTCCGAGGTCGATCTGACCTACGACGGCGCCGTCGCGCAAGAAAAAAACGGTCGACCGTTCGCGATCGAATCGCTCCGTCCCATTCAACTTTCAAAACGTGAAGTTTTAGAGGCGCTTTATCGAGGTCGATCACGGTTCACGACCGACGAGTGGAAACGTTTTTTGTTGAGGAGCGTGGGGCTCGAGCCCGAACAACTGACGAATCGCCAGATGGATGTTTTGATTTTGCGGATGGTTCCGTTCGTCGAGAAAAACTACAACATGGTCGAGCTCGGACCGCGGGGGACCGGCAAAAGCCATCTGTTTCAGCAGATCTCGCCGTATTCGCACCTCGTTAGCGGCGGAAAGGCCACGGTCGCGCGGATGTTCGTCAACATGGCGAACGGCAGACGGGGGCTTGTTTGCCAGTACGACGTCGTTTGTTTCGACGAGATATCGGGAGTCTCATTCGATCAAAAAGACGGAGTAAATATCATGAAAGGATATATGGAATCCGGTGAATTCAGTCGCGGGAAGGAGAGCATTCGCGCCGACGGATCGATCGTGATGGTTGGGAATTTCGACGTCGACGTCGAGCATCAGCAGCGCATCGGTCATCTCTTCGGCCCGATGCCCCCCGAGATGAGAAGCGACGCGGCGCTCCAGGATCGGATTCATTGTTATTTACCGGGATGGGACGCTCCCAAAATCCAGGACACGCTTAAAACGAATCGATTCGGACTCGTGAGCGATTTTCTGTCCGAATGTTGGAGCAGAATGAGGAATCAATCGCGTGCTTCGGTGTTGCAAGGTCGAGCGACGTTGGGTGGAGCTTTGAGCGGTCGCGATCAAAACGCCGTGATGAAATCCGTTAGCGGGCTTATAAAACTTGTTCATCCATCCCCGCAACAGCCGATCGGCGACGACGATCTGGAATGGGCTTTGCGGTTGGCGTTGGAATGCCGGAGACGCGTCAAGGAACAGCAAAAACGAATCGTTCCCGCCGAATTCCGCAACACCCAATTGAGTTACACGATCGGCGCCGATGGAGTCGAAAAATTCGTCGTGACTCCCGAGCTGCAATGCGAGGATCACATCGGCCGCGATCCGCTTCCTCCGGGTCAGGTTTGGGGGATTGGGTCGGGAATAGCGGGGGAAGGATCGGGATTGTACAAAATCGAGGTTTCCGAAGGTCCGGGATCGGGGGTGAAAATCCTCAATCGTTCCGCCCCCAAGTCGTTTGTGGAAAGCGTGAAATACGCCGAACAGAATCTTTATAACCGAGCCGCCGAACTAGTCGGCGATAGAAATCCACGTGAACATGAATTTTCCATTCAATTACGAGCCTTCGACGCATCGAAAGGAGGGGAGTCTCTCGGCGTCGCGGCGCTGCTGGCGATGTGTTCGGCTCTGCTCGGAAAAAGCCTGCGGGGAGGACTCGTCGTCGTCGGAGGGCTCAATCTCGGCGGATCGATCGACACGCTCGCCAATCCGATCGATATGGTCGAGCACGCCGTTGAAAAAGGAGCTTCGATCATCCTCGTCCCCGTTAACGCTCGGAAAAGTCTTTTCAACCTATCCGACGATATGGCGACGAAAATCAACGTGCTCTTCTACGGTGAAGCGAGAGAGGCTCTTCTTAAAGCGATCGCCGATTAATTATCTATAAGATAATTTAAGATCGGATTATGAACCCACAACCCTCTTGCCGTTCTCGATCACCGTAACTCCGTCGGCGGTGAGCCGGCCCCCGGAACGAAGGTCGACGATCAAATCCCAGTGCAACGCCGATTCGTTCACTCCCCCCGTCTCGGGATAACTCCTCCCCAAAGCCACATGAATCGTTCCGCCTATCTTCTCATCATATAAAATACTACCCGTGAACCGCTGAATCCCCTCGTTCAAACCGATCCCCAACTCTCCCAATCGCCGCGAGCCCGAATCGAGATCGAGCATCGCCAGCAAATAATCCTCGCCCCGATCCGCCCGCGCCGATACCACCAAACCGTCGCGAAACTCGAGCTCGATCCCCACAATCTCGCGACCGTCGCGATACACCGGAAATCCGCACCGGAGCCGACCCGAAGCCGAATCCTCGATCGGTCCCGTGAATATCTCGCCCGAAGGCATGTTCCGCTTGCCGTCCGAATTGATCCAGGTTCGACCCTTCACCGATAAACTTAAGTCGGTCCCGTCGGCCTCGATCCGAATCGCATCGACGGGCGTCATCGCGCGAACAAGCCCCGCCTGCGATCGACCGAGCTCGCGCCACGCCTCGATCGGATCCGAACGATCCAAAAACATCGCGGATATCACGAACTTCTCATATTCTTCTAAACTCATCTTGGCCGCTTGAGCATATGCCGGCGTGGGATATTGCGTGAGCGTCCATCGCTTTTTCGCCGCGGCGCGGCGGACGGGGTCGAGGGCGCGGTCGCGAATCGCCTGCCTTGAAGCGTCGATCGAAGCCGCGGCGGAAAGGTCGCTCTCGGCCGAAATCCTGATCCTCGCGTCGACCGTTTGCGCCTCGAAGAGCTCGATCGGCGAAACGTGCTCGAGCAATTCGGGCGAAGCCTCGCGCAAAAAGAACTCGCGAAGGCCGGGAGGCTCGAGGCGAATGATCGGCCTCGATCCGCGTCGAATCGCCCTCCGCGCGCACCGGTCGACGAGCGGAGCGGCGTCCCATTCGGACGCGATCGAAACCGTCTCGAGCGGCTGAAGCGCCAAACAATAATCGACGAGTAAATCGGCCCAACGGTCAAGATGTTCATCAGCGAGCATAAGATGATCCAAATGGAAAACGACGCGGCGCGCGGCGCGAGGGGCTCGGCTTTAAAGAGGCCAGTTTCGCGGTTTAAGGTTCGACATGCAACGGGATCGGCCGAGTATCGCCGCGGTTCTCCGAGAGCCGCCGGCTCGATCGCCGCGACTCATCGAGCTTGATCCGCTCGATCGGGGCGACTCATCGAGCATGATCCGCTCGATCGGGGAGATTCGTCGAGCTTGATCCGCGCGATCGGGGCGATTCGTCGAGCTTGATCCGCTCGATCGGGGAGATTCGTCGAGCTTGATCCGCTCGATCTGGGCTATTCGTCGAGCATGATCCCCGCGATTGAGGCGTTTGTCGATCAGCTCGCGGCGGTTTCGTTCAAAAGTTTGGGGCGACCCGACGACGAGCCCGGGCGACGGTGTTTAAGGACGAGATCGCGGAATTTGTTTTTCAGATCGTCGGCGAGATCGGTCTGATCGACCGCGACGCGAGTCGCCCAGACGGGGTACATTTCAACAAGACGACACATAAGTGAGATAAATTGGCCGGCTTCTTTAACTTGATCCTGGATCACGTTTTCGATGATCGGCCTGCCCATTTTGGCGATCGAGCGCCAGCCTTTGGAGTCGATTTTGACGAACGCTTCGACCGAATGCTGGACGAGGAGTTGTCCGCTTTTATGTCGATAAAAGGCGGATCGGACGTTGAGCACAAGGCGACCGTTGAGGTGGATTTTGCCTCGGGGGCTTTGGTATTCGATCCAGCAGAGGAGTACGTGTTGGGTGGGGGATCGATAAACGAAGTGCCAGGTCGCGGTGGTGCCCGAGCCGTCGGTTCCCTGATACATTCCCGGGGCGATGCGTTGAAGCCTCGCCGGGGTGGCGCCGAGGTCGTTCCAGAGCGCGAGGGTGAGCGACGGTTCGTTGAGCAGGCTGAGGTAAAGTTTGGGGTTGGCGGGGAAGCTTTCGGCGGGCGCCTGGTAGTGGAAGGTCGCGGTTTTGATGACGTCGGCGACTTCGTCGCGTCGTTGCGCTTCGATTTGATCGAGGGGGACGACCTGGGCGGGGTCGACCGGGGTACGACCGATCGCTCCGGCTCGCGGGGTCGCCGCGGTTCCGGCGACCGCGATCACGATCGCGATCGCGACAGTCGGGGCGAACGAGAAAACCGGCGGGTATCGCCTGGTGGACGTCATAACCGACCTCTCCTGGCTCGGGTCGACGATTCGCGGGGGCGCTCGAAACGAATCGACCGGGACGCGTTTCGCGCTCTCCGCACGCCATTTATCTGATCGGTTCAAAACGATCGGCTCGTGACCCGAGACGCCGAAAAGGTCGAAAATTCGTTGAATTCGGAGCGACTCGGCGGGCTCGGCAAAGTTTGCGGGGCGATGCGTTCGAGCGTCAGGTTTCGACTTGAGAAAAGCGCCCGGGTCGTCTCTGATGGAATTCATTGAACGTCGATTCTCGGGTTGATATTACGAGGAATTATTGAGGAAAGAGGCGGTCGATTCGACGTGTTCGGTAAGATTATGTAGCATACTTTCGAGACGGCGCCGCGGGAGGTTTCGAGGGACCGGTTTGGGATCGTTTTTTTTTGATCGAGAGGCGATTGGTGAATCCGTTTAAGAGGCATAAGAAGCCCGCGCCGCCGACCCCGGAGGAGCGCGCGGAGGCGGCGCTCGGGCAATTGCGACGTTTGCTCGCTTTCGACGATTTGGAGGGGTCGCTCGAGCTGATCGAACGGACGCGGCGCGACCTTCCGTCGTTCGAGCTTCCCGAAGAGGAGTTGATGTCGCTGATCAAACGGCTCGACGCCGAAAAGAGGGTGAGCGAATCCATTCCTTTTATGGATGATTATATTAGGAGGTTTCCCGAGAAGGCGAGTCGGATCCGGTTGCGGCTGGCGCGTTATTTGGTGGACGGGAAGCGTCCGGCGCGCGCGCTTTTGATTTTAGACGGGATCGTCGAGGGTTCGCTTCCGGAGAAGTTGATGAAGATTCGCGATCAGATTCAACTCGAGGCCGAGGAGACGATGGAGGAGGGGGAGATCGAGCTCGACGGGCCGATGTGCGGCTAGGCGGGCGAACGGATGGGCGGCGGATTTAGCGGGAACGCGGATCTCATATCGATCGAATACTGAAACAACATATGATGAGAGAGAAATAGCTCGCTTCCGCGGGTCAGTATTCTTTTCGTTTTCGGCTTGAGGGGATGCGGAGCGCCTTGCGGTATTTGGTGACGGTCCGGCGGGCGACGGGGACACCGCCTTGCGAGAGTGCGTCGACGATCTCCTCGTCGGAGAGGGGGTTGTGTTTATCTTCTTTGCCGATGATTTCAAGAAGTTTTTGTTTGATCGTATCCCACGCGACCGATTCGCCGTCGGACGTGGTGGTGCCGCCGCCGAAGAAGCGTTTGAGGGGGAAGACGCCGCGGGGGGTTTGCACCCATTTATCGTCGACGGCGCGGCTTACTGTCGTTACGTGAACATGCACGCGATCGGCGATTTGTTGCATTTTGAGGGGTTCGATCCATTCGGGTCCTTTGTCGAGAAAATCTTTTTGGTGATCGATGACGGCGCGGGCCACTTTGAGGAGGGTGTTGCGCCGCTGCTCGATCGATTCGATAAGCCACCGCGCCGACTGGATTTTTTTCTGGATATATTCGCGCGTTTCGGGCTCGGCGTTTTTATTTTTAAGCAATTGTTGATAGTAGCGTGAGATCGACAATCGCGGGGTGTAATCGTCGACGAGTTTGACGACGTATTCGCCCTGATCGTCGAGTTCGACGACGAGATCGGGGAGGACGTATCCCGCGGGTTCGGAGTCGAAGCGGGCGCCGGGACGGGGGTTGAGCCTGCGGAGTCGGTCGAGCGATTCTTTGATCGTCTCGATCGGAATTCCGGTTTCGCGTTCGATTTTGGGGAGTCGGTTTTGCTGTAAATCATCCAAGTGATTGGATATTAGCTTATGAAGAACCTCTCGCAATGGGGTTTGCGGGGTGAGCTGGAGGAGGAGGCATTCGCGGAGGTTTCGCGCGCCGATTCCCGGGGGATCGAGTTTTTGGACGACGGCGAGGGCTTGTTCGGCGAGTTCGAGGTTCGCGGGCTCGCCGACTTGGTCGACGATCTCGGCGAGCGAGCCGGTGAAATAGCCGTTTTCGTCGAGCGAATGAATGATCGCCTCGGCGAGCGCCTCGACCGTCGGTTCGAGGTCGAGAAACGCGAGCTGCTCGGCGAGTTCGTCTTGCATCGATCGGGGTCGGGTGATGACATTTTGAATCGCGTCATGTTTACGATCGGCCTCGTCGTCGATCGCCGACCGGCTGACGCGGTGATTGGTATCGTACGAATCGCGCCATTCGTCGTCGACGAATTCACCGAAATCGGCTTCGGAATCGTCGGCGGATTCGGTCGGCTCGGGAGCTTCGCCGGGTTGCTCGGCGTAATCTTCGGTCGAGGCGACGGGCTCGGCGTCGTCGGGGTCGCCGTCTTGATCGACGAGGAGGGGATTCTCGATCATTTCCTGGTCGATCCGCTCCTGCAAAGCCATCAAGGGGAGCTGCAAGATTTCCATGGATTGGATCATGCGAGGCGCCATGCGCATTCGCATGTCGGTTCGCATTTGTTGAGACGTATCGAGTCGCATGATTCCCAATCCCGCGTCGTCAAAGAAACCGAAAACCGGCGTAAACTCCGGGGAACGCCCCGCCGCGAACACGCGAACGCGAAGCGGGACGTAACCCTTGCCGGCGATAAACCGGCAAATCTTGTGCCAAGAACATCGTAGCCTTTTCGACGAGCGATTTCAAACGGAATTCATGAGAAAGTTCGACGTCCTTCGAGAGCGTCGGCGACCATTTCTTTATTGGCGAATTCGAGCGAGCTTCCCGAGGCGAGGCCGCGGGCGAGTCTGGTGATGGGAATTCCGGCGCCCGCGAGCCTGCGATGAACGAGCAAAGCGGCGCCGTCGCCTTCGAGCGTGGGGTTGGTCGCGAGGATGATCTCGCGTATTCCCCCCGCTTTCACGCGTTCCTCGAGCGCGTCGACCGTCAATTGATCGGGACCGATCCCCTTGAGCGGAGCGAGCGGGCCGAGCAAGACGTGATAAACGCCCTGGTAAGATCCTGCGCGCTCAAGCGCCATCAGATCTTGTGATTGCTCAACCACGCATATCAAGCCTTGATCGCGTTCGGGATCGCGGCAGATCGAACAGAGCGGATTCGAGGCTTCGGTGAGGTGAAAGCAGGCTTGGCAGCGGCGCACGCGATCGCGCACCTTCTGGATCGCCTCGACCAACCGGAGCGCCTGATCGGCGGGGCAGCGGACGATGTGATGAGCCAACCGTTCGGCGGATTTGGCGCCGATGCCGGGCAAAACGCCGAGCGCGGCGATTAATTCGTCGATCGCTCCCAAAGGTCCGCGCGCAGTCACGAACGACCTCCCAAAGCGCCCATAAGACCCGGCGGAAGGGGAAGATCGCCGATCGCCGACGAGATCGCCTCGGAAGAAGCCTCGCGCGCTTTTGTGAGCGCTTGATTCACCGCCGATACGATCAACTCTTCAAGCAATTCTTGATCGGGTTCCTCGAGCAATTTCGGGTCGAGGCGGATCGAAACGAGTTCGAGCTTTCCCGAAGCGACCGCGACGACCGAACCCCCTCCCGAAGATCCCTCGGCCCTAAGGTGAGCGATCGATTCGGTCGCCTTTTCCACCATCTCGCGCGCCTTCGCCGCGGTTTTCATCAGATCGGCGAATTGTCCCAGGTTGCCGAACACGTTCAGTCCTTTCCCGGCGAGATCGGTCGATCGCGACGACGCCGAAGTTCTATCAATGCGCAATTGAAGTTGATCGACACGATTCCAACTTTTATTCCGATCCCTTGACGATCTGATATAATCGCGCATCAAAAAGTTCGATCATCCGTTTGACGAGCGGATCGTCGCGATGAGCCTGCTCGGCGGCGGGACGGTCGTTCGCGGCTTGATCCCCCGCGACGATCTCGAAACGGACGCGAATCGCGCGTCCAAACGCCTCCGAAAGCCTCGATTCGACCGCCCGCGAAGCCTCGGGCGTGCGACACTCTTCGATCGCTCCATTGTAGGTTTCGGGAACGCCGACGACCAGCGTGTCGGGTGGGTCGACCTCGATCGGACGCGTGAGCGCGAGGATCGATCTCAGCTTAAACGCGATCTTGTTCAGAATCGATTCCCACGCGGCCTGAACCTCTTCAATCGTGAAACCGGCCGCCGCCGAGGGGCGATCATTCTCGACCGAACTCGGCTCTTGATAATAACTTGTACGCGGCGAGGCCGCGCCCGAGGGGGCTCGAGCGGTCGTCGCGATCGAGACGGCGGGCTCGCCTCGATCCGCCAAGGAAGCCGACCTCGGCTCGCCTCGATCCGCCGAAGCCTTCGCCGGATCGGGCTCGCGGTTCACCTTCGATCGCGTTCGGCGCGGTTCGGGGTCGGGGGATCGTCGCTCGGAATCGTCGTTTTCGTGTCGATCAGCCGTTTCGGTCGCGAGATTTCGTTTTTTTTTAACGGGAGAATCGTCGCCGGCTTCGGCCTCGGCGATCGATTCTTCGGTTCGATCGACCGCGGAGGAGCGAGCCGATCGATCGACATGCTCTCGCGTGATCGAGCCGGTATGTGTTGAAATCGGAGCGCGGGGTTCGCGCGGAGCGGTCGCCTCGATCTCGCTCAATCGATTGACGAGCGTTCCCAGATCGACGAGGTTTTCGAGCCTTGCGACCCTCGCGAGCGCGAGTTCGACGAGCAACCTGCCGTGCGGGCTGCCGCGGAGCTTGCCGCGCGATTCGGCGAGAATTTGGAGCGCCGCGAGGATCGTATCGAGCGACCAGCGCGAAGCGATCGAGTCGATCTGTTCCAGTTGCCGGGGCGCCGCGGCGAGCATCGGCACGTCGCGCGCTCCCGTCCCGCGCACCATCACGTCGCGAAGGAAATCGATCGCTCCGCCCAACAGCTCGGACGGCTGAACCCCCGTATTGATCGATTCATCAACAATTAAGAGAGCCTTTGCGGCGTTGTGGAGCGAGAGGGCTTCGAGGAGTTCGAGGATGCGATCGTCGCCGGCGATGCCGAGGAGTTCGTGAACCCCCGCCGCGGTGAGCCGGTCGCTCGTCGTCGAAAGGAGTTGTTCCAGAAGCGATTGCGCGTCGCGCATCGAACCCGCGGCGCGGCGGGCGACGACCTCGAGCGCGTCGACGTCGGCCTCAACGCCTTCTTTTGTGCAGATTTCTTTAAGCGTGGAAACGATCTGATCGGCGCCGATCGCCGCGAAATCGTAGCGTTGGCAGCGCGATAAGACGGTGATCGGGATCTTGTGCGCCTCGGTCGTGGCGAAGACGAACTTGACGTGCTCGGGGGGCTCTTCGAGCGTCTTCAAGAGCGCGTTGAAGGCGCCCTGGGAAAGCATATGAACTTCATCGATATAATAGATTTTGTAGCGGCATCGGCTGGGTCTGAGGCCGACGTTTTGGCGAAGTTCGCGGACGGCCTCGACTCCGTTGTTGCTGGCGCCGTCGATCTCGATGACGTCGACGTCTTGGCCCGACGCGATGCCTCGGCAGATATCGCATTCAAGGCAGGGGTCGTCGGTAGGCCCGCGTACGCAGTTGAGGCATTTGGCGAAGATCCGCGCGACCGAAGTTTTGCCGACGCCTCGCGTTCCGCAAAACAGGTAGGCGTGCGTCACGCGGTTCATCGCGATCGCGTTGCGAAGCCCCTGAACGACGTGATCCTGACCGACGACCTCGTCGAGCGATTGCGGACGATACCGCCGCGCGACGACGGTATAGCCTTCGGCTTGGGAGCGAGTCGGTAGATCGACGAGGGTGTTGGACGACGGCACGCTCGATGCTCCAGCTCGAGTTGGGGAACACGCGGGGTCGATTCTTTGAATCCGGCTCACCGGTGCGGTTCGCTCTCGTCGACCGCCGACAAGCGACCGACGGATTCGGCTCGGGTGCGCGAGGCTCACCGTGAGGTTATCGCTCACGAAATCCGACGCCTGCGGATTGGGCTTTGAACCCGGATCGACGCGAGCCGAGCCGCGCCGGCCAAGGGACGGGGTGAACCGGGGAGGCGCTCCCGGGCACATGAAGGCGTTGTTTATGGCTGCTGCGTTCCCGCCCTGACCAGGTTCACAAGCCGCCATTGTCCGGGTCCCCCCCGGCTCGCCCCGACCCTCGATCGGATTCCGCGAACATCCGCTCGCGATGGAAGAGCGTACCACATTCAAGGCGTCGGGCAAGAGACGAAATCGCCGCAAACGCATCAGGATTTCATTGAATATATGTGCGTTATCGACGTTTTCTTGGTGATCGGCGATTCGCCTTGGGAGCGGGCGATTCGAAATCGGCGCGGGCTTCCGAACGTGCGAGCTTGGCGAATCGAGCCGGGTTACGGTCGATCGCTTGGAATTTCGAGTCGACCGTCTTCCTTTGGCGGAGATCGTCTTGCTTTTCGGAGGCGAGGAATTATTATGACGGTCGTCGCACGGCGGTTCCGTCGAGCGATCCAAGCCGATTCAGCACGGATTAACGATCGGTCGCTTGAACAAAGGAGTCGGATCATGATCGATTCGCCACGTGGTTTTGGATTCACAGCTTTATGGATCTTGGCGGCGACGACGGGATCGCTCGGTCAAGAATCGAAGAACGAGGCGATCGCGGCTCAGGCCGCGGAGAAGCCGGCGATCAAATCGTTCGAAAAGATCGTTAAGGAATTCGAGGTCGCCGAAGAAAAATTCTGGACTGAATTCAAACCGCTTTCCGACGATTCTGAGAAACATCCGAACGATCAAGCGATCAAAGATAAGATGGATCGGAAATGGAAGTCGTGGCCGACGCCCGATTTTCTGGCTCGTTTGATCGAATTCGCCTCCGCCGATCCGCGCGATCCCAAGGCGGTCGACGCGCTCGAACGGGTCGTTCAGGTGTCCGCGAGCGTTTCTCGAACCGATAAGCAAATCCGACCGCTCGTGAATCAAACGCTTGAACTTTTGATGCGCGATCACTTCGACGACGAACGGATGGGAAGAATTTGCTGCGAGGTGAGCATCGGGATGCTTCCCGAACGCGAGAAGTTCATCCGAGACGTGCTCGATCGCTCGACGAACATGAATATCAAGGGGTCCGCGTGTTTGGCGCTCGCGGATTATCAGAGAGAAAAGATGCAAATGTCAGAAATCGTTAGTAAATCGGGCGACGTCGCGATCAAAAATATAAAGAAAGCGAATTATTTTGATCCCGCCGACATCAAAGAGTTTCGAGAAAAAACCCCCGAATCGCTTCGTTCCGAGGTTGAATCGTTGTATGAACGTGTGATTCAAGAGTTTCCCAAAATTCGATACGATCGAGGACCGCGCGACGGCGTTCCGGTGACGCTCGGCGAGGTCGCCGAACGAAGGCTCTTCAGCCTGCGGAAGCTGACGATCGGCAAGGAGGCGCCCGAGATCGTCGGCGAGGATACCGAGGGGAAGCCGATGAAGTTGAGCGATTATCGCGGCAAAGTGGTCGTTCTCACATTTTGGGCGACCTGGTGCGGCCCGTGTATGAATCAAGTTCCTTTCGAACGGAAACTGATGGAACGGATGAAGGGAAAGCCTTTCGTCTTGCTCGGCGTTAACGCGGATCCCAAGAAAGACGGGCTCGAGAAGGCGATGAAAGACGCGGGGATCGAATGGCGATCGTGGTTCGACGGATCTCCTCCCGGGCCGATCGCTTCGCGGTGGGATATCCGAGGATTTCCGCAAACCTTCGTCATCGACGCCGACGGGGTGATTCGACATATTCATCTTTTTCAGAAACAACTCGACGACGCGGTCGACGAGCTGATCAAGGAGATGGAATCGAAGACGGCCGCCGCCGACAAACGCGAAACGTCGGCGGATCGAGTCAAATCAAAAAATTAAAAACGTAAGGTCGTTTGTTTAGTACAATCGATCAAAACCTGATACGATATGCTCGCTCCGTCGTTCGCCGGTGCGGAAGCGGGTCGGCATGGGACGACGTTCGGCGGGGGTAAATTCGCGGTCTGAGCCTGTTTTTGTCTAACATAATGATATAAAATGGGCTCACACGGCGGTTCGCCCTCCCGATTTCCGCTTCTCCCTTCCGAATTCAGGGTCGAATTTTACCGGGTTCGGAGCCGATTTTAAAATAAGGACGGTACATTTTGATATATGTATATTCTGTTTGGGAGGGCGAACCTCCCGGTGAGCCTCTTTTCGTAAACGCCTTCGACGACGCCGATTTATCGGTGAATCATCGTGAATATCATAATTCGGCTCACCGGGAGGTTC
>JAJYWB010000029.1 GCA_021791715.1 Planctomycetota bacterium | reverse complement strand
GGCCGCTTGTTGTCCTATAAATCGATAATTTTACGAAAGAACAATTGCATTTAAGTGCATTTGGGAGGGCGAACCTCCCGGTGAGCCTCTTGTAAAAACCCCTTTTCAATAAGGGTGTTTTGATCGGTTTGTGAAAACAAATTCAATCAAGACGGCTCACCAGGAGGTTCGCCCTCCCAATTTCGGCGTCGCCCTCCCAATTTCGGCGTCGCCCACCCAAATCGGCGTCGCCCACCCAAATCGGCGTCGCCCTCGCAGATTCAGAATCGCATTATCATTCTTAAGAATAAAGGCTCACCAGGAGGTTCGCCCTCCCAATTTCGGCGTCGCCCACCCAAATCGGCGTCGCCCTCTCAGATTCAGGATCGCATTATCATTCTTAAGAATAAAGGCTCACCAGGAGGTTCGCCCACCCAAATCGGCGTCGCCCTCCCAAATCGGCGTCGCCCACCCAAATCGGCGTCGCCCTTCCAATTTCGGGTTCGCTCTCTATTCCCGTCGAAGATACGGTTTTCTTTCGCGATAGCCTCCAAGTCGCGATGTCGAGGTTGTCAAAAAGTCGCGATTCGGGGTATGCTTCCGGCCGATTGGGTGGAAACTCGGCTTCGGGGGAACCCGCCATGACGGCACGGGTGACGAGCGCATTGTTGTTTGTCGAGGATATTTTGCGATCGATCGAGTTTTACAACGAGATCGTCGGCGCCGAGATCTCGCAGGTTCACGCCGAACAGGAGGGGGGACCGATCACACTGGCGATCCTCAAAATCGGCGACTTCACGCTGATGCTTCAGCCTCAGGAACCGATCGCGAGCGAGTTTGAATCGTCGCGCGTCGGTTTGGGGATTCATTTACAAATACGTGTCGAAGACGTCAATCTGTTTCATGAACATTGTATCAACGAAGGCGCCATATTAAGCGTGTCGGGCGATCCCGTCGATCAGGCGTGGGGCTGGCGCGAATTCGCGCTCAAAGATCCCGACGGCTACGTTTGGTCGGTGTATCAAGACCTTTCGGGGGGGCAATGGACGTGATTCCGGGTTAAATGTCTCCGGTCGAGACCGAATCTTCGCCGAGCCACGCGACTCCTCGGAGCCTGTGCGCAGCGGCGATCAGTTCGTCGTGACCGAACCGTTCTTCGTCGTGAGGACGTTCGTTTGGAGAACAATACCGATTGAGGATCTCGGCGAGTTCGGCGTTCGCGGCGCACGTCCAAACTCCGTCGCGTCTCAGCTCGGCTTTTAAGCGTTCGTCGCCGCGGAGAAACTCGACCCAGCCGATGACGATGGATTCAGTCACAACAGCGCTCCCTCGCGCGCCCGGCGGCGTGCGTGAAATCATCTAGGAGTTTGATCGCCTTCCAACGGTTATTTTTGAAGACGAATATAAATACGACCACTGTGAATATTAATATCAATATCCAAGTAATTATTTGAGGAGGCGTCGGTTTCGAGGTAAACGAAATCGTCGTCCTCCCATTGATCGACGCTCCGATCGATCGGCGCGGCTCGATCGGGATTGTCGATTCGTTCAATGGAGTGAACGAGTCGCGCGATGCAATCGGCGATCGACGACTCCTGGTCGGCTGGATCGGCGTTCGCCTTGACGTTTTCGTTCGCGGGTTGGAATACCATCGTGCTCGTTCCCGTCATCGTTCGCTCTCCCTTCGAGTCCGATCCGCCGCGTCTGCGTTGATGCGGAGAATCAATCGGCGATCTCTTCAGCGTCGCCTTCCGGTGGAATCAAAGAATCGATCAGATCGGTTAATTTTGTATAGAGTTCGGCTTTCGGTATGAAACCTTTCGCGCCGGCCGCGAGAGCCGCGGCGCGGTATTCGGCGTGATCGTGGATCGACATGATCACGATCACGGGCGAATTCGGTTCGCGTGTGAGGCGGCGTGAAACCTCGAGTCCGTCGATCCCGGGCATGGAGAGATCCATGAGGATCCAATTGGGCTTGAGACGACTCGCGAGTTCCAACGCTTCGAGCCCGGAAGATGCCAGACCGACGATCGCGACATCCGGCGTCGATTCGAGAATCGTCGAGACCGCGCCAAGCAAGGCGCGGTTGTCGTCGACGAGCAAAACGCGTCGCATAAGCATATTCGCGACTTTTGTGAAAGATCGCGCCTCGTCGTCGAGCGTCGACATCTTCGTCGAGCGAAAAGTAGAACGTTGTTTTGCAAGAGCCCCATAAGCGGATAGTTTTCGCCTTTGAGGGTACGTCGTGTTCATGGAATCGGTCTCAAATCGATCAAATGCGCGGCGATCGAATTCCGGAGCTGAAACGCGCTTTTCCGGCTACGACATCGGAACCGGAAAAAGCGAATTTCGAGCTCGTTACGAGTTTCGATCAGGGATCGGCGAGTGATCACGATTTGGATCGATTCCAATATCGCGTTAACGCCTTCCCGATTCGTCTCGTTTCTCACAATGCAAGGATGAGACATTTTTAGCCGATCGGCCATAAGGACTTCCCCTAGGGAACGCTAGGGGGTTTCCCCGGCGCGCCCGGGTCGTCGAGACGAAAACAAGCGCCGATCGGCTTTTTCCATTATGAAGATAATAAAACATATCGTTTATGATTCGGAACGGTCGACGAGGCCGAAGCGAATCGCATAGCGGACGAGCCCCGCGACATCATGAATTTCAAGCTTGTTCATAAGTTGGGCGCGGTGGCTTTCCACGGTTTTGACCGAGATTTCGAGTTTTCGCGCGATCGTTTTGGTGTTGTCTCCCTCGGCGATCATGCGGAGAACTTCGATTTGACGCGGCGAGAGGATCTCGTCGAGGCGTTTCTCGGAGTCGGAACGTTTGCGGAAATCGGCGATCAGGTGTTTTGAAGCCGCGGGGCTTAAGAACGATTCGCCGCGGGCGACGGCGCGGATCGCGATCTCAAGTTCCTCGATTCCCGCGTCTTTGAGGAGATAACCCGCGACGCCGCTTTTCAACGCGCGTTTTACATATTCTTCGTCTTGATGCATCGAAAGGATAACGACTTTAGTATCAATTCGCAGCGCCGCGATTTGATCGGCGGCGTCGAGGCCGCTCATACCCGGCATCGCGATGTCGAGGAGAGCCACGTCGGGTTGAAGCTCCTTCACGAGCGCGATCGCGTCGATCGCGTTCGAAGCCTCGGCGACGACCTCGATGTCGTCCAACCCGTCGAGCAACGAACGGATGCCTGAACGCAAAAGCTTATGATCATCCGCTAAAAGAATTCGGATCATGGCCTTCGTGAGCCTCCCGAATCGCGTGGGATGTCGTTCTAACCCGTCGTTTCCAGGGGGAACCGCGCGCGGATCGTCGATCCGCGATCCGGATTCGACTCGATCGCCAAAGTTCCACCCGCGAGCGATGCTCGCTCTTTCATGCCGAGCAATCCCAGACTCTTTCCATGAGTCGCCTGCGACGTCGCGTGAGCGACGTCGAAGCCTTTGCCGTCGTCGGCGACGATGAGGATCAGCTCGGCGCCTTCTCGCCTCAATTCGACTTTAGCTCGCCGCGCCGCGGCGTGTTTCATGATGTTTGTAAGAGATTCTTGGACGATACGGTAACACGCCGATTCGACCTCGACCGAGAACCGTTCGAGCACGGGTTCGTGAACGAATTCGGCGTCGAGCCCGGCGGTCCGTTTGAGCGCGGCCAGGTGCGATCGAAGCGCCGCGACGAGGCCGAGATCGTCGAGAATCGCCGGCCTAAGATGAAGCGACATGTCTCGCACTTGTCCAAGCGTTTGTTCGATCAGCTTCGCGGCGTCCCTCATCCGAGCCTTTCCTTTTTCGGTTTTGATTTCGAGCGCCGACGTTTGGATCGCGATTTTGACCGCGGTGAGCGTCTGACCGATCTCGTCGTGCAGCTCGCGCGCGATACTTCGACGTTCGTCTTCTTGTGCTCGAATCAAGCGGCGCGAAAGCAACCGAAGCTGCTCGCGCCCCTCCTCGACCTCGTCGAACAATCGCGCGTGGCGAAACGCGACCGCGAGCGTCTCGGCCACCTCGCGCACAACCTCGACCTGTTCCGATTCAATCGCGACATCCTCGTCAAGGATCATACGAATGAATCCAATCAACGATCCATTGTATTGTATCGGCGATGAGATCACAGGATATACCGATTCCGACTCTTTCTTGATTTCCGAAGCCCGTTCGAATTCGCTTTCGATCGATTCGTTTTGGTCGAGAGCGACCGATCGCTCACTCGCACTTAATTTGTGAATATATGTGTTTCCAAGACAAAGCGCCTCCATTTCGCCCGAGTTAAAACCTTTGAGGGGACGACGTTCACCCCGCGGGTAGCGATGAAGAATCTCGCCGATCCCGGCGATCAGTGAAACCTCCCGGGTGTCGTAATGAAATATAAAGATTCCAACGCATCGAACTTGCATTAAACTAGAGATGTGTGTAATTATATTCTCAGCGATCACCGAGGGGGAAAGCGCGGCGAGGATCGATTGATCGATCGCGCGGAGGATCTCGAGCCGTTCGGCGTGAGAAGCGAGCGATTTCATCAACCGGTTGCGTTCGGTCACGTCTCGTAAAATCGACAAATGTTTACCGGGTACGATGTTCGATTTCGCCGCGAATTCGACTTCACGAACCGAACCGTCGGGTCGCCGCAAATCGAACGTTCCTCGATCCGAATCGTTGCGGAGGAATTCTTTCCAAACTTGATCAAATGGGAATCCTGGCGGGGAAAAGTCGGCGATACTTCGGCCGACGAGTTCTTGGTGAGGAACGCCGAAGAGCTCTCCCGCGGCGGGATTGGCGTCGGTGTAGCGGCCTTGATCGTCGGCGATCAAGATCGCGTCGAGAGAGCCCGTGAATATCGCGTGGAATCGGAGTTCGCCGGCGCGGATTTCTCGATCGGCGTGTTCGCGGGCGATTCGAAGGCCAAGAATATTCGCAACCGATCCGGCGAGCGTCCCCTCGATCTCACTGAAGATTCGCGTCTTCGAGGAATGGACGCCGAGTACGCCGAACGGTCGGTCGCCGCGATTGATCACGACGCTGATCCCGCTTTTGACTCCGTGCTCGACGAGGAAATCGGGTCCGCGGAATCGCGTCTCGGAGGCGAGATCCTCGACGATCACGGCTCCTTCCGTCAGCAACGTATAGCCCGCCTGACTATTTTCATGTGATAATATTGATGCGATACCGATTAGTTCCGGCCGCCATCCGCGACCCGCGCGGAGGATGAGTCGATCCCCGTCGGGAGTGAGCTCGAGAATCTTGGTGAATTCGACGTCGAGCATCTCGGCCAATCGTTCGACCGCCTCGTCCATCAGTTGGGCGATGTCCGTTTCGCCGATCACCCTTCGGCTGAATTCGGCGATCCAATCACGTTGTTTCAACAATAATTTGAGCGATTGTTCATTTTGTTTTTGATCTTCAATATCCGTGCACGTGCCGATCCAGCGAATCAGCTCGCCGGCGGAATCTTTGAGCGGTCGGGCGCGGACGATCTGGGTGCGGTACGATCCGTCCGAGCCGCGGCGCAGCCGAAATTCGCTTTCGTAATCGGTTTGCGCGATCAAGGCTTTCTTCCAACGATCTTCCGCCGCGACTCGATCGTCGGGGTGGACGTAATCGATCCACCTCGAGGCGAGCGCGGATTGTGGCGACGCACCCGTGTATTCATTCCAGCGCGGATTGACATATTCCACCGAACCTTCACGATCGGCGATCCAGATGAGATGAGGGATTTCCTCGACTAAAATTTGGAACGTCGCACCGTCGATCGTGTCTCCTGGAACGCCGCTCGGCGATGTTTTCGACTCGACTGGGCGATCGTGAGAGGCGGGCTCGGTTTTGGGATCGGATCGAACGGACTTGTCGCTCGATCGATCAGGATCCGACCGCTGGTATGATGCGTTCATATGAATACCCTTGTGCTGAAAGGAAATCGCGATGAAAATCGTCGCGAGCACGACTCCGCGATGAAATTCTCCGTGAACTGAAGAGCGATCTTCTTCGAGCTGGAATCGCGAGTCGATCGCTTTCAACGAGACCGACGCGATCTAAGTTAATTTTCTCATAAACCGAAGATCAAAGAAACCACCCCCGAGCGAGAATAGGAGTCGTTTCGATCGCCGATTCGTCGAATCAGATTGCAAACAGATAAATTTTACATCGTAATATTTATAATTGGTGTAATTTTTCGATCGTAAGGCGACGATTCGGTCGCCGTCGCCGCGTCGGTTTCGCGCGAGAGCATTCCGCCGCGGGCGATCCGCCGGGAGGGGAAATCGTCGGGAGGGCGCTATTAGTATTATGATTCTTAAATCGGAATGCGGCCTCGATCGGCGCTTCGCCGTTCGTCGAAAGCGTCGTCTCATCGGGATTTGTGGTTGCGAAGTCGCGATCGTATCGATCGTTCGCCGTCTTCACCGATGATCGATACCCTCTTTCGACCGAATCGATTACATTCCAGATCGTTTCAAAACGATCGATCCGACCGAGGATTTTGTGCGAGGCGAGCGATGAGCATCGAGACCGTGAAGAATACGAAGACGACCGAATCGGCTACGACGCTCGACGATCTCGAACGTCCCGATCTCTCCCTGCCGCCTTTGCCTGCCGATTGGAAGTCGCTCGCATCGGCGTTCGTCCATTCGGCGCGTTCTCGATCCAACAAGATCGCGCTCGTCGACAGCACGAAGGCCTCGCTCACCTACGGCGACGCATTGTTACGCTCGGCCGCGCTCGGCAGGGCGATCGCGCGATCCGTCCAAGACGATGCTTATGTCGGAATCTTTCTTCCTCCGACCGTTCCGACGGCGGTCGCCAACATCGCGGTCACGCTGTTGGGAAAAATACCCGTCAATCTCAATTACACGTCGAGCAAGAAGATCGTCGATTCGTCGATCGAACAGTGCGGGATTAAACATGTTTTGACGTCTCAGAAAATCCTCGATCGCGCCAAGTTCGAGCCCGCGGCGAACGTCGTTCGGCTTGAGGAGCTCGCCAAAACGGTGACGACCGCCGACAAGATCTTCGCCGCCGCGGTCGCCAAGATCGTTCCCATTCCCTTACTGGGCGCGTTCTTGCCGGGATTGCGAACCTTGAACCTCGATTCGATCGCGACGGTCATCTTTACCTCGGGATCGACGGGAGATCCCAAGGGGGTCGTTCTTTCACAACGGAATGTGCTGTCAAATATACATCAAATCAATAATCATATTGAATTGCTACCCGACGAAGTCGTGTTGGGGGTGTTGCCCTTTTTCCACTCGTTCGGCTTCACGGTAACGCTTTGGACGGTGCTGTGTTTGGGAAAAAAGGGGGTTTATCATTTCAATCCGCTCGATACGAAAATCGTCACCGAGTTGTGTCGCGAGCACGGGGCGAATTTGCTCGTCGGCACTCCCACATTCGTGCGCAATTATGTGCATCGAGGCGATCCCGCGGCGTTTCGAACGATCGTGCATCTCGTTTTGGGCGCCGAAAAACTCCGATCCGACACCGCGAATGAAATTCGTGAGACGTGGAAGATCGAACCGCTCGAAGGGTACGGATGTACCGAGCTTTCGCCGGTCGTCTCGGTGAACACGCCGCACGATCGGCCGACTCGGGACGGTCGCAAGATTTCGGGGAATCGACCTGGAAGCGTCGGTATGCCGTTGCCGGGGACGGCGATCAAAACGGTCGATCCCGATACGGGGGTCGATCTGAAGCGAGGAGAAACCGGCCTCATTTTGGTTAAGGGACCGCAGGTGATGACCGGCTATTTGAACAAGCCCGAAGCGACCTCGAAGGTGATCCGGGACGGCTGGTATTCGACGGGGGATTTGGGTCGACAAGACGCCGACGGATTTCTTTGGATCACCGATCGGTTGAGTCGGTTCTCCAAGATCGGCGGCGAGATGGTTTCGCACCTCAAGGTGGAATCGGCGATCATGGAAGCGACGGGGCGCGACGAGCAGGCGGTCGCGGTGACGTCGCTTCCCGATCCCAAGAGGGGCGAGCGGCTGATCGTGGTGCATGTCGATCTGGGTCAAACCCCCGCCGAGATATGTCGTAAGCTCGGTTCGAGCGATCTTCCCAAGCTTTGGATTCCCGATCCGGCCGATTTTGTGAGGGTCGAGGCTTTGCCGATTCTGGGAACGGGAAAGCTCGATTTAAGGACGTTGCGCGAGATCGCACGCGAGCGATTCGAGCCGAAAGAAGATCGAGACGAAACGTGCTAATAGGGGTGTCGAGCCCGATCGAGCGTTCTTGATGGATCGTAGGCGATTGTAGTGTCGGAAGGCGCGTGATCGGCGCAGCCGAAGCGAAGTCGTCGGAGCGAACCGGACGACGATTCTCCCGGTTTTATCGCCTTCGACTCGGGGGGCTTCACGTGAAGGAGGATTTCGTTTATCATTGTGCAATCGATTACGCTCGAACTTGAACGGAGAAAATCGCTTACGATGAAAATTCTGTTGGCCAACCCCCGCGGCTTTTGCGCCGGGGTGAATATGGCGATCGATTGTCTCGAGCGTTCGCTCGATCTTTTCGGCGCGCCGATTTATGTTTATCATGAAATCGTACACAACAAAGCGGTCGTCGATCGATTTCGAGGTCTCGGGGTCGTTTTCGTCGAGGGGATCGACGAAGTTCCCGAGGGATTTCCTTTGCTTTATAGCGCGCACGGGGTTTCGCCGTTCGTTCGCGATCAGGCGCGGGCGCGATCTCTCAAGGCGATCGACGCGACTTGTCCGCTCGTAACCAAGGTGCATCTCGAGGCCGTCAAGTACGCGTCCGAGGGATATAAAATTGTGTTGATTGGTCATGAGGGGCACGACGAAGTGATCGGCACGATGGGCGAGGCGCCCGATCGGATCGTGTTGGTTGAAAGCGCGGAGGACGTCGAGGCGCTCGATTTTCCGACCGATACGAAACTCGCATATCTCACGCAGACGACGCTTTCGGTCGACGATGCGAACGTGATCATCGACGCCCTGAGGCGCAAGTTCCCGATGATCGCCAATCCTCCCAAAGACGATATCTGTTACGCGACTCAGAACCGTCAAGAGGCGGTTCGAGAGCTGGCGCCTCGCGCCGATCTGGTGCTGGTTTTGGGGAGTCAAAACAGTTCGAACAGCAAGCGTTTGGCGGAGATCGCCGAACAGCTCGGCAAGCCTTCGCATTTAATCGACGGCGTGCGGGAAATCGATCGGGCGTGGTTCGACGGCGTTGAAACGGTTCTGATCACGGCGGGAGCGAGCGCCCCTGAAGATGTCGTTTCAGAATGTGTTGAATATCTTAAGCGGGTATTCGACGCCGAGCTTTCGGAGGAATTCGTTCGGGAGGAGAACGTTCACTTTCCCCCGCCGAAATCGCTCCGCGACCTGCTGCCGATTCTCAATTAAAGCGATCAGATGCGGGTTACCCGGAACGCACTCCGAGCTTTCGCCGAAAGGGTTTTTCGGCGAAGATCGTATCGTTGCGGCTATATAGTGAATTTGTGATAACTTTTAAACAAGATTGTGATACGAATCTTCGGATCGCGAGCGGAGGAGGTCGTGGTCGTTCCGATCGCGATTGAGCCTCTGGGCCGCGTCGGCGGAGAATCGACTCGCCCTGAAGCAGATGATCGTCGTTTGAAAGATCGTCGCGAGCCAAGAGAGTTGAAAGATCATATAAAGAAGAAAGATCAACGGCGCCTGGCGACGCCCGAGGATGAGCATCCGCGGGGGCCAGGCGGTGAAATCGGTTGAAATCGCCAGAAAGACCGCCCACGCGATCATCCCGACGCCGATGCCGGTCGCCGCGACGGCGCGGGCGGATTCGGCCGAGATCGGGATTTCGTACTTCGGTTTCGACCGATCGTCGAGTTCGTTAAACCAGTCGTTGGGATCGAAAGTTTTTTGAGCGAGCGGTTTTTCCGGTTCGGGGTCGAGCGATCGGACGTGCGCCGAGAGGCTCCACGCGAGCCTGCAGACCCAAAGGAGTTCAAACCAGCCGAGCCCGACGCCGAGATGAAATCGGAGCCATTCGTATTTGAAATCGGGGTTGATCGTTCCCAGGCCGAGGAGAATCGCCAATTGTTTGCGGTATTCGATCGACCAGAGCGCGAGGTCGGCGAGCCCCATCAGCACCAGGAGGGACGAGATTCGGCGCCACGTCGGATCGGCCGAAGCCTTTAGTAAGAGATAATAGCCCAGAAGACAAAAAAGATCGACGATTGTGGATTCGGTGAAGCGGAACCAGGGGTCGCGGATCAGCCGGAACGGTAGCCTTACGAAGCCGAACATCCCCGCGAGATCGAACGCCATTCGGATCGTGACGATCGAGAGCGTCGTCGCGAGGATCGCCGTCGCGAACCGCGCCGCTTTCAACGCGCGAAGACGACCCTCGTTGTCAAACTCCATCATGAAATCATTCCTTGAGCGATTCTCGGTCGTGAGCGAGGCTGAGCGTTCGTTCGTCGCCGCGTGACGATGAACCTTCGGCCGCTAACGAACCACACTCATTTGTCAAAATCAAGCTTTTAATCATATCGATGCGCGTCGTCGATTTCGAGGCCGTTTCGACTTCGGGCTCGGTTTCGGCGGCGTCCGAGGGGGTGGGGGCGTTTTCGATCACGAGAGAGATCGACCCCCATTCGAGGGTCGTCGCGGCGAGTCGCGCATCGACAGAGAGATCGAACCGGTAACGCGATTCAAGCGGCCGCGTTAAATAGAGCCGATTTTCGACAAAATCTTCTCGTGTTCGGCCGTTGAGCGCGATCGAAACGAGGCCCGGGACATCGCGAAGTTCAATGCGCACGCGTTCATGATCGGGGTCGATCGGAGGAGGCTGAAACGATCGGCTGAGGCGAATAAGCGCTTGGTCCGCGGTCGCGAAGCAAGTAGGTAGGCTGATTCGTTCGATTTCGTCGGGAGCGTGCTCGATCTCCCAACCGCGTCGGAGACGGATGCGATGTATTTCCGCCCCGGTCGGCTGATTCGACACGTTCCGAGAGCCGATAGAAGCTACGGACGGACGTTCGCCGGAGGTTTGCGAGTCGATCGATTCGGCTTTGGTCTGGTCCCCTTGCATGCCGATCATTATAGTCGAAAAGTCGATTCCGCGAACGGTCAATTTTGGTCGAACCTGGGACGTCGCGTCCGTTCGACCGAAGCGAAGTCCGCGGAATGGGTTGGATTGACGAGCCGAACTCGGCTCTCAAGAGTTTGGACTCGGGTTTTGGTTTTGAGAGCTTCGATCGTGTCACGAATCGTTTCGATTCGGCGCGGCGCTTGCTTGCTTGTCGGAATCGAGTCGGTTAACTTGCGTTTATCACGCGATTGTGACGTCAGTCGCGAACCCAGGAAGACGCGGCGTAAAGAATGGTAGGTCGGCGATAACCGCCCATGAGCAACGTTCCCCTCACAGTCGAGCCGCGGATTCGATCGCTCACGGGAGTTCGAATCGTCGAAACCGGCAGTTATGTTCCCGAGGTCGTCGTCACGAATGAAGACCTGAAGCGAACGCACGGGTTCGATCCCGATTGGATCTGGAATCGGACGGGGATTCGCGAGCGTCGCTTCGCGGCGCCGCATCAGGCGACGAGCGATTTGTGCGCCCAGGCCGCGATTCGCTGTCTTAAAGCCGCCGACTGCGATCCAAGCGAGATCGATCTGCTTGTCGTCGGCACGTTCACCCCGGACATGTGTTTTCCTTCGACGGCTTGCTTGGTTCAGGATCGGCTCAAGCTGAATTGTCCCGCGTTCGACATTCAGGCTGCGTGCGCCGGTTTCGTTTACGCGCTCGTCGCGGCGGCGCAGTTTGTGGCTTCGGGGACGAGCAAGAAGGCGCTCGTGATCGGCGGCGATTGCAACAGCAGGGTGATCAACCCGGGCGACCTTAAGAGTTTTCCGCTTTTCGGCGACGGCGCGGGGGCTGTTTTGCTCGAACCTGGAAGCTCGGATCAGGGACTGGTTTCGTATCAGTTGGGTTCCGACGGGTCTGGCGGGGATTTGCTCAATCGCCCCGCGTGCGGCAGCCGAATTCCGCCCAGCCACGAGGCGCTCGATCAGGGGCTCCAATACCTGACGATGGACGGTCGCGCCGTGTTCAAATGGGCGGTGCGTATTTTGACCGATTCGACGCTCGCGGTGCTGCGACACGCGTCAAAATCGGTCCCCAACGTCCGTTGGTTCATTCCCCATCAGGCGAACATTCGCATCATTAACGCCGCGGGAGATGTTCTTGAGTTTCCTCGAGAATCTGTTTATAAGAATCTCGATCGGTTCGGCAACACGTCGGCGGGATCGATTCCGATCGCGCTCGACGAACTCGTTCGCCGCGGCGATATCGATCGCGGCGATCTGATTTTGAGCTCGGGCTTCGGCGCCGGGCTCACCTGGGGCACGCTGTTGTGGCGTTGGTAAAGATCGAAGCGATCCCGAAGCGAGTCGATCCAATTCAAATTTCGGGATTCCGCGCCGGGCGTACGCGCCGAGAAAGGTCGTGTTCGCGGCGAATTCGGCGAAGCCGACGTTTGATCTCAACGTCGGCTTGATTGTTCACTTCTATTTATTTTTGAGCTAATTTTACTTGGATGATTTACCCAATTCGGCTTTTCGTCGAAGAGCCGCTTGAAGTCGGTCGCGACCGCGGGAATCGGCGGGTTTAATCCGCTCGGCCTCGCGAAATTGTTCGATCGCCTCGTCGAACCGTTCGAGTTTCATCAGCGTATCGCCGTAATCGATATGCGTCATGAATTCATCGGGTTTGATACGCAGCGACTCGCGATATTCGGCGAGAGCCTCGTTCGTTCGACCGCGCGAGTCGAGCATTTTGGCGAACACTCCGTGCGCCAACGCGTCGCCGGGGTCGAGCCGAAGCGCCGTGCGAAACTCTTCGATCGCCGCGTCCCATTCGTCGCGTCGCTGTAAAGTAATTCCTAATCCCATATGATGATACGCTTTATTCGGATCGGAGTGAATTAAAGCGCGGAAGGTTCGTTCGGCGGCGGCGAGGTTTCCGCTCTCGGCCTGCGCCATTCCAAGAACGTCGCCGAGATCGGGACGGAGGGCGCGAACCACGGCAAAACAGACAATCATCTCAGGAAACTTGGGTGGCTTCATTTGTTTGTACGTTTCGCCGAGAGCGTAATTGATCCAAAGGTCCGAAGGGGTGCGATCGCGAGCGAACGTCAGCACTTTGACGGCGCGATCGAGTTCGCCCGCGTCTCGCAGCGCGACTCCGAGGAGATAAAGCCCGTGCACGCCCAAGCGATCGAGCTCGGTCGAATCGGCGAGCGATCTGAGAGCCTCGGGGTCGTTCTTTAGTTGAATCGCGCGAAGTCGATCGCGGAACGGATCGGGGTCGATCCGTCGCGCCGTTTCAATGAGCGGAGCGTGAATCGTCGATGTTCGTCTGCGATATTTGAGATCGAGAGCCCAATCGTCGAACGCCGATGCGATCGCGATCCTCGCCGCCTCGGGAAGCTTACGCACGCGGTCGACGAAGTCGGCGATCGCGGTTTCGTCGGCGGATTTCGTTCGATCAATAAGAAAATTGATGTTGATTCCAAGGGAGTCGAACGCTTTGATAAGAGACTGATCGGTGTCGATCCGCGAGAATCGATCGCCGCGGCCGACGCGGACGCGTTCGAGATCGGCGATGAGCTTGGCCTCGCGGGCCTCGGCGACGGCTCGATCTTTGGCGGCGCGTTCGTCGGATTCGACACGCGCCGCGATCGCGATCGCTTTGCGGGACGATTCGGGATCGATCGCGCCCCCCTGAACGATGCCGCGGATCTGCCTGGCCGAGGCGAGCGCTTCGCCCCAGCGGGGGTCGTCAAAAGGCGCCGAACGCGCCGATTCGGCGAGCCTGATCGTCGTCGCGACGACGGGGTCGAGCGTCGCGCGGGTTCGCTCGATTCGTTCGATCCGTCGCTGTTCCTGGCGCAACCGAGCCGCGCCCAGAGCCCCCGCCGAAATCAGCACGAAACCCGCCGAGATCATCGTGAGCAACCGCCGCTTCTTCTCCTCGGCGGCCTTCGCCTGGGCGCGCGCCCCGTCGAGCTCGGCCTTGCGCAGTCGGTCGCGAACTCCCGCTCGATAAGCCGCGATCGCCTTCGAAACCTCGTCGGCGTCGCGCGGTCGATTCGCTGGATCAAAGGAAATGCATTTCAGCATTAATTGTGTCAGATCGGCGTTCGGCGGCTTTTCGCGCAAGCGTTCGTGAACGCTCGATAAATCCCCCACGAGCGCTCGGCCGACGATCTCGCCGACGGTTTTCCCCTCGTAAGGTGGTTTGCCCGTGAGGATCTCGCAGAGGATTGCCCCTAACCCGAAGACGTCGGAACGCGCGTCGATCCGGTCGATCTCGCCTCGAGCCTGTTCGGGGGGCATGTAAGCCGGAGTTCCCAGGATCGACCCCGCGGTCGATTCCATACCCGGATCGCTCCCCTCCGAACCGCTTCGCCCCGATACGATCATCGTCACATCCGAAAGCGAATCCGCGACCTCGGCGTCGAGAACTCGCATCGATCGACCGCGATCGATCGGTTCGACCCCCGCCGCGCCGTTCGACCGTTCGCTCGCCGACCGCAACGGCTTCGCGAGCCCCCAATCCATCACCTGAACCTCGCCGAACGCCCCCGTCATCACGTTCGCGGGCTTGAGATCGCGATGAATCACTTTGCGAGAATGTGCATATGCCATTGTTTGGCAGACATGCTCAAATATAGTGAGCAAACGCTCGAATTCCTCGGGCGACCCGTTCCGGTCGGCGAGTAAAGACGCGAGCGTTCGTCCCTTCACAAGCTTCATCGTGAAGTAAGGGCGTTCGTCTTCAAGAACGCCCACCTCGTGCACCGGCACGATTCCTGGATGCTGCAACCCCCCGCCGATTCGCGCCTCCTCGACGAATCGACCGATCATGTCGGGCTTGTGCCGATGCTTCACGCTTAACACCTTGATCGCCAGATCGCGATTCAGGTGTTTGTCGCGCCCCTTGAGGACGACCCCCATCCCCCCGCGCGCAATCTCTCCATGAATTTCATATTTGGTTAAGCCCTTAAGTGCGAGTTCGTCGGATTCGTTTGTATGGTTCAACGGATCATCAATCACCGTTTGATCGATGTCGAATCCGTCGGGGGTCGAAGGATCGATCGACACTCCGCCGTTCATCGACCAAACCCCGGTGTGATCGAGCGGAGGAGAATTCGAGGTGCGTCCGCCGGGGTCGATCGCTTCACATACGCAAGGATCGCCCGATTCGCCGATCGTTCGTTCGGCGCCGCATCGTGGACATCGAACCGTCTCGGGCATCCGCGTTCTCCAGCACGAGACAAAGCGACGATCGCGCGACTTGTCTCATCATAAATCATAAATCTTAACAAGCCATAAAGTTCGCGTAAATCCTCAGGCCCACGCGCTGACTCTTCTCGGGATGAAACTGGCACGCCGTGAGGTTGTCTTTGCTTACGACCGCGGCGAACGGATCGGGATAATCGCTCCAAGCCGCCACGTTCTCCGCATCGCGAGCAATCGCGTGATACGAATGCACAAAATAGACCGAGGGGGAATCGCCGAGATCGCGCAATATCGGAATGGGATTGCTTATCTTTAACGTATTCCAACCCATGTGAGGAATCTTGAGCCCCTCGCTCGGCTTGAACCGGACGACACGGCCTGGAATGAGCCCGAGGCCGCGGTGAATCCCGTCCTCCTCGCTTTCGTCAAACAAAAGCTGCAATCCCAGACAGACCCCCAGGCACGGCTTGCCCGATTCGACCGCTTCGCGAAACGCTTCGGCGAGCCCGCTCCGATTCAGCTCGGTGATCGCGTCGGCGAACGCCCCGACCCCGGGCAAAATCACCCTCGAGGCGGTTCGCACACGATCGGGGTCGCTCGTAATCGTCGCCGATTCGCCGACCGCCTCGATCGCCTTCTGCACGCTCCTTAAATTCCCCATTCCATAATCAATAATTACAGTCATGTGCGCTTTCCATTAGAGTTCGTCGTTCTCGCGGGCGATTCCGTGAACGCCGAAACCGCGGCGTAGGCGTTTACCCCGGTCGATCGCGCCGACTTCGGGAACAGAACCGAAACGCCCATCATACCGCGATCCGTCCCGACGCGAACCGAACGGAAACGCGATACGAAGAGCGACGAAAGTTTTTATTTCAATGCGAGTAATCACCATGAAATCAATCGAAGTATCATTTGTTGTGAATGTTTTGACGGGTTCATCCGGGACGTTTCGCGGTCGCGTTCACGCCGATCCCCTGCCCCTCGTGAAAATGTCCGCCCCGTTTCGAGCGGTCGTCGATCGCGACCAGCCCCGCTTCGCGACACCACTCGGCGACCTCTTCGAAGGTATGTCTCGACATATACTTGGGTGCATACCAGTCGAACGTGTCGCACACCCGGACCTCGGGATCGGGGTGCATCGAAACCCCGATCGTCAGCAGATGGAGCGCGACCCCAAGCCTTTGAATCGGCCGCAGACGGCTTTTCGACAATCGGCGTTTGATTCCTCCCACCGGCGCCGAGAGCCTGCTCATCGCGAGCAAGAGACGGGTTGGAAGCCGCTTCGATATCGCTCGATGGATGTCGATAATTCGTTCGACGATCGGCCTTTCCTTGCGGTAAATCCAGATCGCGATCTCCCCTCCCGGCTTCAGCAACCCGGTTAGAGCCAAAAACGAACGCCGAGGATCGGGCGTGTGATCAAGCACTCCAATTGAGTATATACGATCAAATGTTTGTTCCCGAAACGGAAGTCGAACGAGATCGGCTTTGACGAACCCCGTGATCGAGCGATCGGTGTTGAGGTCTCGAGCCGCAGAAACCGCGTCGCTGATATCGACTCCGACGACCCTCCCCCCCATTCGCGACGCGATGCGAGCGTATCGACCCATTCCGCATCCCGCGTCGAGAACGAGACTCCCGGCCAGGTCGGCTTCGGTCCAACCCGTGCGGTTTCGAAATGTGAAATCGTCTTCTTCCGATCTCACGATGCGAAATCGGTTCCATTGTAACGTGTACACGCTTTTGGTGCGAGCCTGATCGTCGCGGGCCGGGAGATTGAGAGCGTTCTCGGCTCGCGGATTCCCGGCCCGCGGATTCTCGGCTCGCGAATTCGAGGCCGGAGTTTGATCGGTTTGTGCTTGAGAGTTCAAATTCGTTCCCTCGTTCGCGGCTCGATCGCGGTCCATTGTTCCTCGGCGGCGCTGCGTCGAAGATAAGCCGGCTCAAGAGTCCAGACGTCGGCGAATCGTCCCTCGGCGAATTCACGCTCCGCGAGTTCGATCAAAATTCGGCCCTCGGGAGAATGCCGCGGCGAGTCGGCGGGCTCGAAGCCGATATCGATTAGCTTTCTTTTGGCGATCGAAGGGCCGAGGATGTAGGAAGATTTCTCGATATGTCGGCGCCATTCCGCGCGTGCGACGATCTTTGTCGGACCGACTCGGCGAAGAGCGTTCGTGATCGGCTCGCGGAGGAATTCCGCGAGGTACATATCGTCTTTGTGCGATTCCGCGACCACCGCGACGCGATCGGATTCGCACGGAGCGTTGTGCGCGATCGCTTCGAGGGTGTCGATCGCGATCAGGGGACGGCCGAGCGCGTAGGCGAGCGTTTTGGCCGCGACGACGCCGACGCGAGTCCCCGTGAACGATCCAGGGCCGATTCCCACGGCGATCGCGCGAAGTTGATCGGGGCTTAGATCGAGATCAAACAGCAGGTTCCGAACCGCCGCGACGAGCAGGCGACCTCGACCTCGTTCCTCGGAATCGGACCGCACCTCGACACGACCCGGCGCGCCGATCGCGATCACGCTCAGATCGGTCGATGTGTCGATCGCTAAGATCGGGTCGTTGAACACGTTCTCGATTCCGTGGGGGAAATCTTTCGAGGAAGAATCGGCCTGCGGCGTTCGGTTGATGAGTCTCACCCTGTTTTAGAATAATCGATCTCGCGGTCGCGATCGACCCGCGCTTTGTTTCGACATCAAGAAGATTTCGTTTACGTTCCAAGGTTCGCTTGATATCGTTTTGTGAGCGAGTTAAGAATCAGGAACGGTCCGAGATCCTCGTTTTTTTCCAGCGAATGATTTCATCGATTTTTTTTTCTCGTGTTCTAGACTGGGTTTAGATCGTTTGTGATAGATCGACGCGGAAGCCGTCGGTCCGGATTGACGAATTCAGCGCGGCTTAGATAGAATACATCCATGTAAAGGACGAGATAGCGTCTATCCGAGAGTTTTCATTCGCTTGGCCGCTCGGTCGGGAACAGGCGAAGGCCACTTTCGGGAACTCTCTCTTATCCGTTTGGAAACTTCAGCGCGGTCGACCGATGCGCATTGACGGCTCGCGTTCTTTCCCAGATTTTCCGGTTGCGGCGTACAGGATTCCATTGAAAGACCCATCCCTTTTTCCCCCCCGTCGCGGAGGTTCGCTCCAGTGCGTCGAGCCCTGATTAGTGACATTCACGCGAACCTCGAGGCCCTCGAAGTCGTTCTCAACGATATCGATACGCAAGGGATCGACGAGATCCTCTGCCTGGGAGATATCATCGGCTACGGTCCCAACCCGCGCGAGTGTATCGACCGCGTGATGGAGCGTTGCCGCATGACGATCCTCGGCAATCACGATCAAGGCGCGATGTTCGATCCCGATGGATTCAACCTCGGCGCCGAACGCGCCATCTTCTGGACTCGCGATCAGCTCGAATCTCCCAGCGACCGCGCCGAGAACGAGAAGCGCTGGGAGTTCCTCGGCGAATTGCCCCGTACGTATCGCATCAACTCGTCGTTCCTCTTGGTTCACGGTTCCCCCCGCAATCCCCTCAGCGAGTATATATTTCCTGAAGATATCTACAATCATCGAAAGATGGAGCGTTTGTTTCAACTGGTCGAGAAGTATTGTTTTCAGGGACATACTCATATTCCCGGTATTTTCACCGAGAACTTGCAATTCTTCACCCCCGACGAGATCGATTACGAGTACACTTTGGGCGAGGGCAAGTTGATGATCAACGTCGGCTCGGTCGGTCAGCCGCGCGACGGCGATAATCGAGCCTGCTACGCGATTCTCGACGACGGTCTCGGCGCCGAAGCCTCGTCGAACGGCGACGACTCGGAAAAACCCCCCGCTTCGACCGGCCCCGTTCGTCTCACGTTTCGCCGTTTACCGTACGATTTCGAGAAAACGATTCAAAAAATTTACGAAATTCCCGAGCTCGAACCCTTCCTGGGGGATCGGCTTCGGAAGGGATGTTGATCGCTTTACCGGTTCGCCGCGCCGACGCTCCTTGCGAGCGATCCGCGTCTGAAATCGACCGATTCCCTGGTCGATTGACCCGCGAACGCCACCGAAGGTTGACCTCACGATGAGTCGAGAGCAGCGGTTTCTGTTTTTTATCAGCGCGTCTTTAATCATCGTTTTCGGCTGGCCGTACGTCGCCGAAAAGATGGGTTGGGCGCCCAAACCCGTTCCCAAGGCCGTCGCCGACGCCAAAAAAGCCGGCGCCGAGGGGAAGAAAAACCCCCTCGAGGCCGAGAAAGACGCCGCCAAGAAACCCCTCGACCCGGCCAAAGCCGATCATCCCGTCGGCGACGACAAGGCCGCCGCCGACGCCAAGTCCGATAAGCTCTCGGGAGATCCCAAGGCCCCGGCGCCGGTCGTGAAAGCCGACGCTCCCAAAGATCAACCCGGCGCCAAGAAAGACGAAGAAGCCGAACTGATCGAGCCCGATCAACTCGTTCTCGGCTCGCTCGCCGAGAAGACGAAACAAGGTTATCAGCTCCAAGTTCAGATCGAGCAAAAAGGAGCGGGAGTCGCGTCGATCGCTTCTTCGCGATACGACGCCGAGTTCGTCGACGGTCGCCCGCGCAAGCGTCCCCTCCAGCTCATCGAGCCCGATCCCCTCGCTCCCGCCTCGTTTTCGCTCATCTGGGTCGCTCCCGAAAAGAAGGCCGCGCCCGCCCAGGATGACAAACAAACCGACGACGACGAAGCCGACTCCGCGACGACTCTCGATAGCGACCGCATCCCGCTCGATTTCCAGGTCTGGAAAGTCGTCCGTGACGCCAAGGGACGCGTCGTCCATCCCCTCGAAGTCGTCGACGACAAAACGGGCGTCAAACGCGAGGGACAAGAGATCGTTCTCCGTCTCGCGGTCGAAAAACTCGGCCTCGAAATTCAAAAAACCTTCCGCCTCTGGAAAGGTGAAAACGGCTTCGAACTCGATCTCGCGATCCAAAGCGCTCAAGATCAAAAAATCGTTTACAAGTTGATGGGACCGCACGGAATCCCGATCGAGGGAGAGTGGTACACCAGCACGTTCCGCGACGTTTGCTTCGGCCAGATCAAGGGATCGGGGGTCGAGATCGTCGGTCGGTCCGCCGCCGAAGTCGTCAAGGGCTCGGACGTCCGCCAAACCGTTCCGCTCGCTTTTTCGGGGGTCGAGGATCAATACTTCGCGATCCTCATGAAGCCCTTGGTCGAAGGAGAACGCTGGGACGCCGAAACCGAGGCGATCGTCGTTCACGAGCGCAAGTCCGAGCCGCACAAGGCCGACGTCTCGTTCGCTCTCCTCGCCAAACCGACCCCGGTCGGTCCCAATCAGCCCGTCGCTCACCGCTACGCGATCTTCGCGGGGCCCAAAACCAAAACCGCGCTCGCTCCGTTCGGCGCCGAGGGGCTTTCGCTTTACCGCAAAGGCTGGACAGTCTTCGGCGCCGCGCCGTTCATGGCGGGTTATGTGATCACCCCCTTGCTTGAAAATATCTACGCGATCACCGCCAAAATCTCGCGTCTCTTCGGCGGGACCGAGGGGAATTACGGCTTCGCGATCATCCTGCTGACGATGACCGTGCGGATGATCCTCTTCCCGCTCGGCCGCAAGCAGGCGATCGCCGCCAAGAAGATGCAAGACCTCCAGCCGCTCATCAGCGAGATCCGCGAAAAATACAAAGACGACAAGGAAAAAGTCGGCCGCGAAACGATGAAGCTTTACGGCGAACAGGGGGTGAACCCGCTCGCGGGTTGCCTTCCCGCTCTCATCCAATTGCCGATCTTTATCGGTCTTTGGCAGGCCCTGAACAGCACCGTCGAGCTTCGCCACGCGCAATTCCTGCCGTTCTTCATCCGCGATCTCGCCGCGCCCGATATGCTTTTCCGTTTACCTTTTGAAATCCCCTATCTCGGCCACTTCTTCAACCTGCTCCCGTTCGTGGTGATGGGGCTGATGCTTGTTCAAACCAAGCTCTTCTCCCCCCCGCCGACGACCGACGAGGCCGCGCAACAACAAAAAGTGATGAAATTCATGATGATTTTCATGGCTTTTATGTTTTACAAAGTACCCTCGGGCCTCGGTCTTTATTTCATCACCAGCAGCCTTTGGGGGATCGGCGAACGCCTGCTCCTTCCCAAAATCGCGGCTCAGGCGCTCGCGGCCAAAAAGAACGACGAATCAGACTCTCGCGACGACCGTCCCAAACTCGCCGATTCTCCCAGGCCCGGCGCCAACGGTGTCGTCAAAGTTCAGAATCCCGCGAACGGTCAGGCCGGACCGGGAGGCTGGTTCTCACGCTACTTCAATCAAATACTCGAAGAGGCCGCCAAGCAAGAAACGATTCGCAACGACCCCAAAGACAAAAACCGCGAAAAATCCCGCGGCCGCCGCGGTTGAACGGTCGAGGCGAGCCGTCGACCGATTAGCGCGAAACGTCGATCCCGTCGATCGACGCCGATGCGAACCCCGATTCGTTCAACCGATTATCGTTATCCTTAAATCAACCGATATAAGTTGATCTCGATATCGGTTGATTCCTCGGATCGCTCGATGATTATGGACTCGCGGCATGCTCGACCTTGAATCGACGATCGTCGCGATCGCGTCGGCCTCCGGCGCCTCCCCGCGCGGAATCGTTAGGTTCTCGGGCGCCGATTCGCACGCGATCGCGTTCAAAACGTTCGCTCCCGTACGCCGCGAACCGATTCCTCCCAAACCGAGCGGTCTTTGGCTCGCGGGATCGCTCAAACTTCCCGGCTGGTTTTCGCCCGTCCCGGTCGATCTTTCGCTCTGGTCGGCGCCCCGATCATATACGGGTCAAGATATGGCTGAGATCCACGCACCCGGATCACAACCAATCCTGGACGCGATCGTCGACCTCGGATTAACCTCGGGAGCGCGACGCGCCGAACGCGGCGAGTTCACCCTCAGGGCGTTCCTTCACGGCAAGCTCGACCTCACCGCCGCCGAGGCCGTGCACGCCGTCGTCGCCGCCGAATCCCCCGCTCGTCTCGAATCGGCTCTCAAACGCCTCGCGGGCGGAATCTCAACACCCGTCGAACGCCTCCGCGATCGCGTTCTCGACCTGCTCGCACACGTCGAGGCCAATCTCGACTTCGCCGAAGAACCCGACGTCGACGAACTTGGCAGGGAACGACTCGCCGCCGCGATCGACCGCGAAGCCGCGGCGATCGATGAATTGATCGCTCGTTTCCATGCGCGAGATCGTTTTCAATCGCTTCCCAAAGTCGTCCTCGCGGGACCCGCCAACGCGGGCAAAAGCAGGCTCTTCAACGCTCTCGCGGGTTCGCAAGCCTCCGCGCTCGTCTCGCCGATCCCCGGAACCACCTCCGACACCCTCCACGCGATCGTCGATTGCCTCGGTCTCAAAATCGAACTCGTCGATACCGCGGGATTCGTTGAAGATCTTTTTGACGACGCCGATAATAAGATCGCCTCGCATGAACACGCCCCGACGATCGCCCGCAGCGCAGCTCTCCTGCGCGACGAAATCCTCGCCGAATGCGATCTTGTTCTTTTATGTAAGCAATCCTTAGATACAAATCCATGGATATCCTTTCCAGGTCGATCCTCGCTTCTCGTTTGGACGAAAATCGATCTGAGAGATCCCCCCTCCGACCCTCCCTCGGCGCTCGCGACAAGCGCCTCGCAAGGAATCGGCGTCGATCGCCTTAAAGCCGCGATCGCCTCGCGTTTGAACGACGATCTTCGCGAAAACGACGCGACCGATTCGATGTCGACCCGCTGCCGCGAAGGACTCTCAAAAGCCTCGCTCGCGCTTCGATCCGCCGCCGAGGCCGTCGCGACCTCGTTCGGCGACGAACTCGTCGCTCTCGACCTCCGGCTCGCGCTCGAAGAGCTTGGAAAAGTCGTCGGCGCGGTGTATACCGACGATATCCTCGATCGCGTTTTCAGTCGCTTTTGTATCGGGAAATAATCGTGCAATAGAATAAATAGTCGTTGTAACATTATGATCGAGAGATCGAGGAGGAACGAATGCCGGCTCGCGTCGTCGTAATCGGATCGAGCAATACCGACCTGTCGGTTCGAGTCCCCGTTCTTCCCTCGCCCGGACAGACGCGGATCGGTCGCGATTTCAGCCGTTCGCCGGGAGGCAAGGGCGCGAACCAGGCGGTCGCGGCGCGGCGAGCCGGAGCGCAGGTCGCTTTCATCGCAGCGGTCGGTAACGACCCCGAAGGCGCGTCGGCGATCGAAGGCTTTCGCAGGGAAGGGATCGATACGCGTCAGATCAAAGTCGTTCCCGATATCGCGTCGGGCGTCGCGCTCATCGTCGTCGACGATAAAGGCCGAAACCTCATCGCCGTCGCCCCCGGAGCGAACGCGAAACTCGAGCCCGACGATTTCCTCGACCTCCCCGATCAACTCTTCAACCCCGAATCCATCATCCTCATCTCCCTCGAAATCCCCCCGCTCTCTGCCTTCGCCGCCGCGACGCGAGGCGATCTAACTCGATCGCTCGTCGTCGTCAACGCCGCCCCGCCGATTGACGATTCAATCATGCTATCAATTATATCGAAAACCGATATTCTTATATTAAACGACGGCGAGGCCGCCGAGATTTTCGAGCTCATCCCCGGCGATACGTCGCGCCACGTCGTCGCGACGATCGAAACGGCGCGATTTGAATCGCCCAAGATTCGATCGAGCCGCATCGCGGCGTCGGCTCTCCTTACGCTCGGCCCCTCGACCGTCGTCGTCACGTTGGGCGCCGACGGTTGCCTTTTCGCCGAGAAAGATCAACCGATCGAACATATACCCGCGTTTCAGGTTCATGCCGTCGATTCGGTCGGCGCCGGCGACGCTTTTTGTGGAGCGTTCGTCGCGGCGCTCTCCGACGGCCTCGACCGCCGCGCCTCGACCCTTCGAGCCTCGGCCGCCGCGGCGATCTCGGTCACCCGCGCGGGCGCTCGATCCTCCCCCTCGTCCGCCGAAATCGACGACTTTCTCGCTTCTGCCAAAAGTATGAATCACTGATCCGCGATTGATCGATCATTCCCGGAGAACGCTCGATGAAACTTTTATCCGCCTTGATCTTATCTTTCTTATTGATTTTGATATATGAAGGAGCGATCGTGAACGCTCTTGAATACGATCGTCCCCACGGCGAACCTCGTCAATCGCGATCCCCTGTCCACGCCCGCAAGGGGATGGCCGCGACGTCTCAGCCGCTGGCCGCGATCACCGCGATCCGAATCCTTGAGAAGGGCGGAAACGCCGTCGACGCCGCGATCGCCGCCAACGCCGTCATCGGAGTCGTCGAGCCGATGTCGTGCGGGCTCGGAGGCGACCTCTTCGCGATCGTCTGGGACCCCAAAACCAAACGTTTATATGGGCTAAACGCGAGCGGGAGAGCCCCCGCCGCGGCGTCGATCGACTTCTTCCGATCCCGAAACCTCAAAGAAATCCCGACCCACGGGCCGTTAAGCTGGTCCGTTCCCGGATGTGTCGACGGTTGGGATCAACTGAAAACGCGGTTCGGAACCAAATCGTGGGCCGAGCTCCTCGAACCCGCGATCTCCTACGCCGACGAGGGCTTCCCCGTCTCCGAGATCATCGCCGGAGATTGGCGAGCGTCGGCGGCCGAACTCGCCCAGATCGCGACCTCCGCGGCTTGCTTCCTCCCCTCCGGTAAGGCGCCCGAGCACGGCGCTATCTTCCAAAACCGCGACCTCGCCGCGACGCTCCGGCAAATCGTAGCAGGAGGCCGCGACGCGTATTACAAAGGTCCGATCGCCGCCTCGATCGTCGATTATTCGCGAAAAGCCGGCGGATTGTTCGCGCTCGAAGACTTCTCAAGACACGCGAGCACGTGGGTCGACCCCGTATCAACGAATTACCGAGGTTATGATATCTGGGAACTTCCCCCCAACGGTCAGGGGATCGCCGCGCTTCAGATGCTGAACATTCTTGAGGGCTTTGATCTGAAAAAGACCGGGCCGAACTCGGCCGAGACGCTTCATTTGATGATCGAGGCGAAGAAGCTCGCGTTCGAGGATCGCGCCAAATATTACGCCGACCCCGATTTCGCCAAGATTCCGCTCAAGGAGTTGATTTCGAAGGAGTATGCGGCGAAGCGTCGCGCTCTGATCAACCCGCGTCGCGCCATGGATCATCCGACCGCGGGGGATCCAGGCCAAAGCGACACGATCTACCTGACGGTCGTCGACGGCGACGGCCTTTGCGTGAGTTTGATCCAGAGCGTTTTCTCGGGTTTCGGTTCGTATCACGTGCCAGGAAATCTTGGTTTCGCGTTACAAAACAGGGGTTGTTTATTCGCGCTCGATCCGAACCACGCGAACCGGCTCGAGCCCGGCAAGCGGCCGTTTCACACGATCATTCCCGGTTTTGTGACCAAAGACGGCGAGCCCTGGTTATCGTTCGGCGTGATGGGGGGCGACATGCAACCCCAGGGGCATGTTCAAGTGTTGTGTAATATGATCGATTTTGGTATGAATGTTCAGCGGGCGGGCGATCAGGCTCGTTTTCGGCATTTCGGGTCTTCGGATCCGACGGGCGTACCGAACAGTGCGGGCGGGTTTGTGACGCTCGAGAGCGGGGTCGACTCCGCGACGCGTCGCAAGTTGGAGAAGCTTGGGCATCGGATCGTCGAATCGCGCGGCGGTTTCGGCGGTTATCAGGCGATCCGCATCGACATGAGGAACAAGGTTCTTTCCGGGGGTTCCGACCCTCGTAAAGACGGCGCCGCGATCGGGTATTGATGGGCTATATATGTTCATCGCCGATCTTCGAGAATTCATGCTATGCGACGCTTTCAAGTCGTCTCGAATTAAGTAGTATTTATATGAAGGGCGATCCTCGGAGAGCCCGCAATTCTTATGATTGGCCGGGATTGTGCCATTTCGATTGACACGCTAGAGAAACAGATTCCCGAGCTTCTCAGCATGAGGAACACGGTTCAGATATCTGCTCCGCGCGAGAAATCATTTCTCTCAATCCTTCGCCTTCAACTGATCGTCAACTCTTCCCGTTTCGACCTCGGGATTCACTTCTTGTGCGATTTCGGAGGTGGGGGCGGGGGTGGCGGAGGCGGAGGCGCCGGTTTGGACGCTGTCGGCGCCGGGCCGTTGTAGCCCCTGATTCCATCCGGAACGTTCTGAGGTTTCGGCGGCCTGTTCGGCGCCGGTTGAGGCGCTTTCGCTCCCATGATCACTATCCTCCGTCTGAGCTTCGATAAGTAATCGATCGATCCGCTCAATGTCATCACGTGATTCAACAACGTCCTCGTCATCCATGACAAATTCTACCATTTTGACCTCGGCTGCGGGAAGCAAAAATCTTCTTACACGATAGAGCGGCGCCCGTTGGTTGTCGATCAGGAGCCATGCGGGCTGATCGATCACAAAATGTCCTCTATCGGCTTGATCCGGCCATTGCTCAGGCCATCCATAGAGCCGCCTGCCGTCGTTGAGGTGTAAAACAATCCATCGCTTGTTATGAACGAAAGCTCCATACCATTCGGATGGATATGACGTTCGATTAATTATGTTCCGTTTTCTTAACAATCCATGGACCTTGTCGGTATTTGCGGCAATTGAAAACCCAAGCCCCGCAATTATCGCTATCAGTATCGACGCCATGAATTCCGTATCGGATGTCCAGTATCCGATCGATCCGGCTCGACCAATAAATAACAGTGACGCACGAATCAGAAGGATGAAAAATCGGATTATCGACGTGAAAATCAACGCCTGAATGATCCGTTCAAACTCCGATGTTTTGGGGTGCGCCGTGAGAGCGTAATAGATTCCAGCCGTAAAGAAGCCTGGAATCAACATAAAAATGAGGGTTGGTAAATCTTTAGCGATCCAGCCCATCGATTTCGCCAATAATTATTTAAAGGTAAGTGAAATCGTTCGGCAATCCTTCGAAAAGTTTCGCCTCGATCGATTTGATCGATCCATAGGATAATAAAACGATCCGAAAGACGGCAAACAAATCCTGGAACGAATCACATATCGACTTTGACCATCTCGCTTAAAATGGCGATATCTCGCCGTAATAGACTTGAGCGAGAGATTTGGATTAGACCGAGCACCGATCGAGTTCCTCCTCTCAAAAGCGGATCTTTCGGCATTTCTATCGATCGTTTTATCATCGAATTCCACATTTCCAGCTCTTCTAAGTCTCGTTCTCAAGCAATGATCCTTGCCTTCGTTGTGAACAAACGACTACAATTCGTGGATATGGAAATTAGGCGATTTAGTCGATTGCGCCGATTCGCTGTTTCACTGGAGTCGCGATGAAAAAACGTTCCGATAGCGAGCTGTTCGATTTCCTCTTCGAGCCTTCGATCGAGATCGAAGATTCGAAATCGACTGTGAACATCGCATGTAACCGCTCTCGCGAAGCCGTGGAATCGGAAGCGAACTCGCTTGATCGTCGTCAGATCCCTCTAAAAGTGCTCGAATCCGCGGACCTTCGGACGAATCGGGGCGCGGTCGTCGTCGACGATTGTCTCTCGATCTTAAAAATGATCCCCGACGAAACATTCGACCTCGTCGTCACCTCGCCCCCTTATGACGGCCAGCCCAAGTACGGCAACGGCGAACGGTACGATCGATCGTGGTACGAGGGCTTCTTTCTCGAAGTCACGAGCGAGATTCTCAGGACACTCAAACCGCACGGAAGTTTCGTCCTCAATTATCGCTCCAAGCGTCACGGTGACGAACGCGGAACGCTTCAGTATGAACTTGTTTTTAAATTACGTGATCAAGGCTTTTTGTTCTGCGAGGATTTTGTTTGGGGCAAGCCTTCTCCGCCGCCTGGAAGGTTCAATCGATTCCTCAAAGATGCAGTCGAGTACTGTTTCCAGTTCGCTAAAACGCCGAATTGGAGCTTCTACCCCGAGCAGTGTCTAGCTCCCGCGAGGTGGGATGCGAAGGATCGCGCTCGACGCAAAAAGCTCGCTCACAATTATGAGCGTGTCGACGAGCCGTCTGGGCAAGGACGTAAGCGGGTTCAAGCGGGGCCCGATTTCGTTAGACCTTCCACACTACTCCACTTCGAGCCCGAATTCGGTCCCAACCCTACGCTCCATCCCGCTCGATTTCCGATCCAGTTGCCCCTGTTTTTCATCAACCTCCTGACAAAGCCTGGAGATCTCGTTTTCGATCCATTCGGAGGAACTTGTACGACCGCGGTCGCGTCGGAACGGGCGGCACGCTGCTGGCTAACAACCGAGATCGATCCTCAGTATGTCGCCTCGCTCGCCGATCGACTGGAATCAGGACGATAAAGAGGCGACATCACATGAAAAGCGCCGAGGAAATCGTCGAAGCGATCGCGAAAGCATCGAATTGGAACGAACGCATAAGTCTGATTCGGAAGATTCCTGAATCATTTGGCACGGCTCAACAACCGTCGATTTACGCGTCGATCGCCAAACATGCCTACGTTCCCAAGATCGATTCCGAGTTCGCTTACGTACATTGGAGGGATGAATACGAGCTTTCTAATATTGAATCAATTTACATAATTGTAAAAAATAGAACAAACGAGTTTTCGGATATCTCCGTGAAGAATCTGTCTCAAATCATTTTTGATCATCCCGGAACGCAGAGAATCTTTCGATTGATCATGGGATTTACCACGCAAGAGTTCGCCGAGGCGTGCTCGATCCATTCGATATCGAAGGGATCGAAAGGAGTCGGAAAGTCGACTCTCAAAAATATGGAATCCGGCAAGCCGATCAAGATCGAAATCGCCTTGGAATGTGCGATGAGGAGGTTCCATGTCAGACGATTCATACGGGCGACTAAATCGTAATCGATTCGTTCTCAAAACAGAATAACACCATAGTCCTCGCGTTTCACGCCGAGGCAATCCGTTCTCGTCTCAAATCGATTGTCGATCTTACAGCTCATAGGTGTTTTCTGGTTGATCTACCTTCCATCATCAAGTTTTCTGAATTGGGATTGAAGATTACTTAGAAGTAGAACCCGAATGAGGAAAATCACATAGACAAGTAATCGAAGACTCCGAGATAATCGAGATTAGGAGTAACTCTCCGTTGAGTCACTCCTTCTTATTCCTTTTTTGAAAGGATCGGTGAATTTGAAATGAAAAAAATGAACAGTTATAAGCCTGGAGAGACATCTCCAGCATCGGCTCAATACGAAGTGATTGGGCCTCGCGGAGGAGATACTGGGAAAGAAGTGACCGTCCCCAAAGGACGACCGCTTCCTCCCACTCCAAAACCTGGGATGACTTATATCATTTCAGACCGCAGCCATAACAAATCCGGTCTTGGAAATTAATCAAGACTAGTTCCGGGGATTGAACAATCCCCGGAATTAAGTTATGAATAAATAATGGTAAGCATTCCTCGCCATACAATTCAGCATACGCGAATAAAATCGCGGTTATTAAACTGAAAGATCCAATGATAATATATTCAATGTTTATTGATCACATCGGATCGCCGCTTTCAATCCGGAACACCAATTCCCACAGCCGGTACATCTCCCAAACGGGTTCGACATCCCAAACGGATTCGACCTCAAAGATAAAAATATGCCGGCTCACCAGGAGGTTCGCCCTCCCAAACGGGTTCGCGTTAAAATTCCTCCGAATAATCGATTGCCTCTCCGGCGGCCTCTAACCTGTAAACGATATCGGCTTCTGCTTATGCGATGAGTGAACATCGCCGCTCCGTCGGGCGATGAATCAAAAGGCGGACCGCAAATTCACAGCGTCAAAACAAGATCTCAAAAAAAACGATAACTTGGAAAGATCGAACTCACAATTTATGAATCATTTATTTCAAAAATGGAACGCCTTTTCGCGTCTTCGGATCGGCGGCGCGTCGTCAACAATGCGAACAAGATTTCTTCGCTTCGCCGCGATCCGAAGGGGGAACGTCGAGAGCCGGGTTCGCGTCGAAAAATCCGAACGGTTTGAGCGAAAAGCCGATGTACGCCGTCGGCATCACGGGATAATCCTCGGGTCGAGGAATGTGCGTATGCCCCATCGTATACCAAACCACCACGTCGGCGTTCTCGATCGGACGATCACGCTCGGTCCACCTGATCAGGCCGTCCCCCCCGGCGCTCTGGTTCGGGTAATCACCGGCGCCGTAACGCTCGTCGGCGGAATATGGAGTAACCCACACATGATGCTCAACAAATCCCGCTCGCTTCCGCCACCACGCGTTCGGCGAGCCGAAAGGAATAGAATTATCGCCGGGAATCAGCTTGTATCCCACGGACTCGCCGACCGAATTGCGAACCCCCGGGTTGACGATCTTCCACGTTCGCGCCGACTCCAAATTCAAACGGCCCCGCGCCTCCTTCTCGGTCTTCAAACCCGTCGATCGCGCCTGAAACGCGTTCTCGAACGGATTGTTCTCGTCGATCGCGTCGGGCGTCACATCGACTCGGTAAACCGTGTTCGCCCTACCGTCGAGATCGAAATCGAGCCTCATATTAAAAAAATGCTGATGATTCGGAGCGTAAACTTGAGGAGCGACGAGTTCTCCGTGAACCGGAGACTTTCCCGCGGGATAAGCCGCGGTCGAAAGAATCCCCGTAAGCTTCACCTCGAATTGAATCGTACCGTCTTGATAAAAATACCAAAAGAAACCGTATTCATAATTTTCAACCGTGGAAATCGACGATACGACAAGCCTGCGCGATCGACGAACCTCGGGTGAATCCGCAAGGCGACGATCGGTGTGCTTCCAGAGGATTCCAAAATCCTCCTCGTGCATGCAGATCGCGTTGGGGATCACGATCGGCTCCCCCTTGCTATCGCACAAATGCGCATCGAAATAATGAATATATCCAAGACAATCGCAACCCAGTTTCAGGCTATTGGCGCAATTCCCCATGCCGTATTCGCCGACGTCGAACGCGTTTTTCCGCCGCTGCGTCGGCCCTGGATCGCCGTAGGGAACGACCATCTCGGTCAGCGACGCGCGATACAAAATCGAACGGTCGCGATCGCCGTCGCGATATCGAATATCATGGAGCGTCAACCCCTCGCGCGCGTTGAACCCGATCACAAAACTCCACTTTTGCCAATTCACCGCGTTGCCCGAAACCTGAAAACTCGGACCTTCCGGCTGAACAATTTCAAGCGGTTTAATATCTTCACGAAACGACGTCCGCCGGCTCGCGGCGTAATTCGATTCTCCCGGAGGGATCGGAACGCGTTCATATTCCTCAATTCTAACGACCTTCATCAAAGCGAGATCGACGACGGGACGAATCCACTCGATCGGTCGAGCGTATCCGTTGTCGGTCGCGTCGGCCCTCAAAAAACAGAGCGGCCGAACGAGTCGACGCTCGCTCTCCTCGGCCTCGCCGTAATATCCCGCGCTCCAGATATCCACCATCGCCAGGCTCGTATCGGCGATCCCCGTGTGCCTGACGAGCGCTTCGCGAAATTCGGGAGAATCGAGCACGGCGCGCTCGCACTCGATCATCTCGTCGACCGTCATCATCGGCTGAACGCCAGGAACATGCTTGCACGAAAGAACGCGTTCATCCTTAAGCGAAACGATCCCCTCGAAACACGCGTTTTTCGCTCGATCGTAAAGGACGATGAACGCCTCGCGCGGGAACGCCTCGCGCGACGACGCGCCTTGCGTCGAAGTCTTATCGGGCTCGTTGAGCGCGATCGAGATGAATCGAGTCGCCGCGCACGCCTTACCGCTTTTTCGGACGATTTCCACGGCCTTTCGAACCTCGTCCGCGGTCAACGGCTCGAGCGGGTGACCGACCGTCGCATTCGACAAGCTAGTTTGAGTCAATACGTTGATGGGAGTCATCTCCGCGTCTCCGTCGCCGGTTCGCGATCGTTCGCCGCTTTAGAAACCGAGAATGACGATTCATCGATCCGTCCGCGATCTCGACGAAGCTCGCGGCGAATCGATTCGATCGAGCCTGCGCGAACGTTCGGCCTCATCAATCGATCAACGATCGATTACGCGACCGATTCCGAATTGATCGCCGGTTCGGACCGGTTTTCCCGCCTCGAAATCGATCTCGACCATCTTTTCGCTCAGCACGGGGGACCCTTTTTCGTCCGAAAGCGTCGTGACCGTTTTTTTGGTTTTGACGTCGATCACCTCGCCGGTCGACGGATAAGCGTATTGACCGTCGATCGAAAACGTGATCCAACCCGGCTCTTCACGGAGCGGGATGCTCGTCGTTTGGCGCGGCGGATCGACCGTGATGTCAAAAATATGAACCTGTTGATTATGACCGTCGACCACCCAGATCTCCTTTTCGTCGGGGGTGAGGCCGACTCCGTGGCTGGGGCAGCCGTGACGCTTCACCGGGCCGGGCTGAAAACCCGATACGACGACGCGTTGAACGGGTTTGTTCGTCTTCAAATCGCCGATTTCAAAGCCGAGCAACCCGTTGACGGTGGCGTAACAACGCGTTTGGCGACCGTCGACGGTGAACGGCCGAATCGCCGCCGAAAACGGCCCGATCGTTCGTTCGGCGACATGCTTCGACGCGTCGGCGACCGTCAACAACGGCGACCTCAACCCCGCGAGATAAACGTGCTTGCCGTCGGCGCCGAACACGGTGTTGTGCGCTCCCGATTTGGGAGTGATCTTGGCGATCACCGATCCGTCGATCGCGTCGACGACGTTCCAGTGATCCCCCTCGAACGAGGGGAGATAAATCGTTTTGCCGTCGGGAGAAAGCGCCATGCGGTCGCATCCCCCCTCGTAAGATCGCTCCCAAAGGATTTTCTCGGTGACAAGATCGAGACAAGTCAGTGTTTTTGTTGTCGAGATATGAATGCGCCCCGTCGCGGCCGACGCGCACACTCCTTTCACGTTGTCGGGTTTGCCGTTCGGCCTCAGCCCCGCGGTCGGGATGCGTTTGATCAACTTATGACCGCGATCGATATCGTAAACAAGCAGCCCGTGGCCGCCGTATTCGACCAAATCGCGGATCCCGGGCTCGGCGACGTAAAGCCTTCGCCCCTCGGCCTTCTCGGGCTCGGCCGAGAGCGAAACCGTCGCGAACAAGCCGAACGCGGCGAGCGCGGCCAAGAATATTCTCGCTCGATTGATCATCATTATCCCCTTGTGCGTAGGCGGGTCCGTCGACCGCGACATTTTGAAGCTAACCGAAATCCGATCGGTTCTCAACGACCAAAAACGCGCCGAACGATCACGCGAACGAAACCGCGCGACGAACCATTAAAACATAAATGCGTTCTAATGTATAGATCAATAGGTGGCTCGTCCGCCGCTGAGATCGTAGCACTGGCCCGTGCAGTACGAAGCCTCTCGGCTCGCGAGATAATGGACGAGCGACGCGACCTCGTCGATCCGTCCCGTTCGTCCCATCGGGATCTTCGAGAGCATGTAATCGATCGTCGCTTGCGGCAGAGCCTCGACCATCTCGGTTTGAATGACCGCGGGCGAGATCGCGTTCACGGTGATATCTCCCCGACCGACGACCTCGCGCGCCAGGGCTTTTGTCATGTTGATCACCGCGGCCTTCGAAGCCGAATAGGGGAGGAGCGTCGGATTCCCTTCCTTCCCCGCGATCGACGCGATCGAGACGATCCTGCCGTATTTCCGCTCGATCATTCCCGGAACGACCCGTTTGCAACAGAGAAACGGACCGATCACGTTGACCTCGAACACGCGACGCACCTCGTCGGCTTCGAGTTCCCAACTGATCTCGGCGCGTCCCGTGATCGCGGCGTTGTTCACCAGAATCGACACCGGTCCGAGCTTTGATTCGGCCTCGGTAAACGCTCGATCGACGTCGCTCTCCACGGTCATATCGCCGACGGTGTGAATCCCTTCGCATTCGGCCGCGACTTGCGCGGCGAATCCGCCGTCGAGATCGAAGATCGCAACCCTCGCGCCCGCTCGACGAAGCCTGCGCGCGATCCCCGCGCCGATCCCCCGCGCGCCCCCCGTCACGAGCGCCGTTTCTCCCGATAAATCAAAAAATGGAGCCATCTTGATCGCCTGTTCTTATGAAGTCGACGCGAACCCTCGCGGATCGTCCCGCGATCCCTGAAACGCGCAGCATAAACCAAGCGGGGGCGAGAATCATCGCCCCGGTTCGAAAACGAAAACGAATGAGATCCGATCGAGCGAAAGCCCTTTACGGTACGACCAAAATGAATAGAATATTTAGAATAAAGACATTTTATAAAATATATTATGTTTATATGTCATACGATAAGAATCGACGTCCCTTCGTCGCGACGTCGACGCCTTTGGACCGCACGGCGGGTTTTGGCTCAGGCTTTTTCGGAGGCAAGACCGGGGACGCGGCTTTTCACCTGATCGAGGATCTCTTTGGGGACGATCGTTTCCAAAAATTTGAACGCGTGCATCACGAATTGTTCGATCTGTTCGGCGGAGAAGCCGGCTTTGGTCAATTCGGAAAGCACTTTGGACGTATCGCCGCCGAAAACTTTACCCGCGATCTCGACGATCGACGCGAGCAATCCGCCCGATTGTTGTGCCGAATCGTCGGCGTTCGCGGCTTTGGAAACGATTGCGTCGGCGTCTGGAATCGCTTGATGAAGCGCCTCGTAGAGTTCCGGGGGTAAATGAGCTTTGAGACCAGAAAGGAGCGCCGCGAGGCCTTTCTCAACCATCGCGGGGTCGAGCCCGAGACGCGTCGAGAGCGTGGAAATCATTTCATTCATCTGTCGACTCTCCGGATTGTGAAGATTCGAATGGTTGTGAATTTGTGATCTCGATTGGATCAATAAGGCTCACCCGTTCTATGCGTCTGAATCGCTCGGGTCAAGAAGGCGAGATAAACCGGAAAGGCGCCCGCCGAGTTTCCGAATCGAGGTTCGATTCGCAAATGAACCGAATCACTTTCACCCCAATTCAAATCGCGGCTCGCTTGACTCATCCCCGCCGCCGTCGTATCGTCTCGTTCTAATCGCACGATCGTGCCATTTGAAAACGATAGGGACGGCGGAATCATGAAATCTTCATTTTTAACGAGCGGTAAGGATCGCAACGGTTTTACTTTGATCGAGTTGCTTGTGGTGATCGCGATCATCTCGGTATTGATCGCTTTATTGCTTCCCGCGGTTCAGCAAGCGCGCGAGGCGGCTCGCCGGGCGCAATGCTTGAACAATCTCAAGCAGCTTGGGATCGCTCTCCATTCGTATCACGACGCGCTCAACACGTTTCCGCCCGGGAGGCTCCGCGGGATGATCAACGGAGCGGGTCGATGCTTTTCGGCACACGCGTATTTGCTCCCTTATATGGATCAAATCGCGTTATACAACGCGACGAATTATTTACTCAACCCCGAGACGAGCCTGGCGGCCGCGGGGGCGGGGGAGGCGGGTTCTCAGCCCGAGAATCTCACGTCGATCGAGACGATCGTCGATTCGTTCCTTTGCCCGAGCGACGGGGGGCAATTCCGTTGCCTGGGAGGTAAAGGGATGCACAATTATCCTATGAACACGGGAACGACGTTCGCCGTCTCGCCTTTAAACCCTTACGGGATCAGAATCAATGGAATATTTTATGAGAATTCGGCGACGAATCTCGCGCAAATAATCGACGGGAGTTCGCAGACGGTCGCGTTCGCCGAGCAGATCCGCTCGCAACCCGGCAATTCGACGTGGAACGGAACGACTCCGGTCGGGGGGATGGTGCTGACGAACGGCAACAACAACGCGACGAACGGTCCGCCGTTGCTCAATTATCCGACGGATTGCAATCAGGTGGGGAACGTTCAATTGAACACGTTCGGCTGCATGTGGCTTTTCGGCGCACCCGGGCACAGCATGTACAATCACGTTCGCCCGCCGAACGACAAGCGGCTCGACTGTCGCGGCGGCTTGCCCCAGAGCAATCGATCGAATCCGTGGTGGAATTTGCTCACACATAACATCGCTTCACATAGTTGGCATCCGGGCGGAGTGAACGTTTTATTTTGCGACGGCAGTTCCAAGTTCGTCAAAAACAGTGTGAACATGATGATATGGCAAGCGATCGGCACGCGCAACGGCGCCGAGGTCGTCTCGGCGAGCGATTATTGAACGCCGCCGCGATCGGCCCGCGATCTTTTTTGGAGGCGTTCCGATAAGAACTCGATAATTCACCTTGATTTCAAGGAGGATACTCGATCGGTAAGATTCACAAGAATAATAACATAACCTTATATAATATTGGAAAGGAATCGCGTCGGGATTCGAGGGCGAATCCGAAATCGGGGGGCGAACCTCCAGGTGATCCGGATTATAGTATCAATGATTCTTTCCGCATGATCGAATCGAGACCGACGCGAAGCCGTTCGACCCGGAAAACCGGGCCGAGATCGATACGATCGAGTTTTCGGATTCGCGCTTGTTTCTCTTAACCGAATCGCGAGCGAGGGTATCGGAACCGTATCTCACAAACGCCTTTTCTTGCGGAACAAATACCCTCGTCATCGTTCGCGGCTCGTCTTGTCGATGTTTATCCGCGGCGCTCGGAAGAGTCTTTGCGGGTTTTATTCTTCTCATCCGGGGGAATCCAATCGTCGGATAACCCCGCTCGCTTACGCAGCAGTTCCATCCAGTTCTGACCGCTCCCCCGCATCGCCTTGATCCCGAGCGTTTGCTTGATGATGAAGCTCGATCCGTTGGGAGAGAACAACGCGGCGAACGATGGGGAATCGCGCCTCACAAGGGTAATCACATAACAAATCGTTTTCGGTTGATTGAATCCGACCTGAACGTCGCCGGGTTTCAGGTGAAAGATCAATTCGCGAAGCTCGTCGCCCGTGTAGGGGATCTCTTTGATGTCGACGGGTTGTTCCTCGGATTGAAATTGCGACGTGAAGATCGCCGGGATCTTTTTCGCGACGGGAGCGGTGGTGATGACGGGGCGATCCTTGACGACCTCGGCGAGCTTGCCGTCGTGTTCGCGCGCTTGTCGGGCAAGACGATCGGCTTCTTTTTGAGCGAGTTCGCGCGCCTTTTTCATCTTCACCGCTTGGACAACCTGATCGCGTATTTGAGAGAGCGGGGGGGTGTGCGCCTCGTCGTCCTTCATTTTCCACGCGAGGTAACGTCTTCCCTGAGAGTCGGTCAGCTCGACGGGCTCGTTGACTCCGATCGTCGTATCAAAGAATTCCTCGACGAAATCCCTCCCTCGGCTCGGCCATTCAAGCCCGGTTTTGCTCGTCGAGATCAGCTCGTAAGTCGCCGCGGCTTCGCGTTCGAGCGACGGGGTCGTCGCGAGTTCGAGACCCAACTTTTTGGCGAAAGGCGCCGCGTCGGGGAGCTTGGGAAGTTGGATATCGAGCGATTTCCCTTTCTCTTTCGCCTCGTCGATTTGATTGCGCACTTCATCAACTTTTTGTTCATAAGGCTCGAAGAGGTCGTTTCGAATTTCATTGAAACGGCGATCGATCTCGGCGCGGGCGGTCTCGTCGGCGAGCTTATTTTCTAGGGTCGGCTTGATATCGCCGAAGGGGCGCGGAGTGAGCGCGGCCTTGGGGTCGTCGGCGAAAAGATCGAAGGGAAGGTCGTCGCCGACGGGTCTGAGGAGTTCGTCTTCGAGTTCGGTACGATGCGAATCGAGGTAGTCGCGCAGTTCGGCTTCGGTGAGCTTGGCGCGATACCCCTTCATCAGCGATTCACCGTCAATCATCAGGTATTGAAATTGAATACGTCGTGGGATTTTGAAACCGGGAACGTCGCGAGCCGGATCGGGGAGCAGATCCTTGCCCTGCGCATACATCGCTTCGATTTCGGCGGCGGACGGATCGGGAACGTCTTTCACGAAATCGGCGCAGCGGAATTCGACCGCCTGCACCGAAACGCGTTCGTCGGTATCGCGATAAGATCTCCAGATATCAAGAGGCGTGAGCGGTTCTTCGCCCGCGAGCGACGAAACGTGGAGCAAACGGAGTTGGTTGGCGAGCGATTCCAGAACCGTGCTCGCGCTCACGTTGTTGCCGAAAACGCGGTCGAAGACGGCGTCGAGCTGTTTCGGGCTGTATTTCGAGCCGACGCGTTCGCGGATCCATTTGCGTGCGACCGCGACGTCGGCGGGGATTCCGAGCCGATCGGCTTCATGTTGAAGGATGTACGCGTCGACGAGCGAACGATCGGAGAGGTCGCCGAACGCCATCGGGTACATCGGATTGATTTCTTGCCAGAGGCGATTCGCGTAATACCGTTCGGTCTTGAGCCGTTCGAGATCCTTTTGTTTAACGGGCTTGCCGAACAACGTCGCGACGACCGTATCGGCCCCCGTTCCCGACGTTCCTCCGCGCATCCCCATGAGGTTGGGGAGCGAATCGGCCAGCACGAAAACGAACATCGCCATGATCGCGAGCACCGCGAGCATGGTTCGTTGATGACGACGGAAATAGGCGAACGGCATGGTGAGTCCCGAAAAAAATTCGACGGTTCAGCCCCTTAGGGGCTGGGCGACCCGGCGTCGGCGCGTCCCACTTGACACGCTCGGATCGCCTCGGCTAATGGAGAACGGACGATCGATGTTTGCGACGATCCCAAAATCGACCCGCCGAGGGTCGACCGTGTCCCAAATCTACCAAAGGAGCCGGCGAAACGCCAAGGGAACCACGAAACGCTTGCAGCGTCAAGAATCGAACCCGCCGAGCGAGCGTTCGATCGGATAAAGCGCCGCGGTCGAGACGGTTTCCGCTCCCACTCGAGGAAGTACCGAGCCGTGCCGAGAAAGACCAGCAAAAGCGAGACGAAACCCGACGACGCCCCCGCCAAGGTACGCAAAACCGCGGCCAAGCCCGCCGACGGTCGCGTCAAGGCCAAGACCTCGGCCGCCCCCAAGCGGAAAGCGCCGTCGAAGGCCGCCGCGGGCGATTCCCTCGGCGGAAAAGGGAAATCCCTCGTCATCGTCGAAAGCCCCAAAAAGGCCAAGTCGATCTCCAAATTCCTGGGATCGAGCTTCGTCGTCAAGGCGAGCATGGGGCACGTCCGCGATCTCCCCAAGAAAAAACTCGGCCTCGACGTTCAACACAGTTACGCACCAACATATGAGATTATGCCTGGGAAAAAACAGGCGGTCGACGATCTGAAAAAGTCGGCGAAAAACGTCGATATGGTTTATCTCGCGACCGACCCCGACCGCGAGGGGGAGGCGATCGCGTGGCATCTTCAGCACGCTCTCGACTTGCCCGACGACCGGGTTCGCCGCGTCCTCTTTTACGAGATCACCGAGAAAGCGGTGCGCGACGCGTTCCAACATGTTGGTCCGATTGATATGGACAAAGTTAACGCGCAACAAGCGCGTCGATTTCTCGATCGATTCGTCGGTTATCAGTTGAGCCCGCTGTTGTGGAAAAAGGTCGCCCGCAATCTGAGCGCCGGCCGAGTTCAATCGGTCGCGGTCCGGTTGATCGTCGAACGCGAAAAGGAGATCCGCGCGTTCGTCAGCGAGGAGTACTGGAAAATCAAGGCGGCGCTCGCGCCTCATCCCGCCAAGGAGGAGGAGCGATTCGAGGCCGAACTCGTCGAATGGAAAGGGGCGAAGTTCGCCGCCGACAACGAGACCGACGCGCTCGCGATCCGCGACGCCCTCGCGCAATCTCCCTACACCGTCGCATCGGTCGAACAAGAACGTAAACCCGAAAAAGCGCAACCTCCGTTCAAGACGAGCACGTTGCAACAACAGGCGGCGATTCGCTTGCGATTCTCGGGCAAACGGACGATGAAAATCGCCCAGGAGCTTTACGAGGGAATCGACGTCGACGGATCGGGCCCCGTCGGTCTCATCACCTACATGCGAACCGACAGCCTCCGCGTATCGCAGGAATCGCTCGACGCCGTTCGGCGGATGATCCAAACCGAATACGGTCCCGCGTACCTTCCCGCCAAGCCCAATCAATACGCCGCGGGCAAACTGGCGCAAGAGGCTCACGAGGCGATCAGGCCGACCGATCTCGCGCTCACTCCCGAAAACATTCGCGGAAAACTTTCACATGATCAATTCAAGCTTTATCAATTGATTTACCGCCGCTTCGTCGCGAGCCAGATGACTCCGGCGCTTTTCGACGTGACCGACGTCGTGATCCACGCGGGCGCGGGCGAGGGGGTTTTCAAAACGCAGGGAAAGATCCTCTTTTTCGACGGCTATCGCCGCGTCTTGCCGCCGACTTCAAAGCAGGAGGACGCGCTCCTTCCCAAACTGTCCGCGGGGGATTCGCTCGACCTCCTCGCGCTCGATCCGAGCCGACACTTCACCCAGCCCCCGCCGCGATACACCGAGGCCACGCTGATCAAGGCGCTCGAGAAAGAGGCGATCGGCCGCCCCAGCACGTACGCGCCGATTATTCAAACAATCCAAGATCGTCGCTATGTCGATCAAACCGAACGCCGCTTCCGCGCCACCGACCTGGGAATGGTCGTCACCGATCTCCTCGTCGAACATTTTCCTAAAATTATGAACATGAAGTTCACTTCAAGAATGGAAGAGGAGCTCGACGAGATCGCCGCGGCGAAGATGGACATGGTGAAGGTTCTGGACGATTTTTATCACCCGTTTCAAGAGTCGCTCTCGGTCGCCGAGAAGACGATGGAGCGGGTCCAGATTCCGTCGTCGGAGGTGTGTCAGGAATGCGGCGCGCCGATGGTGATCAAATTTTCCAAGTCGGGCGAATTTTTGGGGTGCTCGCGTTATCCCGATTGCAAGGCGACGCGGCGGATGGACGGAAGCGTTAAGGCCGAGGCGGTCGAGACCGAGCACAAATGCGCCAAGTGCGGTAAACCGTTGCTGTTGCGCCAAAGCAAACGGGGTCCGTTCCTCTCGTGCTCGGGTTACCCCAAGTGCAAAGAGGCGTACAACCTTGATGAAAACGGCAACCCCGTTCCCTCGGTCGTCGAGACCGAGCACAAATGTCCCAAGTGCGGCAAACCGATGGTGATGCGGCAAGGCTCGCGGGGCGCCTTCCTCGGGTGCTCGGGCTATCCCAAGTGTCGAACGACGTCTCCGGTCGACGACCAGGGAAAACCGGTCAAACCCGTCGAGGTCGACGTCAAGTGTCCCAAGTGCGGCGGCGCCATGGGGGTGAAGCAAGGTCGGCGCGGGCCGTTCTTGGGATGCCAAAGTTACCCGAAATGTCGAGGAACGGCTCAGATCTCCGACGAACTCAAAGAACGACTCGGCGACGCGATCCCCGCGGCGCCCAAAAACGAAGGCCCCGATCTCAAAACGGTCGAGGTCGTGGAAACGTGCGAGCAATGCGGCGGCGCGATGATCGTCCGCCGCGGTCGCCGCGGCTTCTTCCTCGGCTGCGCCAATTACCCCAAGTGCAAGGGAACACGCGAACCCGGTGAACAAACGCTTGAACGAATCATGGCCGTCACGGGAGTTTGAATTCCCAATCGTTTGAACGAATCACGGCGGTCGCGGGAACCTGAATTCCCAATCGTTTGAACGAATCACGGCGGTCGCGGGAGTCTGAATTCCAAATCGGCGAGGGACGAATCAACGGTCTCTCGTCGGTTTCGATTAAGATCACGAGAGCTTTTTAAGATCGAGCCGATTTTGATTCATATAGGATCGATTCGGCTCGCCTTTCATTCGGAGTTTTCGGTTTCGGTCCCGGGGTCTTCTTGATCTCCGTCTCCTGAAAGATCGGGATCGAGCGAGGTTTCCTCCTCGGCGGAATCGGCGGCCGTTCGTCGTTCGCCCGCGGTGCGCTCGATCCCGGTCGCAAGCGCGTAGGCGACGGCGTAGGTGCGACAGTGCGAAATGGAAATCAAAACGTCGGCGATTCCTTGACGGATCGCGACGTCTTTCGACCCTCCTCGAATCATCACCTTGGGGCGTCCCGAGGGATCGTTGCGGATCTCGATATCGGTCCAGGAAATACCCCGACTCCAACCCGTTCCGAGCGCCTTGAGGATCGCCTCTTTGGCCGCCCAACGCCCCGCGAAATGCTCGATCGCGTGCTTCCTGGCCTGACAGTAGCGAATCTCACGGTCGGTATACACGCGTCTAAGAAACAGCTCGCCGTGCTGCTCGATCATCTTGCCGATCCGCGGGCACTCGACGATATCGGTACCAATCCCCAGAATATTCATACTTGATTTTCACTTTCATCTGAATCGATCCGGTCGTGGCCCGAGCGTCGGGATGAACGTGACGAGCCGCCGCTCGGGCGCGAAATCGAATCGATCTTTTGTATCGCAAAACGACGGCGGAGTCATCCTCGTCGGTCGAGGAGCTTGATTTCAAACATGATGAAATTCGTTTCTATCATGGATCGTGCAACCCCTGGTTTTTGGATTTTCGTCGCGATCGCGAAGGCTAACGATGCGGGCTCACTTGTTTGTTTGTTTTAAACGAAAGGAGGAGGATCGATCGAGGAAGATCCGGGTCTCGAGATCGGCGCCGATCGACGCGCCGATTGATTGTGCGCGCGGCCGGCGCGATCGGCGCGGATGAGTATTTCGGGTCGGGGTCCGAATCGACTCACTTATCGGCTCGCGAAATGGAGGCGCAATCGGCGTCGTTCCGCGTTTCGGGTCGGGGGAGCGTATGGGGGCGCGAACCTCGGTCGCGTGGAGCGAGTCGAACGAGAGGAAAAACAACCTGAGAGAACGGCGAGGACGGTCTTGCATTTCCTCTCGGCGGCTTTATACTCAATTCATCGTGAGGCCGAGGCGGACGATTCTCGATTGATAGTTTAACGCGAATTCGTCCGCGATTTAGGCTTGATGATCGACGCGGGAGTAGCTCAGGGGTAGAGCACCACGTTGCCAACGTGGTTGTCGTGGGTTCAAATCCCATCTCCCGCTTTGCCTTGTGGAATGGGGACTGATTCGCGCGCTATTTGGAGCGCGCGGCGGTATCGACCGATCAAAGCACCGACTCCCCATAGACGACGCCGATTTGAACGATGAAGGACGCTTTTTGATGAGCAGCGACGAGTTCGACGATGCCGGCGCCGCCGAGGGATCGACCGCGATGGTCGACGCCTTGAGCCAGGCCGAGATGAAGCCCAAGCTTGATATGAAGGTCGCGGTGAACGACGTCGGCGCCTGCAAGAAGCATGTGAAGATCACGATTTCACGTAATGATATCGAGCGTCAATTCGCCGAATCGGTCGGGGCTTTCGGCAAGGACGCGAGCGTTCCCGGGTTTCGCAAGGGGCACGCACCCACTCAATTGATTCAACGTCGATTCCGCAAAGAGGTTTCGGGCCAGGTGAAATCGGCATTGTTGTTGGCGAGTCTCGAGCAGCTCGAAGACGAGCAGAAAATTCGACCGATTTCCCAGCCTCAGATCGACATCGAGGCGATCGAGCTTCCCGACCTCGGCCCGTTCGAGTTTGAATTCGACGTCGAGGTTCAACCCGAATTCCCGCTTCCCGATTACAAGAATTTAACGATCAAGCGGCCGATTCGCGTCGTGCACGATTCGGATATCGACGTCGAGCTCAAGAAATATATCGAGCGGTTCGCTCAGGTCGTTCCCAAGCTTGAAGGCGGGGTCGCCGAAGGGGATTACGTCACCGCGAACATCACTTTTCTGAATAACGGAGCGGTTCGTAACGAGGTGCGGGACGTGAATTTCCGCGTCTTTCCCGAACTTCGCTTCACCGACGGATTCATCCCCGATCTTGCGAAGGCGATCGAGGGGGCGAAGATCGGTGAATCGCGGATCACGAAGGCCGAGATCGGCAGCGCCTCGGCCGACGAAGCGATTCGCGGTCAATCGATCGACGTATCGATTGAAATCCTTGATATCAAAACCGTACGGCTTCCCGAGGTCGACGCGGCGTTTCTTGATCGCCTCGGTTTCGATTCGCTCGAAGAATTCCGGACGGCGATTCGTTCGATGCTTGAACGCCGGTACAAGTTCCAGCAAGAGCAGGCGATCCGTCACGAGTTGTTCAATCAATTGTATGCTCAGCATCCGTTCGAGATGCCCGCCGAGATGATCGCGGGACAGATGAAGACCGCGATCGAGCGACGAGTGATCGAGATGCAAAGCGCCGGGCTCTCCGAGCGTGAGATTCGCAATCGATCGGCCGAGATCCGCTCGTTCGCTCACGAAACGACGCTTCGCGATCTCAAAGAGTATTTCATTCTTTCACGTATCGCCGAAGTCGAGAACGTTAAAGTCGAAGAGAGCGACATCGACGACGAGATCGAATTGATCGCGGATCAAAGCGATCAAAGCATCCGCAGGGTTCGCGCGCAGATCGAGAAGGAGGGTCGACAAGACGCTCTCGCGGCGCAGATCCTCGAGCGGAAAACGATCGCACGCATTTTGGAGTTTGTGAAATTCGAGGATGTCGAATTGATCCCCGAGAACAAAGACGTCGAAACGCTCGACGAGTCGGCGGCTTCGGCGGAACAAGTCGATTCGTCGTCCGCCCCGGATCATTCGAGCGAATCCGCCGACGCATAAGTCGAACCGCGAGAAGCCCCGCGTATCGGTCGTCGCGAGGGTTGTTCGCTTCGTATTTCACCATTCCAGGCCGAAGTTGAGCCGAGGACCCGCGATGTTCATGGACCGTGAACCGTTTTCGCCGTCGATTCAGCGTTATCGCGATTACGCGCGGCAGCGGCAGATGACGCTTTCCGACCTGCTGCTGGAAAACCGGATCATCTTCCTCGAGGGGGTGATCAACGACGCGCTCGCGAATCTAGTGGTGATGAAATTTTTATTTCTCCAGTATGAGAATCGGACGCAGGGGATCAGTTTTTATATCAACAGTCCCGGCGGCAGCGTTTCGAGCACGCTGGCGATTTACGACACGCTTCAGTTCATCGAATGTCCCGTCGCGACGTATTGCATCGGCATGGCGGCTTCGGGAGCGGCGGTGTTGCTCGCCGGCGGGGCGAAGGGGAGGCGTTATTCGCTTCCGCATTCGAAGATCATGATTCACCAGCCGTACGGTCAGGTATCGGGGCAGATCTCCGATATCGAGATCCAGGCCGAGGAGATCATGCGTAATAAGCAGGTGATTAACGAGATCTTGGCGCGACACACGGGTCAGCCGATCGAGCGCGTCGCCAAAGATACCGAGCGCGACCGCTATCTCACCGCGCAACAGGCGAAGGAATACGGTCTCGTCGACGAGGTCGTCGGTAAGATCTTCGGCGTCGACTCCAAAACCGGCCCGGTTTCCGCGCCTCCCGTTTCCTGATTTCGCGAGCGACCGCGGTTGAACCGACGATTCGGTTTGAATCAAACTTTAACACACAACTTTCTAGTTATTATACGATGGAACGAGGAACCGATCGATGCCCCTGATTCCGATCGTGATCGAGCGGAGCGGTCGCGAAGAACGCGCGATGGACATCTACTCGCGCCTGTTGCAAGATCGCATCATCATGCTTGGATCCGCGATCGACGACAACGTCGCCAACGTCGTCGTCGCGCAGATGCTCGTTCTGGCGCACCAGGACGACAAAGCTGATATTCATTTATATATTAATAGCCCCGGCGGGAGCGTGAGCGCGGGGCTGGCGATTTACGACACGATGCAGGTCGTTCCGTGCGACGTCGCGACGTATTGCATCGGCCAATGCGCCAGCATGGGCTCGCTCCTCTTGTGCGCCGGCGCCAAAGGAAAACGGACCGCTCTCGAACACAGCCGGATCATGATTCATCAACCCCTCGCCGGAATGGAGGGGACCGCGACCGAGATCCTGATCCACGCCGAGGAATTCATCCGGATGAAACGGCAGCTCAACGAGATTTATCGCACTCACACCGGGCAATCGCTCGAAAAACTGGAACAAGATACCGATCGCGATCGATTCATGTCGCCGAGTGAGGCGCGCGATTATGGTTTGATCGATAAAATCCTCGATTCGCACGGCTCGCTGCCGATGAACACCGCGAGCTCCAAGGAAAACGCGGTTTGATCGAACCCGATCGAATTCCAAAGTTAATTACCCGTTCGAAAACTCGGTTTGATCGAACTCGATCGAATTCCAAAGCTCGTCACCCGAATGTCCGCGGCCCAAAACGCCGCGGATTTTTTATTTATCTATTCTAATTGATAATACCGCCCTTTTATCTTTATGTTATAATGTTGATTCAACCCCTGACCCGATATAACAACGCTTATCGACCGACGATTCTTTGAAACAGGCCGAGAAACGCGCGTCGAGCCTCGGGCCGAGTCGCCATGATCGCTCCGAACGGGATCAGCATCGCCGCGATCGACGCCGCGAAGAAAATCCAGGCGATCGGCGACGGACCCGATCGTACCTCGCTCAATCGCTCGCGAAGGATCGGTTTCAACGCCGCCAGCGTCGATCGCGCCCGCGCCCCCTTGATCTCGATCACCACGACGCGAAACCGGTTTGAACTCTCGACGACGATCGACACGCCCTCGGCCGAATTCTCGTAGCCGGCGAGCGTCCGCGCGAACCCCCCCGGGCTTTGAACGATCATCTTATCAAAAAGATCATGAAATTCCACTGGATTGATATTATAAATGACGAATCGAGAAAACGGCGAAGGGACGACCGCGGCGATTATCGAACCGACGACGACCAGGAGGATCGAAGCCCCCCAGGGCCGCGCCGCGCCGAGCCAAGGGCCCGTGAAAAACCCTCCAGCGGGGCCGAACGCGAGCAAACCCCAGATCGCCGCCGCGAGTAAAAAACAATCGAGCCAGCCCGAAACGACGCGGGGCGATCGGCCCGAATGCCAAACGCCAAGTACGTACAAATACACCGCGAAGGGGGTCAGCATCAGAGGAATTTGCGTCGTTTGCATCATCGAAGTCGATCCGCTCGGTCTTATACCGCCAAATAATCCACCGATGTGGAATTCCACCTAGATAAACGGCTTTATTCTCTGATTCGAATCGAGCCTCCGTGTGTTACGCCGCGACCCCGACGCTCGTCGTTTTCGACCGACCGAAGCGCGGGTCGGGTCTTCACGCCTTCGCCTGAGATCGCCTCGACCCCGAATCTCGTCGTTTTCGATCGATCGACGCGCGGGGCGGATCTTTAAGCCTTCACCTCAGATCGAGTCGATCTCGACTTTCGAATCGCGGCTTTCGGCGGCCAATTCGGAGACGATCGCCTCGTTCGCCGGAGGAAAAAGCAAACCCGGCAAATCGGCGGCTTTGATCCAACGAAAACCGGTGTTCGCTCCCGGTTCCGCGTTCGAATCGAGCGGAACGCAGTCGTGATAATAAAGCGTCACCCGACCGTGCGGATAGATGAAAGGAACGACGCTCCTTAGCCTTTGAACGGCGACTTCAAAGCCGATCTCCTCGGCGCATTCGCGCCGAGTCGCGGCTTCGGGAGATTCTTCAGGTTCGCATTTGCCCCCTGGAAATTCCCAGTAATGAGGCATCGGCGAACCTTCGGGACGCAACCGCGCCAGATACGCTCCGTTTTTCAAGACGAGGCCGATCCCGACCGCGATTGATTCCGACACGTGCTCAAACGCGCCCGATTCGCACGCTTTCGGCGATCGCGCCCCGTCGTCGTGCGAATCAGCCACGTTCGGCCTTCGCGGCTTCGATCGCGCGTCCCGGCGAGCCCATCACGTTATAGCCGCAATCGACATGAAGGATCTCTCCCGTGATCCCGCTCGCGAGATCGGAAAGAATGAACATGCCGGCGGCCCCCACTTCCTCTCGCGTGACGTTTCGATTCATGGGAGCGACCGCCTCGTAAAGCCCGGCGAGCTTGTCGGCGTCGCCGACGGCCGAAGCCGCGAGGGTTTTAACCGGCCCCGCCGAGATCGCGTTGACTCGGATCTTCTTCGGCCCCAGATCGTAAGCGATGTACTTCACCGCGGCGTCGAGCGCCGCCTTGCACACCCCCATCAAGTTGTATCCCGAGACGACACGTTCGCCGCCGAAATACGTCAGCGTGGCGATCGAACCGCCGTTCGGCATCAACCCCGCGGCGTGCCTCGCGACGATCGCCAGCGAATACACGCTGATATCCATCGCGGTTTTAAATCCCTCGCGACTCGAATTAACAAACGCACATTTAATATCATCAATTGGTGCGAATGCAATTGAATGAAGGACGAAATCGAGCGATCCGTAAACCTCGCCCGCCTCTTTGAAAACGCGGGCGACGTCGTCGTCCTTTTGAACGTCGCACGAAGTGATCAGCTTGGCGCCGACGGGATCGGCGAGCTTGCGCACCCGCCGTTCCATCTTGTCGCCGGGAAGATGCGTGAAACCGAGCTCGGCGCCCTGATCGAGCAATTGCTTCGAGATCGCCCAGGCGATGCTGAACTCGTTCGCGACGCCCAGAATTAAACCCTTTTTGCCTGCGAATAACGACATTTCTTGATATCCTTAATAGCCGGCCGAACTCGGCGACCGGAAGCCGACGATCGCGACCGATCGAGCGGCGATCAACCGACCGAATCGATTCTCGACGCCGCCGATTCGTGCGCTAAAAAAGCGCATCGCTCGACGCGAACCGTCGAAAATCGCAAGGCGTCTAACATAACCGGTCGCGACCCGACGCTCAATCGCGATCGACCCGCGATATCACAACACATATCAAATTAGTTATCATTTTGAGCTTTGGGAACGGCCCGATTCGCCGCTTCGCCCTCTTTCGCCGCGGGCTTATCTCCCGGAGCCGACTTGTCGACCGGCTTCTCGGCCGACGAGGGGGAAGTTCCCACGGGAAGAGCGATCCGTTCGAGCTCCTCGTTAAATGCGTTCCGCGATTGCCCCAGCGCCGCACGCGTGGCGACGCCCACCCTGAGCGCGCGATTCTTCAGCCCAGGATCGATTTGTCCGAGTCCGAGCGATTCGATTAAATCAAACGTTTGTTTGACGGTCGGGTCGGCGGCGAGATCCTGTGCGTTTTGATCCGGAGCGTCTTCGGGCCGGCCGCCGCCGGTTTTGGTAAGAACCGGAACCCAGGGCCCGTCGGGCGAGCGGACGTACATCGTCGTGCGGACCTCGATCCGGCTCAGATCGGGCGCCATATCGAGCTCGGTCACGATCGCCCCGGCGCGCCCCTGATCGGCCAGCCCCTTCAGAGTCGTCACCAGCGGATCGACACCGTCCCCCCCTCCCAACAGCGATTTCAAAACATCCAAACCCGCTTTTAAGTCGACGGGTTGACCGTTCGCTCCCGGAAGCGCCTGACCCGGCTTGAGATCGGGAATGATCATCGGACCCTGCCGGATGAATCGATTCCCCTCGTCGTACTTCACCTCGGTCGCGGCGCGACGGATCATCCAGCGATCCTCGGGCTCCGAAACCGGAGGCAAAAGATCGGCGATCGAGGCCGGATCGCGCGCGTCGGTGACGACTCCGCGAGCCTCGAGCGTTCCCTTGAGCTCGCTCGTTTTCATCGTCTCAGGATCTTCGATCCCCAGCAGCCACGCTTTCCGAACCAGCCTCGTTTGATCCGCGGTGCGCCGTTCGGCCGTGCGGACGTCGCGCCGATCGATCACCGCGACGAACAGGGGAGAATCGGGCTGATTTTCCACGCGTCCGAGCGAGGCGATCTGATCGTCGATCCACCTGGAAAGCTTGCGATCCTCGCCGGGACCGTCGCGTCGCTCGGCCCGCCACGCTTTGAGCCGCCCCACACGTTCGCGAACGGCTTCGCGCCACGTCGCCCGCTCCTGCTCGAAACGACGCTTTGACCAAACGGGGGCGGTTTTGGCGATCATGGAGCGTCGCACCGCGACGATAACCTTACCACGCGGCCCTGAACTCGAATCGAGAATCAGCCCCTTGAGAACCGTTCCGTCTTTCAGCGTAACCGTCTCCGCGGCGGGAGGATCGGCTTCTCGCTTCCTGGGCGGCGCCGTGAAAAAACCAATCAAAACAAACGGTATACCGATCGATATCGATGTGAAAGCCATTTTACCGGATCTCCACGCCCGAGAAGCGGGTCGTTTCGCACGAGGTCGTATGATATTGTACCGAAAAGGTCGATCGATCGTCGCTCCGATCCGAATATTTTTTCGAGATCGGTCGCGACCCTCCGGGCGGGATCGAAAATCGAATCCCGTATAATACGTATTTATCAATAACATTGCATGAACAGTTCACGATTCGCGAACGTCTCCCCGCTCGGCGATCGCGCTTTTCTCATCCGATTTGAGGATGAGGACCGAGCACGGCTTTGGTATCTCGCGGCGCGGCGTCGATCGTTCATCGGGGTCGACGACCTTGTCCTCGCGTACCGATCGGCGGCGGTTTATTTCAACCCCGATCGAGTCGATCCCGACGCGCTTCTGATCGACCTCGAATCGATCGACGCGCGAGCCGTCCACGATCACTCCGCCGCCGCGATCGTCCTTCCCGTGCTTTACGACGGCGTCGATCTTCCATTCGCGGCCGAGCGTCTTGGTTTGTCGATTAACGACGTGATCAACGAGCATGCAAGCCGAGTTTATCATGTGTTTGCGATCGGCTTTCAGCCCGGTTTTCCTTATGCGGGATATCTTTCGGAGCGACTCGCGGGAATCCCGCGTCTCGAATCGCCCAGGACGCGTACCCCCGCGGGTTCGGTCGCGGTCGCGGGTCGGCAAACCGGGGTCTACCCGAACGATTCTCCAGGGGGCTGGCGGATTCTCGGCCGAACTCCGCTACGAATCGTCGATTTCGACCGCGAGTTTTTTCCGATTCGCGCAGGCGATTCGCTTCGCTTCCGCTCGATCGACCGCGACGAATTCGAGAGACGCGAAGGCGAACTCCTTGATCCCCATTCCAACAAATAATCAATCATAATACACATGATCATAAACACGAAATCCATTGATATCAACGCCGATCTCGGCGAGGGCTTTCCCTGGGACGTTCTTTTGCTCGATCGCGTGTCGAGCGCGAACGTCTGTTGCGGGGAGCACGCGGGAGATCCCGCGACGATCGCGGCGACTCTGCGCGCCGCGGCCGAACGGAACGTCGTCGTCGGCGCGCATCCCGGTTACGCCGATCGTGAAAACTTCGGCCGACGTGAACGTTCGATCGATCGCAAGGCGGTTCGTGATCTGATCGTCGATCAGGTCGATCGACTGATCGCAATCGCCGATTCCATGAATCGGAAGGTTCATTATATCAAACCTCATGGAGCGCTTTACAACCAGGCGCGGCGCGATCGCGAAATCGCCCTGGGAGTGATCGACGCGGCTTACGAGCGATCGTTTCCGATTCTGGGAATTCCGGGAGGCGCGCTCGAAGAGCTCGCCCGCGAGCGCGGAGTTCGATTCGTCGCCGAGGGATTTCCCGAGCGAAGGTATCAAGCCGACGGCTCGCTCGTCGCGCGCGATCGCGCCGACGCGATCGTCTTCGATCCCCATGAAATCGAAGATCAAGTTCACACGTTGATCGATCGAGGCGTCGAGACGCTTTGCGTTCACGGCGACGCTCCGCACGCGGTCGCCGTCGCCGACCTCATCCGATCGATTTGTAATCGATCGAATATTCAAGTACGGAGCTTTATCATCACGTGAGTTTATTTGTCGTCGAGCCCGGAATTCGATCGACGATTCAGGATCTTGGTCGAACGGGTTATCGAGCGTTCGGCGTTCCGCCCGGAGGCGCGTTTGATCGCGAATCGCACGCGCTCGCCGCCGCTCTTCTGGGAGACGATTCGAACTCCGCGTGCATCGAGATCGCTCTTCTGGGGGGTTGTTTCGAGGCGCTCGATCCGACCGCGATCGCGCTCGCCGGAGCTCCCTTCCAGGCTCGGATCGAGCGCGGCGGAGTTGTGATCAAAGAGCTTCATCCCCCGTTCGCGACGAGTCTCGCTAGCGGCGACCGGATTCGGATCGGCGGAACGCCCTCGGGGTGTCGGTGTTATCTCGCGGTCGCGGGGGGATTTCAAACGCGCATCATTCTCGGCTCGCGTTCGTCGGAAAAGCCGCTCGCCTCCGGCGATATCCTTCCCGCTCGATCAAGTTTCACCATAACTCGATATATGCGATCGCCGATATCTCACGCTTCTCCAGACAAGCCGATCCGAATCGTCGAGGGCCCCGCGGACGATCCCGCGGCGCGAAGCGTTTTGAAACGACTTTGTGAAATCGAATGGACCGCTTCGCTCGATTCCGATCGCGTCGGCGTAAGGCTTCAAAGCGAACAAGGCGATATCGATTGGGATGAGGACCCCGAACGGCCGTCGGCGCCCGTCGCTCCGGGGGCGATTCAATGGACAAAAAAAGGACCGATCGTTCTCGGCGTCGCGGCGGGAACAATGGGAGGTTATGCTCATTTCGCACACGTAATTAACGCCGATCTCGACCGCGTCGGCGGGCTCGCTCCGGGAGATCGCGTTCGATTCGAGCGAATCGAATGCGGCGAAGCGCGGCGAATCGATCGCGAGCGATCGCGAGAACGGATCTCGCTCCTCAAACGCGTGTCGGCCACATATCAATCAATAAATCATGAAACAGATTAAATCATAAAACAAGCATGCGAACATGTTCTTACCTTTTTCGACGCGAGACGATCGATTGGGCGATTCGCGCTTTGATTAAGTCGTGCTCATCTGGCCGACTTCGATCTCTCCCGCGGCGAAACGATTGAACTCCATATACTGGAGATGCCTGAAGAGCTTGCTCGTTTGTTGCAGCTCGCGCGCCGAGCCGACCGCCTCGACCCGCGCGTCGTGGATCAAGATCACCTGGTCGCTCGCTCGGATCGTCGATAACCGATGCGGCAAGAAAATCATCGTCCGACCGGGGGCGATTCGCGCGATCGTATCGTCGACCAAATGCTTAACGTCGTCGTCGAGAGTCGCGTTCGGCTCCTCGACGATCACGATCGAAGGATCATGTAAATACGCCCGCGCAAGCGCCACGCGATATTGCTCGTCGATCGTCAGATAATGACCGAGCGGGCCGATCATCGTATCGTAACCGTCGGGAAGATCTTGAATAAAATGATGAGCATGTGCGATTTTCGCGGCTTCGATCACGCGGGCGAGGTCGAAGCTGGGGTCGCCCAGGCCGATGTTGGCGACGACCGAATCGCTGAAAACAAGGTCCGATTGCAGCACGGTGGCGACTTGCGCCCGCAGCGATTCGAGCGTCACGTCGCGGAGATCGAGCCCGTCGATCCGAACCCGCCCCGTCTTGGGATCGAGAAGTCGTGGAATCAAACACGCGAGCGCATATTTCGCCTCCTCGTCCATCCCCATGAACGAGGCGCGGGCGCCCGCCCCGATCTCGAACGACACCCCCGACAACAACGTACGTCCGCTCATGCTTTCAACAGTTACGTTTTCAAACGAGATCTTGCGTTTCAATGAAGGAAGAAAATTGGCGCCGACCGACTGTTGAATTTCGGGTTTGCGCTCGAGAAATTCAAACAACCCCGTCGACGACCGACTCGCCTGTTTGATCAGACGACGAGCCGAGAGGATCTTGAGAATCGGTTCGGCGAGCCCGATCGTCGACGCGAACAACACGATCGCGCCCGCCGCCGACACGCGATCATATAAAACGTTCACCGCCAACCAACCCGTCGTCAACACGAGCGACGATCCGATCAAAAGGAAAATCGCGGGGTCGGGAAAACTCTCGGCGCGGACGCGACGCTCCTCGGCCTTCGAAAACCGATCGAGATGTTCGTCGAATCGTTGTTTGTCGATCGACTCCATGCCGTAGACCCGAACCGTGCGGAGCAAACCGAGATCCTCTTGCAAAAGGCAAAGCTGCACCGCCGCCTCGCGCGACGCGATCTCCGCCCCGCGCCGAGCCGTCCGTTCAAGTTCACGCGCCGCGTAACCCGCCAGGCACGCGATCGAAACCAACGAAAGAAACAAATCGGGGGCGATCAAAAGTGGAATCAAAACGAGCCCGATCGCCAAAATCCACGTCGCCGGAACAACCTCGAGATCGGCGCGAACACCCACCGCGACGTCGTTAACATCGCGTGTAAACATGTTGATTACCGGACCCGTTCCCTCGACCGGAAGCGCCGTCTGACCGAGACGATAAATCTGCCGATGGATCAAGCGACGCAAATTCGTCGCGACCGCTCCCGAAAGGCTCGCGACCAACGACCGTCGAATCCGAACGACGAGCGATAAAACCGCCAAAACCGTGAGAGCCGCGCCGGTTAAAAAGACGAGCGCTCCGCCGTTCGTTCCAAGCGCCGGAATCCATCGAATCTGCGAACGGATCAAAAACCCCCAAAGTCGACGAGCGGGAGACTGCGATTGCAAATTGGCGACCGCCGTCGGCGTGAGCCCCCCGTTCGTCAGAACCCAAACGTCGGGTTTGGCCAGATAAACGGCCTTCTTTTGAACCGACACGGGGAAATTGACGAGCGCCGGACAAACGCGAACTCCGCCGGGCGTCTTGGGCTCGATCGGCTTCGACCGAATGACCGAAACCCTCGGCGTCAGAGCGAGAGCCAGAATCAGCCCCGCCGTCGCCAAAAATTTGATCGCCAACAACGATTGTAAAACACCAAGCCCGATCGCCCAGGCTTGCGCGGTCCCTTGTTCCTTAAGGAACGCTCGGGCTCGCGTGTATGAGGCCGCGCGCATGTTTGATTATCCGCCGTCGGCGGTCCCAAATGTCGCTCCGAGCCGTCGTCGCGGTCGGCGTCGTTCCGGATGTAACGAAGGCTTCTTTACGCCAGGTCGCGATCCTCGAAGAGCAAAAACGCCAACAAGATCGCCGCTCCACTATACATCACGCAGTAGAGCGCGGCGGGCAAAACGTATTGAACCCAGGGAATCAGCGACCCCGTCGCGATCGAAGGACCCGCGTTGAAGAACTCGAGCGAAGGCAAGGCCCACTTAAACAATTGAGCCATGAACGAGATCAGCTCGTTCTTCCCCTGCGTTCCCTGTACCAAAATCGGCGTCAGGTGACCAAGGAAAAAGATCGACAGGCATACGATCAGATTCACAAGCATCGGCATCCGAGTCGAGATCGCCACGCTGATCGCGGTCAGCACCGTCACCTCGCAAAAGCCGAGCGCCAAACCGGGAAGAATCTGCTCGATCTGCTTCCGCCGCTGGATCATGTCGAGTACGCCGCTCGTCGACTCGCGCACGTCGTAACCGTATTTGTACCAAACACCCATCGCGAACAATACGCCGATCACGCCGAAAAACGCCAAAACCCCCATCTCGATCCCGAGAAACTTGCCGAAAATAAACTGCCGTCGATTGATCGGCTTCGATAAAAGCGTAATCGCGGTCTTCCCCTCAATCTCGTCGGCGACCGCCGAACTCGAAGTCAACAACGCCAAAATGAGAGCGAACGCCGAGATCGTCGTCAGACCCGTATCCTTATATACCTTGATGTCTTCGCCGAACGTAAAGTAAGGGACGATAATCGAATACGCCAACAACGCCACCGCCAGGAAACCCAGAACGAAAAACGCCGGTCGACGGACCGCCTCCTTGGCCGTCGCAATGGCGATTGTATAGGCTTTCATAGATTGAAATTCCCGCCTTGTGCAATAAAATCAATGATTGCGAAACGTCCCGCGATACCGCGGTCCATACGATCGAATCGGCTGATCGACACTAACAAACAACCGAAAAAGGACCGAGCGGAGGCTCACCCGCGGGCAACCTCTCGACCGCGACGTCTTCGATATAACGCTTCATCGCCTCGGCGATCGCCTCGAGAAACACGTTCAAATCGCTCGCGTTCCCCTCGACCAACAACTCGACTCGACCGTCGGGTAAGTTGCGAATCGTTCCCGATAAATCAAAATTTTGGGCGATCCGATTCGCCGTATAACGAAACCCGACCCCCTGAACTCGTCCCGAATAATACAACCGACGGCGCTCGCGGTGCATCACGTCAACGGCCTGCGGCCGACGCTCTCCCCAATAAACCAACCGATCGATCGAAACGTACGGTCACCATCAATTTAGCAGCCGCCGCGACCGTTCGGCAAGCCGCGTAACGCCGTCTTCCAAAAGATTTCATCCCGCCAGGATTCACTCCCCACCGGACGACCAATCCGAATCGCCAAATTCAGCCCAAAATCGATCCCAAACGCCGAACCTTATCGTTTCCCCTTCGTCTTCCGCACCGCCGAACCCGCCCCGTCCCCCTTCGATTCCGCCGCCGGATCGTTGATCAACGAAAGCGTAAGCCTCCCCTGATCAGGACTTATTTTATAATTGAAGTTCTTCAAAAACGTCCCGCCCAAAAGCGGCGGAGCGTCCGCCATCTCGGGAGGAAGCACCGCGCATTCGACATTCGACACCGTGAACTTGCCCACCTTGATCGATTTCAACGTCATCAGCCGACCTTTCACCTTCCGACCGTCCGCTACGCTCAAATTGATCACAGGATCGCTCTCGCTCGGCTTCAATCCCGCCTGGGTCGCGAACTCCGCGGGCAGCAACACGATCCCGGCGCCCGTGTCGAACACCATCGGCTTCGCCAACTTGCCGTTGATCACCACGTCGACCCAAAACACGTTGTTCTCATTCCTCAAAGCAATCGTTTCAGTTTGGATCATCTTTTCAAGTTTTTGAAGCGTCGCGACGGCGTTCAGAAACGCCTTCGTCGGCCCCAGCTTGAATTTAACCTTCCCCGATTGGTTCAGCGCCGCGAGAGCGGCGGTAACCTCGGGATCTTTGGCGAGCTCGGCGTACCTCGTCGTCGTTTCGTCGACAAGCGCTCGAAAGTCGATCATCTTCTGCAAAAATTCCTCGCGTGCACGCCCCGACTCGGCCGCCAGCTCCCGCGCCGTCTCGCCGTTCTCCGTCGTTTGAGCGATCAAATTCAACTGATCGGCGATCTGATTCAATCGTGATACAAGCACATTATGATCGTTTACCGCGGTAACGTAGGGAAGCCGACTCGATATCTGTAAACGTTCTTGAGTGAGCGTGATTCTGAGCTTACGCGATTCCTCCTTCTCGACCTCGAACCGCTTTTGCTTGTTCATCGCCGCGACCAAATTGCCGCGCAAAGCCTGAAGCGAAGCGAGCCCGCGCGTCACTTTCGCCTCGCCGGGAATCACAAAGTAATCGCTCGCCCGCGAAAGCCCCTTCTTCGCCAACGCCGCCGTCGCGGTTTTGTCTTCTCCGTGCGCCGGATACGATGCGATCGCCGCGCAAACAAAACCGAGAACGACGCGATTCATCGGGTTGACCTCAAGCGAACATCCGCATACCGATCCGCGCGGCGAAACCTCCGTCCAAGCCGAAGCGCCGCCGGTTTGATAAACGTCAAGATAATCGGAACCGACCCGGCGTTCAACAAGCGGATCAACGCTTTCTCAATCCGCGCTTCAATACCAAAGCTCAAACAGCTCGAGCGAGATCCAATTGCTCGGCTTCGGCAGCAACGCGTGAATCTCTTGAGAAGCCGCGATATCCGCCTCAAATAAAGAGCGATCGAGCGCCTCGACCACCGGCTCGCTCACCACCGAAAGACCGACCTCGCGATTGTTCCGCAAACTCAACTCGTCGAAATTCCCCGTACCCATATACGCCCAAACGCCGTCGACCGACATCGCTTTCACGTGTGTCATCGCGGGATATAAATAAACGCGCGCGCCTCCCCGATACAACTTGTTCGCGGTCAACGTAACGTCTTGATTCACGCGATGAACGTTCCCCCTGATCGTCAATATCGCGTTCACCTCAACGCCTCGACGACTCGCCGCGACCAACTTCGCGATCAACTGCTCGTCGGTAAAGTAAGGATTCTCAATATAAATACGTTTTTGTGCGTTATCGATCGCGTGATAAACCGAATTTTTCAACGACCGCTTGCAGACGTCGGTCCTCACCAATCGCACCGAAGCGTTGGGAACGACCGAACTCGCGTACTCGCTCGCCCCGGGGCACGACGGAACCGAAACGCCGCCGGCGTGGCGAAACCGTTCGTCGAACACCGCGGCGAACTCGGCAACAATCGGCCCCTGAGCGATATACGCGAAATTGTGCCAGCGAACCCGCGCCGTGTCGGTCAAAATCATCCCCCCGGACCACGCCGTTTGATCGTCGATCACCGCCAACTTGCGATGATCAAGCCGAATAAACGGATCGGGCCCGAGCAAAACCGCGACGTTCGGAGTCGATTTCAACAAATCCAAAAACGTCTGAGATCCATCGACCACTTTTTTATTATGTATAAGATACGCCGCGTGATCGGTCACCACGCGAACCAACACCCCCGAACGCGCCTTCATCACGAGCGCCTCGGCGACCTGACGCCCCGTGAAGTCGTCGTCCCATCCATACATCATTAGGTCTATTCGGTACTGCGCCCCCGCGATCAACCGCAACAAAGCCTGAATCGCGGGCTCGCTGTCGGTCAATAAAGTCAACCGAGCGGGAACCGCGTCGCCGCCGAAATCTCCACCCCGGTTCGGATTCGCGAGCGGATCGCAAATCGGCGACATATGCCCAAATTTGGCGATCGGAGTGATTTCCTTGGCTCGAACCGTCAAGCGCTCGAGCGGACGAATCGTCAGCATCCCCAATCCCCGGATCGGCCTGATCGCGAGTTCGCGAGCCGATTCGCCGAGAATGTTCTCGCCGATCCAAACCTTCTGACGCGTCCCGATGACGGGATATCCTTCAAAACTCGCGCCGGGAGGCTGAACAGCGTTCTCAGGTAAAACCCGAGGCGCGTGCTCGCCCCCGTCGCATGTCGTCGGAGCGATCGAAAAGATCGCCGCGGCGATCCATAATGCGATCCCGATCCCACTTCTCTGAAGCGTCATAAATCAAGGCCTCTTCCTGAGAAACGAACCCCCGACCTCCTGATCGCTAGGATGAGGTTCGTTCGCCGGCTCGGCTTGGTTCGCGCCGATCGAAGTTCCGGTTCGATCGGCTCGGCGCCTCTCTTATCGGCGCGCAACCCGCCGAGACTCGACTTTCACAAGTCAAGCCGTCCCGCAACTCGCAACAATCTCCTGCGCATCGGTTCTCGCTTCCTCCTCGAAAACCGCATTTGAAACGGTATACCGACTGATTCAAATCATGTCGACTGATGGTGAATCATATCGACGATTCGAGGTCGACCGAGCGTTCCAGATCGATAATCTGATCCCTTGTTTCAAATCACCAAGTTTAAAGATCGCCTCCATGATATTTGCCGAATGAATGCGCCAACATAAGCGACATGATCAACACGCCCAAACCCAGCACAATCACGTGTTTGATCAGTCGCAAGTCGAACCGGCCGACCCGAACCACCAAAAGATAAGCGACGACCAGGTTGAACATTCCCCAAACGACGTTGATCGTCGCCGACGACAACCCGCGACCGGGAGGCGTGGCGAAAGGGCTCTGGAACGGCGCCCCCGAGACTCCGTTCACAAGGTGCGGAATCATGTTCGCCAGGAAGGCTCCGCCGAAAAAGTAAGAAATGTAATGATACCATTTCGATTCTGATTGCATCGGTTTTTCTCGTCGTATTTAAACTCGTAGGAACGGTAAGCTCGCCGGGCGAGCCCGATATGGCATCCACACCAGCCTTGAATGATCAGGCGGGTTTGAACATGAAGCGAATTTCAGAGAACGCATTATATGAGGATACCATCGCAAATGTCAAGTTCAGAAACACGAAAGCCGAGGAGCCCTGTGGGATTCGACGAGTAAACGCGATGATTGAATCGCGGCTTCGTTAATCGACTCCGCGATTCATTTAAAGATCAAACGGCTGATTAAGACCGCGATCGACGGTTTCGACGCGGCTCGACGACAAGATCGCCGATCTCGCTCTCAAAAGAATCGCCGCGATCGATCATTTACGGGTCGGAAGTCGGCGTCGATCGCCACTCGACATCAGGCGTCGATCGTCGTCGTCCCCTCGTTCCGCTCGGAAAGATCGCGGAGGAAATCGAGCGCCTCATCGAGATCAGAAACCTCGGCGCCGGGGACACGTCCGAGATCGTCGAGCTCTCGTAAAAGCATGATGTCTTCAAAATCTTCATTATGAGCCAGTCGAACCCGCGATCGCGCGCCCAGCGTCTTGGCTTGATAGGCGATCGCCTCCATATGATGAGCGATCAAATTCGCAGTCCGCTCGGTGATCGATCCCTCAAGAGCCGCGAGCCCCGCGGACACGTGATCCTCGGGATCGATCGCCTTGCCGACATCATGCAGGAGAGCCGCGAGCAGGAACTCCTCGTCATAGGGACGCTCGTCGCGCGCCCTCTCGAAAACCTGAAGGCTGTGGTAAAGAGCGTCTCCCTCGGGATGAAACCGAGGGTTCTGCTTCACCCCCTCAAGCGGCATGAGAAGCATTCGATAAATCTCGAATCGATCGATTCGCTCGTCGATCCCCGCGAGCTCGCCTTCGAGATCGAACCCGGGATTCTCGCGTCGAAGCGACTCCTCAAGCTCGGCGATCGACGCTCGCTCGATCGCCTTGCCGGTGATCGAGCTTTTGAACACATAATGCGCCTTATCTTCGGGATAAAGCGTCAACTCGAAGGGATATCGATCTTCAATGTGAATGTGTGTGAAAACACGCTCATTACCATACTTGACGATTCGCTTGTGTTCAAGGCGATGCTCGAGACCGAGCGAATCGATCGCGTCGGTCACGTGCGAAGGATGATCCGAGAACACGTGGATATCGATATCCGAACCTTTGCGCACGTGCCCCGTAAGGACGCTGCCGATCAATCGCGGTCGAAACCGCGCGAGCGCCCGCATCATCCGAAGCGCGGCGATACGCATCTCTTGAAGTTTGACAAGCCGTTTCTCCCCCTCGTGGATTCGCGCAGTCGCCTGAATTTGATCGCGAATTTCGCGATTCGAAGGGAGATCGGCGGGGCGATGGCGATACTCGACCCCCAAACGGCGCGCGGCCTTCCGCTTGGCGGTGAAATATTCGGTTTCAATACGTTCGTACATAAGCTGAGCGGCGAGAACGGCGATTTGCCGTCGAAGACGCTGGTCGGCCATGAGATGTTGGTGCGCCGATTGAGCCCATCAAGGCGGCGCGGGGCTTGGTTCGCGGATCGTTCGCGCGACACGCTCGAATTCAATCCGCATATTTATCTTCGCCTCGGAACGAAGTGAGAGTCAAGAGAATTTCCAAAGCAGAGTGTGATTCGATACGGAACGCGCGTTTCAAATCACGCGACGAAGCAAATTCGTGAAGTCGAAACCTTCCGTTTATTTCCTTGACGAACAACCGTCGGTATAGTAATTAAGATTCCAACAAGGTCGATATCGCGATCCAGCCGCTCCAAGACTCGATCCTTGCGAACAAGCTCCCTCCGCCGATATTTTGAAGGTCGAAAAGATCGCGAATTCGTATCGCTAAGCGATGGACCGCTCGCAAAACAAAGCGTCGGCGCCGTTTCATACCGAACCGCTTACGTATGAATATGCCGAATTGAAAAAGATTCGGATCCTTCCAAGAGGACGTCATGAAATCGACGATCATCAAAACGACGGCTTGTCTCGCGGCGGCGATCTTCTGTCGCTCGGCGATTTCGGCGCAAACGATCATCGAAGCCGATTTTTCTCGCGGAAACTTCGCGGAGTTGGGGTGGACCGCGAAGGGGGATTGGGACGTTTTCGCTTATCCCAAAAAAGGAGCGGGCGAACCCGTCGTCGGGGCTCGGTTCGCGGCCAATAAACCCGACGCGGCGCTTCAAAAAACCTTCGACGAAATCAACAATCCAGGCAAATTGACGCTCGAACTCGATTACGGCTGGGGCTGGGGCGACGCCGGCCAGGGCGCCGACTCGGTCTCCTTCATGCTCCTCAATTCCAAAAACGACGGCTACATTTTCGAGGTCCACCGCGTTAAAGCGCGTTGGGCCTTGCAATGGGCCAGGGTCGCGGGTGGTTCCCCCGCCAAAGATAAAATCTGGGCGACCAACGAGGTCGACGCGACCCAAAAATCGATTCAGGACGGAGGCTCATTGAGCCGATTGATCCTCACCCGCGAATCCGACGGAAACTGGATCGTCGCCGATCAAGCCTGGAACAAGGGCGCCGGCGGTTCGGTCCGATTCACCGACACGTCGACGACCTCGTTTAACAAACTGATTCTTCTAGGTACACGTAATTTTGATGAGCAGGTATTCAATAAGATATTTTTAAAGATCACCGGCGGCGAACCCGCGGATTCGACCGCGATTCCCGCGACCGATTTTCTTGAGAGCGTCGGGATCAATTCGACGTTCCCCGATCGCGGACAACCCCTCCCCAAGACGATCGAGATGATCAAATACGCGGGATTTCGTTGGGTTCGGGGAGGGATCGAAGGGCTTTCGGATAACGGTCCCACAACGATCCAAACGTATCTCGATTTAAACAAACAAACGGGGGTTAAGTTCAGTTGGGGGCTTGTCAGCGGGGGAGTCGACCTGAAAAAGCTGATCGAATCCGCCAAAAAACTCGCCGAGGCCGACGTCTTGCTGGCGTTCGAGGGGAACAACGAGCCGAACAATTGGGGCGTGAATTACCAGGGCGAAGCCGGGGGAGGTCGAGCGCCGTCGTGGCGAGCGGTCGCCAAATTGCAAAGCGATTTATATCAAGCGGTTAAGAGCGATCCGCTTTTAAAGAAATATCCCGTCTGGTCGATCAGCGAAGGGGGCGCCGAATCGGACAACGTCGGATTGCAGTTTCTCACGATTCCGCAGGGAGCGGGAACTTTGTTTCCCGAGGGAACGCGGTTCGCCGATTGCGCCAATGTTCACAATTATATTTATCATCCCGGATCGCCCAATATCGACGACAACAAAACATGGAACGCCGCCGATCCGACTTCGGCGTGCCGGGTCGACGGGCTTTACGGCAATTATGGAACGACCTGGGCGAAGCATTTTCGCGGCTATTCCGAGGCCGAGCTGGAAAAATTGCCGCGGGTGACGACCGAAACGGGTTGCACGATCGACGGGCCGATCACCGAGGAGATCCAGGCGTTGAATTTGATGAGCATGTATCTGGATCAATTCAAGCGAGGCTGGAATCACACCTCGGTTTATCTTTTGCGAGATCGAACCGACGAGGGGGGGAATCAAAGTTTCGGGTTTTTCAAGCGGGATTACACGCCTCGCAAGGCCGCGGTGTATTTGCATAATTTAACGACGATTCTCGACGACAAGGGAAAGCTTTCGCGGCCCGGCCGCTTGAATTACTCGCTTTCCGAGCGCCCCGCGACGGTGCATGAGATGCTTTTACAGAAGAGCGACGGCGTTTTTGATCTCGTCGTTTGGGACGAGCGGGTCAAGGGGGTCGACGAGTTGTCGGTGCGTCTTGGCGACACATATCCTCAGGTGAAGCTTTACGATCCGACGGTCGGGACCGACCCGGTGAAAACCTTCGCCTCGGTCGATTCGGTGAAACTGACGTTGAGCAACCACCCGTTGATCCTCGCGATCCGACCGAAATAACGATCGACTTCCGAGCGAATCCGATTCCGGCGCCCGCAAGCATAGGTAACGCCATTATTACGTGCGATTATGAGGGTTGATGATGAAATCAACGCCAAATCGCGAGCGTTTTGGTTTTCGATGAACCTCGAAGGAGCGCAAGCGATTTAAATTTTGATTTTAAAAACATATTTGCTCAGGATTCGAACTCGAAAGAGAATGGGACTCGCAATCGCAATAATTAACACATATATTATTGTGGTTGCATGTTTTTTTGGTTTATTTTAATCGGTTCGCTGCGATATTGACAGATCTCGTCGATATCGCTTACGAATGTTTATACTTCCCGCATCCGAGTTCAAAATGGTAGAATTTGTCATGGATGACGAGGACGTTGTTGAATCACGTGATGACATTGAGCGGATCGATCGATTACTTATCGAAGCTCAGACGGAGGATAGTGATCATGGGAGCGAAAGCGCCTCAACCGGCGCCGAACAGGCCGCATCGAACTTCTTACCAAAGATGGATGATATGTCGACAACAATGAGGGTAAAGAATCGGCGACACAAGCGATTGGGCGAATCGCCTACGAACTTGGATACCACGGCTTAATCTCTCCTGCTTCCGTCGCCAAAGGCGAGAAAAACCTCAATGTCTTCGTGTCCAACCTACCGATCGGGTGCGGATTGGAAATCCTTGATCCAGAAGAACTTCCATCTCATTGGAGATAATCCTCAGGCGATCGAAAAACCGATTCTTGAAAGACTTCCAGAAGAGTTACCGGAAAACTTTCCGGAAAGACGATAGAATCGAAATAGAGCGAGTCCGAGACGAGATAAATGCCGTGACCAAAAGGAACGGGGTTTTTCTCAAGCTTCGGTCTAAAATGCCTGTGAAAATCGATCTCCTTCCAGGATCGATCTTCGATCATCGAGGAGCCCCGCTGAGAACTTTGAAAAACGTTGGTGAAATCAATGGCCACGAAAACTCTTTCCCGTGAGCCTCGACAAACCGAACCCGACGATCGTTTGGGATCGAACGAGGTCGATTCGCTAAGCGAATCGGAGCCTACCACCGCATCGAGCTCGAAGAGAAAGCGGCGAGCCGGCGCCAAGCAAGAAATGAAAGAAGCGGTTGTCGCGATCGAGCCCGGGTTGAAATTGAAATCCAACGATTCGGGATTGGTCGACAAGCCATCGGACGCGGCGCCTAAGCGACGCAAATCGGGTTTAGTGGCAGCCGAGCGAACCGACATCAGGAGTTTCCGCGAGGAATTTGGTCTCACTCTCGACGAATTCGCGAAGATCCTGGGGAGCACGTCTCGATCGGTATCGGGGTGGGAGCGAGGCGCGCCGATGAGTCCGCTCGCCGAGCGAATGTTTCTCGAGGTCAAAGCGCTGATTGAACGATTATCGGCTTTCACCGATCCCGAGCATTTCAGCGACTGGCTGAGACACAAGGACGTCGAGTTTGATGGTTTCAGCCCGATCGATCTGATTCAAACGGGCAAGGGCGAACCCGTTTGGGAGGGCGAACCTCCTGGTGAGCCGGCATATTTTTATCTTTGAGGTCGAATCCGTTTGGGATGTCGAACCCGTTTGGGAGGGCGATCCCGTTTGGGAGGGCGAACCTCCTGGTGAGCCGGCATGTTTTCATTTGAAAGGTCGAACCCGTTTGGGAGGGCGATCCCGTTTGGGAGGGCGATCCCGTTTGGGAGGTCGATCCCGTTTGGGAGGGCGATCCCGTTTGGGAGGGCGAACCTCCTGGTGAGCCGGCATGTTTTTATTTTTGAGGTCGATCCCGTTTGGGAGGGCGAACCTCCTGGTGAGCCGGCATGTTTTTATTTTTGAGGTCGATCCCGTCTGGGAGGTCGATCCCGTTTGGGAGGGCGAACCTCCTGGTGAGCCGGCATGTTTTCATTTGAAAGGTCGACCCCGTCTGGGAGGTCGATCCCGTTTGGGAGGGCGAACCTCCTGGTGAGCCGGCATTTTTTCATTTGAAATGGATAATCCGAATTTGGAATCGACATATCATGATGAATATTTTTGCACAAATAAAGTATATCTGGATATGGCTCACCAGGAGGTTCGCCCTCCCATTTCGATTCGCCCTCCCGGATTGGGTCGCCCTCATATCCGACCGAATACGCGGTTTACTTCCCGGATATCCGCTAATTCAACCCCTCATCCGTCGCTCCGCGACGACTTCTCCCAAAGGGAGAAGTGAATGTTCGGAATTCCCGACGCCGATCCGGCGGAAATCCAATATCTCCACCAATTTTGTTCGTTCTCACAATTATTACGACACGCTATTGACAGACGCTCCCGGATATCGTAGATTCGTTGTATTGAAAATCATCGTCAGGCCGATTCGACCTGAATCGATCGAATCGATTTCGTTTGAACGCGCCAAAACGACCTTTAATTGTCTAAACACAACAAAATCGAACCGTTTTACCAACAAACTCGATCAAAACCGACACTTTAACACGAAAGATGAAACATCATGAAAACCGCACAATCCGTCCGTTTCAATAATGCGCTCACCAACTCTCCCGCGGACGATCCCAAGGATCGAGATTCCTCGGCTCACGCCGAGCAAAACC
>JAJYWB010000115.1 GCA_021791715.1 Planctomycetota bacterium | reverse complement strand
CGTGATCGCGTCGGTTATTTAGGTGTGATACTGAGAGGCTCGGCTGGTCTGGTTTATCATGCCGATCATCCGACAATTCACGCCGACGAAGGATTTAGTCCCTATCGATGATCAAAATATTATAAGAGATAAAATATTCGCATTTATTGATAGCCTTTCGCACGATTGACCAGACGTTACTTTCCGCGTCGCAATCACGAAATTCGACCTCACTCCGGCCCTCCTCGCACGCGGGGAGGGATCTAGTTTCGATTTGTAAACCGAATCTGGATAATCCAGCCGACAAATTTTTGCAATTCTTCCAAAAATTGTGTTGCACGCACATCCCGGATATCGTAGAATCCCCTCCAGAGATGCGTGAGGCGGGCGATAATCGCTCTGTCGATTCATTCCGCTTGACCTAAAAGCAAACACAAGACTACGAAAATTGACAAAACGCGGTAAAACTAAACCTTAACGAATGATCGAGCACCATGAACAACACCCAAGCCCGGCGGATCGCCGATCCGCACAATCCAGAACCCGATTTCATTACGACCGCTCCCATAATCGAGGGGATCGAAAAGCTCGGTGATTGGATTGAGCACCGCGAGATCGTCGTTCAAGAATTGTGTCCCGTCGGGGCGCTCGAAACCTTATACGCTCAGCGTGCCGCGCTCTATTTGTGGCGGCTCAAACGCGTGATCGGGTTTGAGAACGCGGCGATGCTCGGCGGAATCGACGCCAGATCGGAGATACTCCTTGAGGATTCGCAGGAATCTCGAGTGAATCGCGATTCGCCCGATCAGCCGACGCTTCAAACGATCTTCAAATACGAGGCGCATCTCCACCGTTGTTTGGCAGTCACAATGGCGGAATTGCGGCGATTGCAAAAGGAACGCCGTCAAGGATTGCGATCGATTGACGAGATTGATGAAACATCGGCTCGATCGGCGCCTCTCGAACACGGAGAAACCGCTTCAGAGCAGGTGATCTCACGGGAGGGCGAACCGCCGTGTGAGCCCGTTTTTACGGATACGAATCGTCAAACAGAGGCTCGATCGGCGGCACGCGGCGCCTTTAAAGACATGACGGCATCAAAGGATCTTAATGGGAGGGCGAACCTCCCGGTGAGCCGTCTTATCAACGTCGATCAGAAATCCGACGATTCTCGGCTCGTTACGGCGTGTATCACTCTCGATTCTTATAACAAAGGGAATCCGTTGCACGAGGATGATCGTCGTCCCGTTTCGGGTTTGTCCGAGCAAAATTCCAATATATCCGGAAGCGGCTCACCAGGAGGTTCGCCCTCCCAGACTGGTTCGCCATCACAGACAGGTTCGCCAAGACAGACAGGTTCGCCATCACAAAAGTGTTCGCCCAATCGGACGATCACCGGCGCCGAAATGTCGATTTCGGGAGGGCGAGGCGCCGACCGAGCAGGCGTTTTTGAACATCAACAAATAAAAGACGGCTCACCAGGAGGTTCGCCCTCCCATAAGAGTTCGCCAATCCACTCCGGTTCGCCGTCCCTGATGAACAATAGCCTCGAAATGTTGATTCCGGGAGGGCGAGGCGCCGACCGAGCCGGCGTTTGTCAAAATCAACAAATAAAAGACGGCTCACCAGGAGGTTCGCCCTCCCAGACAGGTTCCCCAACCCAGACAGGTTCGCCCGTGAAGTTCGGTTCGTTATCACAGAAGAGTTCGTCAATCAGCCGGATCACCGGCGCCGAAATGTCGATCTCGGGAGGGGGAGGCGCCGACCGAGCCGGCGTTTGTCAAAATCAACAAATAAAAGACGGCTCACCAGGAGGTTCGCCCTCCCAGAAGAGTTCGCCAAGCCAGGCCGGTTCGCCCTCCCATAAGAGTTCGTCAACCCAGACCGGTTCGACATCCCAGACCGGTTCGCCCTTCCAGAAGAGGTCGCCGATGCAAATGGAGTCGCCGATGCGAACCGGATCGGGAAAGCACAGGAATTCGGCTTCCCGTAAGCACGCCGCGTCGAATCGGGCTTCGCCGATCCCAAAACCGCCGCCGTTACTCGAGTCGATCACGAATCGGCGTCGACTCGAAGAATACACCCGAGGCGAAATCTTCGAGCGAAACCTCGCTTCGGCGACGCTCGACTTCGCGATGATTCCATGCCGATAAAATTCGCTTAAAGCGAGACCGTTTTGAAAACCGCAACAAGCCCGGGCGACCGTGAAATCGTGCCGGGACGCTCTTTGACATCTCGATTGTTTGATCAAACGAGCGGGGACGTCGTCGCGACATTCGAGAACCGAATTCCTCGAACTCGCGACGCGTCCCCCTCGCAAGGAGTTTCGTTCCGCGCGGGGCGACTTGCGAACGACGACTTTTTCGGGTTAAGTGATTGAGCGATCGTCGAAAACATGAAACTTGCGGTTCCGGGCGCGGCGATCGATATTGAAGTTTCGCGAAACCGAACGAGCGCAACGGCGGAATCGACGGGTCGACGGAATATTGTTATGCAATTTTTTTACCATTGAAACGTACATGCGAAAAATCACGGCCTGGATCGTCGGTTTTGCGATCGGATCGGCGGTGTTGATTCCGATCGGCGCCCTTTTCGCGGGGTTGATTCTCGTTCCATCGGAACACGGCGTGCGGATTTCGGCGTTTCCCGCGGCGCTCGTCGGTTTTGATCCCTATTTGATCGCGTGCGTGCGCAACAGTACGATCCTCGCGATCGGAGTCGCGATTTCAACTCGATTGATCGGGGTCACGCTCGCTCGAATCTCGACGCGAAGGACGTTCTGGGGACGTAGGCCGCTAACCTCGCTCGCGTTCGCTCCGCTTTTGGCGACGCCGTTGTGTCTGGCGATCGGAATCGAACCCGCGGTCGATTTTATCGAGACGCAATTACATCACGTCTTTTTGTTTTTGGCTCGACACGGAATCGATCGATCGGGTTCGATCGCGGCGCGGGTCGACGAGCTTGCGCGTGGGATCGCGATCGTGGCGATGGGGACGATCTGGGGCGCGCCGATCGTCGCGGCGCGGACATCGAGGGCGTTGCGTCGGGTCGAGGCGGTTTGGGAGGACGCGGCGCGGGGGATGGGGGCGAGCCGGCTCGAAACGAAAAGGATCGCCGAAACGCCGCTCGTTCGTCCCGAGATCGCTCGATCGATCGCGTTTATTTTCACACTGGTACTTGTCGACCCAATCGGCCCTCTTATTTTCGGCTTTCGGCGGACGATCGCGTATCGGATCGTGCGGGCGATCGACGGGTTGTGGGACGTTCCTGGATCGGCTTCGACCGCGGCGGGGCTCGCGATCGTTGCGATTTTGATATCGGCTTCGTTTCGCGCGATCGCGGTTTTGTACGGCGGGAAGAGCGCGACGACCGGAGGACAGGCGAGGCGTCCGGCTCGAAAGCGTGCGGGGACGTTCGAGGCGAGCGTGATCGTCGCTTGCCTATCGATTTGGATCGCGATCGCGTGGGCGCCGCTCGTCGCGCTCGGGTCGATCGCACTTGAAGTTCGCTCGGCCGAAGCGGGATCGACCGTAATCGATCGTTTATTCGAGCGTATGAACGAACTGGCGTCGGCGATCGCGGCCGAGGATTTTCGCGCCGTCGCGTTCGCCACTGCGATCGCGGCGATCGGCGCGGCTTTCATCGGTCGGATCGTCGCGGCGGCCCGAATCCGATCGCGATCGAACAACGATGAATTTGAACACAAAAGTTTATTTTTAGCTCTGATTGAATCGATTCCTCCGCTGTGTTTGGGAGCGGGGATCGTTTCGACGGGGGTTTTGGCGGCGAGTTTGGGATTCGCTTCGCCGCGGTTTCGACCGATCGCTCGTTTTCTCGATCCGGCGCTCACTCCGGGGCCCGCTCTGATCTGGGCGTTGGCGTTGATCGGGCTGCCGTGGTGGTCGCGGATTCGGATGCCGCGCGATCACGGCGGAACGAGCGAAGAGGATGCGGCGAGGCTGATCGGGGCGACCCGCGGCGAGGCTCGTCGGCTGTCCAAAAAGGAGGGGAAATCGATCGGAGCGGGGATCGGGGCGATGATCGCGGCGGCGGCGATCGCCGCGGTGAACGTCTCGCCGGCTCTGCTATTAACGCCCGCTCGGATCGGCGAGACGATCGGGCCGGCGACGGTCGACGCGATCTCGGGCCCGCGACCCGACCGCGCCGCGGCTGCTACTTTGGCGCTCGTGTCGATCGTCCTCGTCGCGATCGCGCGCTTCGCCGCGAGAAAGCGAAACGTTCCGCCGCTCGACGAGGCGATCCGATCGTGACCGAATCATTCAGTCAATAAAAACACATGAATTTTATGATCGACGATCGTCCGCTCGGTCGTAGCGCCATCTTAATTGCTTATTTATTTACTTACTTTTCCGAAGAGGAGAAGCGGGCTCGGGGTTTCGGGGGAGACGATCGATCGGATCGGCGAACGGGAGGATTTGGATGGGGAAATGGGGGCGAGCGATCGCCGAGAGGGCGAGGGATCGGTTGAGCGATCGTTTGAATCGAATATCCTTGATTTTTTGGATCGCGTCGATCTTGCCGAGAGCGAAGGCGCGGAACCTTCCCGTGAGGGCGCGGTGCGTCGCCTGAGCGAGGGTGAACGCGAGATGAGGAACGACGGAAGCGGCGAGCCAGGCGAGCGGGAGTCGCGTCCAGAAGAGGATCTCGGCGTTCCGCGCCATGCGTCGTTGGAGTTCGGGGCGCGCGTGATCGTAGCTCGCCGAGATCTCGTGATGAATCACGCACCTGGGGTTGAACATACAACGATAGCCGGCCCACCGCAGGCGAAAGGCGATTTCGACATCTTCATAATACGATCCGAAGGATAGATCGAAGCCGCCGATTTTGGCGAGCGCCGAGGCTCGGTAGAAGGCGCTCGAGGCCGACGCGCCGAAGACGAGGCGTGGGCCTTGGCGAGCGAATCGATCGGCGGGTTCGCCGCGGCCTCGTTTGTCGGGTTTGCCGTACCAGGCGTACGAATCGCCCGCGGAATCGACGCGCGACGGATCGGAACGAACGAGAACGAGGGGGGCGACCGAACCGATTCGAGGGTCGACGAACGGTTCGAGTCCGGCCTCGATCCAATTTTCACAAACTTCTGTGTCGTTATTGAGCAATTGAATATACGGCGCCTTGGCGGCGGCGATTCCGGCGTTGGCGGCGGCGCAAAAGCCTTGATTTCGATCGAGAGCGACGACTCGGACGTCGGGATGGTGGATCGCGAGCCAGGCGATCGAATCGTCGGTGGAGGCGTCGTCGACGACGATCACCTCGATCGGGATATTTCGGGGTCTGTTGCGATCGACGCTCTCGAGGCACGTTTCGAGGAGCTTGCGACCGTTGTAATTGGGGATGACGACCGAGCAGACGGGTTTTGAGCGCGATCGCCGCGCGACGGGGGTCAACATTCGGGTCTCCGCTTCAAGCCCCCTCCGCCCCAAGTCGTCTTGCCCCAAACGACGTGTTGAACCGTCATGAAGAGGATGCGAATATCGAGCCAGAACGACCAGCGACGGATGTAATCGAGATCGTACTGGATCCGTTTACGGAGCGAGGTTCGACCGCGCCAGCCGTGAACTTGCGCCCAGCCCGTCATGCCGACGGGGACGGCGTGTCGGAGGTCGTAATCGGGCAAAGCCTCGCGAAAGCCGTCGACGAAGATCGGCCGTTCGGGGCGGGGTCCGACGAGGCTCATATCGCCGATTAAGACGTTGAAGAGTTGTGGAAGTTCATCGATGTTTGATCTTCGAAGCCAACCGCCGACCCGGGTGCAGCGTTCGTCGTGATCGGACGCCCAGATCGGCCCGGTTTCGCTTTCGGCGTTGAGTCTCATGCTTCGAAACTTGATGATTCCGAACAGGCGACCCCCCTGCCCGACTCGTTCTTGGCGGTAGAAGATCGGCCTGCCGGTGGTGACGGCGATGAGGATCGCGACGACGGCGAAGAGGGGCGCGAGGAGGATCAGGCCGATTGTGGCGCCGACGATATCGACGGCTCGTTTGGCGTGGCGAGCGATCACGAGCGAGACGGGGCGAGGCGGTGAAGAACGGGGGCGGCCGTCGCCGACGATGCCGAGGTCGTGCGCCGAATCTCCGATCCAATGAACGCGTACTTTGGATTCGGGGAGATGAGCGAGTTCTCGTTCGAGCCAGTAAGCGGCGTGTCGTTTGGGGACGGCGACGAGGAGGTCGGTTGCGCCCGACCTTGCGACGAGTTCGGCGAGTCGGTCGACGCCGCCGAGGATTGGAACGGGGTCGGAGAGAGGGTGCACGGCCTGCTGGCGGCCTCTGAGGGTCGCGGACGCGTCTCGGCCGTTTCGGCGTGCGTCGACGAATCCGACGACGAGGGAATCGGACCAGGGGCGTTTGCTGAGGCAATGGACGAGCCGACGGGTTGATCGTCGCGCGCCGACGATGAGAACGCGACCGGCGCCGTCGCCTCCCCGGTCGTCTCGCGGTCGCGCTTCCTCGGTAGATTCCGCGGTTCGATTCATCGGGCACACCGATCCATCGGTGAAGAGCGACGTAAGCGTGGAGACGAAGATCCCCGTGCTTAACGACTCGCGTTGGTCCGTCGTCGGTCCGAACGAGACGCCGTCCCTGGCGTCCGATCGCGAAATTGGTTCAAGGTCTAACATCGGATAATCCGACGTTTCCTTGCAGTGAATTTTCAGAATTCGACTGGATCGAAACGGCGATTCTCGCTTTCTTGTGGCGCGGTTAACCAACCAGGAACACGACGTGACGCCTCAAATAAGTCAGTTCGAGCGAAACGACAAGCCCAAAACAACCCCGAGGCTGACGATTTTGATCGTCAACCACGCGGGCTGGCCCGACGTCGTCGCGCTCGTCGATTCGCTGGCTCAATCGGCGTCGTTCGACGAGGGGGCGTGCGAGATTGTGGTCGTCGACAACGCGACTCCCGGACCGATTCCGCGATCGATCGTGGACCGAACTCATCCCGGATTTCGGCTGATTGTGCGTGAGATCAACGGGGGATTCGCGGCGGGGGTGAACACAGGCTGGCGCGCCTCTCGCGGCGAATGGCTGCTCGTGCTCAACCCCGATATCGTGGCGTCGGCGGATTTGATCGAGGGGGTTCTCGAGCGTGTCGACGGTTACGCCGTGCGCAAGGGGCGTCCGGCTCCTGGAATCGTCGGATTCGCGTTGCGGAACGAGGACGGATCGCACCAGCCTTCGGTCGGCGTTTTTCCGAGTTTGACGCGGTGCGTTCGCGAGCAGTTCATTCCCCGATCGCGGCGGAAATATCGGCCGGCTCGGCGGGTTCGAGCCGGCAGCGTGTCGTGGGTGACGGGGGCTTGCGTTTTGCTGAACAGCGAGATGATGCTCGACTTGGGCGGAATGGACGAGGATTTCTTTTTGTATCACGAGGAAGTGGCGCTCTGCCGCAGGGCGCGGTGGATGGGCTGGGACGTCGAATACGACCCCACGCTCGCGGTCGTCCACGCCAAACCGCTGCAGAATCGACCGATCACGCCTCAAATGCGCGTCATTCTTCGACATAGTAAGTTACTTTACTTTCGAAAATATTTACCGAGGGGTCAATTCGACGCGTTGGCGGCGATCGTCGCGGCGGAATCGAAGGTGCGCGGCTTCTGGGCGCGGCGCGGCGGGAACGAAGCCGAGGCTCGCGCGTGGAGGTTGATCGGCGAGATCACGCGATCGCTTCGCGACGATTTCGACACGGCGCCGAAGGGGACCGCGGTTCTTGAGCTGGCGCTTTCGGCGACTTCGCCGAAGACTCCGAGGATCGGCGATCATCCCGGCCGAATCGACCGCGAATCTCCCCCCGCGGGTCCCGTCCGCCGCGGGCGTGATCGCGATCGACGAACAGCGAACGACCGCGGGGAGGAAATCGCATGAGCAAACCTAAACATGCAATATCGATTATTAGTTTAATGATCGTCGTGACGGCGCCGTTGGGATTTCTCGTCGGCCGAGCCGACGTGATCTTCGCCGACGGAGTGCGTTATATCGGACAGGCCGAGCGGATCGCTGGGGGATCGTGGAGCGACGGCTTTTTTCGGTCGATCGATCATCCGCTTTACCCTCTGCTGATCGCGATCGTGCACGGAATTTTGGGAGATCGGGGCGCCGATTCGTGGCAGATCGCGGCGCAGGGCGCCTCGGTTCTTTCCGCGGTATTGCTTGTTATCCCTCTTTATTTATTGATCGTGGAACTTTTCGACGCGTCGACGGCCCGGCTTGGATGTATTTTATTTTATTTATTACCAGTGAACAATCATGTATTCGCAGACGCCTTGAGCGAAAGCACGTTCTTGTTGTTTTGGACGTGGGGGCTCTGGTCGGCCTTGCGATATCTGCGGGCGGGCAGGTTCGCCTGGTTGCCGCTGACGATCGGCTTCGCGGCGCTCGCTTACCTGACGCGTCCCGAGGGGCTCCTCCTTCCCGCCGCGGTTTTGGCGACGTTGCTCGCCGCGCCGCTCCTCCCCGAGACGAAGCTCAATCGTCGGCCGTATTGGTCGGCGATCGCTTTCTTTTTGATTGGGGGAATGTGTACGATCGGTCCATATGTTTTGATGAAGGGGGGACTGGGAACGAAGCCCGCGATCGCGCGGATATTGGGAAACGCTCCCAATTCGCCGCCGAGCGCCGTCGAGCGGAAAGAGCCGCTCGATCCCGAACAAACGACGACCGAGGGGCTTCGGCTCGCCGTCAAAGCGGTTGCGACATCCTACCGCGACGCGGTCGGCCTTCCGCTCTGGCCGCTCGCGATCGTCGGGATCTGGGCGAGCGCTCCGTTTCTCGATCGCAGACGCGTATGGCTTTTTCTGACGATCATCGAGATCGCATCGGTCGCCGCGCTCACACGGTTGCATACGACCGGAGGATACTGCACGGCGCGACACGCGATGATCCCCGCGATGATCTTCATCGCGGCCGCGGCGCGCGGCGTCACGTGGATTGTCGGCCAAATTCATCCTCCCGGTTCGTGGCGCGGCGTAAAGGGAGAGCGACTGACGCTCGGCCCCGCGATCTACGCGGTGATTATCGCGGCGTTCGCGCTCTGGTGCGCTCCCCAAAACCGGGCGCGGATCAATCAGGGATACGGCGGATTCCGCGAGGCGGGAGCGTGGATTGATCATCATGTTCCTCAGAACGACAAAATCCTTGATGTAACGGGTTGGTCGTTGTTTTACGCCGAGCGCCCCGGTTACACGTTCACGAACCTGGGAGAAGCGTCGCTCGATCCGTCGCTCCGCTGGATCGTCGTTCGCGACGCGCACCTCGCGGGCCCGTGGGAATATTGCAAGATCCTGCGGAACTTATCCGAGGGGCTCGACCCCGTCGCGTCGTTTCCTCCCAGGCCGACGCGAGGCAAGGCGAGGGTGCTCGTCTTCGACCGAAAACAAAAGCCGAGCCGAACCGCGAGCGCCGCCGCGATCATGACCGAACAAGGATCGATCCGTTGATCCCTCAAATAAGACGCGGCGACCGCGCGACGACGATTCCGATAATTGCGGGAGAAAGCGTCGAGCGAACCGCGGCGGATCAATATTCGGACGAGCGCCGAAGCGCGATCGAACCGAATCGGGAAAAACGCGGCGAAATCGCGACAATATTCTTACATACCATCACACGAGGATCATTATAAGATGAGAATCGCTTGGTATGTTCATCGTTATTTTCCATGCGTCGGCGGGTCGGAGAATTTCGTCCGGGCGATGGCTTCGCGGTTCGCGGCCGAAGGCGCCGAGGTGGAGGTTTTCACGACCGACGCTCTCGATTTGAGCCGGTTCGTCGATCCCGCGGGGCGCGCCGTCGAAGCTCCCGAGATCGAACTCGTCGACGGAGTTCGCGTCCGTCGATTTTCGATTAAACATATGCCGGCACAACGATACCTGGGGAAATTGCTCTCGTTTATTCCGAATCAAGCGATCCGATGTCGTCACGCGTCGTATATGCCGATCGTTCCAGGCCTTGAATCCGCGGAGGGCCGATTCGACGTCGTTTTCGGGGCATGTTTTCCGTACACCATTTTCTCGTTTGCGGCGCTTAAAACGGCGCGGGCCTCGAACGCTCCGCTCGCGCTCGTTCCGTTTTTACATCTGGCGAACCCGGGAGATCCCGTTCGAGCGGCGTACACCAAACCGCACCAAATTCGCCTGTTGAAATCGGCCGACGGAATCGCGAGCCCGACGAATATCGAAATAGAATTTCATCTTCAAAATGGAATTCCTCGCGAAAGAATCCTGCATTTGCCGATGGGATTCGATTTCGACGCGACGACGCGCGGCGACGGCGCCGCATTCCGAAAGCGGTACGCGATCCCGCTCGATCGCCCGGTCGTGGGTCAACTGGGGGCGCTCGATCTCAACAAAGGGACGAACGACCTCGTCGCCGCGATCGCTCGCCTTAACGCGAAAAGAAGCCCCGAAGACGCGATCGAACTCGTTCTCGCGGGATCGCCGACTCCGAGATTCCGCGAGCATTTCGCGTCCCTCCCCGACGGAGAGAAAAAACATGTTTTGACGACAGGCATCCTTTCTAATGAACATGTTTGCGATTTTTATAAAGCGATCGACGTTTACGCGATGCCTTCGCGGACCGATTCGTTCGGGATCGTCTTTCTCGAGGCGTGGGCGAACGCCAAGCCCGTCGTCGCGGCGGCGGCGGGGGGCGTCGTCGAGGTCGTTCAAGACGGCGAGACGGGGCTTCTTGTTCCGTTCGGCGACGTCGAAAAACTCGCGGGCGCGATCGGCGGGCTGATCGACGACCCCGAGCGGGCGTGCAGGCTGGGGCGAGCGGGGTGTCGGAAAGTCGCGACGGGCTGCTCGTGGGACGATCGCTTCAGAACGCTAGCGAACTGGACCGCCGAATTGATCGATCGCAAACGAGCCGAAAGCGAACGGGGAGACGAGCGCCGAACGACGATCGCATACCCTTCGCGACGGATCGATCGCGGCGATTCCGGAGCGAAGGATCGAACGCCGACGCGACGATCGCTTGTTGATCATATTATATATAACCGAAAATACATTGATCGTTCGAATAAAGATTTTAGATAACGTTTTGATTTTATAATATACAAAGATTCCAACTGTTTAGGTCATAGTTTTCTAAACTTAGATCATATTTTGATCGGCCACGCCAGATCGGCGATCCCCACGACGAGCAGGCCGACGCTGATCGCCGCGTTGACGTGAAAGAACGCGTAATTGACCCTCGAGAGGTCGTCGGGAGCGACGATCGCGTGCTCGTGCACGAGGAGAATCGCGATCGCGGCGACGCCGAAGAGGTAAATCGCTCCCAACGGATAAGTTCGTCCGAGCGCGATCAAAAGCGCGATCATCGCCGCGTGACAACCCGCGGCGAGCCGTAACGCTCGAGAGACGCCGATCCGAGCCGGGACGCTGCGCAAACCCTTAGACCGATCGAAATCAACGTCTTGACATGCGTATATAATATCAAAACCCGAGACCCAGCAGAAGACGGCGAGCCCCAGCAAGACGGGAGGCGCGGCGATATCGCCGCGGAGCGCGATCCAAGCGGCGATCGGCGCCGCCATCAGCGACGCCCCCAGCCAAAAATGAGCAAGGCTTGTAAATCTTTTAGTATAAGAATACATAAATAGCCAAGCGAGCACGGGCGCCGCGAGATAAAGCGGCAGACGATTCGGCAAAAACAAGAGCGTCGAGGCGAAGAAGCCGATCGAGGCGACCGTCGTGAAAATCGAGGCGGTCGCGAGCGAGACGCGCCCCGTAGGCAAGTGTCGAGTCGCGGTCCTTGGATTCTCGGCGTCGATCGCGCGGTCGACGATTCTGTTGAACGCCATCGCCGCGGCGCGCGCCGTCGCCATCGCGAGCAAGATTCCGATCCAATCGCGCGCACGCCCGCGCAGGCCCCCCTCGGGAAGCTTCGCGGCGAGCGCGGCGCCGAACAGCGCGAACGGCAAAGCGAAAACCGTATGGCTGAACTTGATCATCTCGAACAGATCGCGCACTCGAGCCGACATATCCTCAATTCTCCCGACCGCTCGAATCCGGCCCGACCGCCGCGACGACGGTTTCCAATGAAGACGCGTTTTGTTGTTTTTGTTTATAATCGTTTGCGCGTTTCATCACGGTCGACACCGCCCGATCGCCGAGCGAAGGCGCGATCCGGAACACGAACCCGATCGCGCGGAAAGCGGCCGTCACGCGTTCGTCGGGAGAGACCCTCCGCCTGGGAGCGACGAGAAGCCGAGCGATCCGCGCCGCGACCTTCCTCACCGGCGCCGCCAAACCCGGCGGAGGATTCGTCAGCGGATTACGCACGACGGGCTTGCCCGATTGCTCGCACGCCGCGTCGAAAAAATCGGTCTCGACCGGTCCCGGCTCGACGAGACAAACGGTCACTTCTTTAAGCATAAGTTCACGTCGGAGCGCGTCGTTCCAATACGCGAGCGCCGCCTTGGTCGCTCCGTAAACCCCCATGACGGGGTTCGCGATCGCCGTGATCGACGACCCGACGTTGATAATCGTTCCCTTGCTCGCGATCAAGTGCGGCAAAGCTCGCCGCGTCAGCAAAACGGGAGCGGTGAAGTTGACGACGATCTGCCGCTCGATCGCCTCGGGATCGCTCTCCGAAAACGGATCGGCGAGCCCGAATCCCGCGTTGTTGATCAGCGCGTCGATCCCGCCGAAACGATCGACCGCGGTCGAAATCACCCGATCGATCGATTCAAGATCGCTCAAATCGACCGCGACGACCGCGATCTCGAGCCCGGGCCTCTTCTCGCGGATCTCGTTCGCCACCGCGTCGAGCCGGTCCCGCCGCCTCGCGGTTAAAACCAGCCGATAACCCTCGTCGGCGAGCAACCGCGCCGTCTCGGCGCCGATACCGCTCGAAGCCCCCGTGATCACCGCGACCTTGCCGTGAAAATGTCCCGCCGACATTCGCTTATCCTATCTATATATTATCAAGTGAATTAATAGGCGGACGCCGAATCGTCGGCGTCGACTCCCCAGCGGCGTGAAAGCTCGTGCGCGATTTCCAACTGGTCGCAGATCCGCGCGACGACGAAATCGACGAGATCCCCCGTCGATCGCGGCCGATGATACCACCCCGGCGCGGCGGGCAACACGACCCCCCCCGCTCGAGTTAACGTCGTCATGTTCTCCAAATGCACAAGTGAAAGAGGAGTTTCACGCGGGACGACGATCAGCTTGCGACGCTCTTTCAGATGCACGTCGGCGCCCCTCGTGATCAAATTCGTCGTGATTCCGTGCGCGATCGACGAAAGCGTGCTCATGCTGCACGGAACGATCACCATCCCCGCGGTCAAAAATGAACCGCTCGCGATCGACGCCGAAAAATCGTCGTGGCGATGATAAACGATCGATCCCAAATCCGCCGATTCCCCGATCAGAAGTCGAGGATCGAACCGATCGAGCGCGATCGAAATCCCCAACTCGGCGCGGATCACCTCGACCGCCGACGGACTGATCGAAAGCCGAATCGATCGCCCCGCTCCGCTTAAAACCCGCAACAACCGCACCGCGTACGCCGCTCCGCTCGCCCCCGTGATCCCCACCACGATCGGCGGCTCGCCTAAACCCGCTCGGGAATCTTGATTAACCGTAATGTTCATGTATTTGGCTTCAACTGATTTAAACTTTCTCTCGATTTTTTGACGCCGACGTACAACGAGGCGATTCCGAACGTCAGAGACTTCATTCTCGTATCAAAGAGGCCCCGACTCGAAAGCAAATCGAGCATCGCTCGACCGTCGGGGAATTCGAGAACCGAATTCGGCAAATACCGATACGCTCCCGTTTCGTTGGGGGCGATCGCCTGCCCCACGTTCGGCAAAATTCGCTTGAAAAAGAATAAGTACAAGCGTCCTAGAATCGCTCCGCGAGGACGAGAGAATTCAAGGATCGCCACTTTGCCGCCTGGCCGCGCGACGCGGATCATCTCGTCGATCCCGCGCACCGTGTCGGCGACGTTCCTCAGCCCGAAAGCGACCGTCACCACGCCGAACGTATCGCTCGGCAACGGCAAACTTTGCGAGTCCCCCTCGACCAAAATCAAACGATCGCGAGCACGCGCCTTGTCGATCTTGCGATTCCCCAAAACAAGCATCTCGCGACAAAAATCAACCCCGACGATCCGACACCCCGAACCCGTCGCTCGATGAAACGCAAGCGCCAGATCGGCCGTCCCCGTGCAACAATCGAGCACCAAATCCCCGGGCTCAACCCCGACCGCGCCGATCGTATACCTCCGCCAATATCTGTCGATATTAAAGCTGAGTAAATGATTGAGAAAATCATATTTTTTCGCGATCGACGCGAACATCGCGCGGACCCGCTTCCCCGATTTGTCGACTCCCTTCGTCACGGGCTTTTCCTCGGTGACGGACATCGCGCATTCTTTCTCCGCGAAGACGTTATCGAAAACATAACTCGACGCCGGTTCGTCGAGCACGCCGCGACGCCCAGGTACGGAGCGGTACCAGGTTCATCCGGCGGCCGCACTTAACTGGTATAAGCGACCGAAGCCCTCGCGTCCAAGCCGAACGCCAAGGAACGCGATCAGAAGAATTAGCCCCGATCGCATTCGGCCGCATCCGCAATCGGATTCTCTCCCGCTCACGTCGCCGTTTCGGCGCGTTAGTCTAACTTATTCTCATGACGTTCGCGTTGTTTTTGTCGAGATCGAGCTAAAGCAATCATGGGTTATCGCACGCTCGCGGAATGTGTCGCCGATCTTCGCGCCCACGGCCGTTTGATCGATATTGAACAAGAGGTCGATCCGTATCTCGAAGCCGCCTCGATCCAAAGGCGCGTTTACGAGGCGGGAGGGCCCGCGATCTATTATTCACGCGTTAAGGGATGTTCATTCCCAATGGTATCGAATTTGTTCGGCACGATCGACCGCGCCCGCTTCATCTTCCGCGATACGCTCGACGCGGTGCGGAAGCTCGTCGAAGTCAAAATCAATCCTGCGCAAGCGATCAAAAATCCCTGGAAATATCGATCTCTGCCGTTCACGGCTCTTCATCTATTACCGCGCAAGGTTCGATCGGGACCGGTCGTCGCGCGTGAGACTTCGATCGAACGATTACCACATTTGCAATCATGGCCGATGGACGGAGGCGCGTTCGTCACCCTCCCTCAGGTTTACACCGAGGATCCCGACCGTCCCGGGCTCGCGAAATCGAATCTTGGAATGTATCGCGTGCAGTTAACCGGAAATTCTTATCGTTTGAATCACGAGATCGGCTTGCATTATCAGATACATCGAGGAATCGGCGTTCATCACGCCGCGGCGATTCGCAAAGGCGTTCCGCTCAAGGCGAACGTGTTCGTCGGCGGACCTCCCGCGCTCACTCTCGCCGCGGTCATGCCTTTACCCGAGGGATTGCCCGAACTCGCGTTCGCGGGAGCGCTCGGAGGACGTCGGATCGACATGATTCCGATCGAAGGATACCTGCCCGTTCCCGCCGAAGCCGATTTCGCGATCGTCGGCGAGATCGACCCCGATCGCAGGCTTCCCGAGGGACCGTTCGGCGATCATCTCGGCTATTACAGCCTCACGCATGATTTCCCGGTGATGAACGTTCACAAGGTGTATCACAGACCCGGAGCGATCTGGCCGTTCACCTCGGTGGGAAGGCCGCCGCAGGAGGACACGACGTTCGGCGAGCTGATCCACGAACTGACGGGCCCGCTGATACCGACCGTTTTGCCCGGAGTTCGCTCCGTGCACGCCGTCGACGCCGCGGGGGTTCACCCCCTTTTGCTCGCGATCGCTTCGGAACGCTACGTTCCCTACGCCGAAACGCGTACGCCTCAAGAAATCCTCACGTCGGCGAACGCAATACTTGGACAGGGGCAAATGTCTCTTGCCAAATACCTGTTGATCGTCGCGGGCGAGGACGACCCCGAACTTGATATTCACGATATACCCGCTTTCTTCAAGCATCTGCTCGAACGCGTCGATTGGTCAAGGGATCTTCATTTTCACACGAATACGACGATCGACACGCTTGATTATTCGGGTCACGCGCTCAACGGAGGATCGAAGGTCGTGATCGCCGCCGCGGGCGCCAAACGACGCGATCTCATCGGCGAAATTCCAGGCGATCTCCGTCTCCCGCACGGCTACGACGATCCTCGAATCGCTCTTCCCGGCGTCGTCGCGGTGCGCGCCCCAAAATATCAAATTCGACCCGAAGATACGGGCCTCGAATCCGTCGAAGATCCCGCGCTCGATCGCTTTTGCCGATCGTTCACTCCGAGCGATCCGATAAGCCGATTCGCGTGCGTCGTGCTCGTCGACGACGCCGAATTCACGGCGCGATCGGTTCGCAATTTTTTATGGGTAACGTTCACGCGTTCGAATCCCGCCGCGGATATCGACGGAATCGGCGCGTTTTGCAGGCGAAAACATTGGGGATGCGCCGGCCCGATCGTCGTCGACGCTCGCATCAAACCCCGACACGCTCCCCCGCTCGTCGACGATCCCGTCACCGAACGCAAAGTCGAAGCCCTCGCCGCGCCCGGACGACCGTTGCACGGCGTTATATAGCTAAAACCACAAATATATTATTGATTTATTATAATTAAAAGATATGGATTACAAGAGGAGAGCGCGGCGTCGCCGAAATCGCCGCGATCACGCGTTGAGATCGCATCTTCGCCCGAGTTCAAACGCCTCACGCGGTCATTCGCTCTTCGTCGACCATTCTTTATATAAAGGATACACTTCGGTTCGCACCCACTGCTGAAATCGATCCATTATATGAAAATGTATCATCGATTTGGAAAGGTGAAGAAACTCGACGAACTTGTTCATATCCAGAAAGGGAAAATTGCGACTCACGGTTGATTTTTCGAGCGATCCCTCGGAACCGAGCACCCAGATCTCAAGAACGCCTTGTTGATAGCGCCAAACCTCGCGAA
>JAJYWB010000114.1 GCA_021791715.1 Planctomycetota bacterium | reverse complement strand
TTCGCAACAATCGAACATTTACGAAAATGGCTCACCAGGAGGTTCGCCCTCCCAGATCGGTTCGCCCTCGCAGGCGAGTTCGATTTCGCAACAATCGAATATTTACGAAAATGGCTCACCAGGAGGTTCGCCCTCCCAGACAAGTTCGCCCTCCCAGATCGGTTCGCCCTTGCATTTCGGTTCGCCCTCCCAGATCGGTTCGCCCTCCCAGGCGAGTTCGATTTCGCAACAATCGAACATTTACGAAAATGGCTCACCAGGAGGTTCGCCCTCCCAAACAGCGTCGACTCCCGAAGATGAGGCGAACTCCAATTATTCGGCCGTCGCGAACGTCGGCGGTCGCTCCGATCCGATCTCGCTTGAAACGCACATTCACCAACGGGAATAAAAAAACCATTATCCGTTGATTTTCAATTATTTCCGATAACGGCCGATCATGCGGGTCGAATCGGCGCAACGCGAAAGCCCGGGCGACTGTGAGATCGGGCCGGGACGCTCTTTGACATCCCGATTGTTTGATCAAGTGAGCGGGGACGTTTTCCGCGTGGCCGAAGAAGGATTCATCGGCCTTGCGGGAACGTCTCGCTCGCCGGGGAGTTTCGCTCCGCGCGGCTCGATGTCGAATCGAATCAAGTCGTAGATAATCAAAATTACAATGATATTAAGTTGTGTTGTGATAAGATTTCAGTCGGCGTCGCCGCCGCGTCGAGCGTCTCTTATGCTTTGGCCGTGAATCGGAGCGACAGGACGGGGTATTGGATCGGTTAAATGATTCGGCTTGGACTTCGGCGTCCAACAGAATCGGCGTCCGGTCGAAAAGGGTCGAAAAACTTCTCTGGAAAAGGGATTGACTCAAGATCGTGTAGTCGTGTAGGATTAGGGATGTTGACGCTCACGATGGGTGAACAACATGGCTAAGGCGGCCCCACGGCGTGACGGTTAGTCTCGCGGGTGGGGTTTTTTTCCGCGCCCACCATCCCACGTCCCATGATCGGACAACCGAGGCGAGTCGCACGATTCGGCCCGGTGCTTGATTCTTCGCGGTCACGACCGCCGCGTTCACGCGCCCTTGGCGTTTCGGATCGGACCAGATGTGACCGATTTCACCGATTGGAACGATTCGTGCACCTTGGACCGGGAGATCGCTCGCATGATCGACCGATTGGAATTAGCGATTTCGGCGGATTTCGCGAGAGCGGATTGCAAACCGCGCGGGCTCGCCGGGTGCGAATTTCAACGATCATAACGCACCGCGTGTTCACGCGAGCTTGGTTGGATGCCGTACTGAATCAAGAGACGTTCGAGAACAACAGGGAATGATCAGGAGACGACAACGATGTTGGTACTTAGCCGAAAGTTGAACGAGCGGATCGTGATCGACGGGAACATTCAGATCACCGTGGTGGCGATTCGAGGGAGTCAGGTGCGGATCGGCATCGAGGCGCCGCAATGGGTGAAGATCCAGCGCGCCGAGCTGTTGGACCCCGAGCGAGCGCAGGCCAAATCGGCCGAACCGCTCGAACTCGCGGTTCACGGCGCGGCGGTCGCGGGTTGAAAAGTTCGCTCGGTCATGCGTCGATCGTCGAGCGGTCGCGATGATCGACGCATGTAACAGAAGGTGGTTGAGCGAATGAGTCGGATGAAATTCGGCGTATTCGACTAGAAGAATTAGATAAGAGCGAGCGCCGAGGAGGTTTCACCGTGTCGTGGTCGTGGCGACTGGGTCGAATCGCGGGGATACCGATCGAGATGCACTGGACTTTTCTGGTGTTGATCGGTTGGTTGGTGATCGGGCATACGGTTGCGGGGCACGACGTCGCGACGACTCTCGCGGGCGTCGGCTTTGTGATGGCGTTGTTCGGCTGTGTCGTGTTGCACGAGCTTGGCCATGCGTTGGCGGCTCGGCGGTACGGCGTGACGACGACGAAGATCACGTTATTGCCGATCGGCGGTGTGGCGCAACTGGGAAAAATCCCTGAGAAACCGATTCAGGAATTGGTGATCGCGCTCGCGGGCCCCGCGGTGAACGGGGTGATCGTGGCGGGTCTTTGGATCGGCGGCGTTCGGTTGAGCGGGGCGGGCGATCCTCAGTTTTTGATTCAGGGTTCGTTTCTTCCTCGCATTTTAGTTGCGAACGCGTTTTTGGGGATTTTCAACCTGATTCCGGCGTTTCCGATGGACGGCGGGCGGGTGTTGCGGGCGCTTTTGGCGATGCGGTTCGATTATGTTCAGGCGACCGAGACCGCGGCGACCGTGGGCCAAATGGCGGCGATCGTTTTCGGTTTACTTGGCCTTTCGGTCGGCAACCCGTTTTTGTTGTTCATCGCGATCTTTGTTTGGATCGCCGCGGGCGCCGAATCGGCGCAGGTTCAGGAGCGTCGCTTGATGCACGGAGCGAGGGCTCGCGACGCGATGTTGACCGATTACCTGACTCTGCGACCGTTCGACACGCTCGAGCGAGCCGCCGACGCCTTGGTGGCCGGCACGCAGCACGACTTTCCGGTTGAAGCCGAAGACGGTCGATTTGTGGGGCTTTTAACCCGTGAGGCTCTAGTGGGCGGGCTTTCGCGATCGGGCGGAGACGCTCGGATCGCCGAGTTCATGACCGAAAAACCGCTCGTCATCGCCGCCGACGCTCCTTTGGCGACCGCGATCGAACGGCTTCGAGATCGTCAAGCGCGTTGTCTCGAGGTGGTCGACAAGGGGGAGCGCGTCGGGATCATCGACCTGGAGAATGTCGGGGAATACGTCATGATTCGCGCGGCGCTCGCGACGGGGTTTGAACCCCGAAAGAGCCCGCGCCCCGATAACATCAAACCCCTCCCCGTCGCGTCTTAAGCCGCGGAGCGGCGCGAGACATTGCATCGATCGGGCGGGAAGCGACCGACGGACATACCAGGGAAGGTTGAATCAAATCACGACGACAATGATGAGAAACTAAGAGTTCTCTAATATAAGGACATAACAATGTTGACCGAAACCCGAAACGCAGTCGTCGAGCCGCGACATGATTCCGCGGAGCACGCCGTGGTCGTTCGAGTGGGAGACTGTGCGTGCCATTCGATTCCGACGACGCAGGTTCATCACCGCGATTTTCCCGAGATTCGCGCCGAGGCGGGATCGGCGGCCGAAGGGGCTCACCATCTCACGCATCTGCTGACGCGGGCGTTGGATAGCGCACCGAGCCACTGGCGGCGAGAGTCGATCCAGCAGGCGATTCACGACGTCGCGGAGTTTATCAGGTGCTTCGTGCACGCCGAGGGATGCCATAACCATACGCATCACGACGAATCGCACGAAGCTCAGACCGTCGCTCGACACGAATCCGAGAGAGAGTGAACGTCGATCCCGGCGCTCGCACGAAACGAGGCGAAGCCGCCGAAAAGCGGACGTCACGGCGGGTCGATATGGGTGACCCGCCTTCGGCGACGTAATTTTCGGATCGATCGTGGCGAACAACGACGTCGAGTTCTGAGCTAAAACGGCTCCATCTCATACAAATAGACAAGACCAAGTCGATCGGCGCGAACCTTGGCGCCGAGATCGGGGGGTTCGTCAATCTTTCTCGGGGACGATCCAGATGTTGCGGTATTGAACGGGGTTGCCGTGATCCTGCAACATGATCGGTCCCGGTTTGCTCGGATCTCCCCCCATTCCCGCGACCGTGTTGTCGACGGTGATTGATACATTATCATGTATCAATTTTCCGTTGTGAATCACGGTGATTTTGGCGGGCTCGATTTTCGCTCCGTTTTTATAAACGGGGGCTTTAAAATCGATATCATACGCCTGCCAAACCGTCGGAGCTTTGCATGCGTTGACCTTGGGCACGGCCACTTTATAGATCCCGCCGCAATCGTCGCTTTGGCTTTCGAGTCCGTAGCTGTCGAGAACCTGAACCTCGTAACGTCCTTGGAGGTAAATGCCGCTGTTTCCGCGACCTTGACCCTTCGCTTTCGGCATGTACGGGACGCGGAATTCGACGTGGAGCTTGAACCGACCGTCAAATTTTTGACGTGTGACGATGTTTCCTCCGCGAACTTGCACGGCGTTGGGGGGGACGAGCCGCCAATTCGGCTTCGACTTGCCGTCGGTTTGAACCCATTGGTCGAGGTTCTCTCCGTTGAAGAGGACGATCGCTCTCGCGGGAGGGGGTACGGTCGGAAAATCGACCTTGTCCTCGGGGTTGCGGATCTCGAGCCCCTTCAAATCGCCTTCATATTGCGCAAACGCCGCGACGCCCGTCGCGATCAACACGATTCCAAAGAGATGAGCGTATTTCATTTTTGTTGCGTTCCTCATGGGATGCGAAGCCTTGGCGCGTGGAATTCGATCGAATTCGACACGCGCCGGACGAAGAAATCAACGCGGCGATCGACCCCGTCGTCGCGACTTTATCGTCTCGGTTTGGTCGATTGAAAGCAATTGAGCGGCGGCGGAAAACGAAGCGATTCCGCGTGGAACGAGCGGTTCCGAACGATCGCCGGGAGGGGCTTCGAATCCTTCGGTCGGGACGAGACGTTCGCGGCTTGAGCTCTCGAATCGACGATTTCTCGGCGTTGATCGCGCAAAAAACCGTCGATCCCTCGCGATCGATCCGTTCGATCGCGTTTGGAACCGACGGCGTTCATTTCTGATAAGAACCTATAGATAAGGATCTTATTGATAGAATCGATTCGTTAAGCGTCGTCGCCGAGGCCTCGCGCGGAGCGGAGGCTCTTGCGAGCGTTTTTGGTCGCTTTGGCGGCGGGAGCGGGGGTCGCCGCTTTGGTCGCGGGCTTGTCTTCATCGGGATCGTCGTCGTCGGCGCCGGCCGCAGTGCGATTTCCACCAGGTTGAGTGCGCGTACCGTTCGCGTTCGGCTGGTTTTGTCCCCCTGGACCTCCTCGCCGATTGAAGGTGATCGATCGGACGTCGAATTTCGCTCCAATCATCTTCTTGAACGTGTTCCGCTGGCTGTTGGAAAGGATTTTGGTCATCGTGGTGAGCGCCAGATCGTTCAATTTCGCACGAGCTTTTTGATCCTTCTCGCGCTGCGCCTGGCCCTCTTTGCTTTGCATATATTCACGCATCTTTTGGCGGTCGGGCCTGCCGTTGGCGTCGAGGAACTGCGGGCCGTTATTGCGTGAGGCCGTCATCAGTTGCCGCTGCGCGCCCTGCAACTCTTGAAGAACCGATTGAACATGTTCTTGTTGATCTTCCTGAAGGTTGAGTTTGGAGACGAAATCGGGGCGCGTCATCACCCGCGGTCCGTCCATCTGATAAACGATCTCCATCAGTCGTTTGCGCTGTTTGGGGTCGAGGATCTTCATGATCGACGCTTCGTATTGCTTTTGGAAGGTCGACATCGCCTCCCCCATCGCCTGAAAATTCGCTTGCTGTTCGGGCGTGAGCTGCGGCCTGCCGCGTCCTCCAGGCCCCCCCTGCCCGCCTGGACCGCCGCCGGGGGCCCCTCCAAAACCTCCTCCCGGGGCGCCGCCAAAACCGCCTCCCGGGGCTCCTCCAAATCCTCCTCCGGGACCTCCGCCCGCTGCGCCTCCAAAACCTCCTCCGGGACCGGCTTGACCGCCGCCTCGATTACCTCGACCGCCTCCGCCTTGACCTCCTCCGAAGCCCGCGGGCCCTCCGGGCGCCCCGCCTTGGCCGCCGCCAAAACCGCCGTTCGTCGGTTGCGTTCCGGCTTGTCGACCGCCGTTCGCGCCCGCTCCGACCGCTGGTGCGCCGCCGTTACCCGTTTGGCCCCCCGCGGCTTGAGCCGGCCCCTGGGCGCCGTATCCGCGTCCCCCGGTCTGCCCTCCGTTCGGTCCTCCGTTCGGTCCTCCGCCGAAACCCGCTCCTGGCCCCCCTCGGCCGCGGCCGAAATTCGGCATGAATTGCTGGAAGATATCGCGTCTCTTGTTGTTCGCCTTATCCTGAATCTCCTTCAGCGAAGCTATTTGCTTATCCGTTAACGCGAGTTCCTTCTGAACCTCGGGCGTGTTCACGACCGTCGTCGGCGACGTGAACTGGCCGCCGCCGAACATGCCGAATCCCGGCATACCGCCGCCGCGACCTCCGCCTGGACCTCCCCCCGCTCCGCCGCGACCTCCGCCCCCCGGTCCCTGGGCGACCGCGGGAGCGATCCATGGGACGAACCCCAGGACCAAGCCCAAAGCCGCCGCTATTCGGATCGTCCGATGCATCGCCCACTCCTCTCCACGATGTGTCTTATTCTGTATTGGGATCGAGAACGTTCCTCGACCGAGGATTCCTAAAATTTGATTAGCGATAACCCTCCTTCCTTTGGCATATCTTTTCGCGGCGAAAGCGATTTTCTTAAGCCGAATTCATCAAGTCAAGGCCGCGGCCCGCCGCGCACGCTCCGCTCAATTGGTTCAAGTCGTCTCATCGGTGGAACCGATACATCGTGGAAGACCCGGCGAATCCAACCGCCGAGTCGCTTCGATCGACCGCTCCGACTTATCCGTGGGCCGGTGATTCCATGAAATCGAACCCCCCCTTATTATTGCGTAACTTCTTATTACTGTTGAGCTTAGCCGCGGCCTTACCAGTCCGCGCGAGCGCGAACGAGTTGATGAGGGAGTATCGACGCGAGCTGTTCCTCGAAGAACGCGCCGCACGGTATGCGGCCGATCCTCCCGCGAATTCGTTCCGTACTCTCCCCTACTGGCAATGGCCCGAGCATCCCCACGTGCCGACGGCGCTTCGGATCGCGGTCGATCACGGCTTCCTACCTCAAACGCCGTTTACGAATTACTTAAAATGGCGGCAATCGCTCGATCCCGCGCGGTTCGATTATTATCATCCGCGGGTTGCGTATTTGCTTTCCCTTGAGAACGTTTCGACTCCGGCGATCGTTTCGACGCCGGTCGTACCTCCGGTCGTTCAGCCCCAGGCTCAAACGATCACGCCTCCGCCGCTTTTACCGCCTCAGGCGCAAACCGTCGTTCCCGAGCCCGGTTCATTGAGCGTCGCGCTCGCGATGATCGCGTCGGCGGCCGCGGCTCGATCGTGGAGGCGCGGTCGCGAGTCGCTCGAAGCGAACTCCGAATCGCCGCGGAAGCTCGGTTAAGTAAGTTCGCCTGGAGCGATCGACGAGCCCTCCTTCGCGAGAATTCAAGGCGAGCTCTCAGGCGAAGGTCGCGACGATCGCGGGGGTGTCGTCGAGGATCGCACCTTCGCGAAAGTTCAACGCGAGCTCGGCTGACCCTCGGTCGCTTCGTTTGGTAAGCTGAATCGTGCGACCGAGAGGGCTCTTTGATCCGAAATGGATCGAGCGATCGAGACGGTTCCGCGACCTTGGATCTGGATGGAAAGCCGAAGTCATGATCGATCCCGTGAAGCCGCGTTTCTATATTACGACCGCGATCGACTACCCCAACAGTCGCCCGCACATCGGCACCGCGTTCGAGAAGATCGGCGCCGACGTTCAGGCCCGCTTCCGTCGCATGGAAGGTTGTCATGTTCATTTTTTAATGGGGAACGACGAAAACACGATCAAAGTTTCGCGTCGAGCCGAGGAGCTTGGGGTCGAACCGAAGGCGTATGTCGACGACATGGCGCGGCAGTTTCGCGAGGTTTGGGGTGCGCTTGCGATCGGCGCCGACGATTTCATCCAGACGAGCGAGCCGAGGCACCACGCGGGGTGTTCGAAGTTCATTCAAAAGGTATACGACGCGGGGCATATCTACAAAAAATCATACCGTAGTATGTATTGCGACGGATGTGAATCGTTCAAGACCGATACCGAGCTCGCCGAGCACGGGGGTCGGTGTCCGCTTCATCCCGCGGCGACGCCGCGCGAGGTCGAGGAGGAGAATTATTTTTTCCGGCTCTCTTCGTTCGGCGAACGTCTGCTGGCGCTTTACGACGCCGAGCCCGAATTCATCGCGCCCGAGAGCCGGCGTAACGAGATCGTTTCGCTCGTGAGGGGAGGGTTGCAAGACGTTTCGATCTCGCGCAAGGGTTTTACCTGGGGGATTCCGGTTCCGTTCGATCGCGAGCAAACGATCTACGTTTGGTTCGACGCCTTGCTCAATTACATCACCGCGATCGGTTATGGAACCGACGACGATCGATTCGAACGGCTTTGGCCGGCGGACGTTCATGTGATCGGCAAAGACATCACGCGATTTCATTGCGCACTTTGGCCCGCGATGCTGATGGCCGCGGATCTGCCGCTCCCAAAAAAGATTTTCGCGCATGGATTTGTTTATAACAAAGGGGCGAAGGTCAGCAAGTCGGCGGGGACCGCGATCGACCCGATGGACGCGGTGAGCGACCGGGGCGCCGATCCTTTTCGATATTATTTTATGAGCGAATGTCCGTTCGGCGGCGACGGCAATTATTCCGACGAGCGTTTCATCGAGGTGTACAACGCCGATCTGGCGAACAATTTGGGGAATTTGTTCAGCCGATCGATCGCGATGTGCCTGAGGTATTTCGGCGGAGCGCTCGAAACCGCGGGGGACGTCGACTTGACCGTTTGGCGGAGCGGGATGGATTTCGATTCGCTCGTCGACGATTTGCGCGACGCGGTCGGTTCGTTCCAATACAACGCGGCGTTGAAGCGAGTTTGGCTCGAGGTGTTGGACTCGGCGAACAAGTACATCCAGGCCACCGAGCCGTTCAAGCTGATCAAAACCGATCGCGAGGCGTGCCTGCTCGCGCTTTGCAATTTGGCCGAGGCGATCCGCGTCGTCGCGATTTTGATCAAGCCGTTTCTTCCCGGCACGGCCCAGACGTTTTATGAATCATTTGATTTCAATAAGTATCAAAAATGGGAGGATGTTTCGTATAAAGACGCGGCGAGAAGTACGGTCGTCGGTCCGTTGAGCGTCGCCGCGGCTCTCGTCGACGGCAAGCCCAAACCGCTCTTTCCTAAAATTGAACAAGCATAAATATCACGAAAGTGATCGACTCTCAGATACTGGATGAATAAAAGGCGGGAGAATCGCTTATCGGTCGATCGGGCGCCGCGATCGATCTCGTCGGCGATCGCGTATAACGCCGAAACGATCAATTGTCTGTATCTTATGTGGTGATCGTTTCGCGTTTTCCTTGGGCGACGACGAGTTCGGGCGTCATCGCACCGCGTGTTGCAGCGTTTCAAAGAGCGAATGCGTGCGAACGATCGCTCGTTCCTCGGGGAAGGTATGAAAGGTGTGGACCAAGAACCCGTTCGATCGCGATTCAAATCGCGCCGAGCTGATCGGCGCGGGAGCGAGCCGGTTCGTCTGCCGAAATTGGTGAAACAAACGGTCGCGCGACGGATCGAGCACGAGTTCATCGCACAACCGCGCGAAAATCTCCGCGGGCGCCCGCTCGACCTCGAAGCACGTTTGATATTCACAATAATTCGCTTGTTGGATCGTCGTCGATCGTTCGTGCCTCACCGCCGAGTGGAAAAGCAATCCGGGTTCGGGGAGGGTCGTCTCGGCGCCGATCAACACCTCGGTCAGGCGAACTTTGCCGGACTTCCAATGCAAGACGTGCCCCCCTTCGACGATCCGAACGTCGGCCTCCCAATCGCCCAACGCGAACCGTTTATGCGCCCGACCCACGAACCAATCGGGATGAAGCGTCCGACCGAAAACTTGAAACGTCAGATCCGCGACCCGCGATCGCCCGAAGCTCACCCCCATGACTCACCCCTCGGTCCCTCGACCCGCGCTCGACCCCAAGGATTTCCGGCCGTTTCCCCCTCGCCTTCAATTATAGATCGCAATCCCCCCGCGGGAAACTCGGTCGCGCGTGGATTCATCAAATCGAGCCGCGACCGCGCCGAAATCACGAGTCGAACCGAAGGAATCATCAGGCCGACAAACGTCGTCAATTCGATCCGATCGTCGTCGGATCGCGGAGATCGTTCGGCAAGATCGACGCGACGCGGATCCGAGTTATCCGAGCAGGCTTCGCCGCAAAACGGCCGCGGCGCGGTCGAACGCGTCGCGCCAGCCGATCTCGGGCCCCCCCGTTCGCAAGCAATCGCGAACTTTCTCGAGCGTGTTCCGCGCCATATGCGGACACGTGTTGCAGGCGCAAGTCACCCCCGGGACGGGATGATACCGATGCCTCGGTACGTTGTTCTGAAGCCTCCAAAGCATGTTCGCCTCGGTCGCGACCAAAATCTCGGCCGGTTGCTCAATCAAATCCACATATTTTAACATCGCTTCGGTACCGCCGACGAAATCGGCTTGCTCGCGAATGTTGACGGGGCATTCGGGATGCGCGATCGTGATCGAGTTCGCCAGCCTTCGCCTCGTTTTGAGCAGCTCGGACACGCTGAAAACCTCGTGGACGACGCACGCTCCGTCCCAAAGGATCAGCTTCCGTCCCGTCGCCTCCTCGACGTATTTCCCCAGATGCCGATCGGGAACGAAAAGTATCTCACGATCGCTCGGCACGCGATCGCGGACGATCTCGATCGCGTTCCCCGAGGTGACGATCCAATCCGAAATCGCTTTGACATCAGCGGAGCTGTTGATATAAGTAACCGTATCAAATCGACGTCCCCGGTTGCGCAATTCGGTCTGGAATCGAGCCAGCCGATCCGCCGGGCAGCCGTCGGCGAGGCTGCACCCCGCGAGCGTATCGGGCAGGAGGACGCGTTTCTCGGGGTTGAGGATCTTCGCGGTTTCGGCCATGAAGTGGACGCCGCAGAAGACGATCGTTTTGGAGTTTACTCCGGTCGCGGCGCGCGCGAGCTTGAGACTGTCGCCCGTGATATCGGCGATCTCCTGGATCGCTCCGTCCTGGTAATAATGCGCCAAAATCGTCGCGTCCTCGCGACGTTTAAGGTGTTCAATTTCGTCGTAAATCGCCAAATCGACTTCGGCGTCGGCGGATGAAACGGTCAAAGGAAGGAACTCCTTGTTTTCGCGTGGCGGAGGAGCAACCCACGTCGCGAGTGGAACCGCGAGGCACGACTCGCGTTCTTCATCGTATTTTAATCGAGGCGCTTCGCCGCGACCAGTCCCGCCGGTGGAAATCGAGCCTCGTCGATTCTTCGCGGGCTTTCTCACGCTCGGTCCGTCGTTTAGAATGAATCCAAACCGCCTCAAAAGATCAAATAACAAGAGAGTGAAAAGATGTTTCAACCTAAAGGCGATGCTCGAAGAAAAGAGGAACCGGCTCGCCGCGTCGTTCCGACCGCGGGGGATCTGACGGCGGGGCGCGATTTCGATTGGAGCGATCGCGTCGGCATGATCCGCGCTCTCAGTACTGGTAAAAGTATATTTGTACCAAACATTGGGAAACCGTTCATGTGCGACGGTCCCGTTTACGGATTTCATGATAATCAGTATATATATGGCGTCGACACCGGACCCGTTATGAACACGCGGATGGCTTATCAAGTTTCCGGGAACGCGACGACGTCGCGGCCGACGATCAAGGCGAATTTTCAGGGGGGTCCGCTTGTATTGATGGCCTCGGCGCAAAATTTGGGAACGCCCGCCGCCGAGACATGGGTCAATCTCGCGGGGGTGCTCGATCGGTCTTGTCGTCCCGAGACGCGATTCGGTTTGCGATTTTTCGGCGGTTCGCAGCGCGCGATTTTTTATTCGGACGGTTTCCAGATGGGAGGAGCGGCGGGTATCGGCGATTACTGGCAGGGGAAAACGTACACGATCGCTCTGGCGTTTCAGCCGTTCAACGGCGGTTCCACGTCGAATCGTCCGCGGTTCGGATCGCACCTGATCGGTTTCGGCAATTTCACCGGGGGACCCGAAGAATATCCTTGGTTTTTAAAAGTCGTTCCCTATCCCGAGGGGAGCGCCGATTTGTACCTCCAGTTTCGCTACCGCGACGCCGACGACGTTACGCATCAGTTCTTTTGGAAATACCCGGAGACGCACCGGGGGGTCGTTCGTCTATATATTCTTATCGATATCGACCGAGTTCGGTTCGATAGCAATGTCGTCGTTTATATGGACACGGGTTCCGGCGCGCGGAAACAGGCTATGCGCAATAGTTCCCGGGGAACCAAGGGCGTTCCGATCGCGCGAGCGTTGTTCTTCCCTTTTTCGATCGGATATCTCTCGTGCATGTACAACGCCTTGGCCGATCCGCATCGACCGCTCGACGACTTCGTCCTTTGCGGTCTTCATATCGAAAACCAATTGACATATAAAGACAATGGATCGGGTGGTCTCGTCCGGGCCGACACGGGCGAGGCGTTGAACGACTCGTACGCTTTTTTCACCCCCAGAAGTTCGACCGCGGGCTTGCTGCCGCTGACGTCCAAGGGAGGCGGTTTGCCCAACGAGATCGTCGCGAAATTCGACGGAGGAACGAGCTACGGTTTCTTGATTCATAATATCAATTCAGGAGCTTACTTTGGCGGATCGGGAATTTACAACCTTTCGCTCTACAGTCAACAGCGGCGCGAACGATCCCATTTCTACGGCGACGCGCTCGCGATCGCACAAACGTTGGGGTGTTATATTCGAGGTTGTTCGTTTGCGGGGGGGACGAGCGCGATCCGCATGTGGAACACGGGTTCCAATCAGTATTACATGCGTTTCGCCGATCTCCAGGTTCAGGCCGGCGCGGTGGTGATCTGCGGTCACAACGCCGACGCGGTCTTCGACGACGTCGAAATGATCGTCGGCCACGAAGGCTACGGTTTTTACTTCGCGGGGTCGACGCTCCGGATTAACAAGCTCCGGATTCCCACGTGCCATCGTGGAGTAAAAAATCATATTTATATGGCTTCCATGCCCGGATCGAACGGTCCCAATATTTTAGATTTGACCGATTACGCCGACGACAACGAGGGGCAGGATTGGCCGACCGACGCGAACATTCGCGTCGAAAACGGTCTGCGCGTCTCGATCCGAAACGTCAATCTGGGACATTTGCCCTTGCCCGGGCCGACGAATCCCGCGGGGTCGCCGCTGCTTAAGCTCGGCCGTATCGGCCCCAACATTCCCGGCGCCGTCAAGGGTTATGTCGAACTCGAAGGCGTCGCCCCCTACGGCCTTTCTCTCGTCGGTCCTTCGCTCGTTCGCGTCGAAGATCCCAATTACAGCGTCCAATTGAACAACGCGGTCGCATTTAACGGCATATATGGATATCTCGACGACGCGACGGGGGGAAGATGCTCGGCGCGAATCGAGCACTTCGACACGGGCGCGATTCCGCCGCGTTTGGGCGCGTTTTGGGCGGGCAAACACGAGGTTCATTCCCCTCCCCTCCCCGGACAATACGCCGAATGGCGGTGCGTCGTTTCGGGAGATTATGGATCGGCGCAACCCCCCGTTTGGACCGGTCTTTATCCCAACGTCGTCCCGGGTTCCAACCGCGTCGCGGCGTATTCGATGAGTCACGTCGGCGTCGCGGGCGCTCCTTTTTCCAACGGAGTCTTGAATGATTCGCTAGTCGATTCGTTGATGAAACAGCTTTTCGGCCGCGCTCCCCGGCGTCCCCTCGTCACGGCCGAGGCGCCGCTTCACCTCGCCTTGATATCGCGGTATCGCGCCGCCAGGAACGATAAACATTTCCAAGAAATGGACAGTCCTTGCGTGCAAGAAATTCGTGTGCGAAATTATCGAGGAATCACCGGCGGATCCTTCAAACTGACTTTCCAGGGAAAAACGACCGCGGCGATTCCGATCGGCGCCGATTCCGGCGCGGTGAGTCGCGCCCTCTGGGCCTTGCCGACCGTCGGCGAGCGAAACGTGCGGGTCGAAAATAACGCATATTATTTCGGCGATTCTTCGAGTATTTTGATCACATTCGAAGGCGAGTTGGGGAACGACAATCAGCCGCTCCTCGAGATCGACCGAGACGGATTGAAAGGCAAAGATTTCTCCTTCGAAGTCGTCCGCCTCGCTCACGGAGGCGGTTACCGCCGAGTCCCCGTTTCGTTCAAGCCCGCTTCTCGTGGAATCGCGTCAACCGCCGCCGAAATTCGCTTTCCCGTCTCGACCGGGCCTTGGAACCAAAGCTTTCCCGTTCTGTTTTGGATGCTCACGACGGGAGCGAAGCCCGCGACCGGCATGAAATTCCTCGCGGGTCAATTGGCCGAACCCGTGAAGATCGTTCGCGAGGGTCAGGAAGGTCCCCGCTTCCCCGCGGGTTCGCTCGCGATCGTGCACGGCGCGTCGGTTCAAGGAGGATTCACGCATCACGCCGCCGACCTAATCCTCGACGCGATCCTCCGCGGAACGTCGATCGAACCCCCTGCAACTTGGTATGTCGGGCTCTCGACGACCCCCGTCGAACCCTCTGGAACCGGACTTCACGAACCCGCTGGAAACGGTTACGCCCGCGTCGCCGTCCCCAACACTCCCGATCATTGGATCTATAATCCATTCCGACTGGTGGCGGGAGTCGCGTGCAACAAATCGCTCGTGCGGTTCGTCGACCCCGCGGGAGCGTGGGCCCAAGGCCGACCGTTACCGTATTGGTTCCTCGCCGATTCGCCCCGCGGCGGAACGATCTGGGCCGGCGGCGCATTCCCGGTCCCCGTCGTCGTCGCCGACGCTTCGTCCCCCGCGCCGAGCTTCGCCCCCGAAACGTTTCTTGTAATGCTAAATTGATCATGTTTTGTGACATTATCCATGCTCGAACGATTCGTTCGTTTTCGAAGTAATATCGTTAAAAATTATACATAAATCAAAAATTGATCGGTCGATCGCCGGGGTCGAGCCCCTCTCCCGGCTTGGTCGCACGGCCTCGGCCGGAAGCGGCCGTCGCGAAAAATCAACCTCGACGAAAAAAAAGCATGGTAAATCGTGCCCGATCCCTTTAATATCAAGCGCATCGAATCGTCTTACGCCTTTCGTATTTATTGAACATCACGCTTTCGCTTATTATGGCGGCCGTCGAGCTTCCTGGAGGCGCCTCATGATTTTCAAATTGATCCATAAATCGGGTCCGAAATCGGGCGAGGAAACGACCGTGACGGGGTCTGAGTTCGTGATCGGTCGATCGCCTTCGTGTCATCTCCGGCTTGAAGACGAACTCGTCGCCGATCGCCACTGTCGCATTATGATCAAGGGAGATCGTGCGATCATCGAAGATCTGGAAACGACGCACGGAACGTCGGTCAATCATCAACTCGTGAGTTCGACCGAACTTCACGACGGCGATCGGCTTAAATTGGGGACGGCGCGGTTTCTGGTGGCCAAGCTCGCGGGTTCGGCGTATTCCGCGGCGAGCGATCCGATCGCGGCCCAACCCGTCGCCGCCGCGCCGATCGAACCGTTGACGATTCCAGGAATCACCGATTCGGTCCCCGATTCGCCCGCGACTCAGATCGCGCGTCACCTCCTCGATCAGATCACGCATCGCAAGATCGCCGCTCCCGAACTCGGCCATTTGCGGCTCGGCGAATGCGAAGGGATCACGCTTGTCGAACTTCTTTCCAAGGGGAAAGCGATCGTCGAAGACGAAATCGTCGCCGCGATCGCGCAAGAACTTTTCGCGCTGATCGAAGGAGGCCGCGAACGGATCGTATTGAATTTTAAAAACATCGAAAGAATTTCAATTCAGGCGGTTTCCGCGGTGATCGACGCCCACCGTCATTGTGTCGACCGGGGAGGGATGCTCAAGGTTTGCAAGCTTCGACCCCTCGCGGTCGAAATCTTTCAGGCGACCGCGCGGAAACGGATCGAGATTTATCCCGACGAATGGAGCGCGGTCGATTCCGATTGGCCCGAGAAATCGCAGCTCGAACTCGACGAACTCGCGCTCGTTCCCAAACCCGGTTCCGCCAAACCCGATCCTTTTGTTACGAATCTCGCCTCGAAAGCGGCCGTCGAACCCCCGAATAACCGACCGCAACCGCAGCCCCAATCGCGACCGCAACCGCAAGCGACTTCGGCGGGCGGCAAAGGCGCTCAAATCAATGCATCGACGCGCACCGCGGGGCCGATGCAACTTGGCGCCGATTCGACCGTTCACCGACCCGCGCAAGCCGCGCCGATTCCAAAACCGGCGACTTCGCCTTCGGGCTCGGCGATCCGCATCACGGGAAACGCCCGCGACGCCGCCGCGACCGCCCCTACCCTCGAGCTCGGACTCGAAGTCCTCGTCGGCAAATCGAAAGGTCAAATCGTTGAAATCCACACAAATCGATTCGTGATTGGTCGCGATCCTCGTTGCCAGCTCAGGCCCAACAGCGATTCCATCAGCCGAATCCACACCAAAATTGAACAACGAGACGGCAAGGTGTTTGTGCGCGATCTGGGCGCGGTCAACGGGACGATCATCAACGGAAACGTGCTCCACGCTCAAGAGGTTGAAGTGAGGAACGGCGATCAACTTCAAGTCGGTCCGCTCGTTTTCGTGTTTCAGATCAAACCGCGCAAGCCGGCGCTCGAAACCGCCGCGGTCGACGATTTCGTCGCGAGCTGGGTGCTCGAAGAGGGGAACGCTCAACCCGAATCGCCCACCTCGTTCGCAATCCCCGTTTATCGACCCGAAAAAGAGCGCGATCGTTGATTTCGCGGCGGCCTCTCGCGATTCAACTCGTTCCGAACAATCGCCGAAAGTCGGTTCGGATTCCCCGTCGTGTCGCGCTCGGCCTGATAAATGGGATATCAAATGCTAATGATTACATTCATAATGTATCACGAAATCATGTAAAAACTATTAAAAATTTATAGTATTTGTAATGAGAAGTCGTTAGATGTTGATAAATTAAATCCGGTTCGGCTCGTCCGGCTCGAAAACGCGGATCAACCGCCCGTCTATCATGTATTCGTACTTGAATTTCGACAAAAACTTGGCCTGCTACCCAAAAACTGGTCCAGACAAAATGGGAGTATTACAGTAGACTGAGACCAGGCGGGATCCATGAGCAGGCGAAGGACCGCCGAAGAAGCGACTCGGATGTTGCGCGACGCCGACCGCGATCTCGCGAAGGGACCGACCGTATCTGACATCTGCCGAAAACAAGGTGTCGCCGAGACGACATATTATCGTTGGAGACAAAGATTCTCGCCCGAGGATGATAACTTCGAGCGTCGCTTCCGCGCTCTTGAGATCGAGGCCGATCGACTCAAGAAGCTGGTCGCTGAGTTCGAGTTTCGCACATTCCGGCGCGCACCGCGATCGCTCGCGAGCGATTTTTTCGATCACGTCAAAGCTTTATCCAGCCTGGATTTCGGCTTCAATCGCTTCTCAGCCGGCTCGACTGAGAAGCT
>JAJYWB010000113.1 GCA_021791715.1 Planctomycetota bacterium | reverse complement strand
CAATTCGATCACAATGAAGTTTTCGCCGAGTTCATCGTCGCGCTCGACAACAAGGATATCCCACGCGACCGCTCCGAGGCTGCGACGGTTGAGAAGGTTCGCAAGCCGCTCCGCGATTATCTTGATGAATATGTGAAATTGGGAGCTCAGGCGGCGAAGCTTCCCGAGCTCAAAGAAGGGCTCGACAGGGTTCGTGACGCGGCGAAACGCGTGAAGGAGCGTCGGTTGTTGCCCGATCAGCCGACGGTTCAGACGATCATCAAATACGAGTCGCATCTCGATCGATGCCTGGCGCGGACGATGAGCGAGTTGCGTCGATTGCAGAAAGAACGAAGGCAAGGATTGCGCCCGGTTGATGAATTCGGAGAAAACCTTTCGAGCCGGGCGATCTTGCGGGAGGGCGAACCGCCGTGTGAGCCCGATTTAAATCATGATCATAATAAAACGCCGGCTCGGTCGGCGCCTCGCCGTTCCCTTAAAGACATGCCGGTATCGAAGGATCTTAATGGGAGGGCGAACCTCCCGGTGAGCCGTCTTATCGACGTCGATCAAGAATCGGACGATCCGCCGTTCGTCACGGCGTGTAACCCTCCCGATTCTTATAACAAAGGGAATCCTTTGCAACAGGATGTTTGTCGTCCCGTTTCGGGTTTGATCGAGCAAAATTCCAATACATTGAGAAACGGCTCATCACGTTCGCCCTCGCAGGCGAGTTCGATTTCGCAACAATCGAACATTTACGAAAATGGCTCACAAGGAGGTTCGCCCTCCCAGATCGGTTCGCCCTCACAAACGGGTTCGCACTTTAAACAATGCAATATATACGGAAGCGGCTCACCAGGAGGTTCGCCCTCCCAGACAAGTTCGCCCTCACATTTAGGTTCGCCCTCACAGGCGAGTTCGATTTCACAACAATCGAACATTTACGAAAATGGCTCACCAGGAGGTTCGCCCTCCCAGACAAGTTCGCCCTCCCAGATCGGTTCGCCCGCACAGGCGAGTTCGATTTCACAACAATCGAACATTTACGAAAATGGCTCACCAGGAGGTTCGCCCTCCCAGACAAGTTCGCCCTCACATTTAGGTTCGCCCTCCCAGATCAGTTCGCCCTCACATTCCGGTTCGCCCTCCCAGATCGGTTCGCCCGCACATTTCGGTTCGCCCGCACATTTCGGTTCGCCCTCCCAGACGAGTTCGCTCTCACAGGCGAGTTCGATTTCACAACAATCGAACATTTACGAAAATGGCTCACCAGGAGGTTCGCCCTCCCAGACAAGTTCGCCCTCACAGGCGAGTTCGCCCTCACAGGCGAGTTCGCCCTCACAGGCGAGTTCGCCCTCACAGGCGAGTTCGCCCTCACAGGCGAGTTCGCCCTCACAGGCGAGTTCGCCCTCCCAGACAAGTTCGCCCTCCCAGACAAGTTCGCCCTTCCATGCGGTTCTCACCCCCGATCAAAAGCCGATCACCCAAGATACCGCCTTCGCAAACGTCGGCGGTCGCTCCAATCCGATCTCGCTCGAAACGCACATTCATCAACGGGAATAAACATCCATTATCCATTGATTTTCAATTATTTCCGATAGCGGCCGATCATGCGGGCCGAATCGGCGTAACGCGCAAGCCCGGGCGACCGTGAGATCGGGCCGGGACGCTCTTTGACATCCCGCACGTTTGATCAAGCGAGCGGGGACGTTCTCGGCAAGGCGCGTCGTCGATCCGACCGCCTCGCCGAAGCGTCCCCCTCGCAAGGAGTTTCGTTCCGCGCGTCGAGAATCGAATCGATTATCGCCGGGGGATCGATTTGTTCTCAGTCTTCAAGATATGTGAGAACCTTCGGTCCGTCGACCGTCATCGCGACGGTGTGTTCAAAGTGTGCGCTGGCTCGGCGATCTTTGGTTTCGACGGTCCAATGATCGCCGAGGACGCGAACTTCTTTGGTGCCCAGCGAAACCATCGGCTCGATCGCCAAAACGAGGCCGGGCTCGAGTTTAAAGTCGTGCTTGCGCAGTTGTTTGCTGACAAAATTGGGAACCTGCGGTTCCTCGTGCATTTCACGACCGATTCCGTGACCGACAAACTTATCGACGACGTACATCCCCTGGCTTTTGACGTACGATTCCATCAGGCGAGCGACTTCGGACCACGTTTTGGAGCGAGCCATCGCGCGGATCGCGAGATCGAGGGTGTTTTTCGTCACTTCGAGCAATTTTTGAATTTCGGGACGAACCTCGCCGATCGGCAGCGTGACCGCGGCGTCGCCGCACCAGCCGTTGACCTTGCACCCCGTGTCGACCGAGATCACGTCGCCCGAGCGTAAGACGCGTTTTCCGGGAATTCCGTGAACGACTTGCTCGTTAACGCTGGCGCAAACGACCGCCGGGAACGGCGGTTTGCCTTTGGTGGAATTGGGATAATTGAGAAACAACGGGATCGCGTCGTGTTCTCGAAAGATCGCGACGACGAGGTCGTTGAGTTCGCCCGTCGTCACTCCGGGCGCGGCGTGACGTTGAATTTGATCAAGCGCCTTCGCGACGACCCGCCCCGCCTCACGCATCAAGGCGATTTCGCGTGGACTTTTCAAGTTGATCACAACGGTTCCAGATCGCTCCCTGTCATGTTTGCGGCGGGTCAATTGAGCCGCCGGTTGCTTTTGGCGTCGGGCGTCTCGGCGAGCCGATGTCGCTTGCCGAAGCGTCGATCGTGTCGTGAGCCCCCGGCCGGGTCGGTTCGTCGCTCAACGTTTGCCCATCAAGCCCGAATAATTACGCATAATCAAGTGGCTATCGATTTTTTGGACGAGGTCGAGGCTCACGCTGATGACGATCAAGAGCCCCGTTCCGCCGAGGAACGACGAGATCGTGTAATCGACTCCGAGCGCCGCCGAGACGAGCGAAGGAATCACCGCGACCAAACTCAAGAACGCGGCGCCGACGTACGTGATCCGGAGCATCACCTTCTCAAGATAATCCGCGGTCCTACGACCGGGACGATATCCAGGAATGAAACTGCCGTAATCCTTCAGGTTCTCCGACATATCCTTGGGGTTGAACGTGATCGCCGTCCAAAAATAACAAAAGAAGTAAATCAGTATAATGTAAAATAGTGTGTAGATGTAGCCATGCGAGCGGAACGCGTCGGTCGCCTCGCGAAAGAAGACCGACAAGCCGTATTTGATCGCTCCGGCGTCGGGATCGGTCATCCAGCGTCCGGTCGCTTGCTGGAGGGTGTTGAAGATAAAATAGGGAAACATAAGCAGGCTTGAAGCGAAGATGATCGGCATCACGCCCGCCTGGTTGACCTTGAGCGGCAGATACTGCCTGGTGCCGCCGAAAACGCGCCGGCCGCGGACGTGTTTGGCGGATTGTGTGGGGATTCGTCGTTGGCTTTCGGTGATCGCGATCACGCCGACGACGACCGCTATGAATAAGACGAGCAAGATCGCGATCGTGGTGATCGAATATTGATGACCCGGCTCGGGTGTGAGCTTCGTCGTCGCGTTCGAGAAGAGCTGGAACAGCGCGTAGGGCATTCGAGCCAGGATGCCCGCCATGATCAATAAGCTGATCCCGTTGCCGATGCCGAATTCGTCGATCTGTTCGCCGATCCACATCAAAAAAATCGTGCCCGCGGTCATCGTCGTCACGCAGATGAGCCCGTGCCAGAAATCGCGGTAATCCGCGGGCACGACCTCCATCGTCGTCATCATGTACCGCACCCATAACGAGCTTTGTATCAAACACAAGAGTACGGTGGCGTATCTCGTGTATTCGTTGATTTTCTTCCGGCCGCTTTCGCCTTCTTTCATCATCGCCTCGAGCGAGGGGACGACGCTCGCCATCAATTGGAAGATGATCGACGCCGAGATATAGGGCATGATTCCGAGGCCGAAGACCGTGCTCATGCCGACCGACGTGCCGCCGAACATCGCCACCGTGCCGAAAACGCGCCCCGCGGTCGACGACCCGGCGTTCGCCTTCCAAACCTGGAGCTTGGATTGATCGACGATCGGCAGCGGGATGTAAAAGCCGATCCGGTAGACGGCCAAAAACAAGGCCGTCATGAGGATCTTCTTTTGCAGGTCGGGAACCTTGAATAAAATCGTGAAGAGCTTTTCCACTTTGATATTATCCTGGGTTTCAAGGGTCCGGCGGCGACGCGAGAGCTTGGTTTTCGGAGCACGATCGGAGCGTTGAGCGAGCGATCGTTTGCAATCAGGAGACGACGACGGCGCGACCGCCCGCGGCGTGGATTTTGGCGGCGGCAGATTCGCTGAATTTCGCGGCGTGGACGGTAAACGCTTTGGTGAGCGAACCGTCGCCGAGGATCTTCAAGCCGTCGTCGTGTCGACCCTTGACGATCCCCCTTTGACGCAGCGCTTTCTCGTCGATCTCGGCGCCCGCGGCGAACGCTTCTTCGAGCGCGGCGAGATTGACGATCGCGTAATCTTTCTTGAACGCGCCGTTGACGAAACCGCGCTTGGGAACACGTCGAGCGAGGGGCATCTGTCCCCCCTCGAAGAGCGGATCTTGCTTATAGCCCTGGCGCGATTTGTGGCCTTTATGCCCCTTGCCCGCGGTTTTGCCGTTCCCCGAGCCGACGCCGCGACCGATCCGCTTGCGCTTCTTATACGTCGTCACGCCCGAGTGAATATCGTGGATCTGCATGTAATTATAACTCCACTCCGCGCAGCCGCGCGATTTCCTCTTTGGAGCGAAGCCGCAGCAAGCCGTCGAGCGTCGCTTTGACGAGATTGAGTTTGTTCGTCGAACCGTAGCTCTTGGTGAGGATATCGGTGATTCCGACGGCCTGAACGACGGCGCGAACGGCGCCCCCCGCGATGACTCCCGTACCGGGACGAGCGGGGAACATCAGCACGCGCGACGCGCCGAACCGGCCGATCACCGCGTGCGGAATCGTCCCGCCTTTAACAAGGACGCGCTTGATCTGCTTTTTCGCGTCCTTCACCCCTTTTTCAACCGCGGGAGGAACTTCGCTCGCCTTGCCGTAGCCCCACGCGACCTGACCCCGGCCGTCGCCGACGACCACGAGCGCGTTGAAGCTGAAACGACGCCCCCCCTTCACCACCGCCGCGCACCGGCGGATCGACACGACGCTTTCGGACCATTCGCCGCGATCTCGGTCGCGATCTCGGTCTCGGTCTCGACTCTCGCTTGCCACGGCGGAATCGCCTCCCATAAAAAATCAGGAATTCGATGAATAAAACGACCGCGTGACGGCGTACGTTCCGTCACGCGTGGAATCGATCAAAACGTTAGAAACTGAGGCCCGCTTGCCGCGCCGCCTCGGCGAGCGCTTGAATCCGGCCGTGATATTTGTAGCTTCGACGGTCGAAGCAGATCTTGTCAATCCCGGCTTGCTTGGCGCGCTCGGCGATCAACCGGCCGACGACCGCCGCGGCGGCCTTGTTCCCGCCGTAAGCCGCCTCTTTGCGAACCTCGGGTTCAAGCGTCCCGGCCGAAACCAGAGTCGTCCCCGTGCTGTCGTTAATCACTTGCGCGTAAATATGTTTGGAGCTGCGGAAAACGGCGAGCCGCGGCCGTTCGGCGACGCCGTAAAGCCGCTTGCGAACGTGCCGTTGCCGGCGCACCCGCCGTACCTGAACTTGCTTGTGTTGATTCAACGTTCCACCCTTTTCACCTTGGGGTTTGAGGGGCGGCCGATGCCGACCGGACGCCCAATCCCGTCGCCGATTTCGATCTCTCGCGGCGATCGATCGTCGCCGCTCTCAATTTAACATAAAGAGACGCTTGCAATCGCTTGGCCGAGACGATCACTTGGCGCCGAACGCCTTGCCCGCCTTGCGTCGCACGGCTTCTCCCTCGTAGCGAATTCCCTTGCCTTTATAAGGTTCGGGCTTGCGCACCTTGCGGACCTCGGCGGCGAACTGGCCGACCGCCTGTTTGTCGGCGCCGCTGATCGTGATGTGCGTCGGGTCGGGGACGACGATCTTCACCCCGGGGGGTGCTTTCATCAGCACTTGATTGGCGTAGCCGACCTGAAGCGCCACGGTATCGGCGCCTCGAAGTTGCGCCTGGTAGCCGACGCCGACGATCTCGAGCTTTTTGGTGTAGCCCGTCGTCACGCCTTGCACCATGTTGGCGATCAGGCTCCGCGTGAGCCCGTGGAGCGAGCGGTTTTGCCGCTCGTCGTCGGCGCGAACGACGTCGATCTGTCGGTTCGACTCGTCGTAGTTCACGGTGATACCTTCGCGATACGTGAATTCGAGCTTGCCTCCCGGTCCCTCGACCCGGACCGTCGAATCCGCGACCGACACCTTGACGCCGGCCGGAACCGGGATCGGCTTGCGGCCGATTCGAGACATCTTCCCACCCCTTTCCGCTCGACGGACGTCGACGACGCCCGCGACGCTGATAAATGGCTTATCTTAGTGAACGAGGGCCAACAATTCGCCGCCGACTTTGAGCGTCCGCGCCTTGCGGTCGCTCATCACTCCCTGGGGCGTGCTGAGGATGTGAATCCCCATGCCGCTCAATACGGGCCTAAGGTCGCGGTAGCCGCGATACACGCGGCAGCCGGGCTTGCTCACACGGTCGATCCGGGTGATCAACCGTTCGCCGTTGGGGCCGTATTTCAGGTGCAGCCGAAGGGTCCGCGCGGGGACGGTTTCGATCTCTTCGAAGTCCCAGATAAACCCTTCGTCTTGCAGCGTCTGGGCGATACCCCGACGCATCTTCGAGGTCGGCATCTCGACATAGGGACGCTCGATCCGCGTGGCGTTGCGAATCCGCGTGAGCATGTCGGCGATCGGGTCGGTCATCATCGCTTGGCGTGTCCTCTTCACCGTCGCGGGTAACCCCGTCGCTCGGTCGCTTTCGACTTGGCGACGGCGGGTCGGCGCGACGGTGCGCCGGTTCGGTTCGATTCGGCGTAAATTCAAAAAATCAAGGAATACTCAACACCTAAACCCACACTCGATACGATCGATTTCGCGTCGCGGCGACGCGGCGCGTCACCAGCTCGCCTTCTTGACGCCCGGGATCAGACCTTTGCTCGCGAGCGAGCGGAAGCAAATCCGGCAGACGCCGAACTTGCGATAAAAACCCCGCGGCCGGCCGCAAAGCTTGCAGCGGTTGCGGTGTTGCACCGCGAACTTGCGCGGCGTTTGCGATTTGATCGCCTGTGCCTTGGTGGACATCGCTCGATTGCGCCCCCGTTTGGTCTTGGAATGAACCGTGTTCGATCAAAAAAAGATTACTTGTTCAGCTTACCGGTTTTGTCGCGACCCCCCGGCAAGCGGAACGGCATCCCCATCTGGGTGAGGAGTTCGCGAGCCTGGTCGTCCGAGGTCGCCGTGGTGACGATCGTAATATCCATCCCCTGCGTGTGTTGCAACCGATCGGCGTCGATCTCGGGGAACACCACCTGCTCGGCGAGGCCGAGCGTGTAGTTGCCGTGACCGTCGAAACTGTTGGGGTTGACGCCGCGGAAGTCTCGAATACGAGGCAACGCGATCGAGATCAAACGGTCGAGAAATTCGTACATCCGTTTGCCGCGAAGCGTCACCTTGCAGCCGATCTCGTTCCCCTCGCGGAGCCGGAAGCTCGCGACCGACATCCGCGCCTTGGTGACGAGCGGCTTTTGACCCGTGATCTTGGCGAGGCTATCGACCGCCGAATCGAGCACCGCCTTGTCCTGCGTCGCTCGCCCGACTCCCATGTTGACGACGATCTTTTCGATCCGAGGGATCGCCATCTTGTTCGTCAGGCCGAACTTTTTGGCCATCGCCGCGGAAACGGTTTCGTGATACTGATCGAGCAAGCGTGCCATGCGAACAACCTAGTGAAAGTTACGTCCGTTCATTTGTTGAGAACGGCGGAGTCGATCGAATTAAGCCTTCTTTTTGACTTCGCCCGGCTTCGCCGCGGCGCGAGCGGGCTTGGGAACGCCGAGAGCGCCGAGCCCAGTCGAGCATTTTTTGCAATAGCGTTCCTTCTGCCCCGTCGCGGTGTAACGACGGCCGATCCGCACCCCTCGGTTGCAGCTCGGGCAGTAGAGCAGCACGTTCGAGGCGTCGACCGGCATCTCTTTGGAAAGCCGGCCCCCTTTTTGGTTCTTGGCGCTCGGCTTCATGTGCTTGTAAACGCGGTTCACCCCCTCGACCACGACCTTGCCCCGGTCGGGCAAAACGCGCAAAACCTTGGCGATCCGACGATCCGACGACGATCCCTTGTCGTCCCCCGTGATCACCTCGACTTGATCATCTTTTCGTATGTGCATTAAAAATCTCCTTGGCGGATCGCGGCGATCGCGTCGGGTTTAGACGACCTCGGACGCGAGGCTGATGATTTTCATAAATTGGTGATCACGCAATTCTTTGGCGATCGCGCCGAAGATGCGGGTGCCGCGCGGGTTTTTGTCGTTGTCGATCAGGACGCAAGCGTTGCGATCGAAGCGGACGTAAGAGCCGTCGGAGCGGCGGGTCGAGTTGCGGACGCGGACGACGACGCAACGGACGACGTCGCCGGCCTTCACGTCTCCCCCCGGACTCGCCTTTTTGACGCTGGCGATGATGACGTCGCCGAGCCCCGCGGCGCGTCGTTTATACCGCGACGCGCTCCCTCCGAGCACCTTGAAGCACATCACTTCTTTGGCGCCGGTGTTGTCGGCGACGTCGAGTCGCGTTTGCATCTGAATCATGGCGGTCGCTTCCCTCCGCGGTCGCCTCGCGCCGCGGATCCTCGTCGGGTTCCACCTGGTTTGGGTTCGGTCGACCCGGACGACTCGAACCTATCTTGATACAACTAGCCGTTAATGATGATTCGGTTTCAACGATTGAACGCCGCGGTCGGTCGCGATTCGATCGCGGTCATTCGGTCGCGGCGGGCTCGGCGACGATCGACGCCTTGGCGCCCGGCCGGACGACGCGGATGATTCGCCACCGCTTCAGTTTCGACATCGGTCGTGTTTCCATCACCTCGACCATGTCCCCCGTCCGCGACGTGTTCTCCTCGTCGTGCGCGTGGAGCACGGTGCGACGGCGGATGAACTTGCCGTATTTGGGGTGGGGCGTCAGTCGTTCGACTTCGACGCGCCGCGTCTTTGTCATTTTGTCTGAGGTCACCACGCCGATCTCGGTCTTGCGTCGTGATCGTTCGGGCGTCGTCGCGTCGGGCTGATTCATGGGCTTCGCTCGTTCGCTCTCGCTGGTAAATAGGGGGTGTCGTTAGCCGGTCACGATCGCGCCGCGGTCGCCGCGGTTTTCGCCGTTCGTTCGATCTCGCGGGCTCGGAGGATCGTTTTGATCCGCGCGATCTCGCGTTTGGCCTTGATGATCTCGCTCGGCGCCTCGAGTCGCTCGGTCTCGCTTTGGAGTCGAAGCCGGAACAGGTTGTCCCGCATCTCTTGCAACGAAAGCTCGAGCTGCTCGTCGGTTTGTTCTCGCAGAACGGCGGGCTTGCTCATGATCGGTTCGGTCCCAACAAAGTATCGTTTGCCGATATACTTGGTATTGATACGAAAATCGACGAAAACCTGTTACAACGTCGGCCTGCGGGTGACGAACCGGCACGCGACGGGCATTTTGTACGCGACGCGGGCGAGGGTGGCGCGAGCCTGGTCTTCGGGCATCCCCGCGAGCTCGAACAAAATCGTCCCCGGCTTCACGACCGCGGCCCAGAACTCGACTTCTCCCTTACCTTTACCCATCCGGGTTTCGGCGGGAATCGAGGTGACGCTCTTGTGGGGGAAGATTCGGATATAAACCTTTCCTCCCCCTTTAACCGACTGACTCGCGACGATCCGGCCGGCCTCGATCGTCTGGGCGCTGATCTTGCCGGACTCGGTCGCCTGCAAACCGAAATCGCCGAACGCGACATAATTGCCGCGGGTCGCGTTACCTTTTACGCGGCCTTTTTGGCTTTTTCGGTACTTGACTCGCTTGGGCATCATGGGCATCGGAGGTACCTCCCTCGATCTTCAAATAGTCGCCTTGGTTAACCCACACCTTGACGCCGATGTGCCCCTGCGCGGTCTTGGCCTCGGCGAATCCGTAATCGATCTTGGCTCGGAGCGTCGAGAGCGGAATCGAGCCCAACGCCGCGGACTCGGTTCGGGACATCTCGGCCCCTCCCAATCGTCCCGACAGTTGTACCTTAACGCCCCGCGCCCCGCCGTCCATCGTTTGCTCGAGCGCCCGCTTCATCGTGCGGCGGAAGCTCGATCGCTTTTGCAGTTGCTCGGCGATGTCCTCGCTGATCAGTTGAGCGTCGATCTCGGGACGAGTCACCTCGACGATCTTGATCTCGATCCGTCGTCCCGTCAGTTTCTGCAGCTCTTCCTGAAGCTTCTCGACCTCGGCGCCCTTGCGACCGATGATCACCCCCGGACGAGCCGTGTGCAAAAGAACCATCACGGCGTCGCGCGTGCGCTCGATCTCGATCTTCGGTATGCCCGAAAATCCATATTTCTTCTTGATAAACTGACGGATCTTGAAATCCTCGACGAGCAGGTCCGAGAACTCGTGCTTGTTCGCGTACCAGCGGCTCCGCCAGTCCTCCATGATCCCGACGCGGAAACCGGTCGGTCGAATTTTTTGCCCCATGACTTCGCGGTCCTTGTTTCGGTTCGGTCGGTTCGACCCCGTTCGCGGGATCGGTCAATAAGCGGTCGTAATCGGGTTCGTCGACTCCGCGACGACGATCAATCGGCGAGCTTCTCGGCTTCCAAATCGACCAGCCCGATCGATATATGAGCCGTTCTTCGTCGAATCGTGTACGCCATGCCGCGCGACCGCGGCATCAGCCGTTTGAACATCGGTCCGCCGTCGCCGCGAGCGTCGATGATCACGAGCGCTCCGACATCGCGCATCCCGCGGTCCTCGGCGTTCGCCATCGCGCTTTTGAGGACCTGTTCGATCATCCTGGCGCCGCGGTGCGGCAGATACTTCAGCATATCCACGGCGTCGTCGGCGTATTTGCCTCGGATCATGTCCAAAATCGGCCGCAGCTTGCGGACCGAAATTTTGGCGAAGCGATGCGACGCTTGATAAGTGGGGGTCATCGAACACTATCCTCTACGAAAAGCCGGACGTTACGATTCCACGAATGAATGATCATTTCTTCGGCGCCGCTTTCGCCGCCTTGCCGCCGTGACCGCGGAACGTCCGCGTGGGGGCGAATTCGCCGAGCTTGTGGCCGACCATGTCTTCGGTCACATACAGCTTGATAAAATTGCGGCCGTTGTGAATCGCGAAGTGTTTGCCGATGAATTCGGGCACGATCGTACACGCGCGCGACCATGTCTTAATCGGTTCTCGCGACCCAGACGTCTCCGCCTTCTCGACCTTCTCGAGCAGGCGTTCATCGACGTAAGGCCCTTTTTTGAGCGATCGTCCCATCGATTATCGTCCTCGTCCCTTTCTCGATCGTGCGTTAGATCTTCAGTTGACCGTACCGGACGCTCCGGCGTCGACGAATGATCGCCGAATTCGACGGCTTACGCCGCCGCCGCGTCTTGCCCCCCTTGGCAAGCTTCCCCGTCGGCGAACACGGATGACGTCCCCCCGACGTGCGTCCCTCGCCTCCCCCCATCGGATGATCGACGGGATTCATCGCCACGCCTCGGACGTGCGGCCGACGTCCCAACCACCGGCTTCGTCCCGCTTTGCCAAGACGAATGTTCATGTGATCGGCGTTGCCGACCACCCCGATCGTCGCGCGACATTCGGCCGGAATTCGCCGCACCTCGCCCGAAGGAAGCGTGACCTGAGCCCACGATCCCTCGCGCGCCGTCAACGTGGCCGATACCCCCGCCGACCGACAGAGCTTGCCGCCGCCGCCGGGTTGCATCTCGATGTTGTGGATCATCAGCCCCGCGGGGATCTTGCTCATCGGCAGGCAATTGCCGAGTTTCGCCTCGGCGTCGGGGCCGTTCGTCACCGTCATCCCCGCCTTCAAACCCTCGGGGGCGATGATGTACCGTTTGACGCCGTCCTCGAATTGAATCAGCGCGATCCGAGCCGAGCGATTGGGATCGTACTCGATGTGCGTGACGAGCGCCGGCAGTCCGTCGCGGTCGTTGCGACGGAAGTCGATGATGCGGTACATCCGCTTGTGGCCGCCGCCGCGATGCCGAGCCGTGATGAAGCCGTGATGATTCCGCCCCCCCTTCTTCTGAAGAGGCTCGGTCAATCGCTTCTCGGGCTTCTTGTTCTTATCGGTCAGCTCGGAAAAATCGCTGACCGACGCGAACCGTCGTCCCGGGCTTGTCGGTTTGTAGTATCGAATTCCCATCGCTTCACCCTAATCCGAGCGCCGGCCAAGCGTCGCTCATATAAACAAGATCAATAAAAATCAATCCGGTGTTCCGAGTCGAGCTTGACGATCGCCTTCTTCCAGTTCCGCATCCGACCCATCTTGAGCCGATATCGCCGCGGTTTGCCGCGTCGATTCTGCGTCCTGACGTCGGCGACGACGACGCTGAACAGCGTTTCAACCGCGTTTTTGATCTCGGTTTTGGTCGCGAGCGGATTCACCTCGAACGTGTAGGCGTTGTGCCGTTCCGAAACGTGCGTCGCCTTTTCGGTGATGAGCGGACGCAAAATCACCTGATACGGTTCGAGCACGGGGCCCGAACGAACGCCCTGGGGAGGATGTCGCAGCGTAACCATCGATTAGTTCTCCTCTCCGCCGGCTTGCGAACCGTCGTTTTCCGCGGAATCGGCTTGATTTTTGGCCTTCAAGGCGTCGAGCGCCTCGGGGGTCAAAACCAAATACCTCTGCTTGAGAATATCGTACGTGTTGAAATCATGAACGGGTGCGATTTTCACGCCTTCGATGTTGCGGGCGCTCCGATACCAAACCGGGTTGTGACTCGCGAGCCCGATCAGCACGCGGCGACGTTCGAGCGTTTTGAGCCGCGCCTGGGCTTTGGTATCCTCGGGTTGAGCCGAGGTTTCGGAAACGTCGAGATCGGTCCGCGGCAGATTCTTAAGCGCTTTGGCGACGACCTTCGTTTTGGGAACGTCGTGAATCTCGAGACCGTCGAGCACGAGCGCCTGACCGTCCTGGAATTTCGACAACAACGCCATCCGGATCGCGCTTCGGACCGCCTTTTTGGGCATCGAATAGCGATAATCGCGGTTCCGCCGCGCGAACGCGACGCCCCCTCCTTTACGCTTGTTCGTCCGCTTCGACCCGGCTCGAGCGTTACCCGTCCCCTTTTGGCGGAAGAGCTTCTTGCCCGACCCCGCGACGTCGGCTCGGCCCCTCGTGTTCACCGTGCCGACGCGCCGCGCCGCCAGGTGCATCAGCACGACGTCGTGGAGAAGCTGCTTGTTGACCTCGCCGCCGAAATCGGCGGGGTCGATCTCCACTTCTCCCGTCTTCTCGCCGGCGGGATTGTATACGGGTATGGTCAACATCGTTCGCTCGCTTTTCGTGATATCCACACGACCGAATCAATCATCGGTCGTCATATCCTGGGAATCGTTAACTCATTCAAATTCTGAACTATCACGCGGTGTTGTATGTTCAACCGGCCACAAATTCGGCGCCGGACGCCGCGTCAGCCGACGACGTTCGTTTGGCTGATCATCAAATAACCGCCGTCGGCGCCCGGAACCGCCCCCCGCACGAGGAGCAGGTTGTTGGCGGCGTCGACCCGCTCGACTTTGAGGTTTCGCACCGTGATCCGAGCCGCGCCGTGATGACCCGGTTTGCGAATCCCCTTGCGGGTGCGCGACGGATCGGCGCTCGGACCCGACGATCCCGGATGCCTGTGCATTCTTTTGACGCCGTGCGTCGCTCGTAAACCCTTGAAACCGTGTCGTTTCATCGCCCCGGTGAACCCGCGTCCCTTGCTCGTCCCGGTGACGTCGACCCCTTTGATCCCGTTGAAAACGTCGACCGTGAGCGTTTGGCCTTCTTTGATATCCGCCGCGGGAGCGTCTTGACGCAATTCGCGGACGAATCGTTTGGGCTCGGCGTCGACCTTCTTGCAATGGCCTCGTTCGGCCTTCGACGCGCTCTTGCGCTTTTTATCGTCGAACCCGAGCTGGAGCGCGTGATAGCCGTCGCGCTCGGCGGTGCGAATCTGGAGCACGGTGCATGGACCGCATTCCAACACGGTGATCGGCACGGCGGTACCGTCCGGCTCGTAAATCTGTGTCATGCCGACTTTGCGACCGAGCAATCCCACGCGCATCACCTTGACTCCCGCACACGCCCGTAACTGATAGATCCGATCAACCACCGAATCGGACCCGAATACCCAATTCGCCTTGATCGCGATCGATTCAACCCGACGAGGCGAACCCGCTTCGCGATTTCAGCGTCTTTCTCTTTGGAATCAACGAAACCAACGAGAAACGACTCTTCGCCGCATCATCCCCCGCACGGCTAAACGACCCGACGATCCGATCCCTCGCGGGAATCGATTCGGTCGAAGCGGCTTCGCCGAGACAAACCCCGGCGCGTTCGCGCGGATGATCCGCGAACGTCGGGTCCATGACCCTTTAAGATATCCACAGGCGACTTCGCCCAATCGACCGCCAAGTTTTAGCGGTTCGATTCGACGGTTTCGCCTCGCACGAGCGCGGCCTAAGGCCGCGACGCGTCAGCCCCCCATCGGAGAGGCTTTGATTTTGATATCGACCCCGGCGGGGAGACTGAGCTTGTTGAGCGCGTCGATCGTTTTATTCGTCGGCTGAACGATGTCGATCAGCCGTTTGTGCGTCCGGATCTCAAACTGTTCCCGCGACTTCTTATCGATGTGCGGGCTGCGCAGCACGGTGTAACGCTCAATACGGGTGGGCAACGGAATCGGACCGTGAACGATCGCTCCGCTTCGATCCGCGGTTTCCACGATATCCTTGGCTGATTGATCCAAGATGGTGTGATCATACGCTTCCATCCGGATCCGAATCCGCTCGTTGCTCATGCCCGCCACGCGTACTTTCCCTGGAGAATCCAGTCTACGGTTTACTTTCGATGGTTAAGCTCAATCCCCAACCTCTGGGGGAAAATAAGACGATACCGAGTCGAAGCGAGCGTGTCAACATCCCGTTCGCAAAAAAATCGAAACCGATCCAAACCCGACCTTTCAACCGACTCGAGCCTTCGCCTCGGCTCGATGATACGCCGATCGCGGCGCGGCCGCGACCCTTCAACACCCGACCCACTCGCCGTCGCCGCTCGAACAATCCAATCTCCGACGAGCCGCGTCTCCTCAAGGTCCACAAGCCGTTCTGTCGATAAGCCGAACGTCGATTCCGATCGCCGGCTCGATCGAAGTCCTCTCATTGTTCGCTCAAAACCAACGCGGATTCGTTGGAAGATCGCTATGAAACCAGGATGGAAATCTCGATCACGCAAGAGCTTTCGTCCAGGGTGCGATCCCCTCGAAGAGCGGCTCGCGCTCTCCGCCGTCGCTTATCACCCCGGTCCAGGACTCCCCGAGGGCTTCACCTCGACAAGCTTCTTCCATCAGGTTCTCCAAAATCCACCGGGATTTCCCCCCGTTCGACCCAACACCCCGGTCCTTCCCTACGGCGCCGGCCCCAACACCGCGAGCTTCGTCGACGTCACCACCCACGTTTTTAATGGTCAACACGTAATTATTAGCTCGCTCGTTTATGTCGCTCCGTTCGCGACCCTCGACGCTCGCAACGGGTACGTTAAAGTGGGATCGGGGTCGACGATCGGCGACAACTCGAAGATTCTCGCCAACCCCAATCACGACAAAATCCCCACGATCGTCTTCATCGGCAATTCGACCGTCGTCGGGCCGGGCGCGACGATCGAAGGACCGAGCACGATCGGTTCATATCAACAAAATAGCGCTCCCGTATCGATTGGAGCGAACGCCCTGATCGACGGAGCGACGATCGACCCCGGCGCGTTCGTCGGACCGCTGGCGCGGGTCGGCCCCGGAGTGACCGTCCCGTCGGGGATGTACGTTCTGCCCGGAGTGAACGTGACGACGAACGCCGAGGCGTCGAATCCCGCGCTCGGCTTCGTCAGGGCGGTAACAAGTACCGAATTGAGCAATATCAAAACACAAATCTCCGACGATATCCAGCTCGCCGCGGGTTACGCCAACCTTTACCAGGGGAACACCGCGACGGGCGCGAGCCCCGCGTTTTCACCAACGCTTCCTTATGTGAATTACGGTTATCTCCCCGCGGTTTCGGGTTCGAGCGCCGAACCGGGCGCCAAGTTCGAGCCCGGGGTGAAGATCCCGATGTTCCTCTCGACATTCAAAGGTTTGCAACCCGGCGCCGTTTCGACCTTCCGAGCGCGAGTGATCGGCCAGGTGACGTTCATCGCGCGGGCGACCCAGATCGCTTATCGACTCGGCCCGAGCAATTCGATCCGAGCCGATCAGGGCCAGCCGATCCTCTTCGCGTCGGCGCCCCGAACGGGTCGAGGCGTGTCGATTCAATCACCCGTTCAAGGCGTGCTCAAGATCGGCCACAACCTGATCGCCGACACCGGAGCGGTGATTCTGGGAGGACCCCGAACGAGCTCCTCGAACGTCTCGCAGATCGGCGATAACGTGACGATCGGCGCGGACGCCGTGATCGACCGCTCGACGATCGGAGCGGGAGCGCTGATCGGACCCCGCTCGGTCGTCCAAAAGTCGTTCGTTCCCCCCGGAGACGTGATCCCCGCGGGGACGATCATGATCGACGGCAAAGTCGTCGGACATATACAATGGTAATATTATGTTAGTTTTCGCGATCGTCGCCCCGCGCCGGGACGGCGATCGATACGAGTCGGCGGTCGCCGATTCGACCGACGGTCGGAACCAAACCCGCGCCGAACTCCGGCGACCCGGTCGATACGACGCCGATCCAATCGCTTCGCGGCGGAAACCCGCGTCCGCCGCGGAGCGATTTCTTTAGAAAGATCAAAATGTATTGTTTGAATTTCGAACCCGTAATCGGGAGGTCGAACCCGATATCGGGAGGGCGAACCTCCTGGTGAGCCGTTTAATAATATGATTTAGTATTAACATTGTTAAATCCGAATTTTCAAACACGACGATCCCGAAGCGGGTCGCCGGGAGGATCGACGCCGCGAATGAAGTCACGGCGGTTAAACGCAATTTTGTCAATCATGAATGAAAAGATAATGGCTTAAAATGAGGATTGCAAACACGAATCGGATTCGCCTTTTCGGGCGACGATCGTCATTACGAATGAAAAGATAAAGGCTCACCAGGAGGTTCGCCCTTCCGGACGGGTTCGCGTTACCGAACGGGTTCGACATCGCGATTTCGGGTTCGATATCTCAGATAAAAACATGCCGGCTCACCAGGAGGTTCGCCCTCCCTGACGGGATCGCCCTCAAAAATGAAAACATGCCGGCTCACCAGGAGGTTCGACATCCCAGACGGGA
>JAJYWB010000112.1 GCA_021791715.1 Planctomycetota bacterium | reverse complement strand
GCAATCAGGTCGACGTCGACCTGGTGACGATCGACGAGAACGACGGCGGTCCGACCTACGCGTCGGTCGCGGCTCGAAGCTATCACCCCAACGGCGTAAACGTTCTGCTCGGCGACGGCAGCGTTCGGTTCATCCAGAATTCGATCAATCCCGTCGTGTGGAGAGCGCTTGGAACCGTCTTCGGTCGCGAGGTCATCTCGCAGGGCGACCTGTAATCTCCGAATGAGAAAAGAATCGGCGGTTTCACTAGAATCCGCCGATTGTATCAGGAAATTGAACGAACCAATCTCCGCCAGGACGGATCTCGATCCGCCCTGGTTTTTTTGTCTCGATCGAGTTCTACGCGCCATTCTTAACACATTTTTAACCAACCTGAAATTAAATCTGAATGATCCACGGTTAACCTAACCTCGGGTCGTTTTAAGAAATCAACGATCGGTGAATTGGATACCCTTAAGAATAGGATTACCACATGCGGATCTCCCCCCAGGCAAATTCGGCTCGTTCGCGTGGATTCACGCTGATCGAGCTTCTCGTCGTCATCGCGATCATCGCCGTTTTGGTGGCGCTTTTGCTGCCCGCGGTGCAACAAGCCCGGGAAGCGGCCAGGCGTACGCAGTGCTTGAACAACCTCAAGCAACTTGGATTGGCCATGCACAATTACGAGAGCGCCAACCGCGCGTTCCCACCCAAGGCGTTCCTAATCGGCATCCCCAATCAACCCAATAACAACAACTGGCTTTGGAGCCAAGAGTTCGGGCCGACGGCGCGGGTCATGAATTTCATGGACCAAGAGGCGCTGTTCAATTCGATGAATTTTATCTTCGGTTACGCGAACCCGGTGAACTTCACGGTGAGCGCCACTCAGGTCGCGACTCTGCTTTGTCCGAGCGAGGTCAACACTCAGCAAATCACAACGGGAGACGGCGTTTTCTCGGTCTGCAATTACGGCTGGTGCGACGGCGATTGGTACGTGTGGGGCGGTTTCAACATGCCCCTTTCGCGCAGCGCGTTCAACCACAATTACAGCCGTCGGATCGCCGAATTCCGCGACGGTCTCAGCCAAACGCTGCTCGGCTCGGAATCGAAAACGTACTTCCCCCAGTTGCGCCACTGCTTGCCGGCGGGCAGCGGCCAGGCGCCGTCGCAGATTCCTGGACCGTTCCTCCCCCCTCCTCCGCAGCAAACGCCGCAGATCATTCAGTCGATCGCTTCGAGCGGGAACTGCAAGTTGGTTGATGTCGGGCACGTTCGTTGGCCCGATGGAACGGTGTTTTACGGCGGGTTCACGACCGCGGCTACGCCGAATCAGCAATCGTTCTACGGTCCTCCGGGCAATCAGGTCGACGTCGACCTGGTGACGATCGACGAGAACGACGGCGGTCCGACCTACGCGTCGGTCGCGGCTCGAAGCTATCACCCCAACGGCGTAAACGTTCTGCTCGGCGACGGCAGCGTTCGATTCATCCAGAACTCGATCAATCCCGTCGTTTGGAGAGCTCTCGGAACCGTCTTCGGTCGCGAGGTCATCTCGCAGGGCGATCTGTAAGATCGTTTCCTCCGAGGCAGGAACATTGGACGAACGTTCGGCAACGGCGTGATTTCACGATAAACCTCGACCGGGGCGGTAATTATACCGTCCCGGTCGTTTTTTCTTTTCGATAAGATTGCGATCGTTCGTTCGGTAGACGGGCAATCATCAAGTTACTTAAATTCAATTATTCAATGAGTTTACTTGTATTTTTTCTCAACGAAAGATTTGATTTGTGAGAGCGTCCGGGTTTCGATTCCTTGCGTAATTGGATATGTCGTGCTAGGGTTGATTAGGCGGGTCGATCGTCGATTCGACGTGGAATTTATCGAGAAAACGGGTTGATTCCCGCCTGCTAGTCCCGATTCATTCGGGGGAAATAGGCGCACATGGTTCTGCCTCCGACCGATGAAGGTCGCGAACCGAGCGATCACCTTTCCGATCTGGAAACGAGCTGGACGACGATTCGGATTGCGCACACGCCAGGGCCGACGGGTCAGGCGGCGATGCGCGAGCTGATCGGTCGGTATCACGACGCCGTCGCGAGGTACATTCGGCTCAAGCTGCGCGATCCGAACTTGGCCGACGAGGTGTTGCAAGAGTTTTGGACGAAGTTACTAACGCACAAGCTCGCGGGGGCGGACGGCGCGAAAGGACGCTTTCGCGATTATCTGAGAACTGTTTTACATCGGTTGATTATTGATCATTTTCGGGGTCGTAAGATCCAATCATTGCCGCCGGGAGATCTGCTCGATCCGTCGGCGCCGGATGTTGAGTACGATCAGGTGTGGCGCGAGGCGGTGATCAAACGCGTGTGGTCGCGGTTGGAAACGTTCGAGGCTTCGACGCCGAAAAATCGATACGCGACGGTGCTGCATTTGCGGGTCGATTACCCCGATGCTCCGATCGAGGAGATCGCCAAAATTATGGCGGATCAACTTGGCCAGATCGTGACACCTGAGGCTTTTCGCAAAACTTTGCAGCGCGCGCGGCTAAAATTTTTTGAATTATTGAAGCAGGAGCTGCGGGAGACGATCAATCCCGCGACCCCCGAAGACATCGACGACGAAATTTTTCAGCTCGGGTTGGGTCATCTTTACAAGCGGAACCTTGGCGTCCGCAAGGATTAAGGTGCGATTCTCCCGATTCGTTTTGAGCTCGTTCGGGGGGACGGCGCACGCTTTGTAGCAATCATGAATCACGGCTTCGCCCTGTCTTAGAAATATTTCCCCGTCGCTTGACCATGCCCATTTTACTGTTAGATTTGAATATGAGGCTCAAGTCGTTTCCACGCGAGTGGAATACGGATCGACTTTGTGTCGAATTTTCGCATTGCCCCAAGTTTTACCTCGGAGAGGAACGGCGATGCTGGTTCTTTCTCGCAAGAAGAATGAAAGTATAATTATCAACGATCACATAACGGTGACCGTCGTCGAGATTCGGGGCGATAAAGTTCGCCTTGGAATCGACGCTCCCAAGGACATTTCGGTTCACCGTCGCGAGATTTTCGAGGCGATACAGAACCAGGCGAAGTCGCGCGAGGCGTCGGCCCCGACTCCGACTCCGGTTCTTCCCGATCCCAATCCCCGTTAAGTCGTCAGCGACCCACGCCGAATCGCACGTCTCGAAAATCTCACCTTGACGATGTTTCCTGATTAAGCCGGCCGAAATCAGCCGCCACGAAGCATCGACGCGAGTCGTTGGAATTGCTCTTCGTCGTGAAAATCGACGACGATCTGCCCTCGATTTTGGCCTTTCAGGCGGATCATAACAGGCGTTCCGAACCGCTCGTGCAAGTGTCGTTCAAGCTCGATAAAGTGAGGAGCTCGAGCCTCGGGCGCGGTCGCCGAGGGTTCTGCTGGATCCTTACGAATCCGCGTTTTCGCCGGAGTCGGATCGCCGCTCGAAACCAGCGCTTCGGTCTGACGAACCGTGAGCCCCTCGGTCATCACGCGACGGTATGCGTCGACGCGTTCTTCTTCATTTGTAAGACCCAGCAAAGCGCGAGCGTGCCCCTGGGTGATTTTTTTGTCGCGGACGGCGTCTTTCACCTCTTCGGGCAAATCGAGCAGTCGCAAAAAATTGGCGACGGTCGATCGATCGACTCCGAGCCTGCTCGCCAATTCCTCCTGCGTTCCACCATAATGATCAAGATATGATCGAAAAGCGTTCGCTTTCTCGAGCGCGTTGAGATCCTCGCGCTGAAGATTCTCAACCATCGCGAGTTCATGAACGCGCTGATCGTCGAGTTCCAGAACTCGTGCTGGAACTTCATGTAATTGCGCCTCGATGCTCGCTCTGAGCCGGCGTTCCCCCGCGATCAATTGAAACCGATCGTGGTGCGGCCGAACCAGAATCGGCTGAAGCATGCCGTGTTGACGAATCGAATCGGCGAGCGACGCGATGTCGACCGGGTTGAAATCGCGTCTTGGTTGGTAAGGATTGGGGTCGATTTGATCGACGGGAATGTGAAGCATTTCGGCGGAGTCGAGCGTGGCGGCTTCGAGCCCCCCCTCTTCGCGCCCCAGCAGCGCTTCCAAACCGCGTCCGAGTCGTCGCTTATTCACGGTCGATGACCTCCATGACCAATTCCGTGTACGCCCGCGCGCCGCGCGCCCGGGGAGCGTAATCCAGCACGCTCAAGCCGTGACTAGGTGATTCACTTATGTGTACATCTCTGGGGATCAAGCTTTCAAAAACGGTTTCGGCGAAATAGCCGCGAACCTCGGCGGCCACCTCGTTCGAGAGTTCGAGTTCGGGATCGTACATCGTTAAAACGATCCCGCCGATTTCGAGCCGATGATTGTCTCGCGCCTTGCTTTGTCGAGCCAGCTCGATGATTTGGGAAAGCCCCTCCATCGCGAAATATTCGCACTGGATGGGAATATAGACCTCGTGCGCCGCGGCGAGCGCGGCCCTCGTCAATTGTCCCAGCGACGGCGGACAATCAAGAAAAATATAATCGATCTCTGATAACTCGGTGTTAAGTTGGCGACGCAGGCTCGAGGCTCGTTCACGGTTGGAAGCCGACAGAGCGTCGGCGTCCGTCAGGCTGTGCGAGCCGGGAAGCACTCGGAGCCGGTCCTGCGTGGTCGCGACGATCGATTCCCCGATCGGTTGACCCGCGACGAGCGGATGCCTGAGCGCGGGCTCGACTCCAAGCCCCGAGGTCGCGTTGCATTGAGGGTCAATATCGACGACAAGCGTAGTACGCCCCGCTTTGGCCAGCCCCGCGGCCAAGTTGATGGCGGTCGTCGTTTTGCCGACCCCCCCCTTCTGATTGGCGATGCTGATGATCTTGGCCACGTCCTTGAGCCTTTCTCGTCAATCCCGGAGCGATCGCTCGCGGGTTTGCGCGTCGATCACGGCCGAATCGTAGCCGGGGTTGCACGACGTGTAAAGCTCAAGATTCGCCGCGAAAGTCCCCGATGTCAGACGTCGTTTCCAGGCGATTCACGGCTCAATTGGCGCGGCCCAGGTATTCTCCCGTACGTGTGTCGACGCGAACGGTCGTTCCCTGTTCAAGATGTTCGGGAACCTGGATCACGAAGCCCGTCGCAAGCGTGGCGGGTTTCGTTCGACCCGTCGCCGAGTTACCGCGAACCCCGGGCGCGGTTTCGACAATCGTCAATTCAACCGTGTCGGGGATCTCGACTCCGATCACCTCGCCGTCGACGACGAGCGCCTCGATCCCCTCCATGTTTTCCGTCATGTAAGGCGCCTGATCGGCGAGATCGTCGAGCGGGAACGAGAACGGGTTGAAATCGGTCGAATCCATAAAATGGAATTCGTCCGGGTCGCGATAGAGAAACTGCGCGGCGCGGCGTTCGAACCCGACTTCTTTAAGCGTGTCGCCGCCGCGGAACGTTTTCTCGACGCGGTTGCGAGTTTTGAGGTTGCGAGCTTTGATTTTATAGAGAGTCGCGGCGCCTCGAGCCGACGGCGTTTGAACTTGAATATGTTCAATCATATGAGCCGCGCCGTCGATCTCGACGACCATGCGACGTTTAAAATCCTTGGCGGGAACCACCGGATGAACCTTTCTATTCGTTGAACCGCGCACCGGCGCCTCGATCAATCGGCCGGGCGACCGGGATCAAATCGACCGCCGATCGTACGCCAAGCGGAGTCGGCTCGTAAAGTCCCATCGTGATCGCTGGGTCGTTCTCTGGTTGACGTTGGAAGATCGATCCCCAAGCCGGCTTGCGTCGATCGATCCGCCGCCCTAAACTGGCTTTATTCTCGTTGAACCGTGAACGGATCGATATCGCGCGAGGCGCGCCGCGATTCGGCGCAGCGTCGGCGGTCGAGGCGTGATCACGAGCGAATCACGTCTCGGGTTCAATTTGGAAACGGACCGAGGATTGAGCGTTCATGCCCATCGAATCGAGCGATTACGACGAAGCCGAGTTGCTGGCCGAATGTCAGCGAGTGATCGATTACGAATTTCAAGATCTCGATCTGTTGCGTTCGGCGCTCACGCATGCCTCGGGGGCGAATCACCGGCTGGCTTCCAACGAACGGCTCGAATTCCTCGGCGATGCGATTCTTGGCGCGATCGTTTGCGAAATGCTTTATCGAGCGTTTCCCGAGAATCTCGAAGGCGAATTGACGCGAATCAAGTCGGTCGTCGTGTCGCGTAGGACCTGCGCCAAGATCTCGCGCAAACTCGCTCTCCATCGTTTTTTGGTGCTAGGCAAAGGAATGGCGACGAGCGCCCTTCCCCCCTCTTCGGCTCTCGCCGACGTTTTTGAAAGTCTGGTGGGGGCGATCTACCTCGACGGCGGCATCGAAGCGGCGCGACGATTCATCACGCTGCAAATTGAATCCGAGATCGAGTCGACCGTCGACGGCGAAACCGGCACGAATTATAAAAGCAATCTGCAACAGTTGGCGCAGCGCCGCTTCGGCGCGACGCCCGTCTACATGTTGCTCGATGAAAAAGGTCCCGATCATTTGAAGTGCTTCAAAATCTCGGCTCGGATCGGCACTCGTTTATTCGCCGCGGCGTGGGGTCCGAACAAGAAAGACGCCGAACAACGCGCCGCGTGGAACGCGCTCAACCAAATCGAGGGTCGCCCCGTTCCTTTCGAGTGCGATTGAGCCGAGCGAATCGAGCGGCGCGATGTAAATCAACGAGCATCCCCGTCCGTGCCCGACGCTCCGAGCATTCTTACAAAGCCATTGGAATTCATCGATGATGTGGGTTTTCTTAATCGATTTCATGATCGACTTTTCATTAATCGACGGGGCTCGGCCGTCGCCGATCGCCTTTCGCCCCGAAACGATCGAATCGAGGTCGATGTGAGCGGGTCGTTGGTCGCCGATCTTGGACTCGGGCCGCGAACGTGGCTGTTTATAACGTTCCTCTCGTGCATCGCGCTCTTCTTTAAATTCCACCGAATCTGGAGCATTCGTAACCTCGACTTGATGCTTTTATTCGCTCCCGCGCCCGGGTTGTTGGCGCTCGTCGGCGCGGGCTCCGCACATTCTTGGTTCGCTTACGTTTGGCTGCTCGTGGGAACGGTTCTCATTCTTTTCCGCTGCCTTATCGATCTGGGGCTCACGCGACGTCCACTGCTCGAGCCGAATCTCAACGCGGCGGGATTGATATGTCTCATGACGGGCGTGCTGGGGCTGTTGCTCGCCGAGACGATTCAACTGCCGCGGCAGATGGGAATGGCTAGAAACCCCGCCGACCCGGGCGAGAAAGCCGATCCGCAAGGCCTCTCGAGACGATCGAGCAAAACGACAAGCGATCTCCCGGCGCGTGTTCTCAAAGCCGCCCCCCTCCCCTCGTCGCTTAGACGCAGCACGCCCCAGGTGATTCTCTCGCGCGTTTTGGCGATGACGGCGCACCTCGCTTTGATCGCGGGGCTGATCGTCATCTGTCGGCGCCATTTTGAAAGACCAATCGCGGGCTTGGCTTGCGCTACTTGTTATATGATCTTACCTTACACGCGCATCGCGATCGTCGACAGCGGTCAATTGATCTCTTCGGCGCTCATCGTCGGCGCATTCGTCTTTTACCAACGACCGATGATCGCCGGTTTGCTTTTGGGCCTCGCGGGAGGCTGGATCCCCGCGTGTCTCGGCCTCCTTCCGCTGTGGGCTCGGTTTTATTGGAATCGAGGAATGAGAGCCTTCTTGATCGTCGCGATTTCCGTAGTGTTGGGATGTGTCGCGATCTCACGCGTCGTTCCCGACATCGCGGTTTGGGCTCGAGCCCTCGGCGCCCGCAATCTTACCGAAGCGGGTTTACGCATCACGCTCGGAAGGGTCGAGCTGCATCAGATCGTCGGTTCTCCCTCGGGAAGTTTTTGGACCGAGATCGACCCCAGTTACCGCCTCCCAGTGCTTATCGCATACATCGCGTTCGTCGTCCTAACCGTCTTTTTACCGGCACGAAAAGAACTGGGCGAAATGATCGCTCTGTCGGCGAGCCTTCTGGTCGCGAGCCAATTTTGGTATCTCGACGCGGGAGGAACGCTCGTGATGCTTTACCTGCCGCTCGTTCTTCTGCTGGTGTTTCGACCCCATTTAATTCCCAAGCGACCGATTCCAATATCCTCGCGAACGCATTCGAACAAGCTCGTACTCGCCGAATCGCGTTGAATCGAACATTCGCTCATATAGATTGATTCGGAGATAATTGGGAATCACAAACGATGAACAAACCGAAACGAGGATTCAAGCTCCTCAGCTTTCCAACGATGATTCGGTTTGAATTGAAGAAATCGCAATCTCTCACACCTTGAAAGGATCTTCGATGACGAATCGCGCGGATTTGGAATCGGTCGAATTGAAGTATGAAACGGTCGCTCGCCGGATCGATCATTCGTTACTGGGACCGACTCTTACCGACGACGAACTGATCGCGGGCTGCGAACTCGCCGCTCGATACGACGTCGCGAGCGTTTGCATTAAACCGTACGCCGTGAAGCTCGCCGGCGAAGTTCTTAAAGGGACGAACGTCGCCGTCGGTACGACGATCGGTTTTCCGCACGGCGGCCACGCGACCTCGGTCAAATTGTTCGAGGTCGATCAGGCGTGCTCGGACGGCGCCGCCGAGCTCGATATGGTGATCAACATCGGACGAGCGATCGCCGGCGATTGGAAACACGTACATGAAGAAATCGATTTGATCGTCAAACGAGCACATGATCGCGGGGCGATCGTCAAGGTGATTTTTGAGAATTGTTATCTCACCGACGCCCAGAAGATTCGCCTGTGCGAGATTTGCGGCGAGGCGAGGGCGGATTACGTAAAAACATCGACGGGATACGGTTCGGGAGGCGCGGTGCATGAAGATCTTAAACTCATGCGTCGATCATCACCTTCCTGGGTAAAGCTCAAGGCCGCGGGAGGGATTCGCGACCTCGCAGCCTCGCTCGCCGTCATCGAACTTGGTTGCGACCGAATCGGAGCGAGCCGCACCGCCGAGATCCTCGACGCCTTACGCGATCGTCTCGATCCCGCGCGCGGCAAAATCCTTCTCGCTCAAGAAACGCACGCGAAAACCGAAAACCGAATCGATCCGGGCGGATACTGACGACGGCCGGAACGAGTTAATCAATCATCACGCGAGAAGAAGTTTCGCATGTATCGCGTTTCACGTGAAACGTCTTTTATCTTACGCCGACTCGTTGAACATGCACTGAGATCACGGTTCAGGCGTTTCACGTGAAACTTTTTTTATCTTACGCCGACTCGTCGATCGCGCACGGCGATCATAATTCGTGCGTTTCACGTGGAACGAAAACGAATAGCGGAGAGCTCATTAAAAAATGTGAAGATTTTGTTTCACGTGGAACGATCGCACGTTCTCGTAGACGATCACAAAGTCGTTCGCGAGCGTTTCAAGTGGAACTCGCACGAGCCGATCTCGACCTCGGATTGTCGATCCGAACGACATCGTTTTCGCGGCCGACGATGAGAACGTCGCAAAGGCCGACAAAAATACCGGTCTCCAGTACGCCAGGAATTCGATGCAATTGAATATCCAGATTCAACGGATCGTCGATCGGTTCAAAACGGCAATCGAGGATACGATTACCTCCGTCGGTGACGACGATCGATCCATCGGAATCGGTCCGAATACTCGTTTGGGCGCCCAGCTCTTGAAGTGCGCGTTCGGTGTGAGAGATCCCGAAAGAACTCACCTCCACCGGCACCGGGTAGTGACGTCCGAGCCGATCGACCCGCTTCGCCTCGGTCACGACGATCATTCTCCTCCGCGCCGCGGCCGCGACGATCTTCTCCCGGAGGAGCTTCCCTCCCCTCCCCTTGATCATCTGAAATTGAGGGTCGACCTCGTCGGCGCCGTCGATATCGAGATCAAGTTCGGCGACGTCGTCCAATTCGGCGAGTGTTATCCCGAGCGAGCTCGCGAGTTCCGCGGTTGAAACGCTCGTCGATACTCCGACAATTCGCAGGTTTTCCTTTTGAATCCGTTCGGCGAGGCGATGTACGAAAAGTTCCGCGGTCGAACCGCTCCCAAGTCCGATCGTCATGCCGCTCTCGATTAACGATGCGGCGAACCGAGCCGCCTCGGCTTGAGAGGGATCAACAGACGCCATGGCTATTCGTTCCGGTGTCGTTCTTGATGGATGAGTTAAAGGCGATAATTCAATCGGGGCGACCAGATTCGAACTGGTGACCTCCTGCTCCCAAGGCAGGCGCGCTAACCAAACTGCGCTACGCCCCGTGTTCGCTTGCTCGCTCGCGGCGTCATACTAAGTCGTCTCGACCCGTCGGGTCAAGCGAAACTTGAAATTCCACGAACTCCAACACGTCGATCTCCCAAACATCAAGATCCGACCGAGGAGAGAAACGACTCTCCAAATAGGCCGCCGATGTTGGTTCAGGAATAACTTCGATCCACTCCGCCGGCTTACCGACAATCTCCGCTCTCGAAATGTTCGCCTGAAATGCGAACATTCGCTGACTTCGAATTCAGTCGTTAAGCGTTCCAGGCGCCGTCTTCGATCGATTAATCTTGATGAAGAACCGCCTTGATCACTCCCGCGCGGCCGCGCGATTCATGAAGCCAATTGAATACCTTCGGGCCTTCGTCGAGCGAGAAATGATGCGTCACCATCCGGGCCAATTCGGATCGATAATTCTCGAAGAGAGCGAGGACCGCGGGGAACGCGTCGCAACTGTTCCTCGTCGTCAACAACGCGACCTCCTTGCGCATCCAATCGCTGAAGGTGAGCGGTACGATCTCTTTCGAGATTCCGATAACGACGACGGTTCCAGTTGGAGCTGCGAATTGTACCGCTTGAGCGATCGTCGCGGGCAATCCGACCGCTTCCAGCACGACATGAGCGCCTCCGTCATCAGGGCTCCATTGTTGAATGCGCTTGACGACATCTTCATGCGACGGATCGACGACCGCGTCGGCGCCCATTTCCAGAGCGGTCTTTCGATTTAGCTCGATCGGATCGATCACCAAAACTTTGGCGCCTTTCGCCCGCGCCGCGATCATCGCTCCCAATCCGATCGGCCCCGCTCCGACGACGACGACGTTTTGACCCGAAACGACGCCTCCTCGTTTAACCGCCTGAACGCCGATCGAAAGCGTCTCGCACAACGCCAATTCATCATACGAGAGATCGATTTTGGGTTTGTGCAACCTTTCGACGGGAACCTCGATCCGCTCGGTCATGCCGCCGTCGGTATGAATCCCCAACACCTTAATGTTCACGCAGCAGTTGTACCGACCTTGCCGGCAGGGGTAACACTTCCCGCAGGTGAGCAGCGGTTCAACGCAAACGTGATCGCCGACCGAGATTCCGCGATCATTGGCCCCAATCGCAAGCACCTCGCATCCGAGCTCATGACCCAACACGCGTGGATACGTAACGAACGGATGATGTCCACGAAAAGCGTGCAAGTCGGACCCGCAGACTCCGATACTGCGCACGCGAATCAGCGCGCAACCGGGTCTCGGCTCCGAATTCAAATCGGGACATTCGCCCGCGGCGATCGACAAAGGTTCCTTCAAAACAAGCGCTCGCATGATTACCACCAATCCTTTCCGATCGAGAGTCGAGCGATATCGGGAATCACCCAAACGAGCATGTTTGATCACATAAAGATCAATCTCATTGGGTTTTAGTTTTGAGCATCTTGACGAACTCACGCATCCAAGGGCCGTTATCGGGCCAACCGCGAACGGTCACGAGCGAACCGTCGACGACGACATCGCGATTGACGTAAGTTCCACCCGCGGCGGCCATATCGAGCACGAGGTCGGCGTAACACGTGAGGGTTTTCCCTTTCACCCCTCCCGCCGCGGCGACAAGCAACGGGCCATGACAATTGGCCGCGATCGGTTTCCCTTTTTCGACGAAATGGCGCGTGATCGCCAAGGCCTTCGGTCGATTGCGCAGATATTCGGGAGCGCGTCCACCAGGCAGCACGAGCGCGTCGTAATGCGAGGGGTCGATCTCATCGATCCCGAAATCCGCCGAAACCAGGTAACCTGGACGTTCCACATACGTATCGTAACCCGGATCGAAATCATGCACGACTGAATGAAACACACGCTTCTGAGGCGCCGCGATATGGACCGTCCAACCCTCTTCCTCAAGGCGATATTTCGCGTAATAAATCTCTTGCGATTCGCCCGCGTCACCCGTGAGTATCAAGATTTTCAACATCGTCGCACGACCTCGTCGAAGGTTTTCGATGACCGTTTTGGAAGGCTAAGTTCGAGCGTAACACGCGATCCGCCGGCTCACAAGAGGCGGGAAAAACGCGAATCGCAGTCAACCCCATCCGATGAATTGAGACGCTCGAGGCGAACACCGTAGCGATCCAAACCGGCGATTGGAGTGAACCTTCACGCGGCTCGACTTGACCAATCAACGTCGATCGCTTACAGTATCACGCGTTAACCGGCAGGCCCCGTCGTCTAGTCGGGTCTAGGACACAGGATTTTCAATCCTGCAACACGGGTTCAAATCCCGTCGGGGTCAATACTTTGTTCCGTTTGAGGTAACGATCCTCAACGGAACGGCGCTTCGACGCCCATCGCCTCGAGATGCGCCGAAACGCACTCGGCCAAGATCGGAACGTGATATCCTCCTTCAAGTATGCTCACAATTCGTCCTTGAGCGTGTGTTTCGGCGATCTCTACGATCAGCTTTGTCGTCTCTTGAAAATCCTCGATATCGAGCCCGAGTCCGCCGATCGGATCCGCCGCGTGCGCATCGAAACCGGCGCTGATCAACACTAGCTCGGGTCGCGTCCGATCGGCCATCTCTTCGACCGCTCGGCGATACGCGTCGAAATACGCCGTCTTACGAACGCCAAAGGGGAGGGGGGCGTTGATCGTTAATCCGAGCCCCGGTCCGGTCCCCGTTTCGTCGGCCGCTCCCGAACCCGGATAAAACGGATAGCGATGAATCGAAACGAAGCCGACGCGTCGATCGTCATAAAACATCTCTTGCGTGCCGTTGCCGTGATGCACGTCCCAGTCGACGATGAAAACGCGCTCGATCTCGTATTCGACGATCGCGGCGGCGGCTGCCACCGCGATGTTATTGAAGAGGCAAAACCCCATCGCGTCCGACGGACGTGCGTGATGACCAGGAGGACGCACGGCGCAAAACGCACGGCGATCGCTCTCGATTTCATCGGCGAAGACCGCTCGGACCGCCTCGATCGCGCTCCCTGAAGCGAGCCGAGCGGCTCGAATCGATCCTTCTCGAACCCAGGTATCCGCCTCGATCCAGCCTCCTCCGCTCGCCTCAAACGAGCTTAAAGTATCGAGATAATGAGCATTATGCACGCGAGAAAGCTCGAGATCGGTTGCGGGTCGAACGGCGCCGCGACCGCACGATCGCGCCTGTCCCGTTTTCTCGAGCAAGCTCATCACCGCTTCGATCCGCTCGGGACGCTCGGGATGTCCCGCGGGGGGAACATGATTTCTCATCAATTCATCATAAAATAGCCAGGTCATCGTCTCCGAGCCTCCGAAAACCGAACCGTTCTCAACAGCCTAGGCGCACGATATGCTGACGGAGGATTGATCGTCAATCGCATCGATTACGATTGCGTTTCGTTTGATCGACGCGGAAATTATGGACCGATTTGTTTCACGTGAAACGTTGGAACCGAAATCGATTCCGTCGATCAATTTCGCACGCGCCGTTTCACGTGAAACGATTCGCCCGACTAAAAACAAAAGATCCATAATATGAAAACAAAAGTGTTTCACGTGGAACGATTCTCTTCGCCTTCGGAACGAAAGCTTTCGGCTTTATGAAATCGTCATTGAGCGAACACGATCAATCCGTTCGTCGCGAGATTTACGCGATCGCGCTCATCACGCTCGCGGGAACGATCCTTAGGCTCTGGCGCGTCGAGCGGCTCGGACTTACACACTTTGATGAAGGGATCTACGCGCTCTCAGGTTTATGGACCTTTAGACCGCATGGATTATGGGATCTTGATCCGTCGGTGATTCCTTACGCTCCGCCCGGTACGCCGATTTTGATCGGCCTGAGTTACCTTTTCCTCGGCGCATCCGATTTCTCCGCGATCGTTCCGTCGCTGATCTGCGGAATCCTGACGATTCCCGTCGTCGCGTGGATGGGAAGACGTACATTCGGACCCGGAGTGGGAGCCGCCGCGGCCTCGCTGATCGCATTTTCGGGTCCTCATGTCGAGTTCTCACGAATGGCTCTTACCGACGTTCCGTTCCTCTTCTTCTGGTTCCTCGCGATCGCCTTGGGGATCCGATTTTTGGATAAACCGCGCATCGACACTTCGATCGTCTTCGGGCTCGCCGTCGGAATAACCTGGAATTTCAAATATAACGGAATCTTAACCGGCGTGATCGTCGCCTCGGTCGCGACTTTCGACGCCTTGGTTTCAATAATCCTCAAGCGAGAATCCCCTTGGAGGCGGACGATCGCGTGGGGGATTCTCGCCGCGATCGTCGCCGGTCTCGTTTATTTACCGTGGTATCGATTCGTCGAACGAACCTCCGGGTATGCGAATTTACTCGCGCACCAACGCGGATACTTCAAAGGACCGAGCGCGCTTCCCGCCGTCTGGAGAATTCAGATGGAGCAGGGGGTCGTGCTTTCGGGAGGGATCGGTCTCTCGTTTTCCTGGGTAGGATTGGCCTTCGGCTTCGCGTGGCTCGCATCGAGTTATTCGCGAAACGAACTTCTCTATTGGAACCGTGATTCACGCCCGCGCCTCGCCCCTTTCATCATCCGCTTGCTGATCGCGTTCGCGGCGTTCGGCCTGTTCCCGATGCTTCCCTGGTGGCTCGGGCTCGCGTGTTTCCCCGCGCTTCTTATCGATCGTCGACCTTCCGTTCTCGTCGTCACATGCTGGTGGATGATCATGTCGATCCTCACACCTCTTTATCACCCCTACGCGAGACTCTGGTTGCCGCTACACGGAGTCGGCTGGTTGATCGTCGCGGGAGTCGCCTTCTCGGCGCCGGCTCATGCTGTAAGCGTTCAACGAAAGATCGATTTCTTAAAACATCCCGGAAGAAATCCCTTCGATCTTGTTCAAGCTGCGTTCGCGGCGATCACGATCCTCGGAATTATGATGTCCTTTTCAAGTCAGTGTACGTTAATCTCACATCCCGCCTATTCGGCTCAAATCCTCGCCGCGAGCGACGACTTGCGACGAGCGGTTCGCGAGATCGAAAAGGAAACTCCGGGGCGTGATCTCCCGATCGTTTGCTTCACGTCCCCAGTCGTTCGCTGGTATTTGCTTCTCGACGGTTTTCGATCAATCAGCACATCATCTCTTGCTGATTTAAAAAACAAAACGACGTCGTCGACTTACGGAGTCGTCGATACTTCGGTCGCTCGCCTTGATCCCGAAGGTTCTCTATATTTTGGGAACGATCGCTTGAACGCAGAATTAGCACCCGGTTCGATCGAATCGCGCGACGACCCGCTCGCTTCTCGTGGAAAGCTTCACGCGATCCTCAGCCGAAGCTATCGTGTCAATCTTCCCACAAAACTTGATTGGATCGGCGGGCTTGAATCCGATTTTAAAAATAATGAGATGAAACCCAAGTTCGAGGCGGCGAACCGGCTGCTGCTTTATCGTCGCGATCCATAAGGACATTGATTTGCGTAATTCTCACGAACCGTTATCTCTTTGGCCCGATCGTCGCGAGCTCGGGCTTGCGACCGATTTTTATCAGCTCACGATGATGGCGGGATATCACGCCTCGGGGCTCGGCGAATCGAGAGCGACGTTTGAGTTGTTCGTCCGCAAACTTCCAGAGCGACGTTCTTATCTCGTGTTCGCCGGGCTCGAACAAGCGATCGCGGATATCTTGAATCTACGGATCACCGATGAACAAATTGAATACCTGAGCAGGCTTCCGCAATTTCGATCGATCGACGCGGGCTGGTTTGAATCGCTTCGATCGCTCCGGTTCGAGGGGGACGTCTGGTCAGTCTCCGAGGGGACGGTCGTTTTCGCGGGGGAGCCGCTCGTTCGTGTGGTTGCGCCCGCGCCTCAGGCTCAATGGCTGGAAACCCTTTTAATCGCGTCGCTCAATTATCCGACGCTCGTCGCGTCGAAGGCGTCGCGTATCGTCGCCGCGGCGCAGGGTAGGGGAGTGTTCGATTTCGGCGCACGCCGAGGCCACGGACCGCATGCGGCGTTCCTCGCGGCGCGTGCGTCGTATCTCGCGGGATGCGTGGGAACGAGTCATGTGGAATCGGCTCGGTTATTGGATATCCCGCCGATCGGCACGATGGCGCATTCGTGGATTCAATCTTTCGACGGAGAGATCGAGGCGTTTCAAGCGTTTGTTGATTGTTACGGAGAGCGCTCGACGCTTCTCGTCGACACATACGAGACGCTCGAGGGTATTCGCCGAGCCGCGGCGATCGATCCTCCGATCGGCGCGATCCGTATTGATAGCGGAAATCTTCTTGATCTTTCTATACAAGCGCGAGCGATCTTGGACGCTTCGAATCGAGCGGGAACTCGGATCGTCGCGAGCGGCGATCTCGACGAATATCGGATCGCCGAGCTGATCGAGGCGGGAGCGCCGATCGATTCTTTCGGCGTCGGCACGCAGATGATCACCAGCGCCGACGCTCCCGCTCTCTCAATGGTGTATAAACTTGTGGAACTTGAAGGGAAAGGTCGAATGAAGTTGAGCGAGGGAAAAAAGACATACCCGCTCGCCAAGCAAATTCACCGCGTTCGAGACGCTTCGGGAACAATCCTCAAAGACATTGTAACACAAGCGGATGAACAAACGATTGGAGAACCGCTCCTGGCGCCGATCGTTCTAAACGGAAAGCTTGTCGCGAACACGCCTTCGCTCGAGACGATTCGTGAACGCGCACGTCGCGATTATGAAAGCCTTCCCGATCGCCTTCGCTCGTTCGAGCCCGGCGCCCCCTTCCCGATTGAATACAGCGACATCTTGCAAGCCGAGGCGCGGCGTTTGGGGGTGTGTTGATTCTTAGAGCCAATGCGGAAAGCATGCAGCGGATTCCGTAATTCTGAGGTCGAATATCGATCGGGAGGCTCAAGCCCTCTATGGGAGGACGAAGACGAAAAAGGAGGGCGAAGCCGAAAAAAGGTGGGCTTAGCCGAAACTGGGAGGGCGAACCTCCTGGTGAGCCGTTATATCTTCATCCTTCATGGCTCAGCCGAAACCGGGAGGGCGAACCTCCTGGTGAGCCGTCATGTCTTCATCCTTCATGGCTCAGCCGAAACCTGGTGGGCTTAGCCGAAACTGGGAGGGCGAACATCTTGGTGAGCCGTTATGTCTTCATCCTTAATGGCTCAGCCGATACCGTGAGGGCTCAGACGAAATCGGGAGGGCTTAGCCGAAACTGGGAGGGCGAACCTCCTGGTGAGCCGTTATGTCTTCATCCTTAATGGCTCAGCCGATACCGTGAGGGCTCAGACGAAATCGGGAGCGCTTAGCCGAAACTGGGAGGGCG
>JAJYWB010000111.1 GCA_021791715.1 Planctomycetota bacterium | reverse complement strand
CTATAATAATCTGTGTGAATGTAACAAATGTCGGATCGGTGAAAGCGGTTGAGAATCGCTGTAGCAATTCCATGAAGGATGATGTAAGCTCCACGAGTCGGCCTCCTTGCCTTTTGGGTTGTTTCGGTCAAAAACAATATGCCAAAATTCAGGCGAGGATGCCGACATCATTTTCTTACTTTTTGGTCCCCAAAAGTGCGAAACTCGAACTGAGTTGATGCTCGACAAACAGATGCTCCAAGAGATCGCAAAAAAAAAGTGGTGACGCCCAATCAACAGCGAGTCGCCGCCGCATTTCTTGTTGAGAGGTTCAACGTCTCCGAGCGACGCGTGAGCCGCGTTATGGGCCGATCTCGATCGAGTCTTCGATACCGTCCGTCACGGCGGGACGCTGAGGAGGTTCTATCTCGTGGGATCAAACGTTTAGGGCGACGCCATCCTCGATTCGGCTATCGCCGGATACACGCACTGTTGATCCGGGATGGTTGGTCGATCAATCTCAAGAGGGTTCGGAGGCTCTGTAACGAACTCGGTCTTAAACGTGTCGTGAGGATCAGAAAACCACGCAAACTAGGCCGAAAACCTGGGAAAAGCGCGAACGGCTGCGCGCTTCAACCATCGCTATTCAAGAATGATGTCTGGACATGTGATTTTATCGCGGACCGCCTGGAGAACGGTCGATCACTCAAGTGGCCGACCCTGATGAACGAATATACTCGTGAGTGTCTTGTCCTTTTCCCGGCACACACGATCAAAGGGGAGGACGTTCGGAGAATCTTGGCCCGCGTCGTCGGACATAGAGGATCACCCAAACGCATCAGGAGCGATAATGGATCGGAGTTTATTTGTTCCGCGTTGATGAACCGGCCGCCGTATGTCGGCGCCGAGGCGATCCCCGTTGCTGCGGGAAATCCATTGGAGAAGTGATATATATATTTATTTAACAGTCGATTACGTGATGAATTCCTTGAACGGGAGGATTTCGAGAGCGTGGCCGATGAGACCCACTTTGCAGACACCCTGTATTTGACAGACCCACTTTGCAGACACCCTGTATTTGACCGCCCTAAACTCCTCGATCAAATCACCTAACCCGATGTTTGATAGGGATTTAGCCAAAGATTGGGCGTCTGGTTCGAATGGTTTCGAGTGGCGGTCTGTTTCAAGTGACAATCAATGATCCAATCGGTGGATCCGACTGGAATCCCAAAGATCGTTTCGGTAACGGTATTGAAATCCCCGATTCCGAGCGTTATCGTGATATATCGATCGACTGTTTCGGTTCTCTCAGATGTTTTTCAATCGATCCTCTTCGGCGATCTCTCTCCTCTCCGCCGCTGCGATCGTCGGTATCGATCAATCGTTTGTCGCGAATTCGAACTCGTAACGACACCGGCGCGTTCCAATGAACCTCGTGACGTTTCATACCGAAGATTTATCGGCGAACGGCTCGTCCGCGCTCGACGGATCGTGCGTCCGAACATGCTCCTTCAACGAGACATCAGGCGGAACGACGACGCAGACCTGGATCGTTTACAACGGGAACTCGAACACGCCTTACGCGCAGTTCAACGGTTCGGGAACGCTTTTGGAGCGTTATCTCGCGGGGCCGTCTTACGTTCCAGGCGTGACGGCGATGATTGCGCGCACGAACGCCTCGGGCGTGACCGATTGGTACTTGATGGGCAATCTCGGATCGGTGCGCGATATCGTCGACACGTCGGGGACGGTGATCGATCACATTTCCTACGGCGCGTTCGGCTCGATCCGAGCCGAGACCAATCCGAGTTCGGGGTGCCGATTCAAGTTCGACGGCATGCGGTACGATACGATCACGGGATTGCACAACGATTGGCATAGAGAGATTTCCGACCAATCTGGAAGATTCTTGACTCTAGATCCGTCTCAATATCATAAGTATAGCTTTAATTTCTATGTCTTTAGTAACGATAGGCCATTGACATTTATTGATACTACAGGATTAAAGGAAAAAAATGGGAAATCATCTGATGATTCGAACGAGCATAGAAAGAAAAGACCAAGTACAGAAGAAAAGGATTAATATGGAAAATCGAGAAAGAAAAAAGATAAAGGAGTCGAAAAGAAAGATAATCATCCCGATTGGAAACGTCATAAGATAGAAATCTATGATTATGCATGGAATGATTGGATTTTAGTTAGGGGATCGGCTCAATTGACTTCTACTATTGGAGGAAATATAGTACATGTTGGATCTTGGTTCCAGGCTCATCCAGTCGAAACTGGACTTATTGTAGTGATCATTGTAGGAGTGATTGCTTATCCAGAATTGGCACCCGCATTGGCCTGAAGGGCCTTAAATATGGCTAATTCGTAGTTGAATTGTTCCACAATCCGAAGGGGTATCATTGTGATCTCGTCGACTCTATTGGAGCGGTTTAAATTGGACTTCGAAATCGTCGATGTAAGACGAGATCGAATTGGTGGAGATAATATCCGAGGTATCATTATAGACTTTAATGACGAGTACTTATTATTAAATTCTCTCAATGATGTATACTGTCCGAATGGAATAACCGTGTTACGAGCGGATGATATAACTCAAATCAAGTGGGGAATGATTCGAGATGTCTTTCATGCAGATTCGATTAAAAACTTTGTCACAGGGAAGATTGATTATTCATGCGTAATGATATCATCTATTCGTGATATCATGACGTCGATATTCTGCAAAACCAAGGTATGTACCGTCTATTGTGAATCGTTAGATAATAACATTTGCTATCCCGTTTCCGGTTCGGGATTCATGCACGATGGAATTGTAATACTTAATTATATTAATACAGATGGTTATAGAGACGGGAATATCGCTATTTCTGTCGATGATATAACGCGAATAGATGCTTTCGATGAGTATTCCAACTATATCGCAAGACTATATAGCCCGATTGAGTAATGATCTTCTTCATCATCTATGCCGTCAATGATTCATGCATTAAAGTAATTGAATAGATTAATATTAAATTTATACTAATAATAAAAATACTCTATATCGACTAGCTGGCTTTCCGTCGTACCGAATGTGTAGGCGCTCGGGATTACCAGCCCCCGGTCGACGGACGTCGGGAACCCAGGAGCAGCACGCGCGCGAACCGCGAACCGCGACGCCGTGACGTCACGGGTCGAACGTCATCGATCATCCAACGAACCGTCTCGCGAATCCGCGCGCAAGCACGCTCAATCGAACGCTCAAACGCTCGATCGCGACGATGATCCAATATCTCTTCCGCCGGCTTTTTCGATTCCGTTCGATCCAATCCCTTTTATTCGCGTCGCCCGGCTCGCTTCGCGTCGCGACGTCGAGCCTTCTCGCGCGACTCTTCCAATCGGTGTGTGAGCACGTGCTCGGGATGACTCTTACCTCATCGATCCGGCAACAGATCCTCGATTCGTTCCCGCGGCCCACTTTCCCCACTTTCCAGACACCCAGAATTTGACCGCCTCCGAAACTCCGCCATTAAATCATGTAACCCCAGGACTGATCGTCCCACTTGCCAGACACCAAGAATTTGAACGACCCCGAACTCCTCGATCAAATCACCTAACCCGATGTTTGATAGGGATTTAGTCAAAGAGCGGGCGTCGGGTTCGACTGGTTTCGAGTGGCGGTCTGTTTCGAATGGCAATCGATGATCCAATCGGTGGATCCGACTGGAATCCCAAAGATCGTTTCGGTAACGGTATTGAAATCCCCTATTCCGAGCGTTATCGTGTTAGATTAATCGAATATTTCGGCTCGCTCGGATGTTTTTCAATCGATCTTCTTCGGCGATCTCTCTCCTCTCCGCCGCGGTGATCGTCGGTATCGATCAATCGTTTGTCACGAATTCGATCTCGTAACGACACCGGCGCGTTCCAATGAACCTCGTGACGTTTCATACCGAAGATTTATCGGCGAACGGCTCGTCAGCGCTCGACGGATCGTACGTCCGAACATGCTCCATCTACGAGACTCCGGGCGGAACGACGACAAAGACGATGATTAGGATAAAGAATAGCAATACAACTTATGATTAATAATCTGTTCTCTTCGATCGCGAAGGCGGCTGAAAAGCTCCACGATATGATAGACAAGCTCCTCGATCTTGTATCGGAAGATAATAAGATCGATCAAATCCGAAGCCTATCAATCGAAAAGTCGAAAGGTTTGGTCGAAGATTCTATTAAAAAAGGTCTGCTCGTCGTTTATAATGAACAAAATAATAAATATTATGTCACAAACGAATACAAATCTTTTTTATTTGAAATCATTGAAAAGCGCGCCGACGTCGATTCAGAAAAGATCGATGTGACTATTATCGGAGATTACGCCTGCTCGCTATTTTATTTCACCGCGCCCGGCCGCGGCGATTCGGTATTTGAATCGAGTTCCAATTCGACGAGATGCGTCGCCTCGTCGGTATATCATCTTATATTGATTCTATTGAAATGCAGCAAATATAAACACCTCGCGTCGGTTCCTACCACCGCGACGATCGAACTTCCGCTCGATTCGCCGTCGCGATATTATCGGTCGTCTCCAAAAATCAACGTTGCGCATCGTTCTATCAATATGATGACTGTAGGTGAAATTGTTAAAATTATTAATAAGCTTATTGAAATGAAAAATCTGGAATTGGAGCCCGTGAATACCGGTGAATCAACTATAAAACAATTTCATTTAACCAATCTTGTCGTCCAATTTATACAAATGTACGGTTGCATTTGGAGTAAATCGCACGCGTGGGTCGTCGGATTTAGCCGATTCACAAAACATCGCTCCATTGAAAACTGTATCGTGATAGGCTCATCAGAGGACGGCGAATACCTGATCAGAGAAGGGGAAGACACGGTTTTTTGTTCGACGTACGACGTCGTCGTCGAACCGATCGCCAGGTCGATCTTTCATCTTATCGTTCTCGAATACGACGCGTTTTACGGCCTTGAAGATCTTACGGAATAGACACATGTATTTATGTACATTAAATATAAATACAGAAGATTGTCATCAGGTCCAAAGCGAGCCGACGAATCCGAGTGGTTCAAACTCGTCATTTTTCCCGATCATCGTCCCTCGAAATAAGCAAAAGTATTAATACATGTGTAATATATGTCGCCATGAGGTTCGCCCTCCCGAATCATCGTCGTTTCATGTCATCGATATGATAGATTACCTGTGTGAAAAACGGCTCACCAGGAGGTTCGCCCTCTCAAATCATCGTCCTCCCAAATCATCGTCCTGTCAAATCATCGATATGATAGATAACCTATGTGAAAAACGGCTCACCAGGAGGTTCGCCCTCCCGAATCATCGTCGTGTCAAATTATCGATATGATAGATTACCTGTGTGAAAACCGGCTCACCAGGAAGTTCGCCCTCCCAAATCATAGCCCTCCCAAATCATCGTCCTATCAATTCATCGATATGATAGATAACCTATGTGAAAAACGGCTCACCAGGAGGTTCGCCCTCCCAAATCACCGTCCTGTCAAATCACCACCCTCCCAAATCATCGTCCTATCTCATCACCGATATGATAGATTACCTGTGTGAAAAACGGCTCACCAGGAGGTTCGCCCTCCCAAATCATCGTCCTCCCAAATCACCACCCTCCCAAATCATCGTCCTGTCAAATCATCGATATCATAGATTACCTGTGTGAAAAACGGCTCACCAGGAGGTTCGCCCTCCCAAATCACCGCCCTCCCAAATCACCACCCTCCCAAATCATCGTCCTGTCAAATCATCGATATAATAGATTACCTGTGTGAAAAGCGGCTCACCAGGAGGTTCGCCCTCCCAAATCATCACCCTCTCAAATCACCATCCTATCTTATCACAGATATGATTGATTACCTGTGTTAAAAACGGCTCACCAGGAGGTTCGCCCTCCCGAATCATCGTCCTCCCAAATCATCGTCCTCCCAAATCATCGTCCTGTAAAGTCATCGATATGATAGATTGCCTGTGTGAAAAGCGGCTCACCAGGAGGTTCGCCCTCCCAAATCATCGTCCTCCCAAATCATCGTCCTCCCAAATCATCGTCCTCCCAAATCATCGTCGTGTTAAATCATCGATATGATAGATTGCCTGTGTGAAAAGCGGCTCACCAGGAGGTTCGCCCTCCCAAATCATAGCCCTCCCAAATCATCGTCCTGTCAAATCATCGATATGATAGATTACCTGTGTGAAAAACGGCTCACCAGGAGGTTCGCCCTCCCAAATCATAGCCCTCCCAAATCACCGCCCTCCCAAATCACCACCCTCCCAAATCATCGTCCTGTCAAATCATCGATATCATAGATTACCTGTGTGAAAACCGGCTCACCAGGAGGTTCGCCCTCCCAAATCACCACCCTCCCAAATCATCGTTCTGTCAAATCATCGCCCTCCCAAATCATCGTCCTGTCAATTCATCGATATGATAGATTACCTGTGCGAAAAGCGGCTCACCAGGAGGTTCGCCCTCCCAAATCATCGATATGATAGATTACCTGTGTGAAAAGCGGCTCACCAGGAGGTTCGCCCTCCCAAATCACCGCCCTCCCACATCATCGTCCTCCTAAATCATCGTCCTGTCAAATCATTGATATGATAGATTACCTGTGTGAAATCCGGCTCACCAGGAGGTTCGAGCTGCCGAATCATCGCACGCGGGAAATCATCGCCCTGCCGAATCATCGCCGTCGCAAACCGTCGTCCTCACGAATTGAATCACCGTCATGTACACGTTTCGCCGAATGATCGTCCACTCAAAGCCGACTAAAAAGAGTAAGATCAATATCCGAGTATGCGGGCCGACGAATCATCGAAACTCCGAAAATTCGCCGTCGAACCAGGTTCGAGTTTCAGGCGTAAAAAATCGGCGTCTTGCGGATCCCGACTTCGACGCGTCGGCGTCGATCGTCGCGTGGCCAAAATCATGCTATTTAAAATCTTTCGTGCGTTTATTTCATGTCGCCGATGTATCGTCGTATGATATCGATCAATTCGCCCGAAAAACGGCTACGCGGCATCACCTCGACGCACCCCGCGGCGCGGGCCGACGCAAGCGCCCCCGTGTCGACGTGCGAGCCGAACGCGACGAACGGAACCGAATCCCCCGCGAGTTCGCGATATTCGACGATCCTCGTCGGAACGACCAGATCCCCCGCAGCTAAATCGACAAACACCACGCGTGGTTTTCCGCGCTCGATCGTCGCCTTGACGAGCGCCGAATTCCCCGCGGTCGTCATCGCGAAACCGAGAGATCGCGCCGTTTCCGTAATTTTCGTCGTGAATATCAAATCGCGACTCAACAACAAACCGTACCGATCCGGCGAATCGGGCGCGGGAGGGTCGGGATAAGCCGGCGTTTGTTCGCTCATCTTTGACTATTTCCAATGAATTGTAATAATCGCATGTTAAAGTGAATTGATCAAGGATTCGTTCAACTCTTCAAGAGACTGAAGGACGAGTTCGGCGCCCGCGGCTGTGAGCGTATCCGCGGGATACGTGTGCGCGACGCCGATCGTCGTCAGTCCCGCCGCTCGAGCCGCCAAGATCCCCGCCGAGCTGTCTTCGATCGCCAGGCATTCGGCGGGTTGGAGGTCGCGGTCATACAAGGCGCCGCAACCGCGAAGCGCTTCGAACGCGAGCGTGTAACCTTGGGGGTCTGGTTTGCAGCGTGTCGTATCCTCTGCCGAGACGATCGCGGCGATCGCTCGACGCGCGTTGAGCCGATCGAGCGCGTATTCGATTTCGGGTCGGAGCGCTCCCGAGCAGATCGCCGTCGGTCGGCGAGCGGCGAACTCGACGATGCGTTCCGAACCCGGGAAAAACCGCAGTCCGTTCGCCGCGGCGCGAGCGTAGAGGCCCGCCTTGCGCGCGATCAAATTCGAGACGAAAGCATCGTCGACGTACAACCCCGCGTCCAAGAGCGCCGCCGAAAAACAGCCTCGATCGTCGTAACCCAGATAACGATCGTGATAGGTCGCCTCGGTTAATTCGACTCCGTTCTCTTGAAGCACGTCGCGAAACAGCTCGAAGTGAACGTGTTCATCGTCGACGATCACGCCGTTAAAATCAAAGATCAGCGCTCTTATCATATCGCTCCATGAACGAATAATGCTTTATCGGTCAGATCGCCTCGGGGCCGCGTTCGCCGGTGCGAATGCGGATGCAGTCGTCCATCGGCAGGACGAAGATTTTGCCGTCGCCGATTTTGCCGTCGGGTCCGCTTCGGCCGGCGTCGATGATCGCGCTGACGGTCGGCTCGACGAAATCCTCGTTGACGGCGATCTGAAGTTCGATCTTGCGCAACAAATTCACCGTGACTTCGTGCCCGCGGTAAACCTCGGTGTATCCCTTTTGGCGACCGAAACCTTGAACGTCCATCACCGTGAGGCGAAAGACCTCGACCTTGGACAAGGCCTCTTTGACGGCCTCGAGCTTGCTGGGCTGAATGATCGCGATGATTAGTTTCATGGAACCTCGGCGTCTCCCTTTAACAAGCCGAATCGATCGTCGAGAGAGGCCGATTCATTCTCCCCGAAACGGGTTTCGAGTCAACCGAGAATCGCGACGATTCCGAACGCGATGCGATCGATCAAGTATGTGGGCTCTCCGATCCGGTTTAATCGTTCGGCGATTTCGGCCCGCTCCGGCCGCGCGGTTGTTTTCGCGCGACCGGGAGGTCGTTATCCATCAGAAAAAGCTTTTGATATCTTGAATCGTCACCAGGACGAAGAGAGCCAGCACGAGGCCGATGCCGAGCCATTGCACCGCGGCCTGGGCGGCTTCGGGCACGGGTCTGCCGATGATTTTCTCAATTAAGAGGAAGAGAAAATGTCCGCCGTCGAGCGGGCTGATCGGCAAGAAGTTGAGCACGGCGAGGTTTACGCTGAGGAGGCCGAGAAAATGGAGCAACTCGAGAATTCCGAGGCTCGCGGCCTGATAGCCGATCGACGCGATTTTGATCGGTCCGCCGAGCGTTTTGGGGCTTAAGCGGCTTTGAATGAGGCCGCGGAAGGTCGCGTAGATCATGAGGATGGAATCGACGGTGTCTTCGAAGCCGCTTTCGAGCGCCGCGGCGACTCCTTGAGGCGGAGCGGTTCGAACCTCGGCCTGGAACATCAACCCGCGGAGCGGATAAGGCCAAGTCGGATCGGGCTCGGGCATGATGAAGATCGGATAATCGATTCCTTTGATTTTCACTTGAACCGAATGTCGCGGGAGCATTTGCATCGATCGGAACGCTCCCGACCAATCGACCGGGATTTTCTTTTTGTCGTCGGATCGGAATTCAAACGTTTGTTCCTGGGCGGGGAGCGATCCGAGTCCGTAGGCGACGACGGCGAGCGCCTCGATCACGTCGCCGGCTTTGAGCCCGGCCTTGGCCGCGGGCGAATCGGGGCGCACCGCGGCGATCTCGGTGTCTACGCCGTAGGCGAGCCCCAACCCGGCGACTTTGAGCGGCTCGTCTCCTCCCATCACGGGCTCGACCCACGGGAGCGAGGCGTCGGGGGTGACTGTGAACGTCTTGCGCTCGACCTTTTCTTTGCTTTTATCGTTCGGGTCGATTCCGGAGCGTTCGACCTCGATCGCGATCGGCTTGCCGGCGTGTTCATAGCAGTATGTGGGTAATCGCATTGGATCAAAATCGTCTTTGCCGTCGATTTTGACGATTCGATCTCCCTTGATCAGGCCCGCGACCGCGGCGGGGCCTCCCCGCGTCGTCGAGGCGATCGGCTTGAATTTGAGCCTCGCTCCCAGGTCGACGAACCGCGCGGGGGGAAGCGTGAGCTTGATCGTTCGGGGCGTCGGCGCAACGTTTTCGGCTTCGTCGGCGCTCGCGCCTTCTTTCTTTTTGGGGGTCCTTTCGAGTACGACGTCGATCGGTTTATCCATGTTTTTTGATATCAGTTCGTTCCATTCTTCGACGTTATGAATGGGAACGAGCGTTCCTCCCGAGGGTCCCGCCTCGACGAGTTTATCGTCTTTGATCGGGCCCGAGGGATCTCCCTGAAGCCTCCCTTCGGCGCCCGCGGGGGGAGCGTACGGCTCGGAATCGAGCTTGGAGTCGAAATCGGGGAGGATTCCGATCGTCGGCGTGGGCATTCCCTCTTTACGTTCGGGAACGACCCGCAATTCGATCGGCTCGCTCTTGCCGGGACGCTTGACCGTGAGCTTGACGACCTGCCCCTCGCCGCTGAGCCCGACGCGTTGTCTGAGGCCGCGGTAATCGATCCCTCCTTTGCCGTCGATCGCGACGATCTCGTCGCCGGGAGCGAGCCCCGCCTCGAACGCGGGCGAACCCGCCAAAACCCCGCCGATCCGCGCGGGAGTCTCCTTCGTTTCAAAGCTGTAATAAATGACGAAACAAATTAAACCAAAAATTAAATTCATGATCACTCCGGCGGAGATGATCGACATCCGCCGACCGACCGACTTATTTTGATACGATCTGGGATCGGACGAGCTGCTCGCCTCGTCTTCGGTCCCTTCTCCGAGCATCTTGACGAAGCCTCCGAGCGGCAGGATCGATAGCGAGTAGACGGTCTCGCCGAGTTGAAAGTGCAACAACGACGGACCGAAGCCGATCGAAAACTTTTCAACTTTCACGCCGTTGAATTTGGCGAGCATGAAGTGCCCGAGTTCGTGAATGAAAATCACGAAACCGAGTCCGAAAGCCGCCAGCGCGATGTTATACGCCATGCTCAAGATCGCCAACGAATCACCTCCTGCCGCGCCCAGGCGTCGACCCGACGCAACGCGTCGAGCGTGGGACGGGGATCATAAGAATGAGAATCGAGCGCCGCGCGGCATGCGCGGGGAATATCATGAAATCCGATCGATCCGTCCAAGAACCGAGCGACGGCGACCTCGTTCGCCGCGTTGAGCGCGGCGCCCGCGGTTCCGCCGCGACGCATCACCTCGAATCCGAGCTCCAGGCACGGGAACGTCTCGCGATCGGGAGGCTCGAATCGTAACGTAAGCGCTTGCGTCCAGTCGAGCGCGGCGCAACCGCCGTCGACCCGCTCGGGATACGTCAAAGCGTACTGAATTGGTAATCGCATGTCGGGAGGAGAAAGTTGCGCGATCACTCCGCCGTCGACGAATTCCACAAAGGAATGGACGATGCTTTCGGGATGAATCACGACTTCGATTTGTTCGGGTTCGAGGCCGAAAAGCCAGCGCGCCTCGATCACCTCGAGCGCTTTGTTCATAAGAGTCGCCGAATCGATCGAGATCTTGGGGCCCATTCGCCAGGTGGGGTGGCGGAGCGCCTCGTCGGGGGTGATCGACTTAAGTTCGCTAGCCTTTTTGCCTCGAAACGGACCTCCCGAAGACGTTAAAACGACCCTTTTGACTTCGCTTCGACGTCCCGATCGCATCGCCTGGAAGATCGCCGAATGTTCGCTATCGACGGGGAGGATCTGAACCCCGCGGCGTGCCGCGAGATCCATCACGAGCGAACCCGCGACGACGAGCGTTTCTTTATTGGCGAGCGCGACGGTTTTCCCCGCCTCGATCGCCGCCCAGGTTCCCTCCAAACCCGCGGCGCCGACGATCGCCGATAAAACGACGTCCGTTCGCGCGTCTTCGACGAGCCTGCCGATCCCGTCGATTCCGGCAAACACTTGAACATCCAAGCCTTTTAAGCGACCGTCGATCCGTTCAACCGAGGCTCGGTCGGCGAGCGCGATCGCCCACGGTCGAACGGCGTGCGCCTGTTCGCAGAGGGTCTCGACCCCTTTATTCGCGGCCAAACCCCAGCCGCGCAATCGTTTACCGGCGTCGTGCTCAAGAACGCGAATCGCGCTCCGGCCGATCGACCCGGTTGAACCCAAAATGACGACTCTGCGCGGCTCGCGATCGGCGTCGAGAGCGTGCCTTGGGGAAGTAGATTCGTCGGTCGCAATCGCCGCCATTATCGACTCGCAAAACGCGACGCCGGACCGCGCCCGGCGACCTCGAACGCGGATCCGCCCGCTTAATCGTCACAAATTGCTAGTATAGATTTCCGTTCGCTCTCCGACAAGCCGAGCGATCGCTGACTTATCAAAAGGTCGCGCGGGCGCGACCGCTCGGCGACGTTCGGATACAATCCACAGGGATAAAACGGGTCGACTACCCGATCGATCCTCGGTTCGGCGTTCATTTATCACGATATCTTAATTATTATGAGATCGCTCGATTAAGCGGATATCGATTTTCCCGACGACGAATCGCGCCGCGAACGCCGCAGCGGTGTGCAAAACGACGTTGTAAGCGACGAGTCCCAGCGACAAAAGCGTGAAAACCGCGATCCCTTCGATCGTTGTATATCCTAACGCAAAATAAAAGATATCTTTCATTCCTTCGTCGATCGGCACGCCGATCGCGAATCCGAGCGGAAAAAAGGCCGATGATATCAGTCCGGCCGCGATTCCGATCATTAACGTACGCTTGTTTGATAATTCTTTTCGATCGGAACGAAGCGTTTTCCAGGCGATCCAACCCGATAGCGCCGTGAGCGCGGGATAGCCGGGCGATCCGGCGATCGATTTGACGCCGAGGATGAGATTGTCGAAGAAACCCGGGAGCGCGAAGACGAGCGTCGCGACGACGCGATCGATTTTTTCAAGCGATTTCGCGCGGAGAATCTCGGACATCGATCGGTCTCCCTTCGGTTCGCGACCCGCCGATTGAGAAAGGGGAGCTTCGGTTGTATGACGATTGTAACGAGGCCTCCGCCGGTTTGTCGAGGGGGGGGGATTCTTGGGGTTTCGGCCGTAGTTTAGCGAGCCCGACGCGAGGGACGAGTTTGGAATGGCGTTTGAGCGACGCACGAGCGGTTTCGGATTCGGCGTGATAAATACATCCGTCCAGTATCTCGCGTCGGCGGGTTAAGTTCGTCACAATAATCTCGGTGTAAGTTAGGAGGGAACGACGAGCGTGGCGAGAGTCGCCCCGGCATCGACGACGCAGGAACCTTCTTTCTCGACGAGCTTCGTTATGAAAAAGCTAAACGCGATCGTGCTTTTGTTGATCGGTTCGTTCGCCGCGTCGGTCGGTTTCGCGCCTCGTTCGGTACGCTCGGCCGAGCCCGCTCGGATCAGGGGTCTTTTCCTGGGCGACAAAGGGCACCACGAACCCGCGTCGCGGTTTCCCCAGCTCGCTCCCGTGCTCGAAAGCCGCGGTATCGACCTTGAATACACCGAGGATCTTTCGGCGCTCAATCTCGCCAATCTTGAAAAATATGATTTCTTAATGATTTATGCGAATATCGAGAAGATCGATCCCGCCGGGGAGAAGGCGTTGCTCGATTACGTGGCGGGAGGGGGGGGCTTCGTGCCGCTTCATTGCGCCTCGTTTTGTTTTCTCAATTCGCAGGCTTACGTCGATTTGGTCGGAGCGCAATTTTGGAGGCACGGAACGGGGGAATTCGACGTGAAGGTCGTCGTCCCCGATCACCCGATCATGAAAGGCTTAAAGCCGTTTCATACGTGGGACGAAACTTATGTTCACAAAAAACATAACACGAAGGATCGGACGGTTTTGCAAACGAGGGCCGAGGGGGGTTCGGAGGAGCCGTGGACGTGGACCCGGACGCACGGGAAGGGGCGGGTGTTTTACACGGCGTACGGTCATGACGAGCGGACTTGGGGGAATCCCGGGTTTCACGATTTGATCGAGCGGGGGATTCGGTGGGCTTCGGCGGAGGGGGCGGTGTTTGATTCGAGGCCGGTCGTTCCCGCGGTCGATCGTAAGCCGTTTGAATATGTTCCCGCGAAGGTTCCGAATTATCTTCCCGCGGCGCGGCGTTGGGGCGAGCAAGGCGAACCGTTCAACACGATGCAGAAGCCGCTCGATCCCGCCGAATCGATGAAGCACATGGCGTTGCCGCGCGGGTTCCGCGCCGAGCTGTTCGCGTCCGAGCCCGATATCGCCAAACCGATCACGATGGCGTGGGATCATCGGGGTCGGCTTTGGGTGGTCGAATCGTTCGATTATCCCAACTCGAAAAAGCCCGAGGGCCAGGGGAGCGATCGGATCAAGATTTGCGAGGATACCGACGGCGACGGCAAGGCCGATAAGTTCACGATTTTCGCCGATAAATTGAGCATTCCCGCGAGCCTGACGTTCGCTCGCGGCGGGGTGATCGTTCATCAGGTTCCGCATACGTTGTTTCTTAAAGATACCGACGGCGACGACAAGGCCGATATCAGGGAAACGCTGTTCACGGGCTGGGACACGGGGGACACGCACGCGGGACCGAGCAATTTACGCTGGGGTTTTGATAATTGGATTTATAGTATCGACGGTTACGCGGGTTTCAGCGGGTCGATCGGCGGCGAGCGCGTTCGGTTCCGGATGGCGATCTTCCGGTTCAAGCCCGACGGATCGAAACTGGAGGTGTTGCGGAACACGAGCAACAATTCGTGGGGAGTGGGTTTTAGCGAGGAGGGTTTGGTTTTCGGTTCGACCGCGAACGGATGTCCGAGCGTGTTCATGGCGATTCCGAATCGGTATTACGAGGGGGTTCGGGGTTGGTCGCCGAGCGTGCTTGAAAGCATCGCCGATACGAATCGGTATTGGCCGATCACGGACAAGGTGCGTCAGGTCGATTGGTTCGGCGGGTTCACCGCGGCGGCGGGGCACGCTTTGTACACGGCGCGCGAATATCCCAAGGTTTATTGGAACAAGACGGCGTTCGTCGCCGAGCCGACGGGTCACCTGACGGCGACGTTCACGCTCGAGCCTCGGGGCGCGGGTTTCCGGTCGCACAATTCGTGGAATTTGCTCGCGAGCGACGACGAATGGACTTCGCCGATCATGGCCGAGGTCGGTCCCGATGGAAACGTGTGGATTATCGATTGGTATAGTTATATTGTTCAGCATAATCCGACACCCCAGGGTTTCAAGACGGGCAAGGGGAGCGCTTATGAAACGCCGTTGCGCGACAAGACGCACGGGCGGATTTATCGGATCGTCCACGAGGCTTCGAAGCCTTACACGCCGATTCAATTGGATCCCAAGAATCCGACCCAGCTCGTCGCGGTTCTTAAAAGCACGAACATGTTTTGGCGTTTGACGGCTCAGCGGTTGTTGGTGGAGCGAGGCAAGACGGACGTGGTACCCGATTTGGTCGAGATGTTGGGGGATAAGACGGTCGACGACGTGGGGTTGAATCCGCCGGTGATTCACGCGCTTTGGACTCTTCACGGGTTGGGCCGGTTTGACGGGAAAGACGCCGAATCGACCGCGGCGGCGACCGCGGCGTTGCGGCATCCTTCGGCGGGGGTTCGTCGCGCGGCGCTGCTGGTATTGCCCGAGGCCGAGCGGACGGGGGTCGATCTGCTGGAAGCGAATTTGCTTGAAGACGACGACGCTCAGGTTCGGTTGGCGGCGTTGCTGAAGATCGCCGATCTGCCGGCTTCGGACGCGCTTGCGAAGCGTGTCGCGGAGTTTCTGGCGAAAGGGGGAGCGACGGGGGATCGGCTGCTCGCCGAGGCGGCGACGAGCGCCGCGGCGAAGAACGCGGTCGGTTTTATCAAGGCGATCGCTGCGCTTGATTTCGGCGGTCGGGGCGCGAACGCCGAGACGATCGCGATCGCGGGGCGCGTTTCGGGGCATCTGGCGCGGGGAGGCGACGTGAAGGAGATCGAGGCGATTCTCACGCCTCTAATTCATGCGAACATGAAGATACAGAACGCGGTGATCGCGGGATTATCGGACGGCTGGCCGAGGAATCGCAAGCCCGGTTTGAGCGAGGAGGCGGATCGGGCTCTGGTTCAATTGATGCTTAAGTTATCTTCGACCGAGCAGGCGCGGGCCGCGGCTTTCGCGGAGCGGATCGGCGCGAAGGGGATCGAGCGATTCGCGGGGGAGATCGCGGATCGGTTGGCGGCTACGGTCGCCGACGAGAAGGTTTCGGACTCCGAGCGGATCGACGCGGCGAATCGTTTGATTATGTTCAAACGGAACGCGATTGAACCCGTCAAGCGGTTGATTACGATCGTGACGCCGCGAACATCTCCGGCTTTGGCGTTGGGGCTGATCGAAGCGATCGGTTCGAGCGAGAATCGCGACGCGGGGGGTGCGTTGGTGGAATCGCTGGCTTCGTTCACGCCTTCGGTGCGAGCCAAGGCGCTTCGCGTGCTGCTTTCGCGGGGGGATTGGACCGAGGCGCTCTTAAACGGCGCGGCGGCTGGGAAGGCGCGGCTCGACGAGCTGGCGCTTGATCAACGTCAAGCTTTATTAACACATCCGAATTCGAAAATCGCCGATCGCGCGCGGAAGCTGATCGGCGAAGGGGGAGGGACGCCCGACGCGGATCGCCAGAAGGTGATCGATTCGCTCGCTCCGCTCGTACTCAAGGGGGGCGATCCGGGACGGGGCAAGGTCGTATTTGAACAGCAATGCGCCAAATGTCATATGCATTCGGGCAAGGGGAACGTGATTGGTCCCGATCTGACGGGGATGTCGGTTCATCCTCGTGAAGAATTGTTGATTCATATTCTCGATCCCAGCCGGAGCGTCGAGGGGAATTTTGTTCAGTATTCGGTGTCGACGACCGACGGTTTGATCATGAGCGGGCTTTTGTCGTCGGAATCGAAGACTTCGATCGAGCTGCTCGATTCCGAGGGGAAACGGCACACGATCGAGCGGGATCGGATCGAAGAGCTTGTTGCGAGCAAGAAATCGCTGATGCCCGAGGGGTTCGAGAAGCAGGTTCCGGCCGAGGGGATCGCCGATTTGTTGGCGTTTTTAACCCAGCATGGCAAATATGTGCCGATCGACTTGCGCAAATCGGCGACGGTGGTGACGACGAAGGGGATGTTTTACAGCGAGGAATCGGACATCGAGCGGTTGGTTTTCGACGATTGGACTCCGAAGACGTTCGCTGGGATTCCGTTCATGCTCGTCGATCCGCGCGGGGATCGGATTCCGAACGCGATCATGCTTCGCGGGCCCGAGGGGTTGATTCCTCCCAAGATGCCGCGATCGGCGACGGTTCCGTGTCATATCAAAGCGCGTGCGTTTCATTTACTGAGCGGGGTGAGCGGTTGGGGTTTCGCAGGCGGACAGGTTGAGCCGACGGTTTCGATGATCGTGCGGATTCATTACGCCGACGGCAAGACCGAGGATCACCCGCTGAAAAACGGCGTACACTTCGCCGATTACATTCGCGTGATCGACGTTCCCGAATCGAAGCTCGCGTTCAATTTGGGAGGTCGACAGCTTCGATATCTGGCGATCGAGGTCGGTCGCGACGAGACGGTCGAATCGATCGAGTTCATCAAGGGACGCGATCGAACCGCGCCGATCGTGATGGCGGTCACCGCGGAATTGAGAGAATGACGACGCGTGATGAATAAGGATGATGTTTATATCTAGCGAATTATTTTAATAAAATGGACGAGAATCGACCGCGATCGTTCGGTCGACCTCGTCTTTTTTCTTGTTTTATGCGCGAATCGTTCAGGAATATCATGCCGATTACAGGGTTTAATCGGCGATCCGGGGTGAACACGGCAGATTCGACTGGATCTGAAGCGAAGCCGATTTTGGGAGGGCGAACCTCCCGGTGAGCCGCATTATGATGTTTGCGATAATTGACCAAAAAAACGGCGTCTTCGCCGGTGATTACGAGAAGAGGCTCACCGGGAGGTTC
>JAJYWB010000028.1 GCA_021791715.1 Planctomycetota bacterium | reverse complement strand
TCCCTAAAGGATACACTTGGTTGAAGCAAGATTTTATGTCCACAAATTATAATCACTCGCTCGGAATCAACGAACACTCTTGCATAAACGGCGGCGCCGTACAAGAAGGCGCGTGGACGGCTTCGAGCGACCACGTTGCGGGAGTGAACTGCCTGTTCGCCGACGGCCACGTATCTTTTATCAAGCAATCGATCAATATCAATGTTTGGCGCGCGATCGGAACCCGAAACGGCGGAGAGGTGATCGACGGGCTCTAGATTTCCCCTGGATCCGCGTCGAATTATCATCGAAACGTCGTATTTCAATCGATCTTGATGTGCCTTGTTCGGTCGAACCTCTCTCGCTCTTGAGAATCACGCGTTCTCTCGATGATCGATCAAAGAACGGTATCCTCTTCGACCGTGTGAACACTTGGTGTTGGAGCGTGCTCTCGAACCGGTCTGGCGAGCCGGCTTGCGAAACGTGTATCTTGATTCTCCAACAAAGCGATATCGCTCGGGTCGATTCGCTTCGCTCACGATCGCCGCGCAACGGGAGCCCAAATGGCCATCGCCAAGCTTGCTTTGGAAAACGGAGTCGTCTTCACGGGTCGAGCGTTCGGAGCGACCGGAGAAGCCGACGGCGAAGTCGTCTTCAACACCGGTATGACGGGCTACCAAGAAATCCTCACCGATCCGTCTTATAACGGTCAGATCGTGACGATGACGTATCCCCAGATCGGCAATTACGGAGTCAACATCGACGATTCCGAAAGCAAACGGCCGTGGGTGCGCGGATTCGTCGTGAGAGAGCTGAGCGCGACCGTCAGCAATCATCGAGCCGGCGGGTCGCTCGCCGATTTCCTCGAACGAAACGGCGTGATCGGGATCGAAGGGATCGACACGCGAGCGCTCGTTCGCATGACCCGCGAACTCGGCGCGCTCAAAGGGCTGCTTTCGACGGTCGACGACGACGACGCATCGCTTGTTCATAAAGCCAAATCGAGTCCCGGCCTCGTCGGTCGCGATCTAACCCGCGAGGTGATGCCGCGCGAGGGGTACGCGTGGGACGAAGGCTGGGTCGGCCCCGAGCCGCTCGGAGGTTCGATCGATTCGGCGTCGAATCGCGACCGTAAGCCGCGCGTCGTCGCGCTCGATTTCGGCATGAAATGGAACATCCCGCGCTGCTTGGTCGAGGCGGGCTGCCGCGTTCGCGTGCTGCCTGGGTCGGCGACCGCCGAACAGATCCTCGAACACGAACCCGACGGAATCTTCATCTCGAACGGTCCCGGCGATCCTCGACCGCTCGAAGCCGCGACCTCGACCCTCCGCACGCTGATCAAAACCGCGGTCGCCGATCGCGGCGTCGCGATCTTCGGCATCTGTCTGGGACACCAACTTCTCGGCCAGGCGTTCGGCGCCAAAACCTTCAAACTCAAATTCGGCCACCGCGGAGCGAATCATCCCGTCCGCGATCAACGAACGGGGAGGGTCGAGATCACCACCCAGAATCACGGATTCGCGGTCGACCCGTCGACTCTGCCGAACGACGTCGAGCCGACGCACGTCAATCTCAACGATCAAACGCTCGAGGGATTAAAACATAAATCGTTGCCGATTTTAGGCGTGCAGTACCACCCCGAGGCTTCCGCGGGCCCCCACGACGGTCATTATCTCTTCGCCGAGTTCCGCTCGATGATGAATCGGTGAACGAGCGGAAACGACCTGAACTCAATCGTTTGATGAACCGAGGAACCTTCTTACGTATGAGATACCGCGCATGATACGTCGCCTTATCCAGTCGCTCGTTTTGGTCGCGGCGATCTCGGCGTTTCCGGACGCCTCACAAGCCTTCGGCGGCGAGATCAAGATCAAGCTCGAGGCCGGGGAGGGGCCTTTGGACAATCCGTTCAAGGGCTGGTGTCCTTATGTCGACGCGGGGGAGATCCGCCAACCGTATTCGATGGTGTTTCTTTATGCTCCGTGGTCGAGGCTCGAACCCAACGAGGGGGAATACGCGTTCGAAGCCTGGGAAAACCGCGATTGGTCGGTTCGAGAGGCGAAGGATAAGCACATTGTCTTTCGAGTTTATATAGATTATCCGGGCCTTCCGTCGGGTCTTCCCGATTGGTTGCGAAAAAAGGGGATTAAAGAAACGCGTTATCGCGATCACGGGGGAGGGTTTTCGCCCGATTACAACGACGCTCGAATGATCGAGGCGATTGAACGTTTAATCAAGGCATTGGGAAAGCGTTACGACGCCGATCCGCGGGTCGCGTTTATCGAGCTGGGACTGCTCGGATTTTGGGGCGAATGGCACACGTGGCCGCGCGACGAGCTTTACGCGTCGAACGAAACCGAAAGGCGCGTGATCGAAGCGTATCGCGCCGCGTTTCCGCACAAGATCCTCCTGGCCCGATACGCCCGCGACGACGCGGGATCGCGTGATTTCCTCGGCTTTCATGACGACATGTTCCCAGAAGATACGAATAACGGCGAGGATTGGTCGTTTTATGAAGGATTGAAACGATCGGGAAGGCTTGACAACTGGAAAAAAGCCTCGATCGGCGGCGAGATGGTTCCGAACCGCGCGAAGGTTTGGATGAAGCCGAAGTTCGCCCAAACGCTCGCGGCGCTCGAGCTCTGCCGGTTCAGTTGGATCGGGCCGTATTGCCCTCCGCTCGAGAAATCGAACGATCCCGAATTTCTCGACAATTGCCGAAAGCTCGTTCGTCGCATGGGATATCAGTTTCAACTCAAAAGCATTAAGCATAATCAAAAACTTTTACATAACGATTCATTAGAGCTCGCGATCGAGGCGGAGAACGAAGGGGTCGCTCCGTTTCCGTATCCCTGGAAGATCGAGGTCGCATTGATCGGCGATGACGGAACGATCGCCGAACGCGAGCGAGTTGACACCGACGTTCGTAATTGGCTTCCCGGGACGTTTCGGATCGAGGCGCGATTCGTTCCGCGCGTTCCTCCCGGTCGATATCGGATCGCGGTCGGAATGATCGATCCCGCGACGAATCGAGCCGCGATCAAGTTCGCGAATCGGCTTGAGCGAACTTCGGGCTGGACGGTGCTTTCTCGCGTTTCGATCGATCGCTAACGTCGATCGTCGCGTCGCATCGAGGCGCGAAATCGGCTTCTTTTTCGACCCGAAGTGCGACCCCGAGCGATCGCCTGCGGGCGAGAATCGGTCCGATCGCGAGCCGAATTGAAGGCGATTCGAGGCGTTCACCCGAACGGTCGGCGGACCGCTTCGGTTCGAATTTGTTGAATTTTTGCTCGACGTCGGCGTCTTCGTCGCCTAAGTTAAAAGGGTTGTTGAACGCTACGATTGACGGCGAAAGCCCGGGAGAAACAGAAGCATGGAACCGAACGCGAACGGGAATTCCGAAGGTTTGAATCGACGCGGATTTCTCCAGGCGGGGGGAGTCGCGGCGACGGCGATCACCGGGGCTTTCGCGGGTCGCGACGCGATCGCGGCGCAAGCCAAGGGAGAAAAGGCCAAAGGAGACGCCAAGGCCGCGGCGACCGCCAGAAAGCTTCCCACGCGGACGCTGGGTAAAACCGGGGTCGACGTGACGATGCTCAATATTGGCACGTGGCAGAACCCTGGAACCGACCGCTTGATCCGCTTCGCCTACGCGAGCGGGGTTCGGGTGTTCGACACCGCCGATTGTTACGGCTCGGAGCCCGCGTTCAATCGTTGGTTCCAGGCGGCGCCCGAGGTCCGCAAAAACATCTTCCTCGTCACCAAAGATCACCCGCGGCAGGGTCCCAAACAACTGATCGGCTTGCTTGATAAGCGTTTGGAAAAGCTGGGAACGGATTATGTTGATCTGTTCTTCATTCACGGGATCGGTCCGGGAGAGTACGGCAAGGAATCGCTCAACTGGCCCAAGAGCAAGGAATTCCGCGAAGTCGCCGAGGCGATCAAAAAATCGGGCAAGGCTCGGTTCGTCGGTTTTTCGTGCCACGATCGGCTCCGCGCCGAGTACCTTCAGGCCGCGGCCGACGGGGGCTTCGTCGACGCGATCATGCTTCAGTACACGCCGTGGATTCCCAAAGACTCGCCGCTCAACAAGGCGCTCGACGCGTGCCACGAGAAGGGAATCGGACTGATCTCGATGAAGCAAATCACCGGAGCGTCCGACAAAATCCTCAAAGAGGTTCCCAAGCGAATGCCGTCGCTGATCGAAAAGGGATTGACGGCCTATCAGGCGCTGTTGCACGCGATCTGGACCGACGAACGGATCTCGATGTCTTGCGTTTCGATGAAGAACGTCGAACAGATTCGCATGAACACTGATGCGGCTTTGAGATATGAGCCGATGAAGACGGCGGAGATCGAGAGTCTGCGCGACGCGTATTTGGCGGCGGGACCGACGTTTTGCGGCGATTGCGACGGCCGATGCGGCCGCGCCGCTGGCACCGAGGCTTCGCTCGGGGATCTGACACGGTTGCTGACGTATCACGATCAATACGGATCGAGGCGCGAGGCGAAACGGCTTTACGCCGAGCTTTCCGAGAGCGAACGCGATTGGACGGGCGCCGATCTTGAAGCGGCGCGCGCCGCGTGCCACAACAACCTCGATTTCGCCAATTTGCTTCCCCGAGCGGTTCGGGTTTTGTCTTAATATCAACCTGTAATCGTATAAGGCCCGTCTCGAAAAACACGGGCCTTATAAATTCGCCGTCAAACAGAATTTATGTTTCTATTTAACGGACGATGGAAGGCGTCGCGGCGGATCCCCGTTCGACCGAGGCGATCGCCTTGAAAAGCGCTGCGAGCGCGAGCGCCGCCGAATCGCGCGCCGAAGCCGCGGCGCCGAAGCGCGAAGTCAATTCGTCGATCGTGATCCTTCGCGCCTCGTCGATCGTCATACCCGCGGCGAGATCGCTCAACAAACTCGCGTAAGCGACCGCCGTCCCACATCGTTCGCTCATAAATGTAAGCCTTGAGATCCGCCGAATCGATGTCGGGTTGACCTCGTCGAACTTCAAGTAAAACGTCACACACGCCCCGCCGGGAGCTCGCGCCGACCCCGAACCGTCGGCGTTCGCCAAAACCTGACGATTCCTCGGAGCTCGATAATGCTCCAAAAACAACTCGCGGCGATCCTCGATCTCATCCTGATCGATCATCGTTCGCGCCGACAACTTCAATGGTCGATCATTCTCTGATATTGCGCTCGCATAAATCGGCTCTTTATTCATGATGGATCGTGATCCCGGATGCGAGCCCGCGCCGAACCTTCGAGAATGCGCTCGACCCGGCCAATCGAGCCCGAACGTCTCGGCGTACCAGTACGAGTCATATATCCGCTTGTTGAAAAGATACGAACGCTCGGACTCCGCCGACCCCTTTCGCGCCTCGAACAGCGCGAACGCTTCTTCCCAGGGATTGCTCGGCTCGCGCTCGCGATACCTCGATACCCAATCATCCCATAATCCCTCATCGAAATGTTTGTACGCGATCCTCAGCTTATTCGCGACGACCTGAGCCTGCGGAACGTCATACCGAGAGAACGACGAAGCGAATCGATGTCCGACGATAGCGACGGGATCGTGCAAGATCGAATAACCCAATAGCCATGTTTTCAATCCAAGATCGAGATCCTCGAGCCCCCATGAGTATAAATCGGAATCGAATCCACGCGTCTCTTCATACAAAGCTCGGCTCATCGCCGCGCAACACGCGATCAACGAAGGCGACTCGAAGAAATACCTTCCCGGTTCGATGATTACGATCTTCGACCGATCGAGTCCTGTCCAGCCGCACGCGAACGTTTCGAGATTCGTGCGGAACGTATGCCCGACCTGATACGTCCGATTCGTCCACGAATCGACCTCGAGATGAGGGACCGCCGGCGTGACGATCGCCTTGCCGTCAAGCTTTTCCACGTCTTCGATCAATCGAACGATCGCTCCCGGTTCGGGATTGCAATGCGCATCAAGGAAGATGATCGCGTTTCCATAAGATTCTCGAGCGCCTCGATCCTTCGACGGAGACGTTCCTTGGCGTGTCGCGTTCGGTAAGATGCGCACGTTCGGGAATCGTCTCTTGACCGTTTCATCGATCCGTCGGTCGACGCGTCGTCGACGACGACGATTTCGACCTCATTAAGATGATCGATTGTAGTATCAATGCACGACTTGATCGTATTGATCAAGCATTCCCCTTCGTTGTGCGATGCGATGACGATCGAGGCGCGCATAGTTTTTATTTCCTGCTGATACGACAAAACGGGAACGAACGCTCCTGGGATGGATTCGTGCTCGCGAAATTCGATCGACGCGTTCGATTGTAACCGATCGAGCCCGGTCCACGCGACGACCTGAGACATATCCGACCCGCCGTTGCCGTGGAAGACGCTCGGAGTGGTTCCCGTTACGTGGTTGACGATTCCACGATCGGGATCGAACGATAGGTCTTGTTGCGCGTTCCAGAGCGATTGAAAGATTTCGCAATGGTAATCGAGCTTGAGGATCGACGGATCGGCGACGAATGCATTGGCGAGAAAGCGTTGGTCGTTGTCGTCGTCGGGGAGATCTTCGATTTTGAGGCGACGAAATAGCTCGCGCGCGTAGTCGACCTCGGCGATCCAACCTCCCGAATTGAGGAAGCGGTAGCGTGTGGGAGCGACGGGATAAAACGAAGCGATTCGCGAATCGGGATGACAATTCGTCTCGGCCGAGCAGACGAAGGGGTGGTTGAATCGGCGGAATTTCCGGACGATTTCGTATTCGCGATGAACGATCATCGAATCGAACGCGTCGGCGAAGAGGATGATATCACTATCAATGTAATCGAGAGCCCGCGCGACGATTTTGAGCTTCCAGCCCAGGCCGGGCCAATCTTGATCCATGCCGATTATCAATGCCGATAGATTTTTTCCTCCATGCTTGCGAAGAAAAGTGACGAAAAAGATGAAAGTCTCTAATGAACTGAAATGATTTGCATTTTTATTGATTTCCGCACCCGCCTACAGACATCATAGATGTCATCATATGCAATACTGTTGTGACTCTGAAAGATCGCGAAACAACCATCATTTCGTAAACTACTATAAAATTGAACTTTCTATTGTACTAATGTTCACAAAACAATATTAATAATTTAACTATTGTAATTTTTGTTCAGCTCAAGAATAAGAGACCTTAACGCTTTTTTAGTTCCTTTAATAATATCGTCGTCGTTTTCCAGATGCTCTTTTAAATAATGTTTGATTGTATTCGCATAGTTGAAGTCGCTTTGTCCAATCAGATATTTCATATAAATCAAGCGTGTTGAGAAAAAATTGACGTCTTCGTTAATATCGGTAAACTCAAAACGATCCCAATAATCTCTAATGATGTAGTCACTCATGTTTCTTCGAATAGCTTCTTGCAATAAAAATGAATTAATAATACACAGAACATGCATTTTTGAGCATTCGTCAGAACCGAAATCTTCCATGGCTCGCTTAACAATTCGTGTAAGTCTAGTATTTAAATCGTCGAAATCCAACGTAAACATCGCTAGATAGATTTGATTCATGGATGCACGAAATTGAGAGAAAATTCTATCTCTTTTTTCTCTAAAATCATTGCTATAATAAATATCTTCCATATTACTACCTCTTACTGTGACATCGATCATCCACCCGGCGGCCTACGTCTCCGATGTCGTAGGTCATATGTCTTATAATTACATCCTTTTAGATAATATCCGAGGGTGAGTAACTCATTTGATGATCTTTTCTTAATGCCTTCTTCATATCTATATTCTGATCTAGTCCGACCATGAAATCCTCAATTATTCGTATTGAAAACGAATCCAAAAAGGGTACATCACTATTAGATCTAGGCTGATATCAATGTTTCAATGCCGTGCATGGTAGAGTAAACTCCTCTAGAGCGATCGAATCGAATGAGGTCCGCACAATCGTTGAATGATACAGCGCTGGAGGATGGGAATCAAGAGGAATAGTGGGGACGGTTTCATATTAATCGTTCATAGTGACGCGACAAGATAGACCCCGAACGACGAATCGCTTCAACTCAATCGGACGCCCGCGAGGGACAGGCCGGGTCGAACGGGGAGTCGTAGAGGTCCATAGTACCGTCGAAGCCGAGGAATGTCGGCGGAGGGAAGGGACCTCAGTTCAGAGCCACATGACCAAAGTCGTGGAGAGCCCGGAGATTGGCGTGAGCCTGATAACTCCATCATGGTTTAAGACATGGCGGAGGCATGACTCTACCGAAGCGGGCGCATTTTATTCGCTTCTCGAGGTCGAACGAGTTCTATCCGAGAGCCGTATGCGTTAATAGCGCACGTACGGTTCGACGAGCGGGATATGGAAACGGAGCATGGTTCGATACTAATGAACTGACCACCGAAAGGCTCAATAACAGCTATGCGGACCTAAAACTCCGCGTCACATCTCGACTATACAGGTTCTGAGAGCATGTTTGATTATCTCGAGAGCTTAAATGGTTGTCAGCGATACTGTATCGCTACGCGATATTAGCCGCGTTATTACTTTATTAAATATGATTAAGGGTCATTTCAAAGTAACCACAACCCTTGCAAAGATATCCTAAAAAGTTAGAGTATCGATAGACTTGATCCGAGGATTCATCATTAAGTCCTTGGATGAATGCGCTGATAGGATTCAGAGATGTCTTATTTCCAGGAATAACAAAAGCTAAAAACACAATTGGTGTCCCGATTTCACGGATTTCACCTTTGACCATTAAGGATCCGCATCTAATACATTTGCGCTCATCCATTTAATATTATCCTTTCAATGAGTGGATTAATCAAAATGGTGGAAAATGCCTTCTATGATGAAACTTATGCTTTTTCTTTGGACGTGATTTTGGAACAGGCACTGCAGTTCTCAAGCATGCATAATATGCAATTGCACAATCATCTTGTGCTGCTACATATGCGGCCGTACAGGCCAAAAATCCAATACCAGTTTCTCCCCATGCCCCTGTACAAAGAAGAAACACAATCGTCCACTTTGTCCAACAATTTTTGTATTGCCGTTCGCATTGAGCAACTGTACATTGAAGCCCGAAGGGGTCAATATAATATGTAGGATTATTATTCGAATAAGTGTAAGTTCTCAAGAAGTTTATATGATTATAATCAAGGTTTTTTAAATCAATTGAGATAGCTGACATACTGTTACTTGTTGATCTAATCGGATCGCGAGTAATAAAAGCACCGATAGTAGAGATATACCTTCGCATTCCTAGAATGGTATTATTAGTATCTTGTGATCTGAAGTATCCATAATCGCCAGCCCATAGATAGGACTGATCGGAAGTCCACTGACGCGGAATCGTGTTCCCCCACGCGTCGTAAACAAACGTATCGGTCACGCTTTGGCTCGAATTCGCCAAGCCGAGGATCGATCCCATCCGATCCTCGAGATAATACGACGGAGCTCCCGAGACGATCGTCGCGAGCGCCGGAACGTAACGCGTCTGAGTCGCTCCCGAGGCGTTCTTCTCCAAAAGAACCTGCAATCCGTCCAACACGTAATCGGTCACAACGCCCGTCGTTCCCGTCTTCTGAACCCGCAAACCGTCGGGATTGAAGCCGAATTGCACGGTCGTTCCCGCGGGCAAATCGACCACCTTGAGCCGGTTCTCAAAATCGTACGAATACGTCGTGAGACCCGTCGAAGACGAATTCGCCGAAGTCAAATTGCCGTTATTGTCCTCGCCGTAATTCGTCGTCACCGTCGGTTGTTGCGGACCCGATTGCACCGATTGCTCGATCTGATTGTCGGCGTAGTACGAACTCGTCGTAGTCACGGGAGAATTCGACGTGTTCGGATTCGTCGTCACGAGCTTGGTTCGATTCCCCGCGGGATCATACGAATACTGCATTTCCAGATAGAAATTGGTGTTCTTGTAATACGTTTCGCTCGTCAATTGATAGCGCGCGTCATACCCGTAGACGATCTCCCAGGGAACCGTCGCGCTCAAGCCGATATCCCAACGATTGCTGTTCTCTTGAGTCAAGTTCCCCGCCTGATCGTATTGCCAAACAAAACTAAAAAGCGTCAAGCTCGACGAATTGACGTGCGTCAGACTCGTCATCCGCGACATCACGTCATAACCGTACGTGCTGACGATCCCGTTGGGATCGGTTCGCTTCAAAACCAATCCGCGCGGGTCGTATTGATAGGATACGGTGTTATATTGCACGCCCATGCTGAATTGCAACGTCGTCATCCGATAGCCCGCGTCGTACGCGTATTTGATCACGTTCGAATCGGGATCGGTCATTTGCGTGCGATTTCCCTCGTTGTCGTATTGATACTGCGTCGCCGACGAAGCTTGCGGGGTTTGCTCGCTCGTCGTCCAACTGTTCGCGTTATACGTCCACGTCCAAGTTCCGAGCGTGTTCGTCGCGGTGAGGCGATTGTTCAAATCGTCATACGTATACGAGACGGTCGTCGAATCGGGGTAGGTCGTGAGCGTGAGGCGATTGAGTGGGTCATATTGATAAGAGGTCGAAGCTCCGTTGCCGTCGACACGGGTGATCAAATTCCAAGCCGCGTCGTATGACCACGTTTCGGTGTTGCCGAGCGGGTCGATCTGCTTCGACTTGAGGTTGTTCGCGTTGTATTGCCATTGCCATGTGTGGTTGTTCGGGTCGGTGAGCGAGACGAGATTGCCGACCGCGTCGTACGCCTGCGAAACGACCGCCCCCGTCGGGTCGGTCGTGCTCGTTAGATGGCTTAAGAGATCATAACCATACTTGGTAACATTCCCTTTTTGATCGGTCACCTGAGTCAATTGGCAGCAATTGTACAGGTTGGTGATCGTCGTATTATCGGCGAAAGTCGTCGTCGTGACGCGATCGAGCAAATCATAAGCGAACGACGTGACGTTGCCGACGGGATCGGTCACGCTCGTGCGCCGGCCTCGGTTGTCCCAGCCGAACTGCGTCGTATTCCCCAACGCGTCGGCTATCGAGATCAATCGACCGATCGAGCTGTACGAGTTGTTCGTCGATTTGATCCCGTTGCGATCGGTCACGGTTTGCAAAAGACCGATCGTCGTGTACGCGTAAGTCGTCGTTTTGCCGAGCTTATCGGTCCACGAGAGCGGGAGATTGTTCGAGTTGTATGTCCAAGATTGCGTTCCGAACGGGTCGGTCATCGACAGAACGTTGTTGTTCGAATCGTAAGTCCAGCTTTTTTGAATATATTGAGACGTATTGGGATACGGATTTAAATAATCGAGTTCGGTCAGCACGTTTCCGTTATTATCGAACGTTCGACCGATGAAAAAGCCGAGCGGGTTGATCGTCTGAAGCGGATTGCGGTTCGAGTCGTATTCGGTCTGTGTCACCTCTCCAAGAGCGCTCGTGAACTTGCCCGGACAGCCGAAGCTGTTGTTCGAAAAATCATATACCGTTTGCCGGCCGAGTTCGTCGGTTTTGGTCGTCGTCGTCGATGTCGTCGAGTAGGTTCGTTTGTTCCCTAACGCGTCTGTGACCGAGGAAACTTGCGTGCTCGAACCGACATAGCCGAATTGCCACGCTGCGTTGGGGGCTGTCAGGGGGGTGGTGATCGAAATCAGCCGGCCGAGCGAATCGTAGCCGATCGTCGAAGTAAAGCCGGCCTGGTCGGTGATCGCAGAGAGGAGAGTCACTCCGTTGATCGTCGTGTAAGAAAAGAGCGTCGATCCGCCGAACGGATCGTTCACCTGGCTCATTTGACCGGAGCTGTTGTAAACGATCGTCGAGGAATTACCGTTCGCGTCGGTTATCGTCGAGAGCTTGGGAACGGTTCCCGTCGTATACGAAAGCGTGAGCGATTGGCCGATTTGATCGGTAATTTGCGTGAGCGCGTAGTATTGCGTTTGTGAATACGTGAAGGGTAATGCGAAGGTATACGTGAGGCTATGATCTTTGAGCGTGAGCGTGAACACGTTGGTGGTCGTGTTCTTTGTAAGCGTGTTGAAAATTCCCGTTCCCGACGCGGGGGTGTATTGGATCGGGTTGACGTTGGGGTTGACGGGATAGTACCAGTCGACTCGTCCGTCGGGCATTTTGACCTCGACGACCGTGCTGTATTCGGTGACGTTCGCGAGGAACGGGCACGAGAGAAACGATCCGAGGAGGTAATTGAACGGAGAACCGACCGACGCGTTATCGATGGAGTTATACGTTAGGTCCCAAGCGACCTTTGGACCGAGCCCGGGCGTATAGAACGCGGGTGTATCCACGACGAGTAAATTAAAGGAATAGAGGTTGACGAGCCACGAGGGATTTCCCATGGATCGCGTTGAGATTCCCGGATTCGCTACCCCCCCCCGTTTGCGCAAGAGCACGAGCAGTTGTTGGGGCCGTCGTACGGCTGCCCAGGGTCGGCCCCGCCTTGCGCGACGGGAGGTCCCGGCGAAGGGCTGGGTGACGGCGACGGGCTCGGCGATGGGCTCGGGCTCGGCGACGGACTCGGACTTGGAGAGGGGCCGTTCATGGAAGCGAAAGCTCCGCGAGAGCGATCGAATCGAATGAGTTCCGCACGACAACGGAATGATATAACCGAGGGCGATCGGAAAGCAAGAGGGTCGAGGATTTTTTTTTGGATTTTTTTGGGGGGGATTTGACCGCGTTAAAATGGAAAGTTTGCAATGGCTGCGCAAAATGTAGACCTCATCTAATCATCTCATCGGAGTGCGAAGAGATCGAGTCGTTGTTTTTACCGGATAATTCCCAATCATTCAGGAGTCGACCGCTCGAACGGCCTGGAATCTTATCCTGATATATGATTACACATAGAGAATACTAGGCGGATTCGATGAGGGATTGCATTCATTTACTATTCCCGTGTCGATCTTCGCGGGTTGACACGGGGACGAAGAACGGCTAGATTTCGGCCGCGCGCCGAGACCTGAAAGGCGCGGGTCGCCGAACGCCGAAACGATTTGATTGAACAGCATATGAAGATACACCAACCCGGCGTCGACGGCTTCTTGGGCTTCAAGGTCCTTCCGCGAGCACGGGCGATCCCAAGGACGGGGGCGCATTCCGGCCGCGCGAATCCGACGGGCGAGGGTGGTTCATGGACGATTTCCCCGCCGGTCCGGCGTGTTCGGAGCCGGGGAGGCCTCGACTTTCGGTCGTGATCCCCGTGCATAACGGCGGTCTCGGCTTCGAGCGATGCCTCCGCCGGCTTCGTGATTCGGATCGGACCGATTTTGAACTCGTCGTCGTCGACGACGCGTCGACCGACGATTCTCCGCGAATCGCCGAACAGTTCGGCGCCAGATTGATCCGTCAGCCCCGCAAAACGGGGCCGGCGCACGCCAGGAACGCGGGGGCGGTCGCGGCGACGGGTGAACTTATCTTCTTTCTTGACGCCGACGTCGCGGTCCATCGCGATACGATCCGCCGGGCGCTCGATCGGTTCGACAAGGATCCGACGCTCGACGCGCTCTTCGGGTCGTACGACGCGCAACCCGAGGCGCCTGGAATCGTCAGCCGATTCCGCAACCTGCTCCACCATTGGGTCCATCAACGCGGCGATTTCGTTTCCGACGCCAGACCCGTCAAAACCTTCTGGACGGGGTGCGGAGTCATCCGCCGCGAACTCTTCCTCGAACTCGGCGGGTTCGACCCCAAACTGTACGCTCGTCCCGCGATCGAGGACATCGAGCTCGGATACCGCATTCACCGGTCGGGACGCCGCGTCGTGCTGGCTCGCGACGTTCAGGCGACACACCTGAAACGCTGGACGCTGTTATCAATGATCCGCACCGACGTGTTCCAACGGGGCGTGCCGTGGATGCTGTTGTTGTGGCGGATGAAGATCGACGAATCCGACTTGAACGTCAGCCGCGGCCAGCGGCTTTGCGTCGGCGCGACCGCCGCGGCGCTCGCGAGCGCGCCGTTCGTCGCGGTCGTTCCAGCGCTCGGCTTCGTTCCCGCCGCGGCGCTTGCGACCATTATGCTTGTCAATCATGCGTTTTATCGATTTTTGATCAAACAAAAAGGCGTCGTGTTCGCGTTCGCGAGCGTTCCTGTCCATTTTGTGTATTACTGTTGTTGCGGGGCGTCGGTGGCGATCGCTCTCGGCGTGAGGGCCGCGGAAAGCGGCCGCGAGCGACGGATCGAGGCCGCGGGAACGCGGGTCGATTCGGCCGAAGTCGCCTTGTCGGGGCGATCGCAGCGTCGGGGCGAATCGATCGCGCAATCGCTCGGCACGTTCGCCGAAACGGGAGGTCGCGACGATGATTCCCGCGATTGATCGACCTGGTCCGAAGGTCGCGCTCGTTAAAACGAACCGAAGACGCGACGGCGCGGCCGAGGCGCTCGCTCTTTTAAGCGACGAGATCGCGGCGATCGCGCACGACGAAGTCGTGATCAAACCGAATCTCGTCAGTCATCGGAATCAACTCGCGTCCACGCATGTGGATACATTGTCGGCGACGGTCGATTTCCTGCTCGCCGCGGGGGCGCGGTCGATCACGATCGCCGAGGGGGCGAGCGACGCGTCGGAGGGGTTCGAGGCGTTCGGCTATCGCGACGTCCTTCGCGGCCTGCCGGTCCGTTTTTTCGACGTCAATCGCGACGAGACCGAATGGGACGAGATCGAGCTGCGCGGAATCGACGGATCGACGCGCGTCGCGCGGATCTCGCGCACGCTCGCCCGCGCCCGATCGCGCGTTTCGCTCGCGCTTTGCAAAACGCACGTCAACACGCTCGCCACCTTTTCACTTAAGAATATGCTCTCGTGCATTCATCCCGAAGATCGGACGATGATGCACGGATACGCCCCCGGGCGATCCGCGTGGACGGGTTGGCGAGGCGCCGCGGTGAGGTTTCTCAAAGGAGACGACCTCGCGGTGCGCGCGACGACGAGGCTGCTCGGGAGGTTGAAGCGGATCAAGTTTCGGCTCGAGGGAAAAGATCGATCGAGGAACCCGAGGCCGCTTTCGGCCGCGGACGCGGCGTTCCTGCGGTCGTCGGCGACTCTCGGATCGAACCTGGCCGCGCTTTCGAGGAGGGTCAAGCCTCATTTCTCGGTCGTCGACGGCTTCGTCGCGATGCATCGCGAGGGGCCGAGGCACGGAACTCCGTACCCGCTGGGGGCGATGATCGCGGGGAGCGACGCGGTCGCGGTCGACGCGGTCGCCGCGGCGGTCATGGGATTCGATCCATTTTCAATCGATCATATCGCCAAAATTCATAATGAAGGGCTCGGAAGCGCCGATCTCGATGCGATCGAAATCGTGGGAGATTCGCTCGCGACGGTTCGCCGCAAGCTCGTTCCCCACTCGCACGCGGCGATCCTGGGCCGAATCGGCGAGGTCGAGCCGATCGCGAATCTCGTTCCCGCGCCCCATTTTGAAAGATCGATCGATCGCGTCGACGCTCGTCGATCGAATTTTTAACATTATTACATAATAAAACTTTTTGTTTTAACAAGTTCGTCGATCGCGCGCGATCGGCGGATGAATCGATTCGATCGATGCGACCCCGTTGAATCGGCGCGCGGCGCGCGCTAAATTCTTCGTTGAGCGATCCTCCGTTCGGCGGATCGACCGCGAATCCTCGAATGAAAGGAGGGGATCGTGCCCGCGATCGACGCGCTAGAGGTGAACGGCAAGCGGATGAAGGTTGAGGTCGACGGCGATCGGTCGCTGCTCGGCGTGCTTCGCGACGTTCTCGACCTGACCGGGGCGAAATACGGCTGCGGCGAGGGACGGTGCGGGGCGTGCACCGTGCTCGTCGACGGAGCGCCCGTGCGGTCGTGCGTGACGCGCGTCGGCGACGTCGCTTCGAAAGCGATCACGACGATCGAGGGGCTCGAACGCGACGGCTCGCTCCACCCGCTTCAGCGGGCTTTCCTTGAAACGGGGGCGATGCAGTGCGGTTACTGCACGTGCGGAATGATCCTCTCGGGGGTCGCGCTCCTTAACAGAAAGCCCGATCCGTCGCGCGAGGAGATCGTCGACGCGATGAACGGCAACATGTGCCGTTGCGGAACATATCCAAGAGTCATCGAGGCGATTCGACTCGCGGCGCGAAGCTTGAAAGGAGGATCGCGATGAACTTTCTCAAAGATCAAGATTCGACGATTCTCGGCGCGAGCGAAAACGACGAGATCGCGATCGAGCCCGAACGGTACGAGCTGTTCGAGAGCCCCTGGAACGGCTTTGAGGTCGATCGTCGCGGTTTTCTCGCGACGGTCGGGATCGGCCTGATCGTTTATTTACTTTTTGATCGTGAAGAGATCGAAGCGCAGGAATCGGGAGGCGGAAGGCGGCCGCGCGGCGGAGGGGGTCGAGGCGCGCCGAGCGACGTCGCGGCGTGGCTCGGGATCGACGCCGACGGCAAGGCGAAGGTTCTGACGGGGAAAGTCGAGGTCGGGCAAAACATCCGAACGTCGCTCACTCAGGCGGTCGCCGAAGAGTTGAGGATCGCTCCCGAGTCGATCACGCTCGTGATGGGAGACACGCGATTTGTTCCGTTCGATATGGGGACGTTCGGCAGCCGAACGACCCCCGACATGTCGCGCAGGCTCCGCGGTGTCGCCGCGACGGCGCGCGAGCTTTTAATCGACCTCGCGGCCCAAAAATGGAAGGTCGATCGCTCCGAATTGAGCGCCGAGGACGGCAAGATTGTTCATAAGACGAATCAGCAATCGGCGACTTACGGCGAGCTGACCCGCGGCGAGAAGCTCGTCAAAGAGGTTTCGGCCGATCCGCCGACGACTCCCGCCGATCGATGGACCGTGATGGGGAAATCGCTCGCCAAAATCGACGGCGCGTCGTTCGTCACGGGATCGCACAAGTATGCTTCCGATATCAAACGACCCGGCATGTGGTATGGCAAAGTTCTGAGGGCGCCCGGTCCGGGGGCGAAGGCGATTTCGGTCGATACGACCGGGGCGGAGAGGATCGAGAACGTGATCGTGGTACGCGAAGGCGATTTCATCGGAGTCGTCGCGGCCGACGAACCGCTCGCGAATCGCGCCCTCAAGGCGATCAAGGCCGAATGGAAAACGGTCGATTCGGGCGTCTCAAACAAGAACTTGTATGAAGAGCTTAAAAAGACGACGGGCGAATCGCGCGGCGGAGGCCGAGACGGCGGGAGTCGGTCGGGAGCGATCGATCGCGCGCTCAAAGAGGCCGAAGTTAAACTCGAACAAGTTTACACAATTGCGTATATTGCGCACGCTCCGCTCGAGCCTAGGTCGGCGGTCGCCGAATGGAACGACGGCGAGCCGACGGTTTGGACGGGAACGCAACGTCCGTTCGGAGTGCGCGGCGAGGTCGCATCGGCGTTTCGGCTCGCCGAAGAGAAAGTTCGGGTGATCGTCCCCGACACGGGGGCGGGCTACGGCGGCAAACACACGGGGGAGGCCGCGGTCGAGGCGGCTCGGCTCGCCAAGGCCGCGAAACGTCCCGTCAAACTCGTTTGGACGCGTGAAGAAGAATTTACCTGGGCGTATTTTCGACCCGCGGGGGTGATCGAGGTCAAGAGCGGAGCGACCCGTTCGGGGAATCTCACGGCGTGGGATTTTCATAACTACAATTCGGGAGGGTCGGCGATCAACCCGCCGTACGAGATCGCGGCGAAACGAGCCGAGTTCCACGCGTCGAAATCGCCGCTTCGGCAGGGATCTTATCGCGCGCTCGCGGCGACCGCGAATCACTTCGCGCGTGAGACGCACGTCGACGAGCTCGCTCACGAGCTCAAAATCGATCCGATCGAATTCCGCCTGCGAAACTTGAAGGACGAACGCGTGAAAGGCGTTCTTGAAGCCGCGGTCAAAGCCTTCGGCGATCGCAAGCCGAAAGAGCGAGGCCGAGGGTTCGGCGTCGCGGTCGGAACCGATAAAGGGGGTTACATCGCCACATGCGTTGAGGTTTTGGTCGATCGCGAGACGGGCCGGGTTTCGGTCGTCAGGGCGGTTTCGGCGTTCGATTGCGGAGCGGTCGTCAACCCCGATCATCTTAAGAATCAGGTCGAGGGGGCGATGATGATGGGGATCGGCGGGGCGCTTTTCGAGGAGATCGAGTTCGATTCGAACAAGATCCTCAACGCACGGTTTTCGCGTTACCGCGTTCCTCGCTTCGCCGACACGCCCGAGATCGAGGTCGTGCTCGTCGACCGCAAGAATCTCGCGCCCGCGGGGGCGGGGGAATCGCCGATCGTCGCGATCGCACCGGCGATCGGTAACGCGATCTTCCAGGCGACGGGGGTGCGACTGCGGTCGCTTCCGCTCGCGCCGCGCGGCGTTAAGCTTCAAACTTAACGAACGTTCGCACAATCTGATCTTGATGCGAACGAGCCGAAATCGTCGAACGTTCGAGCGATTTGATCTTGATGCGAACGAGCCGAAATCGTCGAACGTTCGAGCGATTTGATCTTGATTTGAACGAGCCGCCGTCTTAGCGACGAAAGCGAATTCGATCGCGGGTAAAACGTTTACGCGCAACGGCGCGATCGGATCATGATTTTTTTGTGACGAGAGGACGAATCGAAACGGGCTCGCTCGGCGGGGGGGGAGCGAGCGAGCCTCGCGTCACTCCGTATTCGTTGATCGCGCCGAGCTCGCGGCGGAGCGATTTCAGGTCGCGTCGGCCCGCGATCACCTCGCGATAAAGCGTAAGCGTTCGTTTGGTCGAGCGTGAGTCGTCGTCGAGGAGTTCGACGCGAAAGCGGTCGGCGCCTCGTGCGATCAGCTCGGGCAAATACTCGGCGGCGGTTTGCGGGCTCGCGTGAAAGAGGGTGTTACGGCAGCCGACGTCGGCCTTGAGCGAGTGTTCGAGCCCGACGCGATCGCGCAGCTTGACTTCATGAAAATCGCACGGACGTCCGCAGTTCGTTTTGTCGGTCCCGGGAGAAAGCACGGCGCAGAACACGCAATGCTCCATATGAAACATCGGCACATGCTGGTGAATCACGATCTCAAGAACGTTTCGGCGCGACGATTTAACAAGCTCGTACAATTGATCAATATTTAAGTCGTAAGAAGCCGTCACGCGTTCGGCGCCGGCTTTGTGCAAAAGATCGACCGAGAGCTCGTTCGCGGCGTTGAGCGAGAAATCGGCGACGAACGGAATCGCCTCGCTCGCGCAGAAATAAAGCCCCCCCGCGTTGCGTACGAGGATTCCGTCGCCTCCGGAGCGAGCGACGCGGCCGAACATGCCGGCCTCGCCGGGCTTCTCGATCCGGGGCGTCGCCGGAAAAACGCGAATCGATCCTCGATCGCGCAAGCGGGCGATCGCTTCGGCGTAACGCGTGATATCTTGAAAATCTAAATAAATCCACGAAACTCCGCAATCGACCGCGGCCTCGGCCTGATCGACCGTCCGACACAAAACCGAGATCTCGGGATCGTTTACCGGCGTGTTCACGTACGATTCTTTGGAATCGCCGATCCGACTCTTGAGAGCCGGCGCGACGGGTTCCGCGGCGATCGCGCGCTCGCGAGGGATCCGCGCGAGTTCGTCGAATCGAGCGATCCAGGAGCGTCGAAGCGCATTCAAAACGCTTGAAGGAACGAGCGGATCTCCCGCGATATCCGCCGAAAACTCGCCGATCGCGTATCCCGTCCCTCCCAGTCGATCGATCTGATCGCGGAGCGTCTCGACCGTCGCGGGACGATTCAACGCCCGTTCGAGCGGCTCGATCCCCTCGACCCGCGCCCGCCTGCCGTCCGCCGCGACCCCTTCTAAAATCAAACGCTTACCAACATGGGCATAAAGATGCGTATTGATTTTGAGCGAACGACGAGGAGGGCCTGAGAACGTTTTGCGGAGTTTGCGGGTGAGTTCGGGGTCGTCGGTTTTCCAGACGGTTCGGCCGATTCGGAGCGATTGCAAGTCGACGTCGCCGCGGCCGAAACCGAGCGCGGCTTTCCCCTCGGCAAGCTCGCCTGAGACGCGTTGAAACGTTCCTTTGGGGCCGGGCCGAAGGACCTCGTAAACGCGTCCTCCTTGTTCGTCGATTCCGAGCGATTCGTCGCCGTCGAAGACGATTCCGTCCCCCGGTTTGATCGCCGAGTTCAGTTCGACGATCGCGTAACGATCGGTGACGGATACGACCTCGCCGAGCCTGAGCCCTCGTTTTTTCGAATAATCGCCGCGGACGAGCGTTTTGTGATTGTTACCGTCAAAAAAACCGCGGCTGAATCCGCGTGAGAACGAGAGTTCCATCTCGTCGATATCGCGCCGGGTCCAATGCGCCGGCTTTCCCGCGAGTGCGGCGTCGAGCGCTCGGCGATAATGCGATGTGATGTTCGCCACATATTCGGGTGTTTTTAATCGACCTTCGATTTTGAGGCTCGCGATTCCGAGATCGACGAGTTTGGGAACGAGTTCGAAGGCCGCGAGATCTTTGGGGCTTAAGAGGAACTTGGTCGCGTCGAGATCGACCGTTTCGCCGTCGCGGACGATCTCGTACGGCAGTCGACACGCCTGGGCGCATTCGCCGCGGTTGGCCGAGCGTCCGCCGAGCGCCTCGCTCGTGAGGCACTGTCCCGAATACGCCACGCAAAGTGCTCCGTGCACGAACACCTCGAGCGGAAGTTCGGAAACGCGCCCAATGCGTTCGATTTCGACGAGCGAGAGTTCACGAGCCAGAATGACGCGCGAGCAGCCGAGTTCGCGCGCCAGCCTAACCCCCGAGGCGCTCGTGATCGACATTTGTGTTGAAGCGTGGATTTCAAGATCGGCGGTGATCGATCGGATCAGCTTGCAAAGTCCAAGATCTTGCGCGATGACAGCGTCGACCCCGGCGGCGGCGACCTCGCGGACGATTCGCTCGATCTCGCCGATCTCTTCAGGAAATACCAACGTGTTTAATGTAACATATCCGCGCACGCCGCGACGATGGAGCGTCGCCATGATTTCGCCGAGTTCGTCGATCTTGAAATTCGAGGCGCGGGCGCGGGCGTTATGCCCCTGGAGGCCGAAGTAGATCGCGTCGGCGCCGTTTTCGATCGCGGCGTGAAGGCATTCGCGATCGCCCGCGGGCGCGAGAAGCTCGGTCGACGCGCGATTGCTCGACCGAGCGGCCGGTGCGGATTGGAATTCGGGTCCTTGCGCGAGATTCGGCATCGATTCGATTTCTGATTCCAAAATAAGCTGTTAAGCCGGGATCAAACGCCGAACGGCTTTCGGTGTTTGATCGAATTCTCCCCGACCGATTGTGCCCGTGAGGGTTTCGATTCGACAAGCTCGGTCGCGTCGAATCGAGGTTGAAGCCGGTTGATAAGCGATGAGTAACGATCGTTTCTCCGCTCGAACCGCTTGCGTGCAAGCTTCGTTTTCGATTCAATAGAGACGATGCGAACGGTTCTCGCTCGCTCCGCAATCGCAAGAGGTTCGTTCATGCGTTCACGCGTCTTTGGTTCGCGTTCGTTGGCGTTGATTTTAAGCTGCCTGGTCGTGGTCGTCGCGGCGAGTTCGCGACGGAGTTTCGTTTGGGCTCGCGCGGCTCGGCAGGGGGTCGCCGCGCCCAAGATCGATATCCTTAAGACCGAACCGTTCGATCGAATCACGCTCAACGACGGGACGGTTTTCGTCATCGAGCCCGTCATGCCTCGGCCGCTCCCCGCTTACGACCCCGCGGTCGAGGCCGAGAAGGAGCGAAAGCGAAAGGCGGGCTCCAAGGAACTAGGCCTTCCCGAGGGGGGCAACGTCGGCGTTCGCACCAAAAAGAAGGCCGCGCCGAAAATCGAAGACGAAGTCGCCGCCGAACTCGCGATTCATCTGATCGAAGGCGAGCAACGCGATTTTAAAATCAAACGCGCCGATATCAAATCAGTTGAATACTTTGAAGACATGCTCCTCGACGAGGGGGATCGGCTTTTAAGGGCGCAAGAATACAATAAAGCGTTTGAATGTTATTTGCGGGTGCGGACGCGTAATCCCAGGTGGAAGGGTTTGTCGACGCGGGTCGACGAGATGCTTTACAAAGAGGGGACGATCGCGCTTTTGGACGGCGACGGCGAGCGCGGGTTGCGGATTTTGCGCGAGCTCAAATCGCGAAAACCGAATTATCCCGGCCTCGACGACGCTCTCGCGAAGGCTTATGTCGAGCGGATCGACAAGGCGTTCGACGCCGACGCGTATTTTTTGGCTCGCCGGTTCCTCCACACGATCGAGGAGATCGTTCCGTCGAATCCGCTCGTGATCGCCGCGCGCGAACGGTTCGTCAAGCTGGCGCGCGATCTCGCGACCGAGGCCGCGAAGCGTCAAGGGGGCGAAAAGCTCGATTTCTACGCCGAGGCGCTCCGCGTTTGGCCCGAATACGAATCGGCGGTCAAGCCTTATGAAGACGCGTTTCGCGAGCTGCCGACGCTCGACGTCGCGGTCGACGACCTCCCCAGGCCGATTTCCCCCTGGCTCCGCACCTCCGCCGACGCCCGCGTCTCGCGGCTGATTTATCTGCCGCTGCTCGCTTCGATCGAACAGGATTCGCTCGACGGCAAAACCCCTGGACAACTCGCGGCGAGCGTGAAAACGGGCGAGCTAGGCAAACGCTTAATCATCAAGTTGCGCAATGATATCAAATGGACCGACGATTCGAGGGTCGTGGGATCGATCGACGTCGCACGGACGTTCGCGGATCGGTTTGATCCGTATTCGCTTGGTTTTCAGGCGCGGTGGGCCGAGCTGCTCGATCGGATCGAGACTCCCGCGGCGGATCAAATCGAGATCCGCTTCACGCGTCCGACGCTCCGCCCCGAATACCATTTGCTCACGCCGATCGGTCCGGCGCAGGCGGGGCACGAGGGGTGGGTCGTCACCGCGAACGGTCGCATACCGCTCGGAGACGGTCCTTACCGCTGGGAATCCGAGACCGCCGAAGTCGTTCGCTTCGCCGCGGTCGGCGATTCGACGACGGCGAACGCCCCCAAAATTCGCCGGATTCGCGAGGCCAAATTCGCTCCCGGGGCGCTCGTCGGCGCGCTCGCCAGGGGCGAGGTTTCGCTCGTCGAACGCGTGGCTCACGCCGATTTGCCCCGGCTCCAGGCCGATTCTGAAATTAAAATCGGCGCCTATAAAAATCCGACAATGCACTGGTTGGCGCTCGACGGTCGCAATCCGGCGCTCCGCAATCGAACGCTTCGTCGCGCGCTCGCTTATGCGATTGATCGTAAAACGATTTTTGAGGAAACGGTCCTTCGAGCGCCGATGGACGAGGCGAACACGCTTTCCGACGGTGCTTTCCCGAAGGGAAATTACGCCGACGCTCCCGGAGTTCGACCGATTGATTTCGACGCGTTGCTCGCCAAATCGCTTGTCGCCGGGGCTCGGAAAGAGATCGAAACGACCGCGATTCATCTCAATTTTGAATACCCGATGATACCGGAGGTCGAGGCCGCGGCTCTGAAGATCGTCGCGGCGATCAAGGAGGCGGGGATCGACGTCCACGCGTCGGCTCGGCCGCTTTCGGAACTCGAGGCGAACCTGAGGTCGGGGCGACCTTTCGACATCGCTTATCGCACGGGAAGGTGCGTCGATCCGGTGTTCGAGGCGGGTCCGATTCTCTGTCCCGGTTACGACGCGCCGGCGACGCTCAATCCGCTGGCTTCGCTCGCGAGCCCTCGAATTTTGCAGATGCTTTTACAAGTGGAACAGCTCGTCGAATGGCCCGCGGCGCGCGAGCTGATCCAGCAGCTCGACCGCGAGGTTCGCGACGAGTTGCCGATCATTCCGCTTTGGCAAACGCAGGATCATTACGCTTGGCGGTCGCGGTTGACGGGACCCGCCGAAACCGCCGACAATTTATATCAAGGAATCGAAACGTGGGAGATCGCTCCATGGTTTGCGCGCGACGCCAAATGATCGCGGCGGCGAAGATAATCGTCGCCTCACTGCCGTTGTTCGCGGGAGCGATCGCGATCGCCGAGCGCGCGGTTGCGCAATCAGCCGGAGCGAAACGGTCGCAAACCGCCGCGCCGAAGAATCAAACCGCGTCTCCCGCGGGATCGGCTTCAAAAGCGGACGCTTCAAATACCGCGACGGGCGCCGCCGCAAAATCGAAAAAGAACGCCGACGTTTCGCAAGCCGCGGCGGCGGCTTCGAACGACAAGGCGAAACCCGCACCTCAACTTCCGTACAGCATCAGGCCTTATCGGATTCGCGTCTGGTTCGATTTCGCCCCCGATACAAGGCTCGATTCGCTCGCTCGCTCACGCCTCATCGAGCACTGGCTGGCGCTCGTCAGACGGTTCATCGGTCCTCCCTGGGAACTCGACGTCGCGGCCGATTCGGGTCCTCTCGCCGAACGCACGTTCGACGCGATCACTCCCAAAAACATCGCCGACATGGCTCCTGGATATGATAAAGCGTTTATTATCGTCGTCGCGCGGCGCGGTTCGGGGCTTGGATTCCGCGGCCGCGAATACGACGCGACGACGTTCCGGCTTTCGACCCCGAAAGATAAACACGCTCCGTTCATCGCCGACGCGCCCCGCGCGCTTTTCGACCTTTCGCTCGCGGTTTTCGAACCCTCGGCCGAGATCGGCGAATCGTCTCAGGGGGGGGTGACGATCACCGTGCAGGGGGGCGAACTCCCCGTCGCGAGCCCGATCGGCGCCTTCGTACGCGGCGGCGCGGTGTTTCGTCCGATCCGTATCTACTTGAAGCCCGATAAGTCGGTTCTTCAAGTTTTAGATATTCCTTATTCTTATTTAATGGTGGAATCGATCGACAAGGCGAAAGCGCGATGCATGATCGTATCTTCACAATCGGATCCGCTTACCAAACGGTCCGCCAAGAAAACGAAGCTCGTCGCGCTGGGGGTGAAGCCGACCTCGAATCCGATCAAGCTGCGGTTTCTGACGCGTCCCGACCGCAAGCCCGCCGCGGGCTACGTGCTGACCGCGACCCCAGTTCCCAAGGGGAAAACGCGTCCCGTGGGGCTCACCGATCGGCAAGGACGAGTCGAATTCAACCCGATCCCGGGTCAGGGATTGATCAAAATCGACCTGATGGCGGGGGATTCCGAACCGCTGATCGAGTTCCCCGTGATGCCGGGCGAAACGCACGACGGCAGGCCGATCCTCGTCGACCCCAAAAGCCAAACCGTCGCTCTTGAAACGGAAATCAACGCGCTCCGAGACGATATCATTGATCAAATCATTGTTCGTCGGCGCATCGAGAAGTTCCTCAAAGCGCGCGAGGCGGGTAACCAGTGGGACGAGATCGAACGCTTGCTCGAAGAATTTAAACGCCTTCCTCCCAAATCGTCGTTCGCCGAGCGCGTGGCCAAACTGAAAGACGACGCCAAGAAACGCCAGGCCGAATCGAAGAAACCGATCGCGATCCTCACCAAAAACGCACAAGGGCTGATCGCCGACACCGAGGCGATGATCGAAAGTTATTTGATTGATGACACGTTCGCGGCTTATACCGAGGCTCTCGAACAACGCAAGGCGCCCGCGAACCCGCCGGGTCGATCGCTAGCGGCGCCCGCGGCGAAACCGCAATCCGCCGCTCCCGCGGCCAAGCCCCAGCCCGCGAGATCCGCTCCCGCTCAGCCTCAAGCCAAGCCGAGTCAGCCCAAAAACAACGCGCCGACCGTCGCGCCTTTTTAACCAAGGCGAACCGCTCGGTTCGGCGATTCGGCGCGATTCGCGATCGATCTACGACTCTCGACGATTCTACGCCTCACGGCGGTTCGAATTCCCGGCGAGAGCTTTATATCGAGGATTTGATTTTAAATAAATATCGTTATATAAAAAACTAATTGACGTTCGCTTCTTGCGGCGCCTGCGCGCCGAACATCCGCGCGATCTTCGCCCCCGCGGTGAAAATCCTGCGCAACGCGGGCGTTGGAAGGCGATCGATCTGGCTGTACCATGTGGTGAGCATGCGGGTGAAATCGAGCATTTTTTCGAGTTGTTCGCGGGTGTAATCGTCGCGTGAATCGCCCCCCTCGGCCTCCTCGACGCAATGCTCCAAAAGCGCGATCGTCGGGTCCATCTCGCGCCGTTTGCGCTCGGCCATGATCACGCGGAACGTTTCCATCACGTCCTTAAGCGCCTCGAATCGATCGCGCCGATCGCCGATCACGTGAACCCGCTTGACGATCCCCCACGTCATCAACTCGCGTAAGCTCGTCGAAACGTTCGATCGGCTCACGTCCAACAAGCGGCTGATCTCCTCGGCGTCGAGCGAATCGGGTGCGACGAACAAAAGCGCATGCACTTGCGCCATCGTTCGATTAATCCCCCACGCCTGGCCCATCTCGCCCCAGTGCAAAATGAACTTTTTCGCCGCCGGTGTCAGTTCCACGCGTTTCCTTCCGTATCGACCGAAATTTCCGTCACTACTGAAAAGTATATCGGCTGAGAAACCGGGGTCAAGCAATCGCGAACGAACCGCTTGCCCAAACCGACCCGGCGCGATACGATCACCGTAGATCATGACGTTTGTCACTTAAATCATGAGACGAACGTCTTCGCTCGGCGCCTTCGCCTCGTTTGATAAATCCTTCGGGAGCGTTTTCGATGCCGCCGCTCAGGCTGATCGTTTGGTCGATCGTCGCGGGTTCCACGCTTTTCTTGGCGACTGGATGCGGCGATTCTCGCAAACCGCCCCCCTCCGTGCATCCTGAAGCTTCGACCGCCGCCACTGTCGTATCAAACTCGGCCGCGGTCGTTCCTCAGGCGAAACCGGCCGGCAAAGCGAAAAAATCGGTCGATCCCCCCTCGCAAATTGTTCGTCTTGAACTCGACCCCGCGACGTTCGCGATCGATCTTGGCGAGCCTGGAATTCGCTTCACGGTGCGCGTCAAAACCCCGGAGGGTACCGATCGCGACCTCACCGACAAGGCGCGCTTCACAATCGCGCCCGCCGAATCGGCTTCGATCGACGAATCGGGATATCTCACGCCCCAAAAGCCAGGAATCGTACATGTGACGGCGGCAATCGATCCCGCGGCGATTGAATCCAAAGCTTTGGAACGATCGAGCGGCGAGAATCAAACGACTGGAGATCGTCGATCGGTCGCTCGCTCTGTCGAGGCTTCGGGAGAGATCGTCGCCGATTCGTCGATCGATTTCGCGCAGGACGTCGCTCCGTTATTCACCCGCGCGGGCTGCAACACGGGGGGATGTCACGGCCGAGCCGACGGCCAAAACGGCTTTCACCTCTCGCTCTTCGGCTACGATCCCGAAGGCGATTACCAAGCGATCACCCGCCAAAGCGGTTCGCGTCGCATCGATCTCTTCGCCCCCCAAAAAAGCCTGCTTTTGCTCAAATCAACCCGCGCGATTCCCCACGTAGGCGGTCGACGATTCGATACAAATTCAAGTGAGTATAAAAAGATTTTCGAATGGTTGAACGCGGGAGCTCCGCGATCGAGGGGGACGGTGCACGGCAAGGTCGTATCGGTGCAAGTGGTTCCCGCGGCGATCAGGCTCGCCGAACCCGGTCCGGTACGGCTTCGCGTCGTCGCGCGGTTCGCCGACGGCCACGAGCGCGACGTCACGCGGCTCGCGTCGTATCGGACGACCGACGACTCGACCGTGGCGATCGACGCGTTCGGTAACGCGAACCTCGCGCGGCGCGGCGAGGCCGACGTCGTCGCGCGGTATCAGTCGTTCGTCGTCGGAGCGCGGATCGCGACGGTCGTCAACCCTGAACTTGTTTATGATTATAAAAATGCGCCACGAAGGAATTTTATCGACGATGAATTGTTGAAACGGCTCGAATCGTTGCGCGTTCCGCCGAGCCCTCCCGCGAGCGATTCGGCGTTTCTCAGACGCGTTTCGCTCGATCTCGTCGGCCGGCAACCCGACCCGCGACAGATTCGTGATTTTCTCGCCGACACCGATCCCGAGAAGCGTTTGAAACTCGTCGATCGGCTGCTGAAACATCGCGATTTCATTCGATCTTGGGAGATCAAATTCGGCGACATGCTTCAGATCACCTCGCGACGATTCGGCGACGGGACGGGTCGATATCAAACTTGGCTTATGAAAGCGCTGATTGAAAATCGATCGTGGGACGCGATCGTCAAGGAACTTCTCACGGCGCTCGGCGATCCAGCGAGCCCCGAGGGGGGCGCGGTCAATTACGCGCTCGACGGCGGCGACGCCAAGGCCGCCGCCGAACAAACGGCGCAACGCTTCCTCGGCCTCCGTTTCCGCTGCGCCCAATGTCATGATCATCCGTTTGATATCTGGACGCAAGACGATTACTTCGGCCTCGCGGCGTGTTTCGCCAAGATCACCCGCGGAGGCGCGATCCCCGCGGCGATGGACGGTCGGACGCATGTCGGAATCGATCCCAAGGGATTCGTCGAACATATACGAACGCATGAACATGCGCTACCGCGATTGCTCGACGGTACGCCCGTTGCGGTTCAAGAAAACGAGGATCCGCGGAAAGCTCTGGCGGATTGGATCGTCGATCCCAAAAATCCGTACTTCGCCAAAGCGATGGCCAATTGGACCTGGGCTCAACTGTTCGGCAAAGGGCTTTGCGAGCCCGCCGACGACCTGAGCCGAGCCAATCCCCCCGTTCACCCCGAGCTGCTCGACGCGCTCGCTCGTCATTTCGTCGCGCACAAATTCGACGTTCGCGACCTGATTCGTACGATCGTCACGTCGGAGGCTTACGGGCTGAGTTCGGCGGCCGTTCCAGGTAACGAACGCGACGAGCGCTTATTCTCTCATCACGCTCCGCGTCCCCTCACCGCGTATCAGATGGCCGATACGCTCGCCGATGTGACGGGAGTGATCAATCGTTATAAAGATCGAGCCGCGGGAACCCGCGCGATCGAAATCTTCGATCCCGCGACGCCGAGCCCGATCCTCGATACGTTCGGCAGGTGCGATCGTTCGGTCGGCTGCTCGGCCTCGCCCAAACCCGCGCTCAGCCTCCGCCAGGCGCTCCTTCTGGTGGGAGGAGACGTCGTCGAAAGCAAGGTTTCTCATTTGAACGGATATCTCGCGGGGATGCTCGATCTTACCAAAGATCCCGCCGAGATTGTTGAGAATCTTTATATGCGAACGGTTTGCAGGCCGCCGTCGAAAGACGAGCTCGAAACGTTCTCGGCCGAGCTCAAAAACGCGTCGTCGCTCCGCGACGCCGCCGAAGACCTGTTCTGGTCTTTGCTCAACTCGCGTGAGTTTAGTTTCAATCATTAAAGATCCAACGATCGGTTACATTAGAACGCGGGGGTATATCATGCGTCAAGATACGTTCCGAAGCGAATGTCGCGGACCGAGCCGGCGCGAAGCGTTACGTTTGGGCGCTTCGGCCTTGTTGGGATTGGGGATCGACGATCTCTTCCGGCTCCGCGCGCACGCCGCGGCGACCGATCCCCGAGCGGGACGAGCTTCGAGCGCGATCCTCGTTTGGCTCGCGGGAGGGCCCTCGCACATCGATACGTTCGACCCCAAACCGACCGCCCCCGTCGACGTTAAAGGCGAATTCAAACCGATCGCGAGCAGCGTTCCGGGAGTCTCGCTCAGCGAGGTTCTGCCCAAAATCGCCGCCTCGCTCGATCGTTTCACGCTCGTCCGAAGCGTGACGTCGCCCGAGGCCGATCACGACCGCGCCGCACACCATTTAATGACGGGATATCGACCCACTCCCGCGATCGTTTATCCAAGCTACGGCAGCGTGATTTCCCGAGTTCTCGTCGACCGACCGACCGCTTTGCCGAATTATGTGGCGATTCCGGACGCGCCTCCCTTTTCATCAAGCGGTTATCTGACACAAACATATGATCCTTTCGCCGTGATGAGCGACCCGAACCGGCCCGGGTTTCGCGTGAACAATCTGAGCCCCCCCGACCGGCTCACGCTCGATCGGCTCAATCGCAGGCGAGGGATGATTCGTCGGCTCGATCGGTTCGCGGGCGAGGTCGGCGAAACCTCGCTGACGGTCGCGCGCGATCGGTTCATCGACCGCGCGTACGATTTACTGACGTCGAGCGCGGCTCAGGCGGCGTTTCGGATCGACGACGAACCCGCCGCGAATCGCGACCGTTACGGCCGTACGACTCTCGGTCAATCGTGTCTGCTGGCGCGTCGTCTGGTCGAGGCGGGAGTGCCGTTCGTCACGGTCAACGACGGCGGTATGGGGCGGCTCGGCTGGGATACGCACGCGGCGAATTTTAAGACGATTAAAGACACGCTCGCGCCGGCTCTTGATCAAGGGATCTCGGCGCTCGTTTCCGATCTGATCGAGCGCGGGCTGCTCGATTCGACTCTTGTGATCGTGATGGGCGAATTCGGCCGAACGCCGAAAATCAACGGGAACGCGGGACGCGATCACCACGGTCGAGCGAACAGCGTTCTTCTGGCGGGAGGGGGAATTCCCCGCGGGCTCGTCGTCGGAAGCACCGACGAAAAAGGCGCCGCGCCGGTGCGCCGCGCCGTCACCCCCGCGGACCTCGCCGCGACGTTCTACACGGCGCTCGGGATCGACCCGTCGCGTCAATTTGAAACCCCGGACGGCCGTCCCATTCGCCTCGTCGAAAAAGGGGAAGCGATCAAAGAGTTGACGGCATAACAATATTCGATTCAGTTAATAACGACCGATCCGACCGGATCGAGTAATTTTATATAATATTCTAATGATAGATTCATCTTTTTCGGGCGTGCGGTTGATCGAAGTCGAAAAAACGTACGGCGAAATCGATTCGGAGCGGGTCGTCGCGCTGAATCGCGTTTCGCTTTCGTTCCGCGAAGGCGAAAGGATCTCGATCGAGGGGAAATCGGGTTCGGGAAAATCGACGCTTTTGAATTTGCTGGGGGGGCTTGATCGGCCGACTTCGGGAAGGATCGAGGTCGGCGATCGAGCGATCGATCGGCTCAAGCCCGACGAACTCGCGCGATATCGATTGGAAAAAGTCGGCATGATTTTCCAGTCTTATAACCTCATCCCTTCACGTACCGCGATTCAGAATGTAGAACTTCCTTTGATCGTCGCGGGGGTTTGTAAAAACGATCGGCGCGAACGAGCCGTGAAGGCGCTTGAGAAAGTCGGACTGGAAAAACGGCTGAATCATCGTCCCGCACAGCTTTCGGGGGGCGAATCGCAACGGGTCGCGATCGCTCGGGCGCTCGTCAACGATCCTCGCGTCGTGCTCGCCGACGAGCCGACGGGAAACCTCGATTCGGCGACGGCGCGCGCCGTCGTCGAAATGCTTGTCGAACAAGTCGCGGCGAGCCGAGCGTGCCTTATCGTCGTCACCCACGACCGAGATCTCGCTCGACGCTGCGCCGAACGGCTGATTCGCATCGAAGACGGATCGATTATCGAAGATTACTTTATCTAATTATCTATTTATTCCGGTAAAGGATCGCGGGCATGAGACGGGTCGATCTGGTTGAATTCGCGATCGAATCGATGCGAAAGCATCCTTCTCGTTCGATTCTGAGCGTTTCGGGGGTCGTCGCGGGAACGTTCGCGCTTTCGCTTTCGATCGCGATCGGCCTCGGGATCGAGCGCGCCGTCGTCGAGAGATTCCGCCGCGACGACACGCTGCGAAAAATTCAGGTGTATGATAATGACGCATTCAAAGACGAGGATTTCCCCCCCGACGTGTTGAAAGTCGAAGGGAAGATGAGCGAAGCCAAGCGCAAGCGAATCCTTAAAGGGATTAGGCGTGATTATTCGAGCGAGAGTATGATTCGCCGTCATATCGCATTGACACCGGAAATGCTCGAAAGAATCGCCAGGATTCCGCGGGTAAGATCGATTTACCCGCATACCTCCAATCGGTTTCGAGCGAGCCTTGGAGGAATCGAGTTCGACGTCGACGCGGCTTCGGTCGCTCCGGGCGACCGCGAGATCAAGGAACGATTGGTCGCGGGAAAAGCGTTCGACACGCTCGCCGATCCCGGCGTCGTCGTTCATGAATACCTGCTTTATCGCTGGGGATTTCGAGGCGACGACGAAGTTAAAAAAGCGATCGGCGCGAAAATCATTCTCCATTCAAAAACCAAACGAGACGAAAACCATTTTGTAATTTCATTTCTTGATGATCTTAAACGCAAGGGAAAGCCTTTGGGAGCACTCGAAGAGGCGACGCTTTACTCGTTGATCGCTCGATCGCCGTCGCTCTTCGAGGAGCTTAAGCTCACGACCGCCGAGCGCTCGCTTTTAAAGATGTTGATCGAGCATTTTACGCCGCGCGTCGCCCGAACCCTGGAGAAAGATCGCGTCGTCGAACTCACGATCAAGGGTGTCGTGATGGAAGGCGACGAAAACCAACGATCCTCGTGGGGTTCCAATTTTCAGGCGAGCTACGCCGACATACTCCTCTCGGTCGGCAAATCGGCCGAGCTTTTTCTTCAAAAAGACGGCGCGCGGAGCGAAGGTTTCGGGAGCGCCGTCGCGATCGTCGACCGCGAGGAGGATGTCGAGGCGGTCGCGAAAGAGATCGAGAAATTGGGATTATTCAAATTCTCGCTTGCAAAAGTTATTGAAGAATTACGAACAACTATTCTTTTAATCGCGATCGGGATCGGACTGATCGCGCTCGGCATGCTTTTCGTCGCTTGCATCGGAATCGCCAACACGATGATTATGAGCGTGCTTCAACGGACCCGCGAGATCGGCATATTAAAGGCCGTCGGCGCATCCGACCGCGACGTCCGACGGCTCTTCCTTTTCGAAGGCGGAACGATCGGATTCATCGGCGCCGCAATCGGGTTATCGCTTTCCTTACTCGCCGAAGCGCCGGGAAACGCGATCATCCGCATGGTCACGCCGAGAAATTCGGATCTTCCGCTCGACGCGACATACTTCACATACCCGGTTTGGATGCTCATCGGCGTACCTGCGCTCGTGACGACGATCGCGCTCGTCGCCGCGTACATCCCGGCGGTTCGAGCGTCCCGAATGGATCCCGTGCAATCTTTGCGATATGAATAATTCTTTGTGCTCTCTCAGCGTGCGAACGACGATTCTTGAGCGATTGTCGACTCTTTAACGTGTGAGGGATGCGGCGCGACGGCGCGCGGTTTCTTGGGCTTGGGTTGATGTTTCCAGCGGCGGTGCAGCCATAAATACTGTTCGGGATCGCGGCGGACGATCCGTTCGATCGCCGACGTGAAGCGTTGCGTGAGCAATTGCGCGTCGGCGGCCGTCCCGGTCAGTTCGTCGGGACGAGCGACAAGCTCGCAGCCGACCTCGTAATGAAAGCGATCGCCGACTCGCCGAGCGTAGCCGACGACGATCGGCGCCTCGTGCTCGATCGCCAGAAGCGCGATCGCCTTATGCGTCGACGCCGGTCTGCCGAAAAAATCGACGTACATCCCGTTTTGACCCGCGTCTTGATCCGCCAGAAACGACAGCACGCCCCCTTCGCGCAAAACCCGCAGCATGTCGTCATATCCCCCTTTTTTGGGGATCAATCGTTGCCCCGTCCGTTCGCGGAACGACCGGAGGAAACGATCGAGATACGGGTTATCGAGCGCCCGAGCGACCGAATCGGTCGGAAAACCGAACGCGCCGAACAAATATCCCGCCATTTCCCAATTGCCGAAATGCCCCGTCAGCATGATCATCGGCCCGCCGTCCAGCAATCCGTTGAGCACGGGCTCGTAATTCACCAGAGTCACATACTTGCGCCAGGTTGTGGGCCTAAGCTTGCGCGGAATGTGGAGGATCTCCATCAATACCATAAAAAAATGCTCGTACACGCCTTTAATAATCCGATCTCGGCCCGCGGCGTCGAGTTCGGCGCCGTAAGCGAGAATCAGATTTTGATCGGCGACCTTGCGATGTCGCGCGTCGAGCCGATAAGCGATCCGCGCCAAAACGCGGGCGAGCGCGTACGACCGCTCGATCGAAAGCGCCTGCATCAGGCAAACGATCAATCGAACGATCAGATAAACCGAATAATCAAGAACCGCGACGCGTCGCTTTTTCACGGCTCGCCTCCGTTTCAAATATCATTGTTCATTCGTCAATGTTCAAATTATGCTCAAGCTCGGCCAGGCTCGGAGGATCTCCACCGTCGGCGGGCTCGCGGAGCGAACGCGCGAATTTGGGGGCGGGAACGCCTTGTTCGGCGGGATCGACCCGCGATCCCGAACGGCGAGCGGGTTCGGCGATCAATAAATCTTGAGGAACCGATTTAATCAAAAGCTCACGCGTCGGGTAGGGGATCGCGACGCCCGCCTCGTCGAGGCCGCGCTGAATCGCTCCGTAAAGGCGATGCCGAACCCGCGAAGCGAGTCCCGGATCGGGGACGTGAACGCAGAGCGAAAAATTGAGCGCCGAATCGCCGAGCGATTCGAGGAACGAAGAGGGCGCGGGATTCTTAAGCACGTCGGGATCGGCGGCTGCGAGATCGAGCAAAATCCCCGAAATTCGGTCGGGATCGGCGCCGTACGCCGCCCCCACGTTGAGCAACACCCGAACCACCTTATCTTTATGCGTCCAGTTCGTCAGGCTCCCGGTCACGAACTCTTTGTTGGGAACGATCAGGCTATGATTATCGGCGTTGATCAATGTTGTAGCTCGAATGTTGATGCGATCAATTTTGCCCGTCATCCCCGCCACGGTGACGACGTCGCCGACGCGGATCGGCCGCTCGAGCAACAAAATCAGTCCGCAAATGAAGTTCGAGACGATCTCTTGAAGGCCGAAGCCGAGCCCGACCCCGAGCGCCGCGACGACGACGCCGATCTTCTCGAAACCGAGCCGAATCGACGAGAGCGCCGCGATCGTCCCCAAACACAAAACCGCGTAACGACAAAGCGTGAGCGCCGCGAACTGCACTCCGGGATCGTCGCGCATCCGCGGGAAGATCACCACGGCGAAGAACGTGCTCATATAACGTAACACACCCGCCGTGACGAACGCGATGACGACTCCCTGGAATAAATCGGCGACGGTCACCCAATCGTCGCCGCCGACGGGCCAAACGCGAATTCCGCCGAGCGTATGAAAGAGCGCGAGATCGAGATCCCAAACCGACGCGGCGAGCGCGAGCCCGATCAACGGAACGATCACCCCCGTCAGCCCGCGCAGTTTGGCGGCGAGTTCCTCGGGCCGATTGAGCGATTCGACCTCGGCGGCGTCGCCGTAACCCGATTTTTTCCGCACCCAGCGCCACGAATGCTTGTCGATCGTTCTTATAATGATCCAATGAATCAAGGCGCAGCCGAGGACGATCGCCGACGATTGCAAAACGGCGAAGCTCAACCGCCGCGCCGTGAAGCAGTAACCGCGAACGTCGAGGACGATGATCGTCGCCGATCCGACGATCGCGAAAAACATCGTTGCGCGTTGATTTTTGCCCGGCAAAGACCAAACCGAAGGAACCCGCGCCAGCCACGCGAGGAGGGGGGACCGCCTCCGCGCCAAGCCGATCGCGACGACCGCGGCGGTTATCTCGAACCCGATCGAAAAAAGCCGCGTCAGCCGGCCGGCGGGAACGGGACGACCGTCGGGCGCAATTAATCCACGATGTAATAATTGTTCAGGAATAAGAAAAACCGCGGCGGCCAAAACGACGATCAAGATCGCGCGATTCAATTGACGAGTCATGTCGGACGGCAGCCGCATCGCCTCCTCGGCCCAACCGCCGCGACGCAAGAGCCGCGCCGCGAGCCGATCGACCGCGGCGAGCGCGCCGCACGCCTGAAGCGTGAATTCGAGCGGCGAGGAGAGCGATCGAGGTAAAGGAGACGATCGACACGCGTAAGCCGACAGGAAAAAAAACGTCGCGAGCGGCGCCGCGATCCCGACCTCCATAAGAAATCGCCTGAACGTTCGCATGTCGATTTTCCTGAATGAATATGTATAGTTGATATTGTTATGAATTCGGCGGCGCGACGACGACGCGGACCGGCTCGCTCCGCTCGAGACGCCGTCTCAGAGCGACGCCGAGAAGGAGCGAAGCCGCGGGAACGACGATCGCGAGCGCGACCGCGGCGACGAATTCGCTCGATGTCCTCCGCCACATCGAGCGATCGACGACGTCGTCGAAGATCCCGTCGACCGCGCCGACGACCCGGACGAGTTCGCGCCGGAGCGGTTCGATCGATTCGGCGCCGAGCGGTTCGGCGTCGCGGATCCAAAAAACGCGACTCTGGAGGAACGTATACTTCTCGTCGATCGCGCGCAATCGACGAACGATTTGTTTATGAGCCGATTCGGCTCGTTCAACCATATTTTCAAGCACTCGACGACGACGATCGAGCAGGCCCCGCCGCTCGGCCTCGATCGAATCGACGACGGCTCGGGCCGCCTTGCGACGCGATTCGGGAATCGCCGATAAAAGCGCCTCGAGCTCGAAACGATCCTCGCGCGCGTCGTCGAGCAACGTCCGTTCGACCTCGGTCAGCTCGTTCTCAAGATAATTGAGTTGGAACGAGGCCCGCGCCAGATCGTCGCGAACCCGCGCGGAGCGGTTCGATCCCATCCGACGGAATTCATGATTCAATCGCGCCGCGATGTGAGCGTCGCGCTCGACCTCGTTCGCCAATTTTTTTAAGTGCTCAAGATCGGCCTCGGCGCGGTCGGCGAGCACCGTCAGCTCTTGCGGAGAAAGATAAACGTTCGTCGCGGCTCGCTGTTCGTCGATCAAGATTTGCTGCTCGAGCTCGAACAGCTCGACCGACCGCTTGGCGCGGTGCCTTTCGATCGGATCCTTCGATTTCTCGGCGCTCCGCTCGGCTCGAACCGCCGCGGCCTGAAGATCTGCCCGACGACGATCGAGCAACGATTTGTACCGCTTATTCATTTGTTCAACCGTTTTTGTCGCGAGTTCGATCTGAACGTCGAGAACCTTCGCCTGAACCTCGAACGCGCAACCGAGTTCGGTCCCGAGCGCCGCCCGCGCCTCGATCGCCGCGGGACGCTCGCGCGCGATCCTCAATTCCCATTGATAATTGATCAGTTTTTGTTTCGCCAGCGCGACGTCGTCGGCCCGCGCCGCGGCGGCGACCGCGGCCTGCTTGTCGCCCATTTGCGCCTCGAGGCTCTCGAGCGTTCGTTGCGCCTTGATCCGCTCGGCCTTAAGCGCCTCGACGTCTCTTTTCGTCTTATCAAAATCGTCGTCGAGCGCCTTGTCCGCGGTCTTACGTTCGTCAAGATCGTTGCGCGCCGAGTCGAGCGCTTCTTTCATTTTCTCGAGGAGAGCGTCGTCGATCGTCGCCGAATTCACCTGGAAAACTTCGGGAAGGAGCGTCGTGAGATCGGCCTCGGCTCGTTTGAGCTTCGCCTCGAGCCGCGCCAGCTCTTTCTTTTGCTCCTCGGCCTGGGTTTTAGGATCGACCTGGGGATGAAGCGCCGCGAGCCTCGCGTCGCGCTGTTTCCTCCATTTATCGATCAATTCGACCCGTTTTTGCAAAACGTCGACGAACTTGCTCGTCATCCCCGACGGATCGGCTTTGGGATCGCCCGACTGCTTCGCCGCGGCCTCCTTCAGCCGGTCGATCGCCCCCAAAGCCGCGACGCGAGCCTGTTCGGCTTCGCGATCTGTCGTTTCCGAATTCGGCATGGATGTTGAAATATCGATAGGAGACGGTCGCTGCGACCTGACGGAAGCGGGGTTCGGTTTCACACCCGAAGCGCGGGGGATCGATCGTCCCGCGGCGACGTTTGGGACCGCGGGAGACGGTCGGTCGTCGTCGCCCCGCGCGGGCTCGAACGCGATGAAAACAAGTCCGATAATGATCATCCGTGATCGCATTGAATCGTTTCCTGTCCGCGCGACGGTTCGCGGGGGGTTTCGTCGAAACGCCGAATTCGAATTGCGCCCGGCCGGCAAACTAGCCCATGACGCCGAGCGCGGCAAGGCGAATCGGCGCCGCGCGACGAGGTCGGCCGCGGTCGATCCCCTTGACCCGAGCGTCGTCGGTTCTATTATTGAATGTCGGCGGTACGGAAAACCGATGGAAATCGGCCGCGAAAGTCTAACAATCGTCATACTTTCGAGCGTTATGTCGCGGCGGATTTCGACGATCAATCGACAAGAGCGACGGTATCGGCATGCAATTTCGACCGCGACTAGCCCTGGCGACCCCATCGAACTGTTCCGAGCCCGCGATCGCGAGCTTGGCGATGATGGCGGCGCTCAAATCGCGTGGAACCACTGTTCAGCATTTTCGATCGCGGGCGTGCCTAACCGCCTCGGGGATCGTCGGCCAGGTGACGGGTCTTCCCGGGCGCCATCTCGACGCGTGGTTGATGCCTCGACAGACGATTCGCGAGGTTTACGTTCGGGGCGCGCTCCACGCCGATTTCGGGATTGTCGAAGGAACGCTTGAAGACGTCGGCCATAAGGTTGAATGGGGATCGCGGATGGCGAACCGCTACGAGGGGTACGATCGCCCCGGCGGGCTCGCTCCGATCGCCGCGGCGCTCGATCTCCCTTGCGTGGCGGTCGTCGATATCTCACGTGAGGACGACGTTCATTTTCCCAAGCTTCATCCCCAGGTCGACGCGATCCTGATCGACGGAGTCGTCGATCGTTCGCGATACGATTCGATCCGCCGGTTCGTCGAAAGCGTGCTCAAAAAGCCGGTGATCGGAGCGGTCGACGTGATGCCGCAACTCCGCACCGCGATTCGAGACGCTCCCGTCGATCAGCCGATGCCCCCCGAATGGTTCGAGGTTCTCGGTTCCAGCTTCAACCGCTTCGCCGATTGGGAAACGATCAACAATCTGGCGGAAAGCCGGCCGTTTCCCGATTGTTCGCTCTCCGAAAGCCAATTGCTGCCGATCTTTCGGCCGTTCAAGCTCGGCTACGCGCAAGACGAAGTCTTCGGCGGCTATTTCCCCGATACGCTCGAGATGCTCGAGATCCTCGGCGCCGAAATGATCCCGTTCTCTCCGCTAAGAGACGAAGACATCCCAAAGAATGTTGATTTAATCATGATCGGCTGCGGCGTCCCCGATCATCATATCGATGCAATCACAAGCAACCATAGCTTGATGAACGCGTTGCGGTTGCACGTTTGTAAAGGGCGCAAGCTTTACAGCGAGGGGGGCGGGACCGCTTATTTAAGCCGGATCATGAAGGTGAACGGCAAGGAATATCCGGGCGTGGGTATTTTTCCGTTCACCGCCGACCTTCGCAAGGATCCTGGACCGCCGATTCCCGTCGAGCGCACGACGACCCGCGACGGCTGGCTGCTGGGTCCCAAAGGGATGGGGATGAGGGGCTATAAATCGCAACGATGGAAGCATATACCGTTCCCCGAGCCCGACGACGACCCCGCCTTCGCGGGGACGCTCACCGTCGAGGGAGACGTCTTTTACCGCAAGAACGCGGTGGGGGGGATGCTTCACCTCCACCTCGGCGCCTTCCCCGAGGTCGTCGCGGCGTTCGCCAATCCCCCCGCGCGATCGCTCTCTCCCCATTAACATAGCGTTACTTATTAATATTAGAACGTGAAGTTCGGCGCGTCGGAACGCTCGCGGTCCAGGCCCGTGGGCGCTCACGGCGTCGACCGCCGTTTTTCGGCGGAAAACCGCGTTCCGCCGGCGCTCGGTCCGATCGTTCGCCGAGTGGCTCGCGGGCTTTCGGGCTTGTCGGTTGGAGATTCGGCGCCGTCTCGCTTGCGGGGTTGAAAAGGGATAGAATGAATTCCATGCGAAACGGGCTCGGAATCGTCGACCCGCGCGGGTCGACCGTCGCCCGGCGGTTTTTCCCTGAGATTTCCCCACGTGACCGATCGCGCGTCGCTTACCCAGGCTTTCGGTTCGCGCGGAAGATCCGAGCGGCGGGGGAATCGTCGCATTATTCACCAAAGCATAATCGCACATGACGGGTTTGGCGTGGCCGATCCTCTGCATGGTCGTCGGCCTATTGCTGTTGATCGTGGAAGTTTTTATTCCTTCGGGGGGGTTGATCGGCGTGCTGGCGCTCGGGCTGATCGTCGTGAGCCTGTGGCTCTCGTTCGCGCAGTCGGCGGCGCTCGGGCTGAAATTCTCGGCGGCGCTCGTTTTGCTTGCGCCGATGGTGATCGCGGTGGCGTTGCACCTTTGGCCGCGCACTCCGCTCGCCAAGAAGATGTTCCTCAGGCCCCCCGATCCCGATTTCGACGACGAATTCCAGACCGAACATCATCGGCTCGATCACCTCGTCGGCCAGATCGGCCGGTCGCTCACTCCGCTTCGCCCCTCGGGAATGGTCGACTTCGAGGGAAAACGGATCGACGCGATCGCCGAGGAGGGGCTGATCGAAGCGGGGTCGCTCGTCGAGGCGTTGCGGGTTCACGGCGGACGACTCGTCGTTCGACCCGCCGCCGAACGCCGGCTCGACGATTTGCTCGAATGACCATAAGTTGGAAAGTTGTCGCTCCGTGATCTTTCAGCGGAAATCGCGAACAATCGCCGCGATTCGTCCCTTGCGATCAAGCTCTCATTCGGAACGCCCCGGCGCGCCGACCTCACTTTACCTAGGAGACGTCGTTTTATGAACCAAGCTCCGTTCGCCCAGGCGATATCGGGTGTTCAAATGGGCATTTTTTTGCTCATTCTGTTCCTCGGGCTGCTCGCGCTCCTCGCTTTTATTCTATTTGCTAAGTATTTTAACTTATGGATTCAAGCGAAGACGACGCACGCCAACGTGGGGATGCTCGAATTGATCGGGATGACGTTCCGCAAGGTGAATCCGCAGATTATCGTGCGGTCGAAGATCATGGCGATCCAGGCGGGTCTCACCGAGAAGGACGGGATATCGACGCGTAATCTCGAGGCGCATTACCTCGCGGGGGGGAACGTTCCCAACGTGATCCGCGCGCTGATCGCGGCGAATCGCGCCGATATCCCGCTTTCTTACAAGCGCGCCTCGGCGATCGACCTCGCCGGCCGCAACGTGCTCGACGCTGTTCAGACGAGCGTCAATCCCAAGGTGATCGATTGCCCCGATCCCACCAAGGGACGGCAAACGATCGACGCGGTCGCCAAAGACGGCATTCAGCTCAAGGTCAAGGCGCGGGTGACCGTGCGCACCAACATCGATCGGCTCGTCGGCGGCGCCACCGAGGAGACGATCATCGCCCGCGTGGGGGAGGGGATCGTCACCACGATCGGATCGGCGAACACACATAAACTTGTGTTGGAAAATCCCGATACGATCTCGAAGCGCGTGCTCGAAAAGGGGCTCGACGCGGGATCGGCGTTCGAGATTTTGTCGATCGATATCGCCGACGTCGACGTGGGAGACAACATCGGCGCCAATCTGCAGGCGGCGCAGGCCGAGGCCGATATGAGGGTGGCTCGGGCGATGGCCGAGGAACGACGAGCGATCGCCGTCGCCGCCGAACAAGAAAACGTCGCCCTCGTTCAAGAAAATCGCGCCAAACTCGTCGCCGCCGAGGCCGAGGTCCCCGCGGCGATCGCCGAGGCGTTCCGTAAAGGAAACATCGGCGTGCGCGATTATTACAACCTCCGTAACGTGCAGGCCGATACCGATATGAGAACCGCGATCGCGTCGGTCGGCGGCGCCTCGAACTCGGTTCGCGACAGCCAGAACGGCTGAGAATTACCGGTCGATCGATACCGTCTTTTAGATACCTGAATACTCTTGATTCAAGGATATAATTGTTTATGGGACCCGAATTGATCAAGGTGTTCGTGTTTCTGGGGGTGGTGACGATCTGGGCGGTCACCTCGCTCTTCAATCGCGAGGACCCGGCGCGGGCCCGCGGACCCGCGCGACCTTACCCCCCTCCCGGACCTCGGCCCGGCGGAGGGGGTCGCCCGGGCGATTTCAACACGATTTCAAAAGAACCCCCCGTGCGCTGGTCGAATACCGCCGCTCCCCAGCGCACCGCCAAACCTCCAGTTTCTCGCGCGGGCGCGGGGCGTTACGAACGCGACGACGACATCATCCTGATCTCCGATGAGAAACGAGGCTCGCTCGCCCCCACGCCTTCGCTTACGCCCGGATTGCGCAAACCCCAGCAACCCGTTCCGCAGGCGAATCTCAAACGCCGATCGCCGCAACAAAAACAGCCCGCTTCACGCGGTCGACGCGGCGAGTCGATCGCCCTGCCCCTCCCTGGAGTCGGCGACACGCGCCCCTCGCCGATGAAATCGGGCCGGCAAACCGTCAACGACTCCTCGGCGCTCGCTTCGGGTCAGGTCGGTGGAATCTCGTCGTTCACCACGGGCTTGATCGAAATGAGCCCGCGATCGTCGATCGCGTTCAACCCGATCGCCAATTCGGTGCGCCAGGCGCTGGGATCGGTCGATCGCGTACGATCTCAAATCATCATCCACGAGATCCTTCAACCCCCCGTTTCAATGCGCGAACCGAGACCTTCCATGTACGAATAATTATAAACTCGTTATCGATCGATCCCGATCAGCCGATCTTGATCGATCGACGCCTTCCAAACGACCTCGAACTTTTCGATAACCGACGGTTCGCCGAGCGATCGACCCCCTGAAACTCCGGGGGTTTTCGCTCGCGGGGAGAACACCGCGTGCGTTTGCTTATGACGGGAGGATACGGCTGCCTCGGCGCGTGGGTCGCCGCTCGAGTCGTCGAATCGGGACAAGACGTCTGGATCTACGACCTCAAGGAAGACCTCAAACGCGTGTCGATGCTGCTCGACGATTCGAGCCTGAAACGCGTTCGCTTTATCGAGGGAGACGTCGCCGATCGCGATCGGTTGCTCGCGTCGGCGCGGTCGATCGAGGCGACGCACGTTCTTCATCTCGCCGGTTTGCAAGTCCCCACATGTCGATCGAATCCATTATTAGGAGCGCGTGTGAACGTTTTGGGAACGCTCGCGGTGTTCGAGACCGCGGCGGCGCTTCAAGGACAAATCGAACGCGTCGTCTACGCGAGTTCGGCCGCGGCGCACGGGCCCGCCGAACCGGGATCGGGACCGATCGGCGATCACGTACGCCTTGCACCGCTCACACATTACGGCGCGTTTAAGGTTTGCAACGAACTCAACGCCCGCGTCTATTTTCTCGATCAGCGAATTCCGAGCGTCGGCCTCAGGCCGTGGACGGTTTACGGCGTCGGCCGCGATTTCGGCGTCACCAGCGAGCCCACCAAGGCGATCAAAGCCGTCGCCGCGGGAAGGCCGTATCACATCAGCTACGGCGGGTCGCAAGACCTCCAATTCGTCCGCGACGTCGCCGACGCGTTCCTCATTTGCCTCAAATCGCCATATCATGACGCCGATTCGTTCAACATGCGCGGATCGGTTGTTTCGATCGAGGAGTTCGTCGCCGCGCTGATCGAGATCGCCCCCGAAGCCGCGAAGCTCGTCACCCACGGCGACCGCCAACTGCCGATCGCTTACGATCTCGACGATTCGCGCCTCGAAGCCCAATTCGGCCCGCTCCCCCGAACCCCGCTCGCCGAGGGAATCCGATTAACGTACGAGCACTTTTTGGATCTCAAACGCCGCGGCCGGCTCGATCTCGACGACCTGAATTAAAAACGTGAGGAAAGAAATCGGCGCATCCGACTGATTTGAGTCGTGATATTACCCGCATATCATCAGGATTTTAAATACGAATCCGAATCTGAGACGATGATTCAGAATCTGTGAGGGCGAACCTCCCCGTGAGCCGCATTATTATGTTCGCGATTTCGGAATCCGAAAACGGTCGAGTCGACGGTGTTTGAACAGAGGATCATCACGAGGTTCGCCCCCACGATGAACGGTTTGGCGTTACATTTGATGGATCGACGATCCATTTGATTGTTATCTATTACATATGAAAAGAGGCTCACCAGGAGGTTCGCCCTCCCAAACGTGTTCGCACTTGAAACAATCCAATATTTACGGAAACGGCTCACCAGGAGGTTCGCCCTCCCAGACAAGTTTGCTCACCCGGACGGGATCGCACTCACAAACAGCGTCGACTCCCGAAGGTGAGGCGAACGCCAATTTTTCGGCCGTCGCGAACGGCTTTCAATCCGGTCCGATCGCGCTCGAAACGCTCATTCGTCAAAGTGAATAATAGAATCAGTATCCGTTAATTTTCATCACTTTCCGATAACGGCCGATCTTTCAGGTCGAATCGGTGAAAAGCAAAAGCCCGGGCGACTTGCGAGGTCGGGCCGTGACGTTCTTTGACAATTCGCATGTTTGATCAAGCGAGCGGGGACGTTTTCCGCGAGGCCGAAGAAGGATTCATCGGCCTTGCGGGATCGTCTCCCTCGCCGGGAGTTTCACTCCGCGCCGGGCGATCGGAGTAGGGTTCAAGTTATTATTCCATAAAATTTATCAATCATGAATTTGTGTCGGTGTCATGATTTTCATCCGCGCCGGATCGGCCCGCGTCGGCTTTTCCTCTCGCCCTGTCGATCGGTGTTTCGCCGAGTGCGCCGTTCGCGTAAACCCCGATTACGCCGGGAGGAGACGCCTAATGTGTCGATCGTCTTTGAGAGTTATGACGGCAAACCGTGAACCGACTGAGCTTGTCGAAACCTCGACGATCGGTTATCAACCCGTTCGGATTTCCCTTCTCTTCCGGTCATTTCCGTGCGACGATCGGTTCGGTTGTCGTCGAGGGCGAGGAACGCCTCATGTCGTTCGAGAGACGTTCGTTTTGGTCGCTAGGTTTGCTCGTTTTGTCCCTCGGCGCGTCGATCGGCGGTTGCGCCGCGTTTGACGAAAACGGGACGCGGGCGAACGATCACGCTCGAGGCGGCGCCCCCGACGAGCCTCCTCATTCGTATCCCGCGTCTTACGTTCTCAATCATCCCAGCCCCGCGGGAGAGGACAGCCGTTTTTTTCCAGACCTTAAACCGAATAACGCTCCAATCGATCCCGATAACCTCACCGACGGCGCATCGGTACGACTCGAAGACATGCCCGTCGAACGCGTGAACCCCTCGGCGTATCGGATCGACGACCTCCCCCCCCTCCCCGTCGCGCAGCCTTCTAATACGGGGTCGAATCCGACCGCTAACAGGAATCCGTCGATCGGTAAACTTGCGAAGAACAAGGTTTCGAGCATTCATCCCAAAAACGGCGAAACATCGAGCGTCGATCCGAAGAACATCCAACCAAAGATCGACAACCCAATGAATTTGGCGGATAACGCCAAGCCCTCGACGTCGAGCGAGGCTCAAAAATCGGCGTCGACGAGAGAAGAACAAAATCGTTCGGTTCAAACCGCTCAAAAACCTGTCGCTGCGAATGCGGATCAATCGGCATCGGCCGTTATGGATCAACATTCGCTCGCGTTCGCCGAGCCTCCTTCGCTCGAATCGGCTTCATCCGATACCGAGACAAATCGGCGCCCCAAAACGATTTCTGATCCTAAAGCCGACGACGATTCTCCCATGAAGCGAAGTTCGGTCGTCGCCAAATCGACCGAATCGGGCGCCGAACTTATTAAAAAATTGCAAACTTATGCACATGAACAAGCGAAGAGAGATCCCGAGCGTTGGGGGGCTCGCTCCGAGCTGATCGACCGGTTGGCGGCCGATCTCGACGGTCGCTCCAAGAGCGTGAACGATCGTTTCGATCGGTTGTCCGAGTTAATCAAAACCGCGTCGGCGCCTTCGGCTCGATCGATCGCGGTCGATTCTCGTCAAGGTTTGAGCGAGGGGTCGGGGAATCGCGACGAGGCGGTCGAATCGGCGGCGAAAGACGTTCGGTTTCGGCTCCGAACGGCGCAATTTTGCGAGAAGATCGGCGGGTTCGGCGTCTACGCTCCGTCGTCGTCGACCGTTTTCAAAGCTGGTCAAGACGTTCTTGTTTATTGTGAACCCGAGGGGATCGCGTATCAGACCGATTCGGACGGTTTTCGTTCGAGGATCGCGTCTCGGGTCGAAATCTTGGGTGAAGGCTCGAACGATCCCGTCTGGAGCGAAGACATGGGGTATGTTGAAGATATATGTCGCAGTAAAAGACGCGATTATTACGTTAACTTCCGCGTCTCGCTCCCCGAATCGCTCGCCGCCGGGCGTTATCGACTGAAAGTTTCCCAGGTCGACTTGATCGGCGAAACCGACGCTTCGACCGAGATACCGTTTGTCGTCAAATAATCACAAGCCATTAAATCTCTGTAATAATTATGGGTTGAGTGAAGACGCGTCGCTTTGGGGATGAATCTTACGAGGGAACTTTGATCGGTTGGATCGGTCCGTCCCAATCGACTCGAATTCGCGTAACAAAGGTGTGACATCGTGTCGAGGGTGCGAGGGGGCGATTTTCGGCGAGCGAATACGATCGCGGAGGGTTGCAAACACGTTCGCGGCGCTCGATAATGAAATCATCCATTCCCTCGGCGGTATCAGGAATTATGAGGACGAGACGATGATCGGCCGCGCCCGTGTAACCCGGTTGACTGTGGTGGGATTGAGCCTGATCGCGCTGCTAGCGGTCGCTGTGACGACGCGCGACACGTCGGCTCGCCAAGAACCGACGAAGGGATCGATCGCCAAGAAGAAGACGCGCGGCAAGAAGAAAGCGACCCCCGCCAAACCCGCGGCCTCGGCCGCTCCCGCGGAGGCGTCCAAACCCGCACCCGCCGCCGCGACCGCCGACGATTCGTCGCTCAAATTCACCAGAGATATCGCTCCCGTTCTGGTCGCGAATTGCATGGCGTGCCACAACGCCGAGAAGCATCGCGGCGATTTCGACATGTCGTCGTTCGATAAATTGATAAAAGGTTCAAAAGCCGGCAAGGTGTTGATTCCGGGAAAACCCGACGAGAGCCCGCTTGTTCTTCATATTAAAGGCGAGGAGCCTCCCAAGATGCCGCCGGGGAACAACAACAACCTCGCCGCGGCGACGATCGCCAAGATCGAGGAATGGGTGAAAGCGGGAGCGATTCTCGATTCCGGCGCCGATCCCATGGCGATGCTTTCCAAGATCGCCGCGACCCCCGAATCGCTCCGCGTGGCGGCGCTTTCCAAGCTGACTCCCGCCGAACGCGATCAAAAATCGATCAAGGCGGGGATCGATCGGTGGAAAAAGGCGAACATTCAAACAAAACCCGAGACGACCCCCGGCGATCATTTTCTGCTTCTCTCCAACCTTTCCGAATCGCGCTCCAAACAGGTTCTGAAGGATATGGAAAAAGAATATAATTTACTGAAAATGATGCTTTCGCGTCCCGGCAAGCCGGCGCTCGAATTTCCTGAAAAGATCGGCTTGTATGTGTTTAGAGATCGGATTGGATATGTCGAGTTCGTTCGAACGATCGAGAATCGCGAGATCGACGACGGCGTTCAGGCCGACGCGAATCTCGGGGTTGAATCGCCGTATGTGGCGGCCGTCGATCCTTTGGCGGGACGCGACGATTTCGTCGCGGAGCGGACCGAGAAGCGCTCGAGAAAGAAGAGCGAACTTGGCGGCGGACCCGAGCGGACGCTTTCGGCGCTTTTGACCGAGCAGCTCGCGTTCGCGGCGACGAATCAGGCGGGCAAGCCGCCGCGGTGGTTGAGCCTCGGTTTGGGGGCGTTTCTCGGTTCCAAGCTTGAACCCAGAAGCCCGTATTATCGTCGATTACGCGTCGTGACGGTCGAGCAACAGCAGCTCGGCTGGATCAGCAAGGTGAACGACGCGCTCGGCGGCCAAACCGAAGACGATAAAGTTCGAGCGATCGGCTTCAGCCTGATCGAATGGCTGGCGTCGGCGTTCCCTTCGCAGTATCCTCGGTTTGTTCGCGGCATGCTGGAAGGGCAAGAAAAACTCGACGACGGGATCGGAGTCGTTTTTAATTCCAGTCGTGAACAATTTTTGAACGCTTGGGAACAGTGGGTCGTCGGTCATTACGGGCAAGCGCGATGAACGAACCGAACGAGTCTCCCTCGTATTTTGTGGACAAGGAATCGGGAGCGAAACGCGAGCTTTTTCCCGGGGTTTCAATCCGCGCGTTCGGCGGCGAATCGATGACGATTTCGGTCGTTACGTTTAAGCCCGAAGCGCGGGTTGAAAAGCATTCGCACCCGCACGAGCAAATGGGGGTTCTCGTTTCAGGACGGCTTGAATTCCAGATCGGCGAGGTTGTGAAGACGCTCGAACCCGGCGACGGCTGGCGGATCCCGGGGGGCGTCGAACATTCGGTGATCGCGGTCGGCGGGCCCGCGGTCGCTTTCGACGTTTTTCATCCCAATCGACAAGAATATTTGTGAATGTTTGAGTTTGTGTTTAGTTGATTGATTCAACGGCCGCGTCCTTCTTCGTTTTCGACTTCGTCCCCCGCCTCGAAATTCCCGCCTGAGAAGCCGCGGAGTGATCGATGGACAATCACATCATGATAGATCAAATTGTGACGCGTCGTCGGTCGATCAAGCTCGGGTTGGGGTCGCTCGGCCTCGGTCTGGGGGGGTATCTCGCGGCTCGGGCGCGGGGGAGCGTGTCGCGCGCGACCTCGCCGGGGTTCGGTCGCGCCAAGTCGTGCATCGTTTTCTTTTGTTGGGGCGGGATGAGTCAGCTCGAAACGTTCGACCCCAAGCCCGAAGCGCCCGGCGACGTTCGCGGGTCGTATAAACCGATTCCAACCGCCGTGCCGGGAGTCTTTTTCGGCGAGTTCGTGCCGGAGTTCGCCAAACAATCGAAACGGCTCGCGGTGGTGCGTTCGGTGCACCATCAGGCCGCGGGTCACAGGAACGCGGCGTATTGGAGCCTGACGGGGCGTCGACCCGCGGTTGAAATCGCCAACGACGAACCGATCGCTCCGTCGCGCAACGATCATCCGTGTCTGGGGTCGACGGTCGCCCGCTTCCGTTCGGCGCCCCAGGGCTTTCCCAGGTTTGTCGCTTCGCCGCATCCGCTCGCCGATCGCGGCATCTTGAACGGTCAATTCGCGGGATTTTTAGGGGCTCGGTACGAACCTTTCATCGTGGCGCCCAAAGCCTCGCGAAAGTACGCGGGGGTTTCTCCCAACGCCGGAATCGCCGATCTGGCGCTTCCCGTCGACGTCGATCCCGCGCGGATGCGTCGACGATTCGAGCTGCTCGGTCGGTGCGAGGACGAGGCTTGGAAACGCGAATCGGGGTCGCTCGACGCGTTTCGCGCGTCGGCGGCCGATTTGCTCTTAAACCCCGCGGTCGCAAACGCTTTCGATGTCGACGGCGAGCCCGCTAAATCGCGCGCTCGTTATGGCGATCATATTTGCGGTCGTTCCACCTTGTTGGCTCGCCGCTTGACCGAGGCCGGCGTGCCGATCGTCGTGATTTATCCGGGATCGGGCGATCTCAACGGGAGCGCCGGCGACGTTTGGGACACGCACGGCGATAATTTCCGAAGGCTCAAAGACAACCTCCTCCCCCCTCTCGAACTCGCGAGTTCGACGCTTCTCGACGATCTGGCCGATCGTCGCCTGCTCGATCAAACGCTCGTCGTCTGGCTGACCGAGTTCGGCAGAACCCCGAAAATCAACGGGGCGCAAGGGCGTGATCATTTTCCGTTTTGTTATTCGGTTGCGTTCGCGGGTGGAGGAACTCGCGGCGGGATCGTGTGGGGACGATCGGATAAGATCGCCTCGGCGCCCGCCGAAAGCCCCGTCGATCCCGCCGACATCCACGCGACGATCCTCCACGCGCTCGGAATTCCAGCCGATTCAATCGTTCACGATTCGCTCGGCAGGCCCCTCGCCGCGTGCGAAGGCGAGGTTTTGCCGATCTTTTAACGGCCGAGGCCGTCGCGCTTTCGATGTGAAAATGTTCTGTCATAAATGTTGTTGTTTTTAAGAATATTTAACTATAAAACATAATTAGATATAGGGATCAGTTTTTTTCTGATTTCACGCGATCCGACGACCGATACGATCGAAGGTCGATTTCGGCGAACGTTCTGCAAGCGCGAGCGATCGAAAGCGATCGGTTGAATGTTTCCTCTTCGGGAGTTTCTTTCGGCGCGACCGACGTTTAAACTCGATCGACGCTTTCGATCGAATCCGCCCGCTGGTCGCGGCCGACCGGTTCGATCGATCCCGATCGTTTCTTGAAACCCTATTCCCTCGCGGAACGCGCGCAACCTGGAGTCGTATCGATGCTCGCCGAAGGCTTTGATCGAAGGTCGTTCCTGTTGCGTTCGGCGGCGGGGTTGGGCGGTTTCGCTCTCGCGGAATGCGCGTGTCGTTCGGACGAGTTCGCAAGGGCGAGAGCTTCGCATGCTTGTGAACTCGAACGATCGGTCCCTCGTCGCGGCCAAGCTAAACGCGTGATTCATTTGATGATGTCGGGTGGTGTAAGCCAGTGCGATACGTTTGATTACAAACCCGAGTTGATTAAGCGTCACGGCGAAGCGTTCGATCCCGGCGGGTCGATCGAGGGGTTAAGAGTCGCTCGAGCGTCGGTGATGAAGAGCCCCTGGCGATTCAGGCCTCACGGCGCATGCGGCAAGTACGTGAGCGATCTTTTACCTCATCTCGCCCGACGAGTCGACGACGTCGCGTTCATTCATTCGATGATTACAGAATCGAACATACACGCACCCGCGATTTTGAATCAAACGACCGGTTCGATTTCGCCCGGATTCGCCCGCCTCGGGGCGCGGGTCGCGTCCGCCTTGGCGGGCGAGAACGAAAACGCCTCGGTGTATGTCGTTCTAACGGATGAACGGGGATCGGCGCTCGAGTCGGCTCTCAAACCGGGCGAGAGTTTCGCGGCCGAACGCCCGCTTCAAAATTCGAAACACTCGAATACATGGAATCGTACAAGTGAATATATTCATGTGAATTCATGGAATGATCCGGGCGTCCTCGACCTCGCCGGCGAATCGACGGCTGCGAAGGCGCTTTACGGACTCGACGATCGAGCGAGCGAGACGTTCGGCCGCGAATGCCTGATCGCGCGGCGGCTGATCGAACGTGGAGCGCGATTCGTCGAGCTTCGCTTCGGAGCGGCGAGCGGGCGAGGCGGGATCAATTGGGATTCGCATGAGGATATTCGAACAAAGTATAGTATAACGGCTCGTCGAGTCGATAAGCCCGTCGCGGGCTTGTTGATCGATTTGAAAGCGCTCGGTCTTTTGGACGATACGATCGTCGTCTGGACGACCGAGTTCGGCCGCACGCCTTGCGATCAGCGAGGAGAGCGCGGACGCGATCATAACGCGAACGCGTTTACGTGTTGGCTAGCGGGAGGGGGGATCAAGGGGGGATTGTCGTACGGATCGAGCGATCCCTGGTCGTTCGGCGTCGCCGAGGATCCCGTAACGTTCGGCGATCTTCACGCGACGATCCTGCACCTGCTCGGTTTGAACGCCGATCGGCGCTCGTATCCGCGCGAAGCCGCCGAGGGGAGAATCGTCGAGGCGCCCGGAAAGGTGATTCGAGAATTGTTCGCATGATTCGATCGATCACCGACCAGAAATTTAAACATAAATTCTTGTCTTGATAAGATCTCCGTCTTTAAGCACGACGAGCAGTTCGTCGGATTTTCGGCAAACCGCGCAACCGACCGCGTTTTCAACGCGCATCGGCGTCGAGCGGATGAGGTGGAATTTTTGGGGACCGCCGCGGAGATAATCGACGCGGTTCTTCGCGACCGCCGCGACGACTCCCGGCTCGACGATCGTCGCGCACAGGTAGCCTTCGTCGTGCCCGACGGCGATGTTATCGACGAGCAGGTCGATCGCTTCGGGAGTTCGCAGCGCCTCGAAGCGTCGGAGCGAGCCCCGGTCCCCCAGCCCGACGATCTCGAACGACTCGGGATTCGCCGACGCGATCGAGAGCCGATACGCTTTCAATCCGTTTTCCTCGGGAATCTCGGGGCGCCAGGAAAGACCCGCGATCTCTCGAACCGAGAGGTCGTCGATATCGATCCAGTACCACTTACCATAATTATGCGTTAAAACGCCGATTCGGGGTCCGCGGACGTTCGCTTTCTTATCCCCCGAAGCGCCGACAAAATCTAGACTGTTAATATCAATAGAATATGAAGAGGAAGTGTTCTGAAGATCGTAAATGGGAAGGATCGCAGCGGCGATCGGCGGATCCTCGCCGGGGAGATTGAACCTCCGTTGAATCGACACGGGATTGAACCGAAGGATCGCGAACCTCGATCCGTCCCGGATACCCGCGAAAAAATCCGCCTCGACCGAAACGATCGGGGTGATCCTCGTCTCCCCAGAGCCGTCCCATTCGATTGTTCGAATGCACAAATAGGAACCGTCGGATCGAAGAGCGTGGACGAACGGAGTCGCTCCTCCGTCTTCGTTCGACTTGAGGACGACGACGAGTTCGGCCTCGGGATCGGTCGCGATGTCGAGAACACTCGATGAAGATCGTGAGGCGATCGTCTTCGTCTCGAGCGTATCGGCCTGAAAGGCGACGACGGCGCCGTTATCGAAGCCGACGAAGAGAGTTCCCGCGTTCGACGCCGAGGCGATCGCGACGACCCTCCCCTCGCCGAGAGATAAGCGATCGGGCTCGGTATCAACCAATAATTTGTAATAAGATTTAGTGTTGTACTGTTTGATCGCCGAGGTGATCGCGTACGACGCGTCGTTGAGCGCTCCGGAAGGGAGGCTCGAGGGAGGAATCAGCGATTGAAGAAGCCGCCACGTCCATTCGCCGCGGTCGACGAGCCTGCGAATCTCGCGCGCTCGCCCCGAGAGGGCGCGATCGAAAAGCGATCGACGCAACATCGTCATGTCGGGGCGATTCACGATAACATCAAGATAATGATAGAATCGACATAAAAGGTCTTGGCGATTAGAAGATTCGACGAATCGTTCGGCGTCGTCGACGAGCGCGAAGATCGCTTCAAATTCGCGTCGCTCCGCCTTGAGATTGACGAGAGTAAGCCAGCTAAGCCACGAGTTCGAGCTCGGCCTGAGCGACCAACCTTTCATGTAATACGGCTCGGCGAGATCGGATCGATTCGCGCGGTTTTTCAGTAATTCTCCCGCGGCGTGATAAGCCGCGTTCTTCGCCAAGTCGTCCGCGGCGCGCACGTATTCGACGAGCGCCGCGTCGTCGTCGCCGAGGCGTTTTAATAAATCGCCTGCGCGAGTATAATTTTTAACTTTGCGATAAAGAGCAAGAGCGCGATCGTAATCTCCCGCGGACTCGAAAGATTCGGCGGCCGATCGCTCGTCGTTCACCTTCTCCAGAAAAACGATCGCCGCGTCGCGGTGCAATCCGCCGCTTTTAAGCGCTTCGGCCGCGGATCGATAATCCTTGAGCAGTTTGCCGTAAATCACCGCGGCGCGTCGAAAATCGCCGCGCCTCTCCGCCGCCTCCGCGGCCTTGCGATATTCGACGTAAAGCTCGTTCCATAAACGCTCGCCGCCGAGCCAGGTCGAGGTCGGCACGCGAGCGACGATTCGACGCAAAGAATAAACCATAGATTTTTGTCTAAGAATCGCCGATCTGTCGATATCATCGATTCTCGCGTCGCCGCGTTCGCGCGCCTCGGGCGATTTTCGCAGCGCCTTGTCGACGTCCCCCTCGCGGAATTCGCGCAACAGCCGTTTAAGCGCCGCGGCCTGGCGGTCGAGAGTCGATTTCGGCGGGACAAAGCTTTGTCGATCGCGATACCTCCTTAAACGCGATCCGAACGCTCTCATTCGCGACGATCGGGTCAATCTTCCGATCGATTCGAGAGTTTCGCCGATGAAAGAACGAAACGAATCGGATAGATTTTTAATAAAAGTTTCAATATCCGTTTCGAGCGGGTCGGTTCCGATCGGCGAACCCGTGTTCATTCTCCCTGTCGCGTCCGAGTTCGGTCGATCGTTCGATTCGGACCCGTAAGGATTCGCCTCCCCGCGTTTGTTCGAGGTTCCGCCCGCGTCCCTCGCCGATTTTCCTCGATCATTCCCGGCGGAACCGCCTCGTTCGATGTCTTCGACGATCGTATTCGGAAAATCATAACTTATCGCGACGATCCGATCGGAAAGAAACGGCGGGGTTGGAAAAGACGTCCATTCACGATCGCGATATTCGTGATATGAGAGATATCGACCGAGATCGAAAGGATTCCCCGAGCGGAAACCGAGAACTCGCCCGCCCGGCAGGAAAACGACGCCTCGATCGCGAGCGAGCCCCCTCGCCTCGTCGTCGTGGAGCGCGGGCGTGAGTTCGGCGTCGAAGGGAATGTAAATATTTTCGGCGATCGCGCGAAGTCGCACCGTTCCGGGAATCGGCGAGTCGATCGCTCGATCGAGTTTGATCAGAAAACCGTCGGCGGTCGAGAAAACACGTCCCGCGGGATCGACGCCCGTCGCCGCGCAGACCGCGAACAAATCGGCGATCTCGCGTTTGAAAAGCAATAGCGCGTTCGCGGGTTTTGATCCGTCGGTACGGCGTAACGAATAAATGAGTTTGATCATGTTCGTATATAGTTTAGATAATCTTGAAAGGCTTCGGTCAGCGCCGCGCCGAATTCGGCGAAATCCCGGGGCGTTTCTTCCCCCCCGACGACGTCCGACGGGCCGAAACGCGCTCCTTCGGGCGTCATTCCGCAAAGCTCGTCGCGAATCGTGAAGAACGCGCACACGACCTTTCCACACGCGTTCCGAATGAAAATCTGACCGTATCGATCGAGCCAGATCGACGTCCCCGCCTCGAGCGAAGCGATCATTCTCCCCCTCGCGTTCGGAGCGACTTGCGTAAGCGGTATCGAGCTATAACTACGCGAAGCGAGATCTCTTCCCGGAGGGAAAGGTTCGTTATTTCTCGATCGCGTTATTTCGAGAACTCCCGACTTCCATTCGAGCACGAAGATGCAATCTTTTGTAACTATAATCATGCCGTACTTTGACGCCGAAACGTCCGGGGTCCTTTCGGGCCTTCCCGTCAGGATCTTGAGGGTCGATTCGGTCCGTGTCGACAGGTCGAGCAACCGAATCACGTTTTCGTTTTGATCTTGATACGCGAGATAATCCCCCTTGCGACTAATCGCGTACGCGACCGATCGACCTTTTTTATTATCTCCAAGGTCGAACGTCGCGATCGGCTCGCCGCGTCGCCTGTTCAAAACATGAATCTCGGTTTGATCCGATCGCGTACGATATTCGATCGCGATCACGGATTCGCCGAGCTTGGCCGAACGAATCGACGCGCCGAGGTGCGAAGCGATCCCGTCGCGAGTCGGAGCGTACGTCCATGAATATCCGGCGACGTCGAAGTAAGTCGTTCTTCCGTCGATAATCGACAATCGAGGAGAGCGATCCGTTCGAGACGACGGAGATTCGATATTTTTGTTAGTCTCTTTATATAAATAAACATAATCGCTGAAAGGATCGGGATCGTTCGGTTCGCTCACGATTCGGCTCGCGTCGAGGCGATCGTCTACTTTTAGATCGACCGGAGTTCGGGGCGAGTCGAGCGGTTCCACCGAAATCGCCGTTCTCGTTCGCGACTCCGGATCGTCGACCAGAACGATCGATTTTCTCCGAGGATCATAATAGAACGAGTGAACCATTCGGGATTCCTCCATTTTATGACATCGCATGTACGAATGCATAAAATTATAATATAACAATGAATATGAATATTTGGGTCCAGGTTTTATCATATTCTTTGAGGACGTGAATACCGCCAAACCGTTCGGCAAGGGGAGAATTCGGCGCGGTTGAACGATCTCGCGGTATTCCGGTAAAGCGGGAATCACGCCGAGAAACGACCCGTCGAGCCCTCTCCGCTGGAGCATCCCTTTGTGATCGGCGACGATCAGCGATCGGCCGTCGTAATCGAATGCGATCATGTCGACGTCGATCGGTCCCTCGAGCCCGAGCGCGAAAGGATAAGGAAGCGATTCGACGTCGCCGATCCAATTCCAGGGATCAATTCTCAAATCAGAATCCAAAGACGTGATCGATTTCGGCGGAGGGTCGGGTTCGAACTCGACCCGCGACTTGCCGATCGCGATCGAACGACCGTCGATCATCGTTCCGAGTTCGACGACGCCGTCGCCGTCGACTCCGACCGAGAAGAGCCTCGAACCCGCGGCGATTCCCCGAGCCGCCGCGACGACGGCCGGTTCGATTAAATTAAGACGATGTGTAAATAAGACGATATCGCTTTCGATTCGCGATCGATCCTTGAGGACGCGGGCGAGAGCCTCGGCGGGATCGGGGGAAAGGTCGCTAGCGTCGAACAATTCTCCGAGCGCCTCGTCGTCGACCTCGGCGGGATCGACGATCAGCCCGCCTGAACTCGTCGCCGCGACCAGAAGATTTTTTCGCCTCTCAAAGTCGCGCTTGGCGAGCGCGATCGCCGCCGCGATAATGATCAATCGAATATCTCCCCATGTTCTTACCCCTTGATCAATAACGAGTACGAGGTCGCGCGGAGTCGGCGATTTCGGCTCTTCGCGGTGATAATAGAGCAGCTCGCGCTCGGCGAACCGGCGGAGGAATTCGATCGGTTCGAGCGCGAATTGAAACGGCAGAATGCGGTCGGGTTCGCCGCGCGTCGAGACGTCGGCGTATCCGCCGATCGGCAACGTCGCGGGTTCCAAGCGCCGCGGCGGCAAGGCGAGCGAGCCTTCCAATTGCGGAATCCAACGCGCCGCGGCGGCCGACCGAGGTCGACGGATGAGAGATTCGACGATTGTCTCGATCGTGCGTTCGGCGATCGGCTCGATTCGATCGGCGACGTCTTCTCCCGCCGAACCGATCGGACCCCGGCCGTGCTCGAACCAATGCCGAATCTCGTCTCGCTCGAACTCGGTCGATCTAGTCATATAAAATTGGCGGAAATTAGCGATCAGTTTCGATCGATCTTCGATCTCCGGCGATTCGTTCGTCGAAAACCGCGTCACGGAGGCGTCGATCGGCGGTCGCCGCAAATGCATAATCAATTGAGTGACCGAAGGCGCGTAGAGCGAGCGAGAAAAATCGCGGCAAAATTCGGCGGCGAAAGCTCCCGCGTTCCTCAGCCCGCGCGACGATCGATGAAATCCTGGAAAATCGACGAACTCGTTCAAAAGAAAAACGACGAGGCTAAAATCGATCGCGTCGCCGCGGGCGCCGAAACCCTCGAGAAAAAACGCGATCTCCTCGCGATGGAGAAAAGACGCCTCGGCGCCGAAAGGCGCGATCCGCTCGAGAAACTCGCCACCGACGCTCCAACGAACTAATAGAATATCATTATCCGATTTGGTTAATCGGAAGTAGCGTTCGGGGGTCATGTTCGCTCGCTTTCCGCGCCTTGTTCGCGCGACTTTTCGCGCCGCGATTCGCTCGAGATCGACTGCGACCCGCTCGCGTCTCGAGCCAGACGAATCGAAGCCCGCGTGAGAGGGCGAATCGCCGAGGACGGAATCCGCTCGAAACCGTCCGCGTATGCGATCGCGCGATCGTCGCCGAGGTTTAATAATGAAACGAGGATATCCTCATGAATATTCGGCTCGGGGCGACTTCCGAGGGGTATAAATAATCGTTCACCCCAATATCGTTCGGCGTCGACGATCGCGGGGGGCTCGCCGACGGTCGCGACGACGAACGCCGTGCGCCCTGAGACCGCTCCGCGAAGCCTCTCGATCGCGACGGTCGGCGAACCGTCGGCCCACGCCGCGAGGGTTTCGATTGAACAAATGAGCGCAGTCGTCGGTTTTGGTTCCACGCACGGAACGAGCCGAAACGCGGCTGGTTCGGGATCGGTCGACGCGGGAAGCTCGGCGTGGACGAATCCGGGAATCAAAACTTGATCAAGCGGAATCGAACGATCTTCGTTCCAATCGATGTCGAACGCGGGGATCCGATCGCCGAGCCGATACATCCCCGCGTGATTCTCGACGAAGAGTTCGACGCCTCGGACCGCGAGCAGTCGTTCGACGGCGGCGCTCGCTTGTTGTGGAATCCGGGCCAGGACGCGATCTCCCGATACGACGACTCGAATTCCCGAATCGACCCGGAAATCGGCGAGCGCGGCGAGGTCGTCGTACGCGAATCGCGCCAGTCGAACCGATTTGAGATCGTCGCGCGGATCCATAAAGAATCATCCTAACTTTTTTTGATATTGACGTGAACGTTCAAGTAGATGAGCGCGTTTCTTATCGTCTTGGACCCACGCCGAGCGGTCGGCGAGATCGGCGAGCTTTTCGCGAACACGGGCGATCGCGACGAGGGTTTTCGGCCCGGTTTCAAGCTCTTCGGCGAGGACGTCGAGTTCGCGGGCGATCGTTTCGGCGTCGACGCGGTCGCGCGGCGCCGCGGCGGGATGAACGCCCGCTCCGCCCGCGAACGGCTCGATCACGCGGTCGACGAGAGCGCCGAGCGGGCCGATCTGCTCGACGCGATCCCATAAATATCGAAGCACCCAAAAATCGGAGACGTCGGCGCGAACTCTCCCGCGCAACACCGCGGAACCCGCGACGAGCTTGAGCGCCTTGACGACGCGACGGTCGGATAATTCGATCCCTAGGTCGCGGATTCGAAACACGACGTCGGCGTATTCTTCCATAATATTTTGAACGTCGATCTGTTTGGTACGTTCGGCCAGAACGCGAAGATCGCGGGCGGAGATCGTCGAGACGATCGGCGCTTCGGTTTCAAGCGCCCTCCCCGCCAGGAGCAACGCGGGAACGCGTTCGCGGGGGAGATCGTCGACGTGACAACGAAGCAAGAATCGATCAAATAAAGCTTTGAGCGCATCGTCGTCGGAAAGCCGATTCGACGCCGAGAACAGCGAGAGGACCGGAAGCGCGTGCGTTTCGGCGCCGCGGCGGTAAATCCGCTCGTTGAGCACCCCGAGCAGATTGTTGAGGATCGCGCTGTTGGCGTTGAAAAGCTCGTCGAGAAAGACGAACTCGGCCTCGGGGAGCATTCCCGTCGTCACCGTCGCGACCGTCCCTTCGCGCAGCCGCGCCAGATCGATCGGCCCGAAGATCTCGTTGGGTTCGGAGAATCGTGTGAGCAGATATTCAAAATAATTGCCTTTGACCGATCGCGCGAATTCGCGAATCAACGCCGATTTGGCGGTTCCGGGAGGCCCGTGTAAGAACAGATGCTCGCCCGAAGCGATCGCGAGCGCGATCAGTTCGACGACCTCGTCGCGGCCGACGAAACGTCGCTTGAGAACGTCGACGACCTCGGTCCTCAAGCGTTCGGCGATCCGATCGGGTTGCAAATCACACATAAAACTCTTTCTGAATGATTCCTGAGTTTAACGAAGGGACGAGACGAGTTCGAGAGCGTTCGCCGTGCACGACGATTCGGGAGGGCGCCACGCTTCGTTTTGATGCTCGATGAACCGCTCGGCGTAAGCGATTGCGAGGCCCTGGTGACCGCTGAATTCGAGCGAGCCGAGCGGCGGTTCAAGGAGATTCGCGAGTACGCCTGAAAAAGGCCATTTACGGAGTTCGAGCTCGATTTGGCGACGGAGAACGTCGTACCGGCCGATCGCCGCCGAGCGTCGATAAACGATCGGTAAATAACGATAAGTAAGATCGACTGAAAGGTGAGCCTCGGGTCGACCGCTCGGGTTATCCGTGCCGAGACGAGCGAACGCCTCGGTCGGGATCTCCTCCTGTAGTACGAAACCCAGGCACGCGTGGCGGAGGAAATCGGCGGCTCGCCGCGCCGAATCGCGATCGAAGGCGATCTGCGGACCAGCGATCGAAAGCCGATGCGTTTCAAACGCCGACCCGAGGATCTCGTCGACGCTCCGACTCGGTTCTACGGCGGTCTCCTGAGCGCGAACGAACGCGATCGTCCCCTCGCGGAACAATCGATCCAGAAATATTCCAAAATCATAATACATAACAGCGTGTTTTATGGTTATGGAGCCGGTCGTCGGTCGAGCGATTCGCGTGAGACGAGATTCAGCGCGGAGTCGATTGTACAACACGGCTCGCGTGATCGCTAAGATCGATTTTCGAGCGTCGAGGTTCGTTCGTCGGTTTGTCGGCAAACAAGAGATCGCTCGGGGCTTGACGAATGTGGCGCCTCGGGTCGAGAATGCGATCAACGCGTTCGAGTCTTGTTTTCGGTATTCACGCGGCGACCGTTCGGTCGGAGCTTTGGGGGGGCTTGATCATGGCCGATAAACCGAAGCGAAGGCGGATTTTCGGGCCGCTCACTTACGGCGTTTTGATCGCCTCGGTGCTCGTATATGTCGGGTTTCGGCTCGAACCGTGGGTTCACAAGCAGTTGCGTTGCAGAACGCTTTTGAGCGAGCTGCGGACGGCGACGGGCCCGAAAAAATTCTGGGACAAGGCGAGAGAGTTCAGCGTTTTCATCGATCCCTCGACGAGTAATTGGATTGACGTCGCGATCAAAGACAAGAATGCGAGCGTTCGAGCGTTGGCGTATTCTCTTGTTCCACAGGCTTTTGCACATCCCGAGCAGGCGTATCCGAGGTTGATACGAGCCGCGTCGGATCCGGAAGCATACGTTCAGCTCTCCGCGCTCAGGTCGGCGGTCGACCTTTCGAAAAATATGAATAAAATTGATCGTATGAAGTATTTTAATAAATACATGAAAATGTTCGATTGTATTTTGAAGAATCCAGATCCTTCCACTCGAATCGGCGCGCTCGATTGTCTGACGTCTCTTCCGCTCGACGGGGGTAATTTGGAAGATACGGTGTCGTCGATGATCGATGATCGACTTGATGTTATTAGATTAAAAACAATCTATAATATTGGTAAGTTCAAAAAAATATCGCCGCGTGTGAAGAAGCTTCTGGAATCGAAACTCGAGGATTGCGATCGGTCGGTGCGTTTCGCCGCCGCTGAAACGTTGGCGCGGTTTGAATCCGTGAGATCTCGAAGAATCGACCTCCTCCGGGATGTCTTCAAACGTCCCGGGGGAGATGAGATCGAAACCGACTCGATCGGCAATATCATCATAAACGAAGAATATAATAAAACAGTTGAGCTACTGACGGCGAATCTGGGTGGACGCGAGACGATCGATTTCTTCGTTTCCATGACGCGCGATTCCGATCCGAGAGTGCGAGTGAACGGTATCGAGGGATTGTGGTATCTTGGTCTGAATGATCAGCGATTCTTAGAAGGAGGTTCATCGTCAAGATCTCAGCCGATCGATTTAACTCCCGAACTTTTTCGAACCGACCGAATCGCCGTTCTCGTTTCCAAGCTCGACGATCCCGACCTTCGCGTCGCGTTCGCGGCGGCGGCGACGCTATCGTCCGATGTCTATTCCAAATATGATGATAAGCATGAAGCGATCGATCGCGTGTTGCGATCCGTCATCGCGAACCGATATCTTTCCGAGAAAACCCGATCGGACGCGTGCGCGATTTTGATCGGCCGTATTACCGAGTGCGATAACGACCTGGTAAATTTCTTTTTGAAGCATATCGATCGTAACGACGAGAATCTCTATCGTGTCATGGTGTGGAGATTATCCACTCGCGGAATGGCCGCTAAACCCGCGATCCCGATCGTCGTCAAATTGGCGTCGCGGTTTCCGATGCAAGTCGACTCCGTTCGTGAATTGCTTAAACAGATTGATCCCTTGCTAGCGAAGCAGTTCTTTGAGGAAAGGCTTCGATTCAATGTAAATGAGTTTGTCGAAGATGAAGTCCCCGTCGAGAACGGAGACGCGCCGATTCCGAAGATCGAAGAATAAGATTATACCATTGATAATTCGATCGTGTGAGTGAGGATTTCGATTCAAAACGGATCGCGTCTCGATTGACGAACGTCGCGCTTCGATGCGAGAATGAGGGTGTTGAATTCCAATCATAAAGGCGTTGAGAGCAAGCGACCGTTCGTTCGGAGCTTTGGGGGGGCTTGATCATGGCCGAGAAACCGAAGCGAAGGCGGATCTTCGGGCCGCTCACTTACTGCGTGCTGGTCGCCGCGGCGATCGTATTGCTAGGTCATTATTTATATCCCTTGATCGAGAAGCATTACCAATGCGGCCGGCTTTTAAGAGATTTGCACTCCGCGACGACGAATCGGAAATTCTGGATTGAGCGGGAATTCACCAAGAGGATCGATCCTTCCACGTCTTATTGGGTCGATCTGGGGCTCAAAGACGACGATCCTCTCATTCGCAGGCTCGCCTTTTCCGTCATACCGAGAGCCTATCCTCCAACATCTAAAGCGTATGCTATGATGATTAAGGCGTTTTCCGATCCCGATCCGAGTATACGACGGGATATCGCCTATCAGATCATCAATCTGTACCATAAAAATAAACATTTCTTCGATCAGATTAAGTGTCGAGAAACGATCATCGAGGCCGCGCCGCTCTTGAAAGACTCGCTCACATCGGTTCGAGGCGCCGCGATCAAGCTGATCGAGGCGTTCCCACGAGATCTCGCCGGAATCGACGATATCAAGGCGACGATGTTGAACGATCCGTTTCCGAATCATAGACTTGACGCGATAGCCTACGTGTCGTCCTGCGCCGATCCGACGCCCGCGATCAAAAAACTAGTGGAATCGAAACTGAACGATCCCGACGAATCGGTTCGCCTGTTCACAGCCGAAACGTTGGCGAAGCATGTGGACGATCGCGATCAAAAAATCGCGTATCTCAAATCCGTCGTTCGATATCCCCAGGATGTTCGGATCAAGAGGAATTCGCAGTCGTTCTTTTCGCTTAATTATGAATATGTATCAATAATTCGTTCTATCGAGCGATTGACCGGAGAACGCGAGACGATCGATTTCCTCTTCGGAATGGTTCGCGATTCCGATCCCCGCGTACGTGCGAAGGGGATCGCGATTCTTCAATTGTGTAAGGATTCTTATTCAAGAATGCGAAATATCCCCAACATCTCCCGGGCTCCTCCGATCGATTACGCTTCGGATATTTTGCGCGTGAATCGGATCGCCGATCTTGTTCGAACCCTCGACGATCCCGACGCCCACGTAAGGCTCGCCGCCGTGATTCTTTTCTTATCCGAGCCGTTTTCCATGTTTCAGCGCGACACCTCGTCCCTCGACCGCGTTTTGCGGGGAATCATCGCCGACCGACAAATATCCATGAAAGATCGATCCGACGCGTGTTATTTTCTTTTGGCTCGAGTCTCGAAGTGGGACGACGAGCTTGGGAATTTCTTCTTATCGAATCTCGATCGAAACGATGAGGAGCTATTTCAAACTCTATTGATGAAACTCGATCGGCTAGGTCCTCAAGCGAAACCCGCGATTCCCGTCATGTTGAAGCTGATTGATCGATTTCCTTTTGATAGGAAATCTTTTCATATTGTTCTGAATCATATCGACTCGGTCGCGGCCGATAAGTGGGATAGGGAAAACACTCAAGACGATCCCCGATGAAAGCTCCGATTATTGTTCGACGACGATGAGCGTTACTCCCCGCCGTTGCAGGGGGATCTCGATCGTCGCGGCGCCGTTCGTCACCGTGATCGACTCGGCGTTCGTCACCTTCGCGAGCCTTCCGGAGCGTTCGAGCTCGGCGTATTGATCGGCCGACGGCTTCTCGGGAGATCCTTGCTTCTTCCAAACCGTGTACGCGTTCGAATGATCGTCGTCGATCAAATATCGACTGACCCGGCCGTTTCCCGAAGCGATCGGAAGACCCGAAACTTCAAAGCGAATCGAAGCGATCGCTCCCGGAACGTCGTCGTCGTGATAATGCCACGTGAAGATGTATAACTTATTATGATCGAGAGACGCGATCGCCGAAACGTCGGGATCGCCGCGGACTCCCGAGCTGAGGATCGTAGCGAGCGGGATCGCGCGGTCGCTTTCGACCTTGACGCGTCGACCGCTCATCATCCCAAACATGCGAAAAACGTTGAGCACTGGAAGGTCGATCCCGTTTGAGGCGAGCGCGCGAAACCCGGCGAAGTACGGCTGATCTTCGAACTCGAACGCCCACGTGAGCGCCCCTTCAAGGTTGACTCCGCGGCGATCGGCGAGTTCGTGAAGCCTCGCGAAGCTCGCCGCGGTGTATGCGGCGTATAACGTCGTGTTCCGATATCCGAGCTGAGGCCCGCGGCATGCGGCGCAGCCGTCGGGATCGCATTCGCCGATCACGATCGGTTTATTCTTCAATTCGGGATACGATGCGACGATCGCGAAGCCTTCGTCGATCGTGCGCAGTTGCTCGGCGATTCCCATCCGCACGTGATCGGCGACGAATCGGGGCGCCCCTTTGGCGTGGAACGACACGAAGTCGATCGGCGTTCCGCGCTCTCCCGTCGCAAAATTCACCTCTTTGAGCACATGATCCAAAAACATGCGCATGAATTTGCCGCCGCTTCCCGCGACGTCGGGTCCGCCGACCCGCGCGGTCGGCAGCGCCCGACGGACCGCGGCGATCGCGTAATCGTGGAGTTTGAGAAACTCCTCGGGCTTCCCCCTCCAATAGCCGATGTTGGGCTCGTTCCAGACCTCCCAGTACCAGCTTTCGACCTCGGCGCGGCCGTAACGTTTCACGCAATGATCGACCCACCGATAAACGAGTTCACCCCATTCGGCGTAATCGCGGGGAGGATAAGCCCAGCCTGTGAAGATCTCGTTATATTTCGCGGTCGGGCTCCATCGATGCCGATACGGATCGGGATTGATCGACAAATCTTGGGGCATAAAGCCGATTTGCGCGTAAGGTCGCACGCCGCGGTCGAGGTACGCGTCGAAGATTCGATCGACGATCGTCCAATCGTAGATCGGGTTTCCTTGGTTGTCTTTGGTGAAGGCGTTCGTCGAGCCCCATTTGAGCGCGGGAGAGCCGTCTCCTGAGGTTAAAAGGTTGTGCGCGCGAAAATATGTTTGCGCCGGCCCGAGCGATCCCAGCTCGCCAAGCAGTTTTTTACCGTCTTTCATATAAGCGTAATTCGGCTCGTCGGCGCCGAAGAAGCGATGCACGGGTTTCAGTTCGCCGATCGTTTTGGACGCGTCGATTCGGATCGTCGCGGCGATCGAGGCGGTCGGCTTTGGCGACGAGACTTCGGCCGCGGGTTTTTGTTCGCGGGGTTTGATCGCTTTTGCCGCGGGTTTTTGTTCGCGGGGGTTGTTCGCGGCGATCGAGGCGCCCGCGGCGGCCAAAGCGATTACGCCGAAAAGCATCGCGTATTGAATCAAAGTGCGATTCATGGCGGATTCGCCTCGGATCGGATTTTGAGGGTACGACGGGGCGATTTGGGGGCTTGGGTTCGCTTGAGCGGGGCTCGGATGCGAGCCCCGGTTTGTCGCCCGCGATCGGTTAATCGACGGGCGAGGGCTCGATATAGCAGCGGAGCGGACCCTTTGAGATCGACATTCGGGGGTCGGCGCCGTACGCTAGCACTTGGTCGCGTTTGAGCTCGGCCTTTTCCTTATGCGTGGTATACACGACCGCGGCGCCGGTGGTATGAATCGTCCACGTGAGGTGTTTGGCGGTATCGAGCGCGTGGCCGAAGATCTTGCAGAGGAGTTCGATCACGTAATCGAAGGTGTGTTCTTCGTCGTTGAGGACGATCACGTTGTAGGGAGGAAGGAACCGTTTGGCGGTTTCCGCGGTCGGTTCCGATTTGGGTTTGGGCAATGTCGTCGTGCTGACGACGGTTTCTTCCCAGGTCGGGGTTGATTCCTCGTGTTCACTCATGGCCTGAATCCGTCTGCTCCGTTCTTAATGAACGAGACTCGAAGAAGATCTTAGCGTATTCTATCCCACGAAGCGGCGGCGCGAACAACGAATTTTGGAAGACGATGAATCCCAAGCGAACCGGCGAGGCGTTACGCGATCTTCAACTAGCCCGATCGAAGCTGCGCAAGGCGCGCGACGTGATGCGTCAGGCGCGGGGCGGGGCGCGGTCGGATCGGATGCGCGAGATCGTGCTCGAGGCGGGCTGGTCGGCGTTACGCGAGGCGCACGCGATTTTGGCGGCGATTCCGCTTGAGGCCGCGGATGAAGACGTGATGACGCGACAGCTCGCGGTCGAGCGGTACGCGACGAGCTTGCTGGTGCGGCTGAGAAGAGTTTTACGCGACGATTGGAAAGGCGGCGATGACGAATCGGACGACGAGGACGGAGACGACGGCGCGGCGTGAGCCGAGGGACAATCGACTCGTGGGTTCGTCCCCGGTCGACGATCGAAACAATAACCGATTTTCACGTGTCGAACCCGTTGCGCCGACGACCGTCTTTCCCGACCGATCGCTCGACCTCGACGCTTCTCCCGCGACGGTCGCGGCCCGCGCCGACGGTCGTCATCCGTGGATTTTTCGGAAGATGGTGATCGGTCCCGTCGGTCCGGCGATTCCGCGCGACGGCGAGATCGTGCGGGTGATCGATCGCGACGGTTTTCCGATCGGTTACGGTCTCTGGAATCGATGTTCTCAAATTCAGATCCGATTGATCAGTCGCGACGACGCACCGCCGGGGCTCGATTTGTGGAGCGATCGAATCGACCGCGCGTGCGGGTTGAGGACCGAGCTGCTGGGGCTTGATCAGGAGACGAACGCTTATCGCGCGGCGCACGCCGAGGGGGACGGGCTTTCGGGGCTGATCGTCGATCGTTACGCCGACGTGCTTTCGATCGAGGTGTTCAGCATGGGGATTTATCAACGGATCGGTCCGATCGTCGATCTTTTTTCGAGGCGATTGGGGACGAGGCACGCGCTCGTTCAGGTTGACGAGCGAGCCGCGGTCGCCGAGGGGTTCTCGGGGCGTCCCGTCGTCTCGGCTTCGCTTCCTCCCCGAGTTACAATACATGAGCATGGTATTAAATATCGGGTGACGTTCGCGGGGAGTCATAAGACGGGGTTCTTTTGCGATCAGCGGGATAATCGACGCGAGCTGGCGCGGTTTTGTCGCGATCGATCGGTGCTCGATTTGTGTTGTTATTCGGCGGGATTCGGCCTGAACGCTTTGATTCGAGGGGCCGCGAGGGAAGTGACGTGCGTCGATCTCGACGAGACCGCGATCGCGACGGCTCGTGATAACGTCAACGCGAATCAGGCTCGGCTCAACCTCGTTCAGGCCGACGCGTTCGGGTATATGCGAAGGATGATCGAGAACGGCAGGTCGTTCGGAGTCGTCGTCCTCGATCCTCCCAAGTTGATTCCGACTCGCGACGACGTCGCTTCAGGAAAACGCAAGTATTTTGATATGAATGCTTTGGCGTTTAAATTGGTCGAGCCGGGGGGTTTGTTGTTGACGTGCAGTTGTTCGGGGTTGTTGCCGGGGGACGAGTTTCTTACGCTTTTACGCGCCGCGGCTCGTCGATCGGGGCGTTCGGCTCAGTTGTTGGCGTTGCGTGGAGCGAGCGCCGATCATCCGACTGCGCTCGACGCGCTCGAGGGGTCGTATCTCAAAGCCGCTTGGCTTCGCGTCGGCGAAAAGACGGCGCCCGCGGCGGGGGATTCACCGACCGAAGTCGAAGGCGAGCGCGATTGATTCGCGTTCGTTTATGATTTTGGTTATATTATGTGATGTTAGCCGTGATTGATTGAGCGTATTTTATCATATTGCGGGGGCTTTGTCGTGCCCAGTCTGACGGTGGAAAATTATGTTAAAACGATCTATTTAATTGCGCATCGCCGATGCGAGAGCGCCGGCGCGGTGGGCACGGGTGAACTCGCCGCTGCGTTGGGGGTTTCTCCCGGGAGCGTGACAGGGATGCTCAAGACGTTATCCGAGGCCGATCTGGCGAGTTACACGCCGTACGGAGGCGCGGTTTTGACCGCGGCGGGGACGAGGCTGGCGCTCGCGGTGATTCGTCGGCATCGCCTGCTCGAGTTGTTTTTGGCTCGGACGCTCAATTTACCGTGGGACGAGGTTCACGAGGAGGCCGAGCACATGGAGCACGCGGTTTCGGAGCGGTTGATCGATCGGATCGATCGGTTTCTCGAATTCCCAAGTTTTGATCCGCACGGCGATCCGATTCCGCGTGCTGACGGTTCGATCGCCGAGCCCGCGGGGGCGCCTCTTGTCGATCTCGAGCGAGGCGGGCGGTTCCGGATCGTTCGCGTCGTCGACCAGGAGCCCGCGTTCCTGCGGTATTTAACCGAGTGCGGGCTCGATCTCGGCGTCGAGGGGACTTTGCTGGAAAATCGAGCCGAGGCGGGGGCTCTCGTCGTTTTGGTTCGCGATCAGACGATCGCTCTCGGCTTCGACGCGGCTCGGAAGATGCTTGTCGAACGCAGGCGCTAGTATCAAAATAATCAAGATAATCAAGATTTTCAAATACGAACGATAATATTCTTGTCCGAGATCGTCAAAATGTTCCGCGATTTTTTGTTTTGATACCAGATTCGCCGACGCCGAATGCGATCCGGATCGAAAGAGGTTGAGAGTCTATCCGGAAACTCCATCGTATCGATCTCGGCTTGATTTAACGGATTTCAGCCGCTTATTATCAGTTGGATCGTTACATTTTATGAAAAATCACATTCAAATGATAGCATTTGTGATGGCGAACCTCCTGGTGAGCCTCTTTTTCTGAAACAGCCGATTCCAAGCCGTTTTTGGCTGTGAAGAAAAGAAAATATCATAAATCGGCTCACCGGGAGGTTCGCCCTCCCATTTCAGGTTCGCCCTCTCAATTTCGGGTCCCCCCTCCCGAATTCGGGTTCGCCGTCCCAATGTATGGTACGTCGTTCGTGCGAAATCGCATGTAAATAGATGCATTTGGGAGGGCGAACCTCCCGGTGAGCCTCTTTTTCTGGAACAGCCGATTCCAAGCC
>JAJYWB010000110.1 GCA_021791715.1 Planctomycetota bacterium | reverse complement strand
TAAGCTCCACGAGTCGGCCTCCTTGCCTTTTGGTTTGTTTCGGACAAAAACAATATGCCAAAATTCAGGCGAGGATGCCGACATCATTTTCTTACTTTTTGGTCCCCAAAAGTGCGAAACTCGAACTAAGATGAAATCCAAAACGCGATTGTGCTCGATCGAGAGTTTCGACCGAATCGAATCGATCTTCGCGAGCACGATTTCGCGGCTCTCGATTCGTTCGAGCACGATCGCGGGATCGTCTTCCTCGCTCCAGAGCGAATCCAATTCGCGGCCGTTCAGTTCGTCGAATGACTTGGTCGCGTGGGCTCGATTATCTCCAGGATTCGAGCGTTTTGAAAGCGAACTCAGTTTGAGCCGTTTCATCTGAGCGACGCCCCATAGATAAGCGTCGAGCACGCCCCTTTTAGGATCGAACGTCGTGCGCCGATCGAGCATCGCGATCACCGCGTCGTTCGCTGCTGATTCACAAAGTTCGGGATCGTCTTGAGGATAACGCGCGCGAAGACGCCGAGCGAGACGCGGGACGAAAAACTCGGCGAACGCTTCCCGCGCGCGACCGTCACCGTCCCACGCGGCTTCGAGAAGGCTCTCAGGCGTCCGACCGTCTCGGTCAATATTGTTTGTCATAATATATATATATATATATATATATAGTGAGTTTGTTCGACCCTGTTCCGGCAGGATGAAATGTGAGCTTAACTTGTCCGAGCGACGATCGTCAAGTGTGAGCGATCGAGGGCTCATTATTTGGAGCCTTGACGCTCGAAAGTCGAGTTCTTACCTTAGCCGGACGATCGTCGTAGAAGCCGGCTCGTTCGCGATAAAAAGAAGTGCAAATCTCGAGACGTGATACTTAGCGATTTATATGGTCAATTCGCGCATTGATCCATAATATCGAGCGTAACGCGGCGAACTCGCAATCTTTACCAGTTCGATGCGCGAGCGAGCGCCTACTTCTTATGCGATGATGTCAATCATTGAAAGATCAGGATTTGCACTCGCTTGCGCTTCGGTCTGATATTGCCGATCAACCCCGATCTCAAAGATGCGCGCACTGAGCGGAGATGATACAGACGAAGACTTTATAGGGATTTGCGCGCTTTTCCCGATCGCCTTTGACACGGCTTATGACAAAAAAAGGCGGGTTTCGCGACGATTCGCTCGACCCGCCCGCGGCATGTTCCAACAATCAAACGTGACCGTGATGCGTGATGTAACCGAGTTCGATCAGTTTATCGATGATCCGATCGGCGCATTCTTGCACCGAGAGTTTGCTCGTATCGAGCACGACCTCGGGGTTGAGGGGGGGCTCGTAAGGATCGTCGACTCCGGTGAATCCTTTAATCTCGCCGGCTCGCGCTTTGGCGTAAAGCCCTTTGACGTCGCGCTGTTCGCAAACCTCGATCGGCGTATCGCAATAAACCTCGACGAAATTCCCCTTCGACGATTGTCGCGCGTTGTCGCGGGTCGCGCGGTACGGGCTGATCACCGAGCAGAGCGTCGTGCCGCCGTGTTGCGCCACGAGCCCCGCCACGTATCCGACCCGGTTGATGTTCGCGTCGCGGTCCTCTTTGCTGAATCCGAGCCCTTTGGAGAGGTGGGTGCGGATTTCATCGCCGTCGAGGAGCGAAACGTCGCGGCCGAATTCGGCGAGGCGTTCCACGAGAGCGTGCGCGACCGTGCTCTTGCCCGATCCCGAAAGCCCTGTGAACCAGATCGTCAATCCCTGGCGATGTTTGGGGGGATTCGCCTCGGCGAGGATCGCCGCGACCGCGGGTCGAGAAAACCATTCGGGAAGCGCGATTCCCTTGGCGAGATAATCGTCGCGGACCTGCGTTCCCGAGATGTCGGCGGTTCGAACTCCCTTGGGAACCTCGTCGACGGGGGCGTATTTGTCTTCGTCGGGCAGGTAAACCATCTGTTTGAAATCGACCATACCCATGCCGATTTCTTTTTGATGTTTAGCCATCGCGTCTTGCGCCGCGTAGGGGTCGTAAAACGGCTTGCCCGAGCTATCTTTGCCCGGACCCGCGTGATCGCGGCCGACGATGAAATCGGTGCAGCCGTGGTTGCGCCTGATGATCGCGTGAAGCAGAACCTCGCGCGGGCCCGCCATCCGCATCGCCAGCGGCAACAAACTTAAAACGACCGACCCCGGCTCGTAGTAATTGTCCACCAAGGCGCGATAACAGCGCACTCGCGTGAAGTGATCAACATCTCCAGGTTTGGTGACGCCGACGACGGGGTGAATCAGCAGCCCGCCGCCGATCTGTTTGGCGGCGCGTTTGGTGAGTTCCTCGTGAGCCCTGTGGAGCGGGTTCCGCGTTTGGAACGCGACGACTTTCTTCCAGCCGAGTTCGGCGAACGTCTTGCGCAGCTCGGCGGGAGTTCGTCTCAGTTCCACGAAATCGTGGTGCGGAGGCGTGCGCAGCACCTCGAGCCGCCCCGCGGCGTAATGCCCCGGCTGACGGTTGAGCCACGCGACCGACGGATGCCTGGAATCGGTCGATCCATAAGCGAGCTTGGATTCGCGATCTTTGTCAATCGCGTAAATTTCTTCAACATGAAGGAACGCGAGCAAATTACCGTAGACGTCGCGGAGCGCCAGGGTTTTACCCTCGGCGATTCCCTCGCCCGGTTTAACCGGAAGGACGATCGGCAGGGGCCAAAGCGTGCCGTCGACGAGCCGTTGTTCCTCGATCACGCGGTCGTAATCGGCCTTGCCGAGAAAGCCTTTAAGAGGCGAGAACGCGCCGGTCGCGAGAAGTTCGAGATCGCAGAGGGGGCGTTCGTCGAGCGTCACGCTCGCGTGATCCTTGGCGGTCGCTTTCATCTCGGCGGCGCGCGCGGAATCGACCAGTAAATTCACCAAGCTCCCGCCGTAAGGAGGGTTCAAACCGTCGTCCAATGAGGACATGATCGTAAGTAACTCCGGATTCAAGGTACGGACATCAATAACACGTTCATGCAAGCATTCGCGAAACCGATTCCAGCCGAAAGAGCGATCGCGCGAGTTCCTAAAATAGAGGATACGGCCGACGTTCGGCAACCGCGATCGAGCGCCGATCCGCCGAAGTTCGGCTTTAGATCGTCCATTCGGGAGGCGCGGCGAAGGCCGCGACTTGCGCGATCGTCGTTTGAGCGAGGACCGAACTTTCGGCCTCTCGGACGCGATTCCAGACCGTCGCGAGGGCTCGCGCGACCGATTCGTGCTTCGGTTTCGGCGGCTCTTCGGGACCGTCGATCGCGGCCAAGACCTCGGCGAAGGTGATGCGATCCGCCGGCCTCGCGAGCCGGTAACCCCCCGAAGCGCCCCGCGTGCTCGCCACCAAACCCGCTCCCTTCAGTTGAAGCAGAATCTGAACAAGGTAACGCTCGGGAATCTGATGGCGTTCGGCGATCGCTCGAATGCGCACGGGCGCCTCGTCGGCGCGGTGTCGAGCCAATTCCAGCACCGCCAAACACGCGTATTCCGCCTTCGCCGAGATCTTTAGCACGGGTAAAGTGACGACCTCCCGATCGCGCCTTCATGAAAACTCAATTGAGTTTACCACATAAATATACGTTAAAGCTGGCTGCTGTCGAGCGAGTGCAGGCCGCATTCGGTTTTGGCTTTGCCGGCCCATCGGCCCGAGCGTTCGGATTCTCCCTCGGCGGTCGGCCTGGTGCACGGGAAACATCCGACCGATGAATATCCCTGATCGAACATCGGATTGTAAGGGACTTGATGCGAATGGATGAACGCCCAAACGTCGCGTCGAGTCCAGTTGAGCAGCGGGTTGACCTTCACGAGGCTGAATTTGGCGTCCCAGCCGACGACGGGGGTTCGCGCCCGGTCGGGGGTTTGATCGCCCCGAATCGACGAGATCCACGCGTCGTAGCCCAAGACGGCGCGGCGCAAGGGGACGATCTTACGGTCGTGGCAGCAGCGATCGGGGTTGGTGACATAAAGCGGGATCGGGTGATCGGCTTCGTATTCGGCGACGGTCGTATCGGGTTGAACGAGTTCGACGTCGATTCCGTAGCGTTCGCGAACGCGGTCTCGGACCGCGAGCGTCTCGGCGAACTGATAACCCGTATCAAGATTGAACACGCGTAGTTTCGGGTTGATCTCGGCGATCATGTGCAAAAGGACGCACCCCTCGGGTCCGAAGGCGGTCGCCATCGTCAGCTTGCGACCGAACGTCTCGTTCGCCCAGCAAAGGATTTCGCGCGGATCGGCGTGCGCCAACCGGCGGTTTTCCTCGGACCAGTCTCGTGTTTGAAACGATTCCAACCGCATCGCGATCGAAGGTTCCGGTTGTGTCGTCGGCTCGGCAAGCATGCGAATCAAGCTCCCTGAATCGTGAATCCCCCGCAATCTTACTTAACTTGCAGATGATAGTCAACTATTTTCTATGATCGGCGAAAAGGGGCTGAAAGGTGTGGGAAAATCGGCGGGCGTGTCGGTTGAGGCGCGCGGGACGACTTTGATCCCGATTCGCGTGTCGAAACTGGAATCGACCGATGAGATCGAGTCGGTTTGCGAGGCAATCTGGAAAGGAAGCCGGTTATTCCTCGTGGTTTAGTAGCGAGGCCGAGTTATTCCGGCGGAGGGAAGGGATCTCGATTCCGAGCCGGACGACCAAAATCGCGAAGGTTCTGGAGAACGGCGTGAGCCTGAAAACTCCATGAAGAGTTAAAGTCTGCCGAGGCGTTTCTCAACCGAAGCGGGCGCTTTTTCTTCGCCTCCCGAGGTCGAGCGAGTTCTGTCCGAGAGCCGTATAATTAATAGCGCGCGTAGGAGCCGACGAGCTGGATGTCGCTCAGTCATGATTTGATATTAATACTTCGACAATTGAGCGGTTCGGTAGCGGCTATTCGGCTTTAAACCGCCGCGGCGCGGCTCGAATTTATGGGTTCCGAGTCGAATCATTCGCGACGCGATCGAACGGATTCTCGACGCGCGGAGCGTAATCGTTGTCGTGCACGAGAGCGCCTTTATGACCGACAAAATAATCATGATTTTCGGCGACGACGAGGTTGAAAACGGGTTGAACCGGACGATGTTCGATCTTTTTCACATCGAGTACGCCGTTGAGAGCGCGAATTCGGTCGCCCGGATGCAAGTCTCGAGCGGCCGCCCAACCTTTACCTTGAATCCAGAAACGATGGATTTCTGTCGATGTGATTGATTCGATTCCAAGGTCGATCGCGACCGTCGGCTGGGGAGTGTTCCGGATCGATTTCAGAACCGGAAGGAAAAGCAATTCTCCCGACTCCCCGTTTTGACTTAACACCAGATCTCCCGGCTTCAACGTTTCAATATAGCGATTTCCTGTGATCGTCTTGACCGGCGTTCCTTTGGAGAAACATGATAACGTCAGCAGCTTATGATACGAAGGTTCAAATACCAACGGAATATACTGATTAAATACGGGCTTGATCTCCGGCGGGCGGGTTTGCGATTTAGGCGCCGAGCATGCGTAATTGTTGAACCAGGCGATCCATTCACTTTTGTTCGAACCATAATTGAACCCGGATATATCTTGAAGATGATCGACGATCCTTGAATTATGGAGACGATGAGACGAATTGTGTCGAATTAACGACGATACGTCGCGCATAAATAATAGATATTGATATGCATTTGAAATATTATATTGGTCGATGTTGGAGTAGAAATTCCTTCCAAAAAAACTCCATGTGAAATAAGTGATGGGACTTCCCAAAAGATCGTTTTCCGGAGCGAAAAGCAACGGACCGAATTTGGTAAAATCATATGGTATATACGAAACATCATTTGAAGTGTGCGTCGCGCGCGTGGCGGGATCAAAGGGATCGATTCCCTGGTGAATCATCCTTACAATCATCCGCTTCGTTTCGACGTTCAGCTCGGGTCCGGGTTGATAATAGCGATGAAGATAGAATTCTCCGAAATCGGCGACCAATTCGCCTGGATCCCCCGTTCCGGACGACATTTTACCTAGAAATTTCACTTCTTGAACGATCAGCGAGATTAATAATGGAACGTAATCGGTCGGTTTTCTTGTTTTGAGGACTTCGGACGCGGCTTTTGCGATCGATTCCGACGCTCCGAAAGGAATCATCAGAGCGATCGAGCGAGTCGAATCGACGGAGTCGATCTTTTTCAAAATCTTGATCGCCTCGCGTTGACACGCTTCGTCGCCGTCGATCAGAATCCGGCGAACCGAGGGAATCGCTCTTGGATCATCAACCGAAGAAAGATATAAAAGCGCACGATCGCGTTGTGAAGGAATCGCGAGCATCTTTTTCCAATTCGAAAAACGTTTCGACCAAAATTCGTCGGCTTTACGTCTTGTTTGTTCTTCGACGATCCTCGACCGTCGTTCCGATTCCGACATCCACCTACCATGATATTTTTTATATCCCAACTTATTCCACGCCGCCGTTCTGGAAGGATCGAGATCGACAACCACACGATAATGAGCGAGCGCTTCGTCGGTTAATCCATGTTCCTCACACCAGATTGCGATTTTCCAATGTCCGTCGGCGTCGTCGCTCGCTTCCGCTCGTCGAACGTTATACTCTTTATCATGAAGAATGAATTCCGGTCTCGCCTCGTACCTTTCAATGATCCGATCGGTCTTCATCCATTCGCCGCGATATCGAACGTATCCCGATAGACCTCGCGCTTTGGCGTTATCGGGATCGATGAGAAGGGATTTGGCCAACTCTCTCGATCTGTCCGCCATCTGTCCGCGAGATTCGGCGATCAACGCTCGATCCATATGAGATTGAATATCGACGGTGCGAACGTCGTATCGAGCCGATGGATCGACGACCGTGCTGGAATACCGATCGTGCGCGAGAACCTGATTCGTAATCAATACCGCCAGCAAATAGCTATACATCATTGATGTTCCTATCAAAATCTTCGAGAGACGTCGATCATCTCTAATTCGCCTGAAAGCATAACATTGGAACTTTCATTTCCAAACATACCTCCGATCGTCGGTCGTTCGAAAGGATAAAGTTCCGAATCCCATCCGGGAGGAAACCTAATATCGGTGTAAGGATCACCGATCGGCGCCGTGTTTTTCTCGTTCCCGGTTTCGGATCGTTCGTTGTCGTCGTAACCGAACCTCCACTTCCTGGATCAAATCCGATGTGAACCGCACCACCTCCACCGGGTAAATAAAGCGTTACCAAGGAATTTGGTGTACGCGATGGATATCCTGGGTTATTTCCAGCTCCGGGAGATTTTATATGCACACCTCCCGGGAGACCGATTCTTCTTCCTCGTGCATCTGGAAAAAGCCGGCCCGAACGGCGCCTCGCTTAAATGAGGCTCGGTCGCCGCCACGGCCTTACGGAGACGCCTTCTCTTGACCCAAACCAAAGCAAAGGACGACGCGGGGGCGAAACGGAGAATTCGCCGAGACTCGATCGATCACAATGATCTTGATAAGCTATCGAATCAAATTCGATACCGATTAAATCCATAGACTAACGTCCGCACGATCGAATGGCAAGAACCTGTTCCGGTTTTTCTCGATTGTTTTTGAGGAGGGTTCCGGATCATTAAAAAGGCTTGTTTTTCAGCGGCTTTTGCGAGATAACGAGAATGGAGTAACGCATATTATGAACTGAACAAGGCGATCTTTTTGATTCTTGTCGACAAGACCGCGACTTCCGTCGGGTCCGACCGCTACCGTGAACGATCTTCCCCATGCGATCGTCGGGATCGGTCGTTTCCCGATCGAGTCGCGCCGGCGACGATCGCCGCGAGCGATTATAATAACGGTTCGCGCGAACGATCACGGTCCCGATGGAAACGACTTGATGACGACCCTGTGCATACCGATCCGGATCGCTTTCGTCTTATCGCTCGCGGCGTCGTCGCCGTTGGAGCCGCTGGGAAAGCTCGATCATCCCGCGATTCGCGAGGCGTCCGGAATCGTCGCGTCGAGGATTCACCCCGGAGTCTTCTGGGTTCACAACGATTCGGGAAACGAATCGGTCCTCTTCGCCGTCCGACGCGACGGCAAGCTCGTCCGAGAGTTCAAAGTCGCGGCGCCCAACGTCGATTGGGAGGATATCGCAACCGACGATCACGGCAAGCTTTATATCGCCGATACCGGGAACAATCACGAGCTGCTGCCGAGCCGCGCCGTCTACGTGCTCGACGAACCCGACCCCGAACGCCCCGGCGATCGACCCCTCGAAACCGTCCGAGCGATTCATTATCGATTCGAAAAGAAAAGATGCTTCGATTGTGAAAGCCTTTACATATGGAAAGATCGCGCGTATTTGATCACAAAACGATACGACGGCCGCGAGGCCGAGCGTTATTCGATCCCGGTCGATTCCGCGGCGCCGATATTGAAGCCGCTTGTTCCTCGATACGAGGGGACGCTCGCCGAATTCACCGAGCCCGCGACGGGCGCCGATCTTTCGGCCGACGGTCGTCGGCTCGCGGTCTGTTCTCTCAAATCGGCCAGAGTTTATGAGATTGATCCCGATTCGGGTCCGCGGCCGATCTCGTTCGTTCGTTACGACGCCGAACAGGTTGAGGCGATCTGTTGGGACGGCGACGATCTTTTGCTCGCGAACGAGCAACGCGGGATGTTTCGGATCGCCGCTTCGACCTGGAAACCGAAGTCGCCGCTTCAATCGACCGTGGGGGAACGATGTCGCTAGAGGATGTCGTCGTGATCGGCGGCGGAATCGTCGGCTTGGCGACGGCGCTCGAGCTTCGTCGCGACGGTTTTTCGGTCGCGGTCGTCGATCGGTTCGACATGGGTCGAGGCGCTTCGTGGGCCGGCGCCGGAATGATCGCTCCCACCGCCGAACGGCCGTCGAACCCGCTCGAACGGCTCCGAGACCTAAGCGCCCGGCTTTATCCCCACTGGGCGATCGAACTCAAAGATCAGACGGGCGTCGATATCGGTTATCGCCGATGCGGCGGAATCGACCTGGCGCTCGAACCCTCCGAGACGATCGATCTTGATAGACAAGTACTCGCATGGCAAAACGAAGGGATCGCTTATGAATTGATCGATCCCGACGAGCTCGGTCGGATCGAGCCGAATTTAACCGGGGCGTTCGTCGCCGCGTATTCGCTTCCCGACCGCGGCCAGATCCGCAATCCCAGGCTGCTCCACGCGCTCGAGGTCGCGAACCGATCGGCGGGCGTCTCGCTTATGCCCGGAGTCGAAGCGATCTCGCTCGAAATCCACGGCGATCGAGCGATCTCGGTTAAAACAAAGAGTGAAGAGATCTTTAGCGGTATCGTCGTCGTCGCCGCGGGGGCTCGGACTGGGGAGATCGTGGAAACCGCGGGGATTCGGCTTGAAACGCCGCCGATCAAGGGGCAGATCGTGCTTTTGAAGACCGAGCCCGGCGTGCTTAAGCGGGTGGTCGAGCACGGCAAGAATTATCTCGTCCCGCGCGAAGACGGGAGGATTCTCGTGGGAGCGACCGAGGAGAACGCGGGATTCGACGTGCGACCGACGGCGGCCGCGGTCGCGGGTTTGATCGCCGAGGCCGAGCGTCTTTGTCCGTCGCTGGCTCAGGCCGAGGTCGAACGCGCGTGGGGAGGGTCGCGTCCCGGGAATCGCGACGGACGTCCTTACATCGGTCGAGCGCCCGGTTTAACGAACCTTTTCGTCGCCGCGGGGCATTTCCGCGCCGGCATTCAGCTCGCTCCCGCGACCGCGTCGCTGATCGCAGCACTGATCAAAGGGGGCGAAACCCCCGTCGACGCGAGTTATTTCGCGCTCGATCGCCCTCGCTCGTCGGCGCAAGCCGCGGCGATCCGATCATGATCGAATCGCGTGAGAGACTTTGTTCGATCAATATGCCGATATGTCATAAAAAAACCGGCGGAGTCGACCGTATCGATCGAATCCACCGGCTTTATGTTCAAGGCTTATTCAAGAATGATCACTGGCATGTTGCGCACGACGGGACGACGACGGGAACCATCGTGCACGTTTGAACCTGAACGCTCCTGGGAACGACCCGCGCCACGCACCTTGTGACGGTGACGGGAACCTGCTCGGCGACGCAGACGGGGACTTGTCGAGTCGCCTCTTCGGCGACCATCTGGCAGGTCGTGACGGGGCAATTCTCGACGCGTTCCTCGGCGACCATCCGGCAGGTCGTGACGGGGCAGTTTTCGACGCGTTCCTCGGCGACCATTTCACATGTCGTCACAGGGCACGTTTGAACGCGCTCTTCGGCGACCATCTGGCAGGTCGTGACGGGGCAATTTTCGACGCGTTCCTCGGCGACCATCGAGCACGTGCGAACCTCGTACGGCTCGACGCGTTCCTCGGCGACCATCTGGCACGTCGTGACGGGGCAGTTTTGAACGCGTTCCTCGGCGACCATTTCACATGTCGTCACGGGGCAGTTTTCAACACGTTCCTCGGCGACCATTTGGCACGTCGTGACGGGGCAATTTTCGACGCGTTCCTCGGCGACCATCTCGCAAGAGGTGACGGGAACCTGGCGATAAGCGGTTTCCATTACGTAATGCGTTTGGGTGATATCGCGAGCGACGGGACGCGAGACGAAGACGCGGCGGCAAACCGTCCTGGGAGGGCATTGAACCGCGACGGTCGTGACCACGGATTTGGAATGACCGCACGGCGACGTGTCGCAACCGCACGATTGCACGCGCATCCGCCGTTCGACGACGGGTCCGGGAATCTGAACCATTTGCGTTTCGTAATAGCCGCATTCTTGAATCACTTGACGCGTCGTGACGACGGGCCTGCGCACGCAATACGGTTCGTTGATCATCGCGGTTTTATAAACCGGACGCATCACGGTGTATTTGCGCTGTTGATTCACCGTTTGATAAACGGGTTTCATCACCGTGTATTTACGTTGTTGATTGACCGTTTTGTAAACGGGTCGCATCACGGTGTATTTGCGTTGTTGGTTGACCGTTTGATAAACGGGCTTCATCACGGTGTAGCGTCGTTCCATTTTTTGGGTTTGGACGACGGGTTTCATCACGGTGTATTTGCGTTGTTGATTGACCGTTTGGTAGACGGGTTTCATCACCGTGTATTTGCGTTGGATTTGGGTCGTCTTCATGACGGGTCGCATCACGGTGTATTTGCGTTGATGGTTCACCGTTTGATAGACGGGTTTCATCACCGTGTATTTGCGTTGAATTTGGCTCGTCGTCATGACGGGGCGCATGACGGTGTATTTTTCGGTCCGGTACGCGGTTTTGTAGCGGGTTTCGAGGACGGTGTACGGTTGAGCCTCGTAAACCGTCTCGTAGACCGTTTGGGTCGCGGTTTGGCAGCTCGGCGCGAGCATGCACGTCGCGGTGGGCGCGGGAGCGACTCCGCATCGCCGGCACGCGCCTCCGCCGTATGTCGCCCAAGCGCTGCTCGCGGCGCCCGCCGCCAGGGTCAGATAGACCCCGAGCACTCGCGTCATCACCCTTCTTGCATCCGACATAGATCACTCCCGGTGTGCATCCCGAACGAATCTCCGTAACCCGTTCGTTTACTCAAAGGTGTTCGATCATCGTGGTGAAGAGCTTCCCATCCTCCCTGGAATCTCTTTTAACCGCGATAAGCTTGCTATTTTAACCAATTTAACGGCTGATCGGGTTCTCGGGACAACGCCCCAGATACCATGATTATAACATGGAGAATCGGCGATTTCTGGAGAAGCCAAGAATTTCTTGGGAAAGTCGTCCTCGAATGCCGATACCGTTCAGTTTGGTCGTGTCGTTCCGAGCCTGAACGCTTATTTCGATCTCAGTTTCATGATGTTTTCAGCGGCGTTTCGCACCGCGGCGAGTCGGGAACGGGTGAGCAATTTAATTTGAGGATGGAGCAGGTCGGCGAGCTCGACCTTCCCCTGACCGATCGCGAATTCCAAAGATTTCAACACATCTAGCTCAATTGTTTCGATTTTCCGTTGGATTTCGGCTTCGTCTTTGAGAGGGATCACCTGGCGGAGCGCTTTGTCGTCGAGCATTTCGCGTAAAAGATCGAGGGCTTGAGAGTTATCGCGACGAGCGAGCGCGGTCGCGGCGTTATAACCGACGAATCGATCCTCGTCTTTGAGGTGTTCGACGAGCGCCTTTTCGGCTTCTTCGCCGCCTAGAAAACCGAGAGCGTAAACGGCTCGCAAGCGGAGTTCGACATCATCGGATCGAGCCGCGGCGACGAGCGGGGCGATCACTTTGGACGCGTCCAATTTCCCCTCGAGCCGAGCTCCCTGCCGCGCCAGGCTTTCGGCGGCGGCCGAGCGAACGACCGTCGGCTGATCGGCGTCGAGACATCGCGCCAAAACCTCGAGCGGATCCCCCGCGTCTCCGGCGTCGAGCGTTTCAAACGCGCCCAACATCAGCGCCAGATAGCTCGTCACCTGGGTTTCATCTTTTTTCACCAACTCACTTTTTAATACCTTGACGATTTCTCCGAGCAGATTCGAGTTTTTCGCCAAAGACGCGTCGTTTTGAATGAGCGTGGCGAGTTCGAACGCGGCGCGGAAGCGTTGCCGAGAGACGTTGTTGTCGCGAATCGTCCGCACATACTCGACCGCGGTTTGCTCGCCTCCCGCCAACCGGCCGAACGGCAAGTAAACGAGCAGCCCCCCCACGACCAACACCCCGACGATCACGAGCGGAATAATAAACAATTGCACAACAAGCCCCGCCGAGGGGGGCTCGACCGGAGGAAGATCGACGGGAGATCCGACCGGAGCTTCTCGATGATTCCAACCCGATTCCACAGTTTCCGACTTCATGATGTCATCACTCGTAAATAAAAATTCAAAACTCGGATCGTCGCTCGATCACGGCGTGAGGAATCAATCGGTCACGCGATCGACCTCGCCGCGATGCGTTCTCGTTATTATAGCGAATCGGCGCGGATCGCGGCGGGGGAGTTCGCTTAGGCGGGCGCGATTCGGCCGTTTCGGGGCTCGATCGTTCCTGAATCGACGGTTCTTCGGTGTCGCGGAATCCGTATCGTCGCTCTTTAACACCCGAGAGGTTCTCGGTTTATCTCGCGGCCGCGGCGGACGATTTGGAACCGAGCCCCGGCCAAAACCAATAAACAGGTACGCCGATCAGCATGCTGCCGAGGGCGTATAACGACGGGATCGGTTTCATCGAAAACGCCGCGACGGTCAGCATCGCGGTGACGACGAGATAAATCGCCGGGGTGACGGGATACCCGGGAGCGCGGAACGGCCGCGGCAGATCGGGACGTCGATATCTGAGCACATAAACCGACGAGATCGTAAGCATCGAGAAAATCGCCAGGCCGACGCTCGCGTATTCCAGGATCGTTTCAAAAGGGGCGACCCAAACAAGAAAAATCGACCAGGTCGATTGGATCGCGGTCGCGATCGCGGGGGTTCGGGCGCGTTTGGTAAGTCGAGCCGCGACCGACGGAAATTGCCCCTCCCGCGCCATTGCGTAGAGCACCCGCGGACCCGTTAACACGTATGCACTTAAAGAAGCGTAAAGCATCAAACCGATCGCGACCGAGAGGGGATCGCCGATTCTTTTGCCGTATAAAGAAGTCGCGGCGAGCCCCGCGATCTTGGCGACTTTCTCGGGCCCGAACGCGACGATGTCGCTCGCCGAAAACGCCAACGCGTAAACGACATTGATCGCCAGGTAGAGGATCGTCACCCCCGCGGTCCCCGTTATCAAAGCGAGCGGAAGATTGCGCTTCGGATTCTTGATCTCCCCCGCGATATACGCCGCGGTGTTCCATCCCGTGTAGGCGTAAGAAACATAAACAAGCGAAAATAGCATTTCACGTAATAGATGAGAATCGATCGGCGGGCGATCGGCGAGATGCGAGAAGCCGCGGCGCCCCGCGATCAGGCCGAATACGACGTAAAGGATCAAGAGCCCCAGTTTGACGATCGTAGAAGAAGCCTGGGCGCGGACGCTGAGATTTCTTCCCAACACATGAACGACCGCGAAAACGATGATCGACGCTGTCGCGAGCGCGTTGATCGCGTGGGGGAGAATCGACGAGCGGATCGCGAACGGCGCGAGGACGTAGCGAGCCGATGCCGAAGCCGCGATCGCGATCGGCCCGCCGAAACCGATCAAAAACGAAACCCAGCCCGAAAGAAACGCGGCGAACGGTCCGTACGCCTCGCGGAGGAAAACGTAATCACCCCCCGATCGAGGCAACGAGGCGCCCAGCTCGGCCGCGGCGAAGGCGCCGCACAACGCGACGATCCCTCCCGCGACCCATAAAAACAACATCAATTGATTACTGCGGACCGAAAGGACCGTGTAGCCCGACATCGTGAGAACGCCGGTGCCGACCATCCCCGCGACGACGACCCACGTCGCCGTCGCGAAGCCGTAGCTTTCGGGAAGTTCGGTGTCGTGACGCTCGCCGGCGGACGCCTCGGTCGCCTCGCCGCTCAACGCTCGGCCCCGGCCGAAGCCCCTTTGGCGGCGGAAGATTCGCCGCTCTTGGCGACCTTCTTGAAGCGAAACATAAACGTTTCCTTCAGCTTGATCTCGGGTTCGATCGGCGCCTTCTCAAAACCCGCCGCGGCGATCTCTTTGGCGAAAACGTCTTTGCTCGCGCGAATGTGTTTGAGCACGAATTCGCTGCTTTTCCCCTCGACTCGATCAAAATCAATGATGAACAACTCTCCCCCGTCGCGGAGCGCCTGATGCAGCGTGGCGAGCTCCTTGTCGGGATGTTCAAAATGATGGTAGACGTCACAAATAAACACGCGATCGACCGAGTTCGGCGGCAGATTCGCCGAATTTTGATCGGCCTTGACGGTCGTGATCCGATCCTCGAGCCCCATCTTTTTCGACTGTTCGTCGATATGCTTGAGGAACGTCGGCGAGACGTCGACCGCGTACACTTTGCCCGTGGGACCGACGCGTTCGGCGAAGAGCCGCGAGTAAAATCCGGTTCCGGCGCCGATATCCGCGATCCCCATTCCGGGCTTCAGCCCGAGAGCGTCGGCGATCTCCTTGCGTCTCGCGTAAACCTCGCGGGTTTCGCTTTCGAATCGCTTGGTGAACGACTTCACGTCGGGATTCTTGAACTGGTCGTTGATTCCCTCTTTTTTCTTCTTGGCGCGATCGGCTTTCTTCGTTTCGACCGCCTGTCGAGCCTGAAGCGAAAAACCCCCGGCGACGAACATCGTGATCGTCATCGAAGCGACCAAAATCGAGGCGGTTTTCATATGTCGTAATATCATCGATTCCCTCCCGCTTCGAAGCGGTTCGGATGAAGAACTTCGTTCGATCGAACGACGACCGATCTCCTGATTTACCAGCGCCGATCACGCGAGCCAAGGCCGCTGTTTCCATAATCGAGGCGATTTTTTTGGGGCCGATTCGGTCGACGTGTTCGAAAGCGATGAGCCAGAGGCTTCGTTCTCGACGACGGCGCGTCGTCGATCGTTCTCGACCGCCTCGATTCCAGAAGATTGAAGGAGGTCGGCGGCTTTGTTAGCTTGAAATCGCTTGATCTTCCTACCGCCGAATTCGGATGATTTGAGGCGACGATGAGGCGCATTCTGCGATATTTAATTGAAACCCTCGGGTCGGGGGGCGAGGCGATCCATTGCCAGGTCGTCGCGACGCGCGGGTCGACCCCTCAAAAAGCGGGCGCCGCGATGATCGTCGATCCCATGGGGGGACAGGTCGGCACGCTCGGCGGCGGTTGCGTTGAAAACGAGGTGAAGCTCGCGGCGATTCGCAGGCTCGGCGAGCCCGGCGCCGAGCTTCATGTTCATATCCTTGATCATGATTACGCGTGGGCCGACGGTCTGATTTGCGGCGGCCGGATGGAGATTCTTACCGAATCGCTCGTCGGTCGCGAACCGATCGCGTATTTTCAAACACAACTTGAACTGATCGAAGCCGGAGAAGGCTACACCGAGGCGGTCGTTTTGGACCCGGTCAAGGCGGAGCTCGAAGTTCCCCTGGGAACGCGCTTTCTCTTCGATTCAAAGGGCGCCTTCGCGGCCGCGTGGCCCAAGCCGAGCGGCTTTGACGCGATCGCACGCCGGATCGAACCGCTCGAGAATCGCCCCAGGGTCGCGGTGCGCGACGGAATCGCGTTTCTTCCCGAGCCGCCGCGGGTTCGATTAATCGTCGTCGGCGCGGGACACGTCGGCCAGGCGGTCGCGGGGCTCGCCGCTCAGGCCGATTTCGACGTCTGGATCGTCGACGATCGCTCCCAATACGCCAACGCCGAGCGATTCCCCGACGCCAAAAAGATCATCGTCGGTCCATTTGAAGATGTTCTTCCGAAACTCGACATTAACCCTCATACCTATGTACTTGTCGTAACGAGAGGTCACGGGCACGATCAGGAGGCGATCTTCCACACCGCCGGCACGCGTGCGGCTTACGTGGGTCTGATCGGCAGCAAAAGGAAGATCCGGCTCATTTTCGACGGCCTTCGCGAGCTTGGATTATCCGACGAAACGCTCGCTCGAGTCACCGCTCCCGTCGGTCTTGATATCGGCTCGCAATCGGTCGCCGAGATCGCCGTGAGCATCACGGCTCAGTTGATCGCGGTTCGAAATCTCGGGAAATCGCGGCTCGATTCGGGGGAAGCGAGATCGACCGAAGAGCCGCCGATTCAAGTCGACGATCGCCGGGTGACGGCGGCGAGCCGATGACCGCGGAGCATTTCGCGCCCCGTCGTATCGCCGCGATCGTTCCCGCGGCGGGTCTGGGATCGCGTCTGGGAGGGCCGAAACTCACGCTTCCTTTAGGAGGCTCGACGGTTCTCGAACGCGTTGTACGCGGGCTTGTGGAGGGGGGCGCTAACCCCGTTCTGGTCGTCGCTCCTCCCGCCGATCGCCCCTGGAGGGATGATTTGATCGCCCGCGCCGAACGCTCCGGGGGAACGATCGTGCGGCTCGATCGCTCAACCCCCGATATGAAGGCGACGGTCGCTTTTGGAATTCGCGCGATCCCGACAATATCCGAAACCTCGGGGGTTTTGATCGCCCCGGGAGACTCGGTCGGAGTCGCTCCCGGCCTCGTTCGCGCAATGATCGAGCGATTTGAACATAACCACAATAATATTATCATACCAACATACAAACAAAAGCGAGGACATCCGCTCTTGCTTCCCGTTTCGATCGCGGTTTTGATCCCCGCTTTGGCGGAGGATCGCGGGATTGATTCGCTGGTGCGTAGGTTTGAAGACCGGGTGATCGAGCTCGCCTGGAACGACGCGGCCGCGGTCGCGGATATCGACACGCGGGAAGATTATGAGTTTTGGCGCGATCGCGCGAAGGAATCGCTCGATTGAGCCTTCGATCATCGAGCCGAAGGTCGAGGAACTTTTGAAGCGTTCGGGGGCGACGGCGCCCCGTTTGAACAGAAAAGACCGAGCGGGTCGTACGATTCGATCGGAATCGTCGGCTTCGCGGACCGAGGTGGAACCAGGATCTTTTTGAGAAGAAGCTCGATCGCGTTTGGATTTCACTAAGACCAGGACAAGCAATCGATCGATCTTCCCGGCGGATTCGATTTTTTTGAGAATCTCGGTCTTGACCGATTTGAGCGTATCGGTTACCACTCCGCACGAATTCTCCCTTTCTCGGTCGCTCCAACTCGATCGACCTCTCGAATTGTGGAAGCTCCCGGTCAATCGGACACGTCCTTTCCGCTGAACGGGCGGATTATCCGGGGAGACGCCTTGAGATATCTGTAATCGCTAGTCGGTCGCGCGGTGGCATGTTTGAGACCGTCGCCAGGGAAGTCGGCGGTCGCCATCGCCGCGACGAAAGGAGGTCGC
>JAJYWB010000027.1 GCA_021791715.1 Planctomycetota bacterium | reverse complement strand
ATAAAATCATATTGACAAATACCGGCTCGGTCGGCGCATCGCCCTCCCGAATCAAAATACGATAATTCAAGACGCCGGCTCGGTCGGCGCCTCGCGCTCGCGTTATTGGCGGATCGGGGCTGGTGATCTTCCGGGAGGGCGAACCGCCGTGTGAGCCCTTATCAATAAAATCATATTGACAAATACCGGCTCGGTCGGCGCCTCGCCCTCGCGTTATTGGCGGATCGGGGCTGGTGATCTTTCGGGAGGGCGAACCGCCGTGTGAGCCCTTATTATCGAATAGATTAAAATATAGGAGGCTCGGTCGGCGCCTCGCCCTCCCGAATCAAAATACGATAATTCAAGACGCCGGCTCGGTCGGCGCCTCGCCCTCCCGAAAACGTTCGCCGATGTCATTCAGGGCGCAATGTAACGCCGGCTCGGTCGGCGCATCGCCCTCGCGAAAACGTTCGCCGATGTCATTCAGGGCGCAATGTAACGCCGGCTCGGTCGGCGCCTCGCCCTCCCGAATCAAAATACCAATATACAAGACGCCGGCTCGGTCGGCGCCTCGCCCTCCCGAAAACGTTCGCCGATGTCATTCAGGGCGCAATGTAACGCCGGCTCGGTCGGCGCATCGATCACTCGGATCAAGATTCAGACTCATATTCCGATTTGGGCGAGGAATTGAATTCGGATTCGACGCCGAGCCGTTCGTGGAGCGTTCGCGAAGCGCGGGAGCGCGAGCCTTGTTTTCGACAAGGTTCGACGCTTCCCGCCGTCGCGATTTTCAAGCTCGGCTCGCTTCGCGGAGTCACTTGCTCTCGGCGAGCGCTGCCTCGATCGCCGAGACCACCTTGGGAGATTCGGGCTTCTCACGCGGGTCGAACCGGCCGATCACTTCGCCCTTCCGATTCACCAAAAACTTGGCGAAGTTCCAGGTTACGTCGCCGCCGAACTTCGGATTCGAATCCTTGCTCGTCAAAAACGCGTAAAGCGGGTCGATACCGTCCCCCTTCACCACGATCTTCGAAAAAACAGGGAACGAAACATGATATTTCGTGGAGCAAAATTCTTTGATCTCTTGGTTTGAACCCGGCTCCTGCTTGCCGAACTCGTTGGCGGGGAAGGCGAGAACGGTGAATCCTTTGCCTTTGTACGTTTGATACAGTTTTTCGAGCCCTGCGTATTGCGGGGTGTTGCCGCAGAAGCTCGCGGTGTTGACGATCAGCAGGACGTCTCCCTTGAATTTGGCGAGATCGACCTCCTTGCCGTCGATGTCTTTCATCTTGAAATCGAGCACGGTTGAAGCCTTATCCTTTCCTCCCGCGCGCGCCTGGCCGAGGAACGCCAAAGAAACGATCGCGGTCGAAACCAAAACCATCGATACGATTGAACGAAACATCGGTTGCAATCTCCCTGGTGAAACGGTGCGAAACGGAATGAACCTTAAAAAGCTCAGAGCTTCGATAAGCCGCCGCGCCGATCAAATCGCGTCGGGTCGTGTTGAAAATACGTTAAACATAATGCGGCGGAGCCGCAATCATACCAACCCGAAGCGCGAGCGAGGGTCTTCTGATAATATCGTGCAAACATTCGATTGATCATTTGATCGGACCCTCGCTTGCGCGTCGGGCTGGTATAATCTCTACTTCCGTTAGCTCAAAAGATGCTCGCACGGCGCCCGGATGATACGGACGAAGATTCTATCGTGCGCCGATCGTCGCGAAAATCAAGACCGACCCGCCGCGACCCCCCTCCTCTCTTCGCTTTCGAATACGAATCCGACCGCACGGCTCATCGACACGATTCGGCGGCGTCGACGACCTTCCGCCCGAGATCCGAAGGCGAGTCGTCCGCGCGATCGGCTCCGGAACGATTCGAATCAATCGAATTCAAGCATTATCGACTGAACTTACTCGGTTACAAACATAATCTTACTAAGGTATTCTTTGGTTTGTCGGTCGTCGCGGGTTCACCGCGCGGTTTCGATCGAGGGAATTTTGGTCGAGACGAATCGGTACGAGCCCGAACCGACTTCGAGAACGATCCGATCGTTTTCCTGGCGAACGACGCGAACTCCCTCGGCCGAGCCGAGCGGTCGACCTCCCTCGGCGACGTCGGTCGCTCGATCCGCGGGGATGTAAACCGTCGCGGTCGTGTTCGCGGGAATCACGACGTCGTATTCGAATCGCCGTTGATTGGAGTTGTCGCCGACGATTCGCCACTCGGATTCGATCATTCCGCGCACGCTCCGGTAACTACCCTTCGCCCAGACGAGCGGACCCCCCGGTCGTGGATCGAGAATGATTTTCTTATATCCAGGACCGTCGCTACGGATCCCCGCGACGTTCTCGACGATCCATTGATAAACCGCGCCGAACGAGTAATGCGCGAACGAGTTCATCCCGGGATCCTGAAAACCCTTCTCGGGGGTCCAGCCGTCCCACCGCTCCCAGATGCTCGTCGCCCCCTGTTTGATCGAAAAACCCCACGACGGAAACGTGTCGTTCATCAACAACCGATAAGCGACGTCGACGCGACCAATCTTTGAAAGTGTGTTCATTAAATCTTTCGTACCGATGAAGCCCGTCGTGAGATGGCCGCCGTGCGCGCGAATATCGGCGACGAGCCGTTCTCCCGCGAGCCTCGCCTCGTTTTCGGTAAGCAGGTCGACCGTGAGCGCGAGCACGTAAACCGCCTGAGTGTCTCCTTTGATCTTGCCGTCGGGAGAAACGTACGCGCGCCGAAAAGATGCTTTGATTTTTTCATATAATTCTTGATACATTCTGGCGTCGGCGGTTTTGCCCAAAGCGGCGGCGATCTCTCCGGCGAGCCGCGCGCTCCGCGCGAAATACGCCATGAAGATCACGTCTTTGGGGGTGTCGGCGCCGATCGAAAGCCAATCGCCGAAGCAGTGGAATTGCGCCGGCGGAAGCAAATCGGCGGTGCAGCGATTTTTGGTGAACGCGATGAACTTGGCGATCGAATCGTAATGGCGTTCGAGGATTCTTGTATCGCCGTACACTTGATGAATCGTCCACGGACAGATCACCCCCGCGTCGGCCCAAGCGGGGCCGCCGTCGTCTCCGGCGATCTTCACCGGCGCCACCATCGGAAATTCGCCGTCTTTTCGCTGACCGTCCTCGAGATCGACGAGCCACTTCGTGAAAAACGCCTGGACGTCGGCGTAAAGCGTCGCCGCTTTCACATAAACCTGCGCGTCTCCGGTCCATCCCAGTCGCTCGTCGCGCTGGGGGCAATCGGTGGGGATGTCGATGAAATTGGCGCGCTGCGTCCAAAAAATGTTACCGCAAAGCTTGTTGATCATGGAATCCGAGCATGAAAACGTCCCGACGACGGGGGTGTCGCTCGAAAACGCGATCCCGGTGATCGTCTCGTCGGTCGGCGGATTCGATAACCCGGAAACCTCGACATATTGAAATCCGTGAAACGTAAACCTCGGTTTCCAGATTTCCAGCCCGCCGCCTGCGCATAGGTACGTATCCTCGGAACGCGCTCCGCGCAAATTGGCGGTGTAAATCGTGCCGTCGGGATTGAGCCGTTCGGCGAACCGAAGCGTGATCCGGGTTCCGGCGGGTTCGTTCACCGCGAGCCGCGCGGTTCCGGCGAAATTGCGTCCAAGATTGAACACATAAACTTTAGGCGAGGGTTCGGTGATTTTGATCGGCGTGAATTCATAAACCGATCTTACGGGAGGTCCGGGATGCCGGTCGATTTTCGGATTCATCTCCTCGCCGCCGACGTCGACCGGATCCCATTTCGAATCGTCGAACCGGGGGAGATTCCAACCGTCGGGATGAAGCCGCTGATCGCGGCTTTGTCCCATCAAAAAATCGGCCGAGAGGATCGCCCCCGTCGAAGCCTTCCAGCCCGCGCCCGTCGTAATGTCGGCGGTCGTCCCGTCCATGTATTCCAGATGCAATTGCGCCTTTAATCGCGGTTTTTTGCCGTAATGATCGCGCACCTGGCCCCAACCGATGTAGCCCGAGTACCAGCCGTCGCCGAGGATCGAACAGAGCGCGTTCTCACCGTCGCGAAGCCGATCGGTGACGTCGTACGCTCGGTAATGAACGCGTTTGGTGTAATCGGTCCAGCCGGGATTGAATAAATCCTCGCTCACCCTGGGGCCGTTTAAAACCATGTCGTGAATTCCCAGAGATGTCGAATACAACACCGCGTGGCGAACGGGTTTGTCGATTTTAAACGTCGTACGGAGATAGGGAGGGGGGGGCAAAAAGAGTGTCGCGTAGTGGAGTTCGCCCCAGGGAGCGACGCCGAAATCCCCGACGACTTTGCAAGCCGGCCACATTGCGGGATCGATCGCGCGATTGTGCCAGTTCGCTCCGGGCTGATCGGTCGCGCGCCACGACGCGTCGGTTGTTTTGACGATTGTTTTTCCCCCTTTCGTCCGCACCGTCAGCTTGGCGATCAACCCCGCGGGGCTCTCGATCGCGTTCTCCACCTGAACGCGAATCGTGTTCAAACCCGGAATCACCGCCGAGGTCGCGTCGACCCGCCGCGCCGTTTTGGGACCGTCGCCGATCGGCTGCGTTTGCGCGATCATCCTTCCATTGATGTTGAACGAGTATTTATCATCACCCGCCACCCACAACTCGGCGCGATCGATCGGATCGTCGCGGGGAATTGTCGTTTCGGCGAGGAAGACGCGAACGCCTTTGGGAGCGTTCGGTCCCTTGTCGCCCGCGAACCAGATCCACTTCGCGTCAGAAAGAGGAGCGATCGGCTCGACGACCTTGCGCGCTTTGTCGTAGCCGATCCAGCTCGCCTTCCAATCGCTTTGATTCAACATCCCCATCGACCACATCGCGGGGTTGCTCCACGCCGACTCGCGTCCCGCTTTATCCCAAACGCGCACTTTCCAATAACAATATTGATGCGAAACGAGGGGCGCGCCGCGATAAACGATCCCGTTCGTCTCGTCGCTCTTCACCACCCCCGAATCCCACAGATCGCCCCGATCCTCCTTGAGCTTCTCGGGGGTCGACGCGACCAGAATCCGATACGCGGTTTGCCGCTGGGCGCGCTCGTTCGAGAGCGCCGTCCAACTTAGCCGCGGCGCCTTCTCGTCGATCCCGATCGGCGCGACCAGGCTTTCGCACCGTAGATACGCCGGAGCGATCCCCGTGTTCGGCGCCGCCGCCGCCGGAACCCGCGCGACGTTCATTAAAAGAATCACAATTCCATAAAATAGAGACATCAACAATGAGAACGGGATTCTCGACCGCGCGCGATCGTCGCGCCCCGCGATCTCGAATCCGCCCCGTCCGATCGATTCCGCTCGTTCGTTTCGTGATCGTCGCATCGCTCATCCCCGTTACGCGTGAGTTTCGTGCCCCGCGAGATAATTGCCGTAGCCGACGATTACCGTCGATCCGATCAACACCGCCAAACCTAAAATCACCAACAACCGAGTTCGAAGCCCCACGCCCCGCCACTCCTTCAGCGCGATCCCCCATAATGTACTAAAAATAATAATACTCGCCATGTGTAACGTCCAGCTTGAGAATTGATATTTTCCCATCTGCGTTTCGCCCATCGAATAAAAAAAGAATTGGAAATACCAGATCGTTCCCGCGAGCGCCGAGAACGCGTAATTCGCCAAAATCGGGATCCGCGTCGAACCTTCGCCGCGGCCGATCGAAGCCCCCTCGGCCATCTCCTCGCCCGGCGCGTCGATCGCGGTCTCCAAAATCGTCTCGCTCGTTCGCGAAGGATAATCGCGTTTTAATTGGGTCGAAATGTACTGATATCCCGTTTTATTGCGAACGTTGAGCAGCGCGCACCAGATGAAGTTGGTGGTGAAGCCCCCCAGCAGCACGACGACGAGGACGGGAAGCCCTTGCCAGAGGGTCGTCGTGCCGTGTTCAAGCGTCAGTTTTTTGATCGGATTGCCCGCCTCGAGCCCGTAGGCGAAACACGCGCTCATCACCCCCGAGAACGTCGCCACCAAAATTCCTTTTTTAAAGTTGAACTCGCGGATCGAGGCGAGCTTTTGCTCGACCGAAAGCTCGCGCTCCTTCGACATCCCAGCCAACCCCGCGACGCCGATTCCCGCCAAACACAAAACGACTCCCGCCAAAATCGTTTGACCCGAAGTCGTCGCCAGCAACTTATCCACAAATTGACCCGCGAAAATCGGCGGCATCAACGTACCAAACGCTGCGCAATATCCAAGCGCAACCGCCATCCCCAGCGACATCCCCAGATATCGCATCGTCAACCCGAACGTAAGCCCCCCCAAACCCCACAAAACGCCGAAAAAATACGTCCAAAAAAGGGTCGTCGCGGGGGATTCTCGAAGCACCGAAACGAGATCGTTCGTCATCACCGAAGCCAACGCCCACGGCGCGATGATCCAGCTAAAAAATCCCCCCGCCAGCCAATACGTCTCCCACGCCCAGTTCCGCACGGCGCGGTACGGGACGTAAAAACTCCCCGAGGCCAACCCCCCCAGCCAATGAAACACGACCCCGACGAACGGATTCGGTGACATCAAAGTAAAATCCTATCTGAGAACGTAAATATCGTTATGAATAATGTCACCGACGTTTTGATAACACTTCGCGTTCGTACCGCCTCGCCTCGTCGAGCCACGCCGCGGCGACGGGAACGCCCGATTTCAGGCAGTGGTAATCCCAAACCGCCCCCAGCGGGAGCGTTTTTTGTTCTTCGAGCAGAGCCAGCCGCGCCGTGTAATCGCCTTCGGCCTCGACGCGTCGATACGTATCGATCGGTTCGAGGAGCGCCGCGGCGATCGCCTTGAGCGTCGACCGTGCGCCGATCACCCACGCCGCGACTCGATTGACGCTCGCGTCGAAGAAATCAAGCCCGATATGTACGCGCTTGAGATAATCACCGCGGACGATTTCTTGCGCGATCGCGTAGAGTTCGTCGGTCAGCGTGACGACGTGATCGCTGTCCCAGCGAACCCCGCGCGATACGTGGAGGAGGATTTCGTCGACCCATTCGAGCACCGCCGAAAGCTTGTCGGAAATCACCTCGGTGGGATGAAAATGTCCCGCGTCGAGGCACAATAACTTCTTCCTTGTGATCGCGTAGCCGAGATAAAATTCGTGCGACCCGACGACATAGCTTTCCGAACCGAGGCCGAAGAGCTTGCATTCGACCGCGTCGAGGTTGTGTTTGGGGTCGATCGGCTCGGCGAAGATCGCGTCGAGTGCCGCGGCGAGGCGTTCTCGAGGGCCTTTGCGGTCGATCGGCGTATCTTTGGAACCGTCTGGAATCCAAACGTTCGTGACGCACGGCGAACCGAGAGCCTTGCCGATCGCGGCGCCGATCCTTCGGCAGATCACTCCGTGTTCGATCCAAAACTCGCGGATCGACGCGTCGCGATGCGCCAGCGTGTAACCGTCGGCGGCTTTGGGGTGCGCGAAATACGTCGGGTTGAAGTCGATCCCCATCCGCTTTTTCTTCGCCCAGTCGATCCAGCGTGCGAAATGCGCGGGCTCAAGATCGGTCCGTTCCACACGTTTGCCCGCGGTTTCGGCGTAGCTCGCGTGCAAATTGAGCCGATGAACGCCCGGGATGAGCGCCAGCGCCTGATCGAGGTCGCTTCGAAGTTCGTCGGGGGTGCGCGCTTTACCGGGATAATTCCCGGTCACGGCGAGCCCGCCGCCGATCTCTTGCCCGCTGTTCTCGAACCCGCCGACGTCGTCTCCTTGCCAGCAATGGAGGGAGATCGCGATCGTCGCCAGCCGTTCGAGGGCGCGGTCGACGTCGACGCCGATCGCGGCGTAACGCTCCCGCGCGAGCGCGTACGCCTGCTCGATCACCTTATCATCATGAGACATCATCCGTACCTTTCCCGACCCGAGCGAGGAACGACGATCGAACCCGTCACAACATGTCGGAGGTCGTCGTCGCGAGGAATTACCGGCGGTCCCGCCAGCTTAGCGCCGATCGAGGCGCAAAGCCAGTACCGGGCGGAGGAATTTCCACACGCGGCTTCAAAATCCTTCGCCCGATTCACCGCGACGATAAATCTCGATCCAGATAGCCGCCGATCGTATCGGGATCGGTGAATTGCGGCGTGAGCATAACCTTGCGCAACGCGTCGGGCCGGCGGACGATCAACTCGACCGCCTCGACGAACGATTCGGGCCGCGTCGAAAGCACCACATGCGCCAACCGAGCGTTCGGCGTCCCCTCCCAGCGCGAAATCTCGTCAAAAAGTTTTCGCGCGTTGGGATCTTCATCAACGGGCTTTTTCTCGACGATCGCCCGCGCCGCGGCGCGCAAACTCGAAGGATCGTCGCGGCCCCATTTCAACAGCGCCTCGTTGATCCCGAGCGGCGGAGCGAGATGAACGCCCGTTTTCTTCGATCCGCTTTGAACGCCCGTCTCGTAACCCAAAAATCGCGCCAAACCCGGATATCGCGCTAAAAATCGGAGCGAATCGGGAGGTCGAACGACGCGCCTGGGAACTCCCGGACGATCGAGCAACAATTGCAGCGCCGACGCGCGTGAGACCGCGACGGGATCGACGATCGAAAAGACCCGCAAACCGTCGAGCTGTTTCGGCCGAAGCGCGTAAGCCGGCTTCATCACGAACAACAACCGCGTGAGCGCCGTCGTCTTCGAATCTTGTGTTAAAAGCCACATATAAGGGGGTGGTTCCCCCTCGCGATAATTTAAATAAAAACTTTTATCCAACACGCCGAGCGATTGCAGCTCGATGAAAGTAGGCGGCTGGGAAAGATCGCTCGAATACGAGATCGAAGCCCCCTTCGGCAACGTCGCGTTCACCTCGGCGATCGCCTTGTCGTTGAAAGCGTCGTACCAGTATGAAAGCTCGAATCCCCGCCGCCACGCTCCGCGCGGGCCTCCAATCAATTCATTATAATACGATAACTCATATGGATGTATCTTGATTAATCCGATCGCCGCGGGAGCGAGCGTCGCGAGCGCGACCAGAACCGACGAGCCGATCGCGAACGATCGCCCCGAGACCGCGAGCGCGATCCGATCGATCGCGCTCGCCGCGATCGAAGCCCCCAAACCCGTGAACGCCGCCAGAAAAAAGAACGTCGGCAAAAACAGCCGCACGCCGTCGTGCGCGGGGGTCGGAAACATCCGGATCACGGGCAACACCAAAAGGTGTAAAAGAAAATAAATCGGCAAACGATCTCCGCGATAAAGCCGGATCCAGGGAAATAGGGCGAGACCGATCGCGGCGGCGATCAAAATCGAGACCGGAACCGTGATCGCGGTCAACACGAACGCGTTATGCCACGGCAAACAATATTCATAAATCTGACCAAAATATATAATTTGGATATCGGGCAACGCGCCTTGTCGTCCGGAACTAATCATATAATAATGAGTAAGCCTTGGGATCGCGTCGCGCCACCACGCGGGATTTCCCAGCCAGCCGATCAAAGGCGCGAACGCGAGGATCGAGGTCCAGATCTCGAGCCCCGGACGCTCGACGCCGAGAATCGCGTTTCCTCGAAAGACGCGATAAAGCGCGCGACGAACGAGCCATATCAAAACAGGAAGCGCGAGAATCCAACCCGACAACGGAGTTTGAATCTGAAACGTGAACAAATCGGTATGACTCGGCGCCGGAAACCTCGACCTGAGCCGAAGGATCTCGGCGAAGGCGATCGCGCTCGGCGCCGCGACCAAAATCGTCGTGATCGCTCCGTCGATCCACGTCGCCAAACCGCCGCGGCGAAAAAACGTCCCGGGTATCCGCGCGAAGATCAACCAGAGAACGAGCGGGATCGCGACCGCGATCGCCGACATCTTCTCGACGAACGCCAAACCGATCAAAATTCCCGTCAAAACTCGATATAAACCGCTCTTCGGTTCATACAACCCCCTCCAAAACGCGATCGACGTCGCGGCCCATAAAAAAAGGCCCGGGATGTCGGTCGCGGCGAGATGACCGTCGGCGTAAACGCGGGGCGTGAATAACAGAGCCCCCGCCGCGATCAAACCCGACCGAATCCCGTAACGTCGAGCGATAAAACTAAATAAAATCGTAATTGTGAACACATATTCAAGAACCGACGCCATCCGGCGCGCCGGGATATCCTTCATGAACCCGCCGAAGATCTCGTAGGTGAGGAGGTTGAGCTGGCCGGCGAGCGGCGGGTGAAAGTTGATTCCGTATCGGCCGTAAGGCCAGTAATAGAGGAGCGTTTTGGAATCGAACAGGTCGGCGATTTCGGCTCGATCGCGCGCGCGAACGAGCCTGCCCCACCACTGCTCGGAAAATATCTGGCTATATCGATACGAAGGCTCGTCCCACGTGAGGCCGAAGTCCCCCGTCGTCGGCGCCGTCGCGGCGAGCGCCGCGAGAAAGACGAGAACGGATGCGAGCCGAAACCGGCGATCGGTCATGGGAGGGGTGAATCGCTCGGATTGAGACGCGAATTCCGCGGTTGTCGCCACGCCTCAACCTCGGCGTAAGGGAAGATCCAAAGGAGCGGAACGCCCCATTTCCTTTCAACATACCGGGGTTCGGCTCGAGCGAGCAAGTATCGATCGAGATCGCTCAACGCCCCTGGCCGATTCTGCACCACATACCACGCGAACCGACCCCGATCGGTCGGTAAACACGCGGGACGCAACCGCTCCGTCATCCTTAAATAAAGCCACGACGTGGGATACGACGCGAACCGCACCTTCGCGCCTTCGGGTGTTTCTTTGTTGATCCAATCGATCGCGTCGTTCGATAACGAATCCCAATAATAAGTCGGTTCCATGCCGAGCTTCGTCGCTCCGGGAAGCCCGCCCACGAAGGGGCTGTAATACGAAAGCGGAACGGGCTCCATGAGCGCGATCCCCGCGGCGCCTTCGATCGTCGCGAATATTACGACAGCCGTCGTCGCGCGGGCGCCGATCCACTCCTTCAGCTTCATCGCGCCCCAACCCGCGACAAGCGCCAGCGATCCGAACGCGGGGAGAAATTGGCGGACGCCGTCGTGACCCGGAGTGTGCGGCAGGGCGCGGAGGATCAGCATCATCGTCCAGCCTCCCGCGGCGAGCGCAGCCGCTCCATCTCGAAACGGTCGTCTTAAGACGCCCCAGAACCCGCAACACGCGAGCGCCAAAATCCCAACGGGGGTGACGAACGCCGTCCAGACGAGCGTGTTCGTCCACGGTAAAGATTCTTTTGGAGTGATATAAATTCTTCCTAAATACATCGTCGCGATCGGGATCGTTCGGGCGCGCGTGGCGTTCGATCGAAAAAACCGCGAAACGCCGTCCCAAGGATCGAACCACCAGGGGGGATTGATCGCGACGACGACCGCCGCGGCGATCGCGCACCCGATCGCGAGCGTGATCAACCCCCGACGGCTCCAGAACGCGATCGTCCACGCGCCGAAAAGCGCCGGAAACGTCCAGCCCGTCAGCTTCGTCCCCATCGCCGAGCCCAAAACAAGTCCAAATAAAACCACATAAAGCCATTTAGGCGAATTATGATCTGAAGTCTTGGAGGATTGTTGATTTTGGATCTCACGCTTTTCGACCGCGAGCGAGAAAACGAGGATTGCGACGATCCAAAGGCTTGTGAGCAAGCCGTCGTACGCGGCGTAGCGCGCCTCGGCGAAGAGCCTGGGCTGGCAGACCCAGGCTGCGCACGCGGTCGCTCCCGCGAGGATTCCCCACCGCCGCGCCAGGATCGCCAAAATCAGCCCCGCGGTCGCGCTGAAGATCAAAATTGGTCCGAGCCTGGCGCGTTCGAGCGGAGCGCGGTCGGGGGTGAGAACGTCTCCCACGAGCCCGACGAGCGCGTAAAACGGCGGGTGACCGTGCGGCTCTTCGCGCGCGAACGGCCAAAACCAACGGACGACTTCGCGATCGAAAAACCGCGATCGTTCAATCAATCGATCGCGAGCGGGCGGCGGGGTCGAGTCTTGAACCAAAAATTCAAGCTCGGGATTCCATGTTCGCGCAAACGTTTTTGGATCGAAGACGCCGCGAATCCACGAGCGAACCCGCGCCTCCCGACCAAGCGTGTAACCCTCGTCCCAACCGATCGCCGATCGAGGCTCCAAAACGAGTAAAACGGTCGCGATCAAAGCCGCGACCAAAAACCCCAATCCTCGAAGAATCCAGGGGTTTCGCCCGGCGTAAGCGACTTCTAGGGAAGCCCCGCCGGGATCATTCGCCGACATGATTCATAACAATATGTGATAACTTCATGGATTACCTGCGCCCGCCGCCTCCTCCTCCGTGGAATCCTCCGCCTCCCATTGAAGGCATGTGGAACCCTCCGCCTCCCATCGAAGGCATGTGGAATCCCCCGCCCCCCATCGAAGGCATATAAAAACCGCCTCCGCCCATCGACGGATTCTTGAACCCGCCTCCTCCCATCGAAGGATTGTAAAACCCGCCTCCTCCCATCGAGGGATTATAAAATCCTCCGGCGCCCATCGACGGATTGCTGAACCCTCCGCCACCCAACGAGGGATTGTAAAATCCTCCCGCGCCCATCGACGGATTCTTGAACCCTCCTCCTCCCATCGAAGGATTGTAAAATCCTCCGGCGCCCATCGAAGGGTTGCGAAATCCGCCGCCCCCCAGCGAGGGATTCTTGCTCCCTGGAATAAAACCGTTCGCGGCGATCGCGGTCCCGTTCAAATTTCCCGAGTTCGCTCCGCCGCCGTTCGTGCGATTATTCGCGGGGTTCGCCTTGCCGTTTTGATTCGTATTGTTTTGATTATTATTATTGTTGTTATTGGCGTTATTGTTGTTGTTATTGCCGCCGTAATATCCGTAGCCGCCGATCATGGGAAAACCGTAGCCGCCGCCGTAACCGCCGTAACCGCCGCCGTAGCCTCCGTAGCCCCCGTAACCGTAGTTATTCCGCCGCCGATTCGATCCGTAAGGGTACATCGGCGGATAATAACCCGTCATCGCGTTGTTGTTCGTCGCCTGCACGTTGTTCGCGGCCTGAGCGAACCGATGATGCTTCACCGTTTTGGAACCCGCGTCGCCGCCGGCGGCGTCGGCGACGACGATCCCTTTTTCGCCGTTCTTCACCATCGTCTGGGTGATCGCCTCTCCTCCGGGCGCCACGTACGCGTGCGCAAACGGATGATTGTTCTCGTCTTTCCGCCCCGAGTCGGCGTATTCGAGATAAACCGACTTATCTTTTAAATGTTCTTTCAAAAATTGCGCGCCGGCTTTGTCTTTGCCTTCGATTCCAAGCAAACGGATCGTCTTGGTTTCGCCGTCTTGCTTGACGACGAGCGTGTCGCTATCCGAGACGAGCAGCACGGGGTAGCTCGGCGCCTGCGAGAAATCCTTCGGTTTTTCAACCGAAGGAGTTACGTCCATCAGCGGGTCGACGGGAGGATCGGCGGCGAAGCTCAAGCCCGAAACGATCGCCCAGAATGAGAATCCGACAAACGCACACGCGATTATTCGCCGAGCCGACCCGAAAGACCCGCTCATCGCACGCCTCGACTTTCGTCCCGATGCCACTCGATTGAACACGATCCCGCCAACCTTCGCGGAAACGATTTCCTCGCCTAATCATTGAACGATCGAACCGACAAAATGTGTCGGCGAATCTCACGAGAAATCAGTTCGTCGCTCCGGCGAGTTCATGAACGCCGGTCTCCACGTGATCGGCGTCGGTCCAGATCAGTGCAATCTCGTTGCAACTTGGAAACAACGGGCAACGGACGCACTCGTTCCAGATCTTATGAGGAAGCTCGGATTTATCGATTTTCCGATAGCCGCTCTTCTCGAAAATCTCGGCGACATAAGTGAGCGTGAAGACCGACGAGATCCCGAGCCCGCGCGCCTCGCGACCGCACGCTTCGATCAGCGCTCGGCCGATCCCGCGTCCCTGCGCCGCCTCGGCCACCGCCAGACACTTCAGCTCGGCCAGATCCGCCCAAAACACGTGCAACGCGGCGCACCCCAATACGCGATCGTCGGCGTCGACCGCGACCTGAAACTCGCGAATCGACTCGTAAAGCTCTCCCAACGATCTTTTGATCATCAACTTGCGATCGGCAAACGTACGAATCAGTTCGAAGATCGCGGGGACGTCGCCGACGCGAGCGGGGCGTATTTCCAATCGAGGATCCTCCCAATCACCGGCGTCGCCGCCGGAAAGGTGTAAAGAGAACGACTTCATTGTACTTCAAGCCGAGCCTTCGCGGCAATCACGAAAGGGTAAAGCATTGTAGTGACTCGGGGTTCGGAATCAATACTCCAAATCTCGTTCGGTTCTCGATTATAGCCTGGAACCGTGCGCGCCCCGCCGCGACGATCCTCGCGATCGATTCGATCGATCCGATAATTTGGAGGAAATCGCAAGAATTATAAATAATATATTATATGTTATGTTGGCGAGTAAAAGCCCGTCGAGGTGGAGTTCGCTTCGAAATCTTATAAAAGAAAACGAGCTTGCCCGGCGATTTTTCTTACAGAGGGATCACGCCGAGGCGATATTGAGGAGAAGATCGAAACGCCCAACGAGCAAACTCTGATCTTATTTATTGATTGACATTTTGTAATATGTATTTTATCGCTAGTTTTGCTCCCTTGTTCGATCTTCCTCGAAGAATATCGTCGATTTTGGCGCGAGGCGAGCTCTTCGATTTGGGGCGACATGAACGATCGGTCGTCTTGATCGACCGAAGCGAGATCGAGACTCAGCGGGTCGATTCGGCTCATGCCGGGGTTGTGGAAATGCCGATTGTATCGTATGTAGGGGCGGCATTTCGGTCGCGGTTCCGCGCGAGGTTGTTCGTTTCGAGCAAGGATGTTCCCGATGTGGCTGAAGAAGTTGGTGTCGGAGTCGCCGCGTCGCGAGCGTGGTTCACGCGTTCGTGTCGAGGGGCTCGAAACGCGTTCATTACTTAGCGCCGTCGCGGCGCACGCGGGATCGCCACATCTGCCGCATGGGGTGACGGTTGCGCCGATCGTTTTAACTCCCTCCGAATCGGCGTGGATGCCCGATCAACCGGGAAGCACGCTGAGCGTGACCCCGCGCGGGATGCTCATTTGGCGCGGTTGGACTGACAAAGGCAAGCCGATCACGGTTCGCGATTGGCACGGCGTCGTGCTGGGAGTTCACGCTTCGACTCCTTCGGAGACGTCGCGGGTTTTAAAATACGGTTGGAATACGATCGTTCAGGGATATCGTGGCGTCACATCGAAGCAAACGAAAACCGTGGCGCTCAATTACCTCGACCTCGCGTTTTCGCCCAAGACATGGGATGTCGGGCTTTCTTTCCTCCGCGACGCTCTCTCGGGCGATTCGGCGAAGATCGCGCGATACAGCAAATCGGCGTCGGTCGCGCAGGTCGGCCATGCGTTCAATTCGCTCAGCCAATCGCGCAGCGTTCAAAGCTACGGTCAGGGCTTCGTCAATTACGGCCAGGCCGTCGTTCGAGCTTTTAACAAGGTTTAATATTAATAAATAGGGTGCTATCGGTTCGACCGGGAGCGGTGATTTTACGATCAATGAGCGTGCGGATCGGTTTGCAACGGGGTTTTGCGCATTTTGCAGAAGATCGAATCGGATTCGCACGAGTCGGTCTCGATCTGAAGGGTGGCGTGGCAGATGCCGAACCGGTCGCGAAGCATCTCGGCGACTGCGCGTTGAATGCGCTGACCTCCGCTGACTTGTTGATCGTCGACGACGAGGTGGCAACTGCACGCGATCATTTCGGATGCGATCGTCCAGACGTGAAGGTCGTGCACGCCGACGACCTCGGGAAATTCGGCGAGCGATCGTTCGAGCCCGGTCATATCGAGACCTTTGGGAGTGCTTTCAAGTAAAACATCGGTCGAATCGACGAGCAAACCCCATGAGCTCCAGAGGATTACGATCGCGATGATCACCGAGACGATCGGGTCGGCGAAGGTCGATCGTGTGAACACGACGATCAGCCCCGCGACGACGACCGCGAACGCGGTTAACGCGTCTCCCAGCATATGAAGATACGCTCCGCGAATGTTGAGATCATGCCGCGCATCGGAATGGAGCCAATAACTGATCAATCCGTTGATGAAGATCGCCGCCGCGGCGACGACGATCATCGTTACGCCGACGGGGGGCGCGGGGGATTTGAGCCGTTCGACCGCCTCCCACGCGATCCAAACCGCCAAAACGACGAGAGTCACCGCGTTCGCGAGCGCCGCGAGGATGCCGATGCGATGATAACCGTACGTTCGCCTCGAATTCGACGGCCGACGAGCCGCGTGAACCGCATACCATGAAAATAAAAGCGCTAACGCGTCTGATAAATTATGAACAGAATCCGATAATAAGGCGAGGCTTTTCGATAGGTATCCCGCGGCGCCCTCGACGAGGACGAACGCGGTCGTCAGCGCGATCGCCCACGCCAGCTTGCGCTCGCCTCCCGCATTCAATCGAGGATGATGATGACGACAACCCCCATGATCGAGCGCTTTCAATCGCCGAGATCCCGATTCGCCCATCGGCGCCGCTCCCGCGTTTGGATGTTCATTCGTTTCGCCAAAAGGGCTTCGCTTAGCGGTCGGGTCGGTCGAGCGGATCATTCCCCCGAAACCGACCGTCGCGACGACGCCGAGATATCCCGTATCGACTCGTCCGCGCCGGTCGAGTCGGCTCGATTTCTAACTATTCTATACGCGACGGTCCACCCCGAACATCCAAAGTGAAATTCATTATGCCAAGATCAATGATATAGCTATTTATGGAGTTTCCTCGTCGCTTCGAGCGGCCGATCGCTCGAAGCTCTCGCGAGATTCGGGCCGACGTTTGAGTGCGATTGAGAATCGAAGCCGATCGGCGGTTTCGCCGGTCGTCGCGGCGATCGACCCGACGATTCGGAAGACGCCGGCAACCCCCCCGTTTGATCGATTCGTTTCACACGCGTTGCGACGCAGTCTTGAACCGATCGTGTGTGATTCGTCGCAAACCCGTATCATACAAGGCGTTGCGAACGACGCGACGGGGCGATTAATATTGGCCCCGAATGATGACCGTTTTCACCCGTTTGCCCGGAGTTAAAGCTCTGCCGATGCGACGGATTCCTTTCGGTTTCGCGCCGACGATAACGACCGGTTCGGCGATTTGCATCCCTCCGGTCGGCGACGTGTAATCGTTGAATCCGGTCGACATGATCGGAGCGTAATAAAGGGGCGATTGGAAGTAATAATTCCGGTTGTAAAGCCCTGGGAACGCTTGATACGGGTTGATTCCACCGTAATTGCCGTATGTGAACCAATTGTAGCCGCCGTAGCCGCCGAATTGGATCGGCATCGTCGAATAGAACCCTTGAGCACGCGCCGGCCGTACGGCCGCCAAAACCGGAATCAACGCGACGAAAGCCGTGATCATGAGCGGTCGAACTAGAAATCGCATCGTCGTCCTCTCCTCTATGTTTCTTCGAACGACTGTCACTCAATCCTAGCACCTCATTCCATGATCGAATTTCCGACAAGCGATTTCAAGATCCCTCGATCGATGGGCTGTTGAATCGAAGCGCTCGGCCGGCTAAGCTCACCCCTAAATATTGAGGTGATCGTCGCTGAGTGGGCCGCGATCGTCGTTCGATTTTTGGTTGGACAGTCCGGAAGGGATCCATCATGAAACTCGGGATATCGTTCGCTCGGATTTTGACGCTCGCGGGAGCCTCGCTCCTCGGCGTCGCGGCGCAATCGCAACCCGTTCGCGCAGCCGACACGTACAAGGTCGACGCGGTCCATTCGTCGGTTCTCTATCGTGTTAAACACATGAACGCAAGTTACGCTTACGGCAGGTTCAACGATTTTTCGGGGAGTTTCACGATCGACTCCGCCGACCCGACCAAATGCGCGTTCGACCTTGTGGTGAAAACCGCCGCGATCGATTCGGGCAATGAAAAGCGTGATCAACACTTGAAGAGCCCGGATTTCCTCAACGCCAAGCAGTTCCCGACGATCGCTTTCAAAAGCGAGAAGGTCGAGGCGAAGGGGAAAGACTCGTATCTGGTGACCGGGAATTTGACGCTTCATGGGACGACCAAGCCCGTGACGATCGAGGTCGAGACGACGGGAACCGCGACGGGTCCGCGCGGCGGCAAGGTCGCGGGGATCGAGGCGACCTTCACGATCAAACGATCCGATTTCGGCATGAAAAACATGATCCCCATGGTGGGGGACGAGATCCGCTTGATCGCGAGCCTCGAGGGGAATCATCAATAAGATCAGTGCGATTTCTATGTTGTAATAAGTAATTTGACGATTCGACGTTCGGCGCGGTTCGGCGAAGCGATTCGGGTCCGACCCGATCGTTCGATCCGCGCCGATAGTTTGGAAGACGCGTCCGCTCGGAGCGATCGTCGCTCGTTTCTCACTTATCGAGCGCGTTTCCGATCGCCCTTTACGTAAAAGAATCATCATGAAGTGGATTGTTAAATCAATTCCGTTCGCGTCGATCGGGGTCGCGTGTTTCATGGCGATCGGCTATTGCGTCGCGTACGCGGCGCTTCATGGTACGCCGACTTTTCAGCCCGTCGAGGCCGCGGATTGGCCGCCGTTCGCGGCGATCGGCGGGATGATCGTCGGATTGGTCGCGTCGGTCGTCGCGGTGCGTCGCGAGGTTTCGCTTATCGCTCGTCTTCTTTTATCGATTCTCGGCGTGTACCTGTTTTTCAGGCTGATCCCCGCCGAAACGAGGCCCTCGGTTTGGGTTCGGATCGCGACGGGAGCGATCGTTTGGCTTTTCTGGATCGACCTCGATCGGCTCGCCGAAAGCGTTCGGCCGGCGGTTTTTTGGCCGTCGATCGCCGCTGCTTCGGCGGGGCTTTCGATCACGCTCGCGCTTTCGGGAAGCCTCGTTCTCGGAGTTCTCACGGCGATTATTACATGTTTATCAGTAATTGTCATGCTGGTTTCATTTTTTAAAGCGAACTTGGCCGACGCGTCGGCCTCGGTTCCGACGTTCATCGCGGCGACGGTTTTGCTCGCGCTCTCGGGGATGTATTTCGCCGATCTGCTCGTCGGCTGCGTCGCGCTTTTGGCGATCTCGGCTCAGACCTCGTGGATAACGCGCGTTCCCGGAATCAGGCGGTTTTCCACCTGGAAACAAGTATTAATTACATGTGCGATCGCGATCGGCTTCGCCGCGGGTTCGGCGTATGTCGCTTATCGAGCGTATCCGATCGAGGCCGATTCGGCGACCGACGAGGTCGATCGCCGCGCGATCGCGGCGGATCGATTCGTCTGAAAAATCATCGCGCTTGCAGAAGAAATAATGAATAATTTAATCTTTTGAGAAGGTTTCGACCCCTTCGACGAGGTCGTCGATCGCTCGGACGATCGAATCGACCGCGACGCGGCGTTGTTCGCACGAATCGCGATCGCGGATCGTCACGGCGCCGTCGACGAGGGTTTGACCGTCGACCGTCACGCAGAACGGCGTGCCCGCCTCGTCTTGCCGGCGATACCTTCTACCGATCGCTCCTTTTTCATCATAGAACGCGTTGATTTTTTTACGTTTGAGGTCGGCGACGATTTTTTGGGCGATTTCGGGCATGCCGTCGCGTTTGACGAGGGGAAAGACCGCGGCTTTGATCGGCGCGAGCCTGGGGTGAAATTTGAGGACGGTGCGGGGTTCGCCGCCGACCTCGTCTTCGACGAACGCCTCGCAAAGGAACGCGAGCGCGGCTCGATCGGCGCCCGCGGAAGGCTCGATCACGTGGGGGATGAACCGTTCTTTGCGTTCCTCGTCGAAGTAGCTGAGATCCTTGCCGCTGAATTGCTGATGCCGCGAAAGGTCGTAATCGCCCCGGTGCGCGATCCCCTCGAGCTCGCTGACGCCGAACGGGAAGGCGTATTCGATGTCGGCGGTCGCCGTCGAATAAAACGCGAGTTCGGCCGAATCGTGGTCGCGAAGCCGCAGACGATCGCTCCGCAATCCCAAACCCGTATACCACTTAAAACGATAATCACGCCAATATTGATACCATTCTTGAGCCTCGTCGGGCCGGCAAAAGAATTCAATCTCCATTTGTTCAAATTCACGCGATCGAAACGTGAAGTTTCGAGGATTGATCTCGTTGCGAAAGCTTTTGCCCACCTGGGCGATTCCGAACGGGAGCTTCACGCGTCCCGTGTCGACGACGTTCTTGAAATTGGCGAAGATCCCCTGCGCCGTCTCGGGACGAAGGTACGCGACCGAAGAGTCGTCTTCGAGCGCGCCCACGTAGGTTTTGAACATCAAATTGAACGATCTTGGACGAGTGATCGTCCCCGCCTGTCCGCACGCCGGACAAGGGACGAGAGCGTAGCGGTCGTCGGCGATCGCCGCGTCGTCGAGCCGGATCGTCTCGCTCGTCTCGGGCCACGCCGCTCCCTTGTTCGCCTTTTTGGCTTTCTCGATCGCCTTCTCGTTCGCCTTCAGAACGTCGTCGCGATCGCCGATCCCGCAGACGACGAAAAACCGCGGTTTGGACGAGGGATCGTCGGCCGAACCGAGCGCGAAAACGACCGCGGTCGCCTGATCGGCGCGAAACCGACCCTTGCACGCGCGACAGTCGATCATCGGGTCGCTGAACCCTCCCAGATGCCCCGACGCCTCCCACACCTTCGGATTCATGATGATCGAACAATCGAGACCCACCATGTCGTCTCGGCTTGTTATGTGATCATGCCACCAAGCGTCTTTGACGTTGCGTTTGAGTTCGACGCCGAGCGGCCCGTAATCCCAAAAGCCGTTGATCCCGCCGTATATTTCGCTCGAGGGGAAGATGAATCCGCGCCGCTTGCACAACGAAACCAGTTTATCCATGTCCATTTGTCGATTCCTTGGCCGATTGGGAAGGCGCCCGCCGCGCCGCGTTCAGCATACACCCGGGGGGATCGATTGGGCAGATCGTTTCGCCGCGAAGGGCTCGGTCGATCGCTTTTCGAAGGTTTCAGCTCAAACGATCGCTTGTGTGTCCGGCAAGCCGTGCGTTCGAAGCGGGGCGACCGTCGTCGTGCTCGATCGCGTTTAAACAAGAATCCCCGAGACGTCGTGAAGACGAATCGGGGATTCGAATCGATCGTGAATGATCGCGAACGCGCTCGATTGAATGATCAACTGAACAGTTCGGGGATCGGTTTGCCGTCGTCGACGATTTTGTACGGCCGGCCGCGCGGCGTCGTGTATTGGGTTGCGAGGTCGATTCCCATCGCTTTCGTCATCGTGGCGACGACGTCCATGATGCCGAGGGGTCGGTCGACGATCTCCATGCCGTCTTTATCGGTGGCGCCGATCGCGTGCCCCCCCGACATCCCCGCTCCCCCCATGACGATCGACCACCCTTTGGGCCAATGATCGCGCCCCGCGTTCTGGTTGATCCGCGGCGTGCGGCCGAATTCGCCCATCCAAACGACCATTGTCGTATCGATCAGGCCGCGCTGCGCCAGATCCCCCACGAGCGTTCCCATCCCCTTGTCGAGCTGCGGCAGAAGATCGGTCGAAAGCTTTTTAAAGTTGTCGGTGTGCGTGTCCCAGCCTCCCAGGCCGATCTCGACGAACGTCACACCCATCTCGACGAGCCTTCGCGCCATCAGGCACGCCGAGCCGAAGCCCCCCTTGCCGTACGCCTCGCGCACCGCGGCGGGCTCTTCCTCGATCTTGAACGCGCGATTGTACTGCGAACTCATCATCCGAACCGTTTTGGCGTAAACGGCTTTGTGATCGCCGGGCATGCCGCCGCGCTTCGATTGAATAAAGTTATGCTCAACCATGCTAAGCATGTTGAGGCGACGATTCATCCGCATGTCGTCGACGCCCGAAGGGGGCTTCATGTTCGAGATCGGCGCGTTCGGGTTTTGCACCATGAACGGGGCGTGCGTCATTCCCAAGAAGCCCGCGCCCATCGCGGGAGTGCTGATCGAAATGTAATGCGGCAGGTCGAAGTTTTGCAGCCTTTCGCCGAGTTCGTACGAGCAAACCGAGCCGAAGCTCGGATGCACGACGGTCGGGTTGGGGATGTAACCCGTGTGCATCACATACGTACCCCGATCGTGGTTCCCCTCGCGTGAATCAAGAGATCGAAGTACGTTCAGGTGTTTAAAATTTTTGGCGACGGTGGGCAGGTGTTCGCTGATCATCACCCCCGGCGCCGAGGTTGCGATCGGCTTGAACTCGCCGCCGTTCTTCTCGCTTTCGGGTTTGAGGTCCCACGTGTCCATGTGGCTCGGCCCCCCCGACATCCAGAGCAAGATGCAGCTTTTGTTCGTCTTTCGACCCGCGGCGGCGTGCGCCTCGAGCGAGTTCACGAACGACATCGCCGGTAAAGCCAACGTGGTCGACGCCAGGTGGCTCATAAAGTGACGCCGAGTCATCCCCGCGGGGACGGACGTTGGATCAAACATAAACGCAATCTCCTATTATCGCTCGTTGGTTCGTTCGATCGCGCGGGGTTCGGCGAAACGGACGGAACGCCCCCGCGGCGCCCCGTCGGGTTAGTGATTCAGCACGAATTCATTTGAGTTCAACAACGCCCAGAATAAATCCTCCATCACCGGAATCGGGTTCGGCTCGGGATTGAACCGCAAAAACTCCCGCGCCTTGTTCAGCTCGGCCGAAGACGGAAGACGCGAGAGCGCCGCCAAAAACAGATGATTGATAATGAACTGATCGAGCGGTTGACGCCGTTGAAGCTGAGCTTGCTCGAGCACGCTCGCCAAAAAGCTCCCCGGCTGACCCCCGACGGCCTTCGCCATCAACTCGCCGTTCATCATCATCAAAGCTTGCGGAATCGTCCCCTGGAAGCTCGTCGACTCTTCGCCTTCGTCGTTTCCAAAGGTGAACAGGAACTGCTTCATCCATTCGTCGCGTCGTTTGTTATCGTCTCCGCCGCCGCCGGCCTTGTGCGCCGCGGTCGCGGTGATCAGCGATTCGAAGAGCTGCTCGGGAGTCATCGGCTTGAGCGCCATGTGGCTGTAAAGCGTGTCGTCCTTATCGTTCTGAGGCGTCGACATGCTCGTCAGGTTGTAAGCCTGGCTCGTCGTGATCCAACGGATCAGAGCCTTGATGTCGTACCCGCTCGCCTTGAAATCGGCGGCGAGTTTATCGAGCAATTCAGGGTTGCTGGGAGGGTTGTGCGCACCGAAATCGTCGACCGGATGCACGAAGCCTCGGCCGAAAAAGTGAGCCCACATCCGATTGACGAAAGCGCGGTCGAAATCGGCGTTATCCTGGGTGATGAACTTGGCGAGCTCGGCGCGACGGTCGACGTCGGTCCCCTGGCTGATCTTACGTCCGTCAAGGAACGTCGGAAACGCGATTCCCACCAATCCGTTGCGGCGATCGAACGAAGCGAACGAATCGGTCGGCTCGTCGAACACCTCGGTATGATCGTACACGTCGGCGCCGGTCGCGTTCGGCTTGTTCACGTCGCGCGAGCGAATCCCCTTGAGGAACGCGTTGATCCCCCAAAAATGCGTTTGTTTCCAATCATTCGAAGGATGATCATGACACTGCGTGCATTGGATTTGAAGCCCAAGAAAAACGCGGGTCGAGATCGACGTGAGGGGCGCCTTGTCGAATTCGAGATGCGATAAAACGAAATTCGCCGCTCCGTTCTCTTTGTTCGACCCCTTGGCGTCGATCAGATCGAACGCGATATCCCTCCACGAGCGATTCGCCGAGAACTGTTGACGCAACCAGCCCGTCAGCGCGCCCCGATCGACCATTCGCCCCTGATTCCCCCGGCCGATCAGCGTCACCGTCCAGATCGTCGCGAAATTCTTGGCGTAATCGGGGTGATTGAGCAAATGCTCGACAAGCTTAACGCGTTTGTTCGGGTCTTTGGCGCCCAGGAACGAACTCGCCTCCTGGACGTTCGGAATCCGCCCGAGCATGTCGAGGTAAATCCGCCTGAGGAATTCGGCGTCGGCGGCGACCCGCGACGATTTGACGCTCGAGGCCTCCCACGCCTCCTGGATCATCTTATCAAGATAATCGGGTTTCCCTTTGCTCTTGGAAGAAACGGCCTTGGAATCGGCCGCCGCGGCGGCTTCGGCCTTGGGTGCGGGCTCGTCGTCGGCGGGAACCCCACGCGCCGCGAAGCCGACCACGGCCGGCGCGAGCACGGCCAAAATTAACGCCGATACGCCCTTCGACCAACCACGAAAACCGGCTCGCATCGCCGTCCTCCTCGGATTCCACCGAATTGTCATTGATCAAAAGCCCAAACACCAACCGCGTTAACGCGATCGGCCAGGGTACGCTGGATGGAGGCTTGATTCTTCTTCTAAACTACGTAACGCGCGAGCCGATTGTCAAATCTTTTCGCGACCGCCCATTCTCGATAGCATGTATGTCGACCGGGTGGGTTTCACTCCATTCAAACATACGACCAATCGCTCGGCTTGTGACCCCCGATTTCCATCGAATTTCATCCCCCGCGCCCGCCTCCTCCTTCAAAGTTTTCCGGGCGTTTCATCACCGAAGAATCGCGTCCATCACTCCATTACCCCATAGCGGCGCCCCGCCGCGAAGACGCGTTGCGAAAAATCAACACGATCCCAATAAATGATAGTGTTAAAGCAGCATTAATTAATCAATTGATTTATTAAGCAGATGTTTATGTAAAGGGATAGGCGAATCTCGGAGGAGCGAAGTCGTCCCCTTGATTCCACGCGTTTCGCTTGGCGAAGGCTTCGAAGACGAAACGACCCGGGACACGCGCCCGGGTCGATCGAGAATGCGAATCGGCGAAATAGTGATGATCGTAACGACACGCTCCGCGATCAATTCACGGAACGAAAAACGTCGGTCTCAATCGCCGAGGATCTTTGAGATATCGGCGACGACGTCTTTAACTTTGGCCTCGGTCAACTCTCCTTTGGCGAAGGAGTGATTCACCTTGACCTTGGTCTGACGCCACATCATCACCGTGACGTCGGCGTTTTTGGCGATCTTATACTCCGAGGGACCCTCGGCGTCCTCGATCAACGTTAATGGGACGTTGGAAATCCCATGTTTCTCGGCGAGTTGTTTGAGTTTGGCGGAGGTTTTGTCGGCGTTTTCGGTGAGGACGACGACGAAACATTTCAAGGCGTGATGATCGGCGATCTTGGAATCGATGTTCTTGACCAAACTGGTCAAGGGCTCGCTGATCTCGCGTGCGAACACGCAGACCACGGGAGCGACGCCGTATTGTCAGCGATAACAGAGGGTTTTACCCTTGTTCGGGCCCGTGATGTCCCGAACTTCAAACGGGCCGGCGGCGTCGCCGACCTGCAATCCCGATTTGAGATCGGCGCCCGCGACGACGACCCCCGCCACAAACGCGGAGACCAAGATCGCCGAGCCGACCCTTCCGAACGGATTTCGCATAAGGCTTTCTCCAGGCGAAAACGCCGATTCGCTTTTCCATGGTTATCTTGTCTTGGAACCGAGCCGCGCGTCAATCGAGCCTCGACTTGTTTCTCTCTCGGAGAATCGTCAAAATCGGATTGCGTTTGATCGTCAAAAGCGATCAAGTCGGCCGCCTGGTCGCCGCGGCGATCGATGATTCAATTGTATATTGATAAATTAAGGTTTTTCGATTAAATTAGATAAATTCAATGAATATCACCGGTTATTTAAACGAGGAGCCCGCGACCGCGGAGTACATTCTCGCGGTGATGCGAGATCAGATGCGCTACCGTAACGCGGAGGGTTACGGCGATCGTTCGACCGAGCTCACTTTCGATTCGTCCGTCGCCGAGTGGCGAAAGTCGAGCCTTTTACCGGGAACGAGGCGGCTCGGCCGGGGTTTGGGCGCGTTTTTCGGGGTGGATTATACCGATTCCGAATGGCGTTCGCTTCTTGATCCCGCCAAGGAACGTCGCTTGCTGGGCGTTTGTGAGGCGATTGCGACTAAGGGGAAGCGGCGACGCGTGCGTCCGGTTCGAGTGCTTGGTTCGGCGGATTGTCTCCCCGCGGGGGCGTTTCTGGCGATTCGATCCCTCCTCGTCGAAGCGGGAGCGGATCGATCAAAGATAAAACCTTCGACACGTTTGGATCAATATTACGACGAGTACGACGCGATCTTTTTCGATCAAATCGCCGCGCTCGCTCCGGGATCCGTCCCCTCGTTTAGCAAACGGAATTCGCGAGACATGATGGCCGCCGCTTCGATCGCGGCTTGTTTCGTGCTTTTCTTATCGACGGCGGTCGCGCTGGAGTTTGTTGGTTTTCATGACGCGAAAAATTGGCTTCTGGTGATCTGTTCGATCGTGGCGGCGATGATTTGGGAGATTTTTGAACCTCGGCGTGAAATCGAGGGATTAACGACCTTTCGCGATCTCGCGATCGCTATCGGATCCGCAAATGATATCTAAAATGTGTTGATATTTAATTCAATAAGTTAAATTGATCGATTCAGAAAGATATACGAAACAAAATGCGGGCGCCGATCGCCGACGCCCGCGTTACAAATAAACGTTTCGCTATCTAAGAATCAAACTCTCGCGCGTCCGTGTTACTTCGACCCGCCGTCCTTGCCCGGAGCGTCGATCAGATCTTGCTCGGCGTTCGATGGACGAATCAGCTCGAAATAACGCCGGATCGTCTGGCGATGTCCCAGCGGGATCGCCTCGCCGTCGAGAACCGATTCGCTCATCTTGCGATATTTCTGATAAGCTTCTTTGTATTTCGCCGATGCGACTTCTCGCCCCTCGGGAGAATGCGTCGTCTCGGTTTCGGACGGCCCCTCCCCCATCTTGCCCGTGATGTCTTTGCGGTCGCGCTTCGCTCCCAGTTGGCGCATCTCGCCGTAAAGATCGCCGTTCGTTCCCATGCCGAACGTCGACTTTGGTGTCGTCGATTTGGGCGATTTTCCCTTCGTCAGGCTGTTCTTATTGCAGTTCGCTTTGCACTCGGAAAGTTTATCGCACTGAAGGCAAAGCGCGTTGAACATCGCCTTCTTGCGCGATTGGCTTCGACAAATGCCGGCGATTTTACCTCCCGCGAATTTGGTTTTGTTCGCGTCTTGATCTTCAATGCCGTCGCCGAGCGTCTCGGTCGCCTCGCCGAGCCGTCCCTGGCCTTCGTCTTTCATCTTCTTGGCGAGCTTTTTGAGCTTCTCTTTCACCGACTTCGCAGCCTTGCGGTCGACCTCTTTGGGATCGATCTTTTCGAGCTTCTCGGCGGCCTGATCGTGATTACCGCTTTGGAGAGCCTCCGAAGCCTCTTGCAGAGCCTCCGAAGCGCTCATCGCCTCTCCCAACGCCTGAAGGTGAGCGTCGACGAGAGCGGGATTGTATTGCGCCTGCTGCGCGATCAAACTCGCCTGCATCTCCGAAAGCTTGGCGAGAGCCTCTTTCACGTCGACCCCGGGTTGCTTGAGCTCCTCAACCTTTTGCTTCAGCTCTTTCAGCGTTTTTTCGAGTTCCTTGTCTTTTTGTTGCTGGGCGAGCTCATCGAGCGATTTGAGATCTTCTTCAAGCTTTTGCGCCTCGGCGACGATCTGAGGGAGCGGCTCGGAGGGTTTGGCGTCCGCGGTCGTCGCCCGCGGCGGCCACGCCAAAAGCACCAAAGCCAGCAAAAACCCGCCGCACGCGTAGGGAGCGATCGCCGGAACGCGGATCGGCACGACGCGTTTGGGATCGACCGAATCGAGATGTCGCTCGGCGTCGTCGATTTGAAGCGTGTGCATCGCCGTCACGATCGGCTTGGCTATGAATTCGAGCGAAGTCGCGGCGCGGTCTTTCAGAGAGTAGTGTTCGTCGACGGCTTGAGCCGCGTCGTGCCACGACGGACGCCCGACGATCCGGATCGCCGCGACGATCACCCCCGCGATCGGACTTCCCGCCAAGAGCGCGATCGCCCACGCGGGGCCGATCGAACCCGCGCCGATCAACCGCGCGATCCCCAGACCGACCGCGATCACCGAACCGATCGTCAGCCCCGCGATCGCGTATCGAAGCGCCAGCGAGGTGAACTGGCGGCCGCGAACCGGTCCTAACTCGTCATGGATCCGACTTGGCATGAGTCCGTCCTCACAGATAGAAGAAAGCCCGAACGCGTAATATCAGCCGATCCGACCGATGATTGAAACTCGTCGTTTCGCGCCCCCCCCGGAATCGAGGGAACGAATTCCGAGTACGAGTGTACGATCAGCTTCTCGTCAAGGGAAGCGAATTCTTCGAAAATCGTTCGAACCCGCCGAAAACGAGCGAAAAATCGATCCGCCGAAGCGCCACGTCGAGCGTGAATAAAACCGCCGCGAAGGCCGCGAGATACGGCCAAAGCGGAATCGCTCGCGAAACCCTCGTTTCGGTCGGATCAAAAACCGTCTCGGGTTTGGGATTGTAAACGCCTCCCGACAATCGAGCGATCGATTTGAGCGACGCTTCGTTCGTCGCGCGAATCCGCAGTTCGTCGGGATAGCCGACCGCGATTCCACGCGATTGCCGCGCGACGACCGCGCCTCCTCGTTTCACGGTCAATTCGAGATGATACGATCCCGCGCGGGTCGTGTCGAACTCGGCCTGATAGCGTCCGGGAGCGGTTTGAACGGGCTCGATCTTCGTTTCTCCCAGTTGAGGATCGATCACCGTCAGCTCGGTTTGGGCGTCGTTGAGGAAACGTCCCGAGGGCTCGATCGCGTCGAGCGCGATCGTCGCCTTCCGATCGCGTCGGTTTAACTGAACGACCGTTCCCTTGGCGTCTCCTTTGCGCATCGAATGCCGCGCGATCTGAGCCCAGAATTTGCCGAATTCGGGCCAGTTCACCCATTCGGCGGCCCATCTGTTTTTGGCGTCGGACGTGAACGCGACGCTGAAACCAAGGCCGTAACGCCACCACGCGAGGAGCGGATCGCCCGATTCGGTCGCGAGGATCACCTCCGCGGTCGACTTGGGACGAGTGATCACATATCCAAGCAGAAACGGCGCCGATTCGAGATCGACTCCCGAAAGAGCCTGGGACGGACGAATCACCTGGGGAGTAAATGGTTGTTCGTTGATCGCCGATTTGCTCGCGGTGACGGTTTCTTTGGCGAAGATTTGTGGAACCGACCCGGGATCGGTCGCCTCGTAGAATCGACCCGAGCCGATCCGGGCGATCTCCTCGAGCAAATTGCGGTCGGCGTCGTCTCCCACGCCGACGGTCGTCACGGTGATCCGATCCTGCGCCATCGATTGCGTGATTCCCTCGAAATCTCCCGGCGCCGAGATGCCGTCGGTTAGAATGATTACATGTTTAAGCTTCGCGACCGTTCCCCGCAACGCCTGATACGCCTCGTCCATCGCGGGATACATCACCGTTCCGCCGCCGGCGTCGATCGTCGCCACGCGGTCGAGCACGAATCCCTTGTCCGAACACGGATGAATCTCCGAAACCCAATACGATTCCCCCTCGAACGCGATCACGCCGATTTTATCGTTGGGGCCGAGCAGTTCGACCGCGGCCCGCGCCGCCTCCTTCGCCATCTCGATCTTCTCGCCCCCCATCGATCCCGATTTATCGATGATCAACACCATCGCCAAACTCGGCTTCTCCTTCTCCTTCTCAAAATCGCTCCGGACCGGCAAAATCTCCTCGACGACCGTCTTGTAATAACCGCCGAGCCCGAACGATTGATCGCCGCCGAGCATCATCAAACCCCCGCCAAGATCTTGAACATACGTTCGCGCAATTTCCATCTGACGCGAGGTGAGCGACGTCGCGGGGACGTTCGAAAGAACGAGGAGCTCGTAATTTTGCAGGTCGGAGAGATCGTCGGGGGCGCCTTGAGGGGGACGAACGTCGACCTTCACGTCCTGCTCCTCGAGCGCCCACGCGAGCCTCTCGGCGCTTTTGGGGTCGCTTTCGATCACGAGCACGCGCGGCTTGCCGTCGGTGAAAACCAGCCCCGAGTCGGAGTTGTTATCCAACAAAGTATCTTTAAATCCTTTGATCCGTGCGGTGTAGGTCGCCAGCCGTTCGTCGTCGACTCGCTGGTCGAAGCGGAAGCGATTTTCGCCTTTCTTGATCTTTTTACGCTCCGATACGACCTTGATCGGTCCGCGATACACCTCGATTTCGCCTTCATCGTCATGATTGGAATCGACGACGACCTCGACGCGGAACGGCTCTCCCTGGCGAACCTGCGCGGGAACTTCGACCGCCGAAACCTGAGCCTCGGGGTCTTTCCGGGGCTCGACCGCGACGGTCGATATCGGCGCCCCCGCGCGGAGCGAAGCCTTGATCGCGTCTCCCGAGGTCGCGTTCCCGTCGCTCAAAACCACGATCTTGGGGACGAAAAACGGCGGGCACGAAGCCTTTGCAACCTCGATCGCCGCGGCGATATCGGTTCCCTTCTCGTCGAGCGGCTCGGCCGGTTTCGAATCGTCTCGACCGCCGCGGGGCCGATCGGGTACGAGAGCCCCGGGCCGCGCCGCGAACGGCAACACCGCGTATCGATTCCGACCCGCGGATCGCTTGGCGCTCTCGATAAACGCGTCTTCCGCCTTGCGCGAATCGTCCCCCACGCTCACACTTCGATCGACCGCGAAGACGACATAACGCTCGGCGGTCGGCTTAAGCAACGTTAAACCCGCCAGGCACAAAACCAGAAGCGTTAAAATCAAAGACCTGCCGATCAGCGAAACAACCCGCTGCCTGCGCGGTAAATCGCACAGGCTTTTGATAAAATAATAAATGAGTACAGGGATCAATAATAAACCGAACAGCCACGCCGGCCGCGCGAGTTCGAGTGCGAATGCGAAAGTCGTCGCGAAGTCGTTCATATCAGTCGATCCACCTTCGTTGATAGAGGAACCACTCCCACGCGGTTAAAATCCAGGCGGTCGCGATCAGGTAATACCACACGGGTCGACCGCCGAAGCCGCGCGCGATATCGACGCGGCGCGTCGACCAATCCGCGGCGGGGCGAAGATCGGTCTCGCGGCGTTCGGCGAGATTGCACGCGACCTGCGCGAGCGGCGTCGATCGCATCTCGCCCCCCCTCGCTCGCTCGTCGTTTTGGGGTTTTTTAACGACGCTCCACACGCCGCTCCGATCGAGCGGGCCGATCGTGATTTTTCCGTTCGCCGCGGGAGGAAGATCGCGCACGGCGCCGTCGGGCGCGATCGCGATGAACGAGACATGTTCATTCGCTTTGATGTCGGGAATCGACACGTCGGCGACCGATCCCGCGGCGATCGACTCTTTCAATTCTCCCTTTTCTCCCGCGAAATACGCGCTCGCGTTCGTCGTTAAAATTGGAAACGCCGTTTGCAGCGGCAAATCGCTTTTATCAAGATTCACCGTGATCACCAGAACGTCCCCCTCGGGACGTCGAATGAGCGCGTAAAGCGGATCGCCCGTCGCCGATTCGGCGAGCGACGTGTATTTTCCCTTGATCGAAAGCTTTCGCGCCTCGGGCATCATCACGTTATCAAGCCGAACATGAGCCATGAGGGGCGAATCTTTATCTTGTTTGGCGACGATCGGCGCCGCGATCGCTTCGCCTCGATCCCACAGATCGGTCGATCGATCGGGTTCGATCACGATCACCCGCCCCTTCGGAATCACCGCCGGCACGGAGCGATGAAACGCCAGAATCGCCCCCGGTTCGGTCGCTTTCGCGATCTCTTTGACGACCGTCAATTTAACGAGCGGGATCGCCTCGAAAACCTTCTCCAAAAACAAATTGCCGGCAGTTGATAAGATAACGCGTTGATATTCGCGTTTGGGGAGGATCGCCCACGCCGAGTCGTCGGCTTGAAGAGAATCGGGCTTATCGAAAAACGCCTTGAGGATCCCCCCCTCGGCCGAGGTTTTCTCGAAAACTCGGGTCCATTTTTCGCCCGCGGCGAGCTTAAGCGGAACGACGTCGACGGGTTCGCCGGCGAGATCGATCTCGAGCCTCCGTTCGACGGGTTCGTTCGAACCGTTCATCGCCTCGACGAGAATCTCGTAACCGATCGGATCGACCAGGCTCCTGCGAGCCTGAAACCGCGTGATCCCGACGTTCGTCGCAGAGGATCCGACCGCGACCGCTGCGATCGATTCGTCTTTGAGCATATCGGTCGAACCGGGAAATCCCCCATCCGATATGATAACGATGCGTTTATTATCATGATCGACGACGAGCCTTCGCGCGAGCTCGACCGCCTGGGGGACGGTCGTCGGTCCGTCGGCGGCCCGGATTGCTTGAACAGCGTCGCGGAGGGTTCGCGGATGATCGGTGAGCCCCGAATAAACGCGGGGGGGGTTGCCGGCGGCGATGATCGCCGCCTCGTCGCGGAACCTCATCGCGTCGATCAGTTTGATCGCCTCGTCTTTGGCGCGTTCGAGCCGGGTCGGCTTGACGTCGGTCGCGTTCATGCTCGCCGATTGATCGATCACGATCACGATCCGCCGCGCACGCCCGCTCTCCCACGAAAAAAAAGGCTCGGCGATCGCGAAAACCAACAGCGCCAAAAACGCGAGCTGAAGCAAAAGAGAGATCAAATGTCTTAGTTTTTGCCATAAAGACCGCGGCTTTTTTTCCTCGAAGATCTGATTCCAGAACATGATCGTCGCGACGGGTTCACGGCGCAGCCTGATCTTGAGGATGTAGAAGATCACGATCGGAATCGCGAGCGCGCCGAGCGCCAGGGCCGTCGGATAAGCGAGTTGAGGAATCAAAACGTCGGTCTCCCGTTCAATGATGAATTTCGTCGCCCCACTCCGACTCCGATACGATCCCGTTCTCCGATTACGAAGATAAAGCCCCCGCGGAACGCATCATCTTCAGGATCAAGTCGTCGAACGCGACGTCGGCGGTCGTCGTCGTATGACCGATCGCGCGCGACACGCAATAACCACGGATCGACTCTTGAAAATCTTGGTAGATCTTTCGATATTCCTTCAAACTCCGTTCGGTGACGGTGACCTTGCGGATCGACCCGGTTTCGACGTCGACAAGCTCGAGATCGCCGAGGAATTTGGGCTCGGCCTCGGCGCGGTCGTAAATTTGGACGATATGAGGTTCGTGGCGATGATGGCGGAGGATGTCGATCCCTTTTTCAAATCCGGATGGATCATATAAATCGCTGATCACGACGACCAAACCGCGCCGTTGCGAGCGATGGACGAAGCTCGCCGCGGACCGCGCGAGGTCGGTCGCCGCGGCGGTCGGTTCGAGATTTTCGAGGAACTTGAGGAGCGAGAGAATCCTCCCTTTGCCGCGAGTGAGCGGAAAATCGGCGACGAGATCCCCGGCGACGCCGATCACCGCGACGCGATCGAGATTCGCGAGCGCGATGTAAGCGAGCGCCGCGGCGACCCGCCGCGCCAAATCAAATTTGGCGGGCTCTCCCCGCGCCATGCTCCTCGAACAATCCAAAAGAATATAAACGTGCAGATCCTCTTCTTCCTGGAAGCGTTTGATCAGGAGATCGTCGTGCCGCGCGTAGACGTTCCAATCGAGATGGCGGAAGTCGTCGCCGGGGGTGTAATCGCGGTGATCGGCGAATTCGATCCCTCCTCCGAGTTGCCGCGTGCGGCGTTGCGCCAGGATCTGGCCGCGAAAGACCCTCCGCGAGACGATCGCCAGATATTCGAGCTTCTTCAAGAAGTCGGAATCGAACAGCGGCATCGGCGAGCCTCGTGGTATCGAATCGGTCGAGAATCAAAATGAATACGTGGGAATATCAAGCGCCGACGGGGACGAGTTCGATCGATTCGAGCGCGTCGAGGATGACGTCGTCGGGCTGGACGTTTTCGGATTGTCCCTCGAAGTTGAGGATGAGGCGATGGCGGAGCGCCGCGGGGGCGACGGCGCGGATATCTTCACGCGCGACATGGTAGCGATGATCGAGGATTGCGCGGATTTTGGCGGCGAGGATGATCGCCTGCGCGCCTCGCGGGCTCGCTCCATAGCGGACGTATTTTTTGGTCATTTCGGTCGCGAGGTCGTGATCGGGATGTGTCGCCATGACGAGCGCGACCGCGTATCGTCGCAGTTCGTCGGCGATCGGCGTTTGGCGCGCCAGGATCGAAAGTTCGCCGATCCGTTTGCCGTCGAAGATCGGCTCGGCGTGCGAGTCTTTGGCCTCGGTCGTTCGGTCGAGGATCGTTTCCATCTCCTCAATGGATGGAAATTTGACCAACAATTTGAATAAGAATCGATCGAGTTGGGCTTCGGGGAGGGGGTATGTTCCCTCCATTTCGAGCGGGTTTTGCGTGGCCATGACGAAGAACGGACGGTCGAGGAGGTGTGTTTTTCCCGCGACGGTGATCGATTTTTCTTGCATCGCCTCGAGCAAGGCGGATTGTGTTTTGGGGGTGGCGCGGTTGATTTCGTCGGCGAGGACGAGATTGGCGAAGAGCGGGCCGGGTTGGAATTCGAATCGTTTCCGCCCCTCGTCGGTTTCCATCACGATATTGGTGCCGATCATATCGGCGGGCATGAGATCGGGGGTGAACTGGATGCGTTGGAATTTGAGGTGGAGCGCGTCGGCGAGGGTACGAACGAGGAGGGTTTTACCGAGGCCCGGCACGCCTTCGAGGAGGACGTGTCCCCCGGCGATGAGCGCGGTGAGCGCGCCGTCGACGATCTCGTTTTGACCGACGATCACCTTGCCGATTTCGCGTCTGAGGGCTTCGAAATCGGATCGAAATTGATCGAGGCGTTGTTTGATTTGATCGAGTTCGGTCATCCGCGCCGCTCCTTGAGAACGTGTCGAGCGATGGATCGTAACGAGAGTTAGCGGAAAACGCCGCAAACCGCGTGAGAAAACGGCATAAGGTCGTCCGACGCGACCGGGCGAACGATCGCGATCGCGGCGGTTCGAGCCGCGACGAACTTCGCCCGAGCCTTCGAGGAGAGATCGAACGGCTGTCGGAGAATCGATGTTATCGCGAAGGGATTCGGAGTGCAAGCGTCGCGCGGAGAGAATCGGAATCGCGTTATGCTGAAAACAATGGATTAAGAATGAATGTTTTATATCGATTGGAGAAAACGCCGTAAGTCGTCGAACGCGGGAGAAGTCATTCGACATGAGAATCAAATATTATAAATATATTAATAATTAATTAATATTTATCGTTATCCTCTCGTCTCGAAATTGTATTCGGCGACGGCTCGCATCGCCTCGTCGTCGTAAACGGTGAAGACGTGGCGATCCTCTTTCCGATCGATCCGGAATAAGCCGAGCGTTCCTGGTTTATCCGCGAACACGCTCAACGCGAGCCGCATCATTTCCTCGTTATGCGTCGTCGCGACGATTTGCACGTTCAATTGTTTCGCCAGTTCGTCGAGCTTTTCCCAAAATCCTTTCATCACAGAATAATGGAGCCCGTTGTCGATATCGTCGATCAATAGGGCGCCATTTTGCATTACAAACATATCTAATACAATTGATAGACATCGGGTCGTTCCCGCTCCGCACGCGGAGATGGGAATAAGCTTATCGATCCCGATATCGGCGTAGAGAGAAGATCCATTCTCCTCCGATAACACGACCAATTCCTTGATCGATGGTTCGACGATTTGAACGGCGTCCAAAACGACGTCTTTAACTTTTCCGCTTTTTAATTCACTGAATAGAATCGAAAGTGTTTGAAAAGATGCGCATGCGAAAGTAGAGACCATCGTCATGGGCCTGAAATCATCGCTCCATACCGGGTCGTGATTCAGGTTTCCCGATGACGGATCTCTCTTCAAAAAACTTGAAAATACTTTTCCTTTTGAGTTCGCATATGAGAGCTCAAGTCCCGATATTGGGGGATTTTTTTGATTCTCCGAGATCCGTTCGATCACTTTGTCGGATTTAATCGTTTCTGGATGGAAAGTCAAATGAGTTATCGGTTTAATACTCAAAATTCGATCGTCTTCTTCTTCTGCGCGACGACCTTTTATTTCAATATTGATCCCTGTATCGAGGTTATGGAATAACGGCGTTAAGATTTGTGTTAAATTATGGAATGAATACTTATGACCGCGCAATTGACCAAGTCCGATCAGAACACTCGGATACGTCGCGGCGCACAATAAATTCATCGCCTCCAGAAAAGTCGTTTTGCCCGAGTTGTTCCTCCCGACGATCAGGTTGATTCGGCGCAAACCTTCGGCGCGTAGCGATTTTATTTGTCGAAAATTGTGAATCTCTATTGTTGTATACATTCGTTGATGCGCCCCGGCGGTTAGTCTGAGAAATTCGGCGATCTTCAAATCACGCCGGAATGAGTCGAGATCGTAACTTACGGACCGAAACCGGATTGTGGCGTTCGATCCGCTTCACTTCTCCCACTCTAAACCATCCGAAAAGCTTTTGTCGACGCGCAACGGTAGGAAATAGAAACGGTTTCTTTGTTCTGAGATCGGTCGGCTCTCTCCAAGCCTTGCAACGATTTGAAGTCGAACAGACGCTGAATCCGATTATCGATCATGATATCCGGCTGGTTTCGGGCAGCGCGGATTCCGCAACTCGTTGGAATGAAAGATGTAACGGCGGTCTCCTGGATCGAAGAAGCGACACGAAGACGTTGGCGCCGGCTTGGGATCTCATTTAACATACCGAAACGGAGTGATCGTGACGCTTTCTTACCGCGAAGCCCGATTCGGCGAAGCGTCTTCGGCCACGGTCGCATTTTAATCATTTGAATCTTATTTGGCTTCTCAATCGAACGGGCGGATCGATGAACGAACAAGACATTCTGACCGCCCTCGATCTTGGCGAGGATAAGGACTGGGAGTTCAAATCCGCGAAGGGAGGGCTTCCCGCGAGTTTATGGGAATCGTACAGCGCACTCGCGAACACCGACGGCGGTGTGATCGTGCTGGGAGTTAAAGAAAACGAAGTCGGTGATTTCGAGATTCAAGGTTTGGAGAATCCCGCGAAAATCGCCAAACAATTCTGGAATACGATCAACAATCGGGGAAAGATCAGCGTTAATCTCCTTACGAATGACGACGTAAAAATTCTTTCGATCAACGATAAGTCGATCCTCGTCGTTCGGGTTCCCCGAGCTTCTCGACGACAACGACCCGTTTTCGTCGGAACGAATCCTCTTGAAGGAACTTATCGTCGCTACAACGAGGGAGATTATCGATGCGGTCGCGAAGTAGTGGGCCGAATGCTCGCGGATCAGTCTGAACAGCCCGCCGATAGCCTTATTCTCAAGCAGTTTACGCTTGATGATCTTGATAAAAAAACGCTTGAGGAATATCGCAATCGATTCGCCTCGCGTTCTCCCGCTCACCCCTGGTTGAAATTAAACGATCAAGAACTTCTTGAAAATCTCGGCGGTCGACGCAAGGATCGAGCCTCGGGCGAGGAAGGTTTAACCGTCGCGGGGTTGTTGATGTTCGGCAAGGAGCGGTCGATTCAAGATCCCGAGGCGATTCCTCAATATCATGTCGATTATCGTGAGAAATTGTCGAAAAATCCAAGCGTTCGTTGGACCGATCGTATATTTCCCGATGGAACCAGGAATCTCAACCTGTTCCAGTTTTTTGAACAGGTTTATCCGAGACTCGTCGCCGACCTGAAGATCCCCTTCCAGTTCACGAACGAACAAGAATCCGCCCCTCCTCAAAGACATGATGAAACAATTGTGCATGAGGCGATTCGTGAGGCGTTCGTCAATTCGATCATTCACGCGGATTATCGCGGACAGGGGGGCGTCGTCGTCGAGCGGTATCGCGATCGACTCGAGTTTTCAAACCCTGGTACGCTTTTGCTGGGCGTCGAGCAAATTCTCAAGGGAGGTGTGAGCGAATGTCGCAATGTGAATTTACAAAAAATGTTCGCGATGATCGGGTATGGCGAGAAAGCGGGATCCGGGATCGACAAGATTCGTCAGGGATGGGCGTCTCAAAAATGGCGAACTCCCTGGATTCATGAGATTCTCAAACCCGAACGCGTCGTTTTCATCCTGCCGATGATCAGTCTGTTTCCCGAGGAATCGATGAGACATTTCCGATCGATCCTTGGCGACGATTTGGCCGGATTGAAAGCGCAAGAAGTTCAGGCTTTGGTGACCGCCGACGTCGAGGGAGAAGTTTCAAATCAGAGGCTTCAGCAGTTCTCGCTTGATCATCCAGTTGATATCACACGCACTCTCCAAGATCTGGTTTCCAAAGGGTTCTTAGAAAAAAAAGGGTACGGAAGGTGGGCGGCGTATCGCCTGTCGCGGCGACTCGCTCGGGTGGAAAACGCGGTTGACGAATCGTCGTTTTTGAAATCTGACAATTCCAATCCGAGTGAATCGGATTACTTACGAAAACCGGCTAAATCGCCTCGATCGAAACGTCGGTCGCAAGGCGACGATCGGAACTCCCCACATAGCGGCTCGAACTCCTCACATAACGTGCCGAACTCCTCACATAGCGGCTCGAACTCGCCACATAACGCCCCGAACTCCTCACGCATCGACGAATTCCCTCCCGAGCTGATAGCGATCGCCAAGCCGGCTCGAGAAAACCCGCGGCTTTCACGTTCCCAGATGAATCAACTCATCGTTGAACTTTGTTCCCGACGAGCCCTAACGTTCAACCAGATCGGCGCGCTTTTGGATCGCAATCCCGAAGGGGTTCGTGATCGATACCTGAGCAAGCTTGTGAAAAGCGGCGTGCTTCGGCTCGTTTTTCCCGCCGAGCCCAATCACCCCAATCAAGCGTACACGGTGAGCCGGGATTCGTCCCAATCATAAAGCGTGTTCAAAATCGTAAAATCACGCGGCGTTCGTTTTATTAGCCTAGATAATATAAATTATGTAAATAAAATTATCGAAAATTATTCGCGGGTTGCGGTTGCATCGCGGGGGGAGCGTTTTGCGGAATGAACGCGGGGTCGTTGATTTGGATTTGCGCCGGCCAGCCGATCGCGTAATAAAGTTGATACTGCGCTCGGTTGTACGCGACGACCGCGCGGAGGTAATCGGTGCGCGCCTGCGCGAGCGCCTGAATCGGTTGTAAAACCTCGATCGGCCGCGTGGCGCCGGGCACTCCAGCGCCGCGCTGAATGTTGAGCAGGTTGAGCCTCAGCGAGTCGATCGCGCGGAGAACCTCGGGAGCGGTTTGAGAAATCCTTCGCGCCGCGGCGATCCGAGCTTTGTAAGACGAGACGACGTCGGCGGCGACCTGATTCTCTTCTTTGATCAGGTTCAGGTCGGCGATTTCCTTATCGGCGCGCGATCGTTTCATCGTCGCGAGGTCGCCGACGCCGAGGTTTTGCAGCTCCCAAAAGAGGCTCACCGTCGCGTCGCCGCGCGAGCCGAAATTGCCGACGAAAGCTCCCGCGCCTCCCGCGAATCCCCCTCCCGCGTAGCTGATCCCCATGCTTGGAACGAGCGGTCGAAGCCTAGCCTGCTTAAGCCTTAAGAGAGTCGCCTTCACCTTTTCGCGCTCGGACGCGAGTTCGGGACGTTCAAGCAATCCTTTTGTAATCATATCGTTGAGCGAAAGTTCGTCGGGGATCACGCGCATCAGGGCCTCGGCGGGTTCGACGGGCGCCAGGACCTGATCGGGATCGAGCACGAGCATCCGCACGAGGTTGGCCGAGGTGTTCTCGAGTTGACCGACCGCGTCGACGATCATGCTACGTCGGTGTTTCAGTTCGGTGAGAATTCGTTGATGATCGGCCTCGAGACCCTCCCCGGTACGCGCGTAGGAGCCGGTGATTTCCGAGAGTTTCAGCGCGTAGGCGGAGGCCTCGCGTGCGATCGCGAGCATGCCGCTCGCCAGGATCAGATCAAAATGCGCCTCGGTCGCGGAGAGGAGGGCTCGGTTTGTCGCGGTGTGGACGTCGGCTCGGCTCGCGGCGAGTTCGCGGCGAGCGGCTCGTGGGATCAGGATCGCGTCTGAGAAACGGACGACCGACGCGAGCCCCGTGAGGGGTGGGAAACCGCTTCCCGGAGGGTTGGCGGGATAACTGTTGGGGCCGGTGGCCAATCCGCCGAAGAACAACGAACTCCGGTTGGCGTTGATCACCTGACCGCTGATCGTTTGAATCTGGCCGTCCTCGCGATACCACGTCGGGCCGATGAAGAGCGAGGGGAGCCATAAGGCGCGCGCCGCCTGTAAATCGGCGACGGCGCGAAAAACGAGCCTGCGGGCGATTTCGATATCGAGGTTGCGTCCGCCGGCGAGCCTTAACGTTCCCGCGAGATCGATCGGCCGGATCGGCTGTCCCGAGATCAATTGCTCTCCAAGTTTATCTTCAAGTGTGGGTTCGATATGGGCTTGGATATCCGTCGGAGAGCGCGGCGCGTTCGCGTTCGGGTTCGTCGGATTCGGTGAGGAACCCGTTGGATTCGCGTTATTTTGAGCACCCGAAGGAGACCGGATCTCGGGCGGAAGCGGCGGGGGAAGTCTCATCGGCGGCGACGGAGCGACCGCGAAGCTCGGCGCGGTCGATTGGACTTGTTCGGGTTGATATCGGCCGGGAGCGGAAGGCGAAACGCCTGTTCCCCGCCCAGGAGCATATTGTTTCGCGTAAGATATCCACGGTTGAAAGAATATGAATATCAGTACGGCGATCGCCGTTCGGGTGGCGTCGCCGCGAGGCTCGAAAGTGAAGACCGACATGCCGGGATCGAACCTCCTGATCTCGTTGGACGGCCGCGGGATCGACGCGTTGAGGCTCGATCCGTGGATTCCAAGCGACCCGGCGCCGTCGGCCGGCTGGTGATTCTATCGGTCGATATCGCTCTTCGACATGACTCGTTATTCGGTTTGTGCGGGCTCAAGCGTGCCGGCGAGCGGGTTCAGATCATCCACCCCCGATTCAAGGGGTTGTGCGTTTCGGGGTGGGATCGACGATCTCGACGCTCTGTCCGTCGGCGAGCGACGCTGGGTTCGTTTTGACGACGGAATCGTGTTCGTCGACCCCTGAAACGACTTCCGTCAGAATGCCGTCGCCGATTCCGATCTCGATCGGTCGACGCACCGCTTTGCCCGCGACGACTACGGCGCAGTACGATCGACCCTGTTCGTTTACGACCGCAGTCGCGGGGAGGGTTAAGGCGTTCGTGTGTTCTTCGGCGACGATCGTCGCGTAGGCGTAGAGGCCGGGTTGAAGTTTGCCGCCGGGGTTGGGGATATCGATCTCGACGCGCAAGGTGCGCACTTTGGGGTCGATCGCCCACGAAACTCGGGTCACTTTTCCCTCGACGGTTTTGTCTTTCAGTTCTTGCAGTTTCACCACGGCGCGATCGCCCATGTTAACGTCCGCGGCGAAGGCCTCGGGAACGTTGACCCTAATCGTGATGATATCGGACCGCGCGACGACAAAGAGCGGAGGTTTATCGGCGCCCGGTTGTGTTAGATCGCCCGTGTTGACATTTCTTTGAATCACGACGCCGTCGAAAGGGGCTTCAATTTTGGTGTACGCGAGATTCGCCTCGACGGTTTTGGCGTCGGCCTTGGCGAAATCGATCGTCGAACTCGCGGCGACGACGTCGGCGCGTGCTGCGTCGAGCGCGGCCTGGCTTTGAATGAGCGCGACTTCGGCGGTTTTGATCTGAGCCGCGATCTCCTCGCACGCGGCCTCGGACGAGCGTAGTTTGCTGCGCGTTTCATCAAGGAGCGTACCCGTTTGCGCCCGCACCGCGTGTAAATCTTCGATGCGACGGAACTCGGCTTTCCACCGCGCCAGGTCGGCCTCGACCCTTCTCGTTCCCGCTCGGACCTCGACGATCTTGGCCTCGGCGCCCGCGGCGTTGGCCTCGGCGACGCGAACCGCCGAGTTTGTTTGCTTGTGTTTGGCGATCGCCTGTTCGACCGCGGCCTGTTTTTGTTTTAGCTCGGCCTCCAACTCGGGGACCGATAACTCGGCGAGAATCTGACCTTTTTTGACCGTGTCGCCGATGTTCACGGTCCATGTTTTCACATAACCCGCGATTTTGGCGTGGATCGCCGTCGTTTCAAACGCCTCGAGCTCTCCCGGCTCGCCCACGCTTCGGCTCACCGACCGCCTTTCGGGATGCGTGATCTCGACGGTTCTCACGGTTCGCGGTGCGGGACGGGCCTCGCCCTCCAAAGGTCGATCGCACCCCGGGGCGAAAGCCTGAAAGGCGATTCCAATCATAAAAATGATCAAGTATTTCATATTTCTATGACACATAACGCTTTTTATTTCCTTGAAAATTATGAATGAAAGAACGTCGACGACGGGGTCTCGTCGATCGATTGAGGAGCGACGGAGTGTGTTTCGCCGTTAAGCGAGAGCCGCGCGGATTCGTTCGAATCGGCGTCTTCTTTGTGGTAGTGCGTGCTCGCGGGATCGTCGGGGTCGAGCGAAGCCGATTGTCGCCCCGCCCTCCCCTGCACGAGCGCGAAGACCGTCGGTAAAACGACGAGGGTCGCGATCGTCGCGGCGAGGAGCCCGCCGACGACGGCACGCGCGAGCGGAGCGGTTTGTTCACCCCCTTCGCTCCATCCCAAAGCCATTGGAACCATTCCGGCGATCATGGCGCAACTTGTCATCAGGATGGGTCGAAGCCGACCTTTGGCGCCTTCGATCGCGGCCCTTCCGGCGTCGGCGTAGGAGTCGCGGCGGTGATGCTCGGCGAATGTCGCCAGCAAGATCGCATTGGCGACCGCGACCCCGATCGCCATGATCGATCCCATAAACGATTGAAGGTTGATCGTCGTGTTGGTTAATCGAAGCATGACGACGACGCCGGCGATCACCGCGGGGGTCGTCGATACGACGACGAGGGCGAGCTTGATCGATTGAAAGTTCGCGGTCAGTAACAGCAGGATCACGACGATCGACATCGCCAGGCCGATTCCGAGCCCTTGAAGGATTTCCTCCATCGGCTTGATTTGCCCTCGAACGTCGACGACCACCCCTTTGGGCGGCTCGCCTGCTCGTTGAATCGCACGCTTGATCTCGCCCGCGATTCGACCCAAATCGGCGCCCTCGACGTTCGCGGTCATGCTCACCGATCGCTTCATGTTGTAGCGATCATATTCGCCCGGAGTCGTTCCCGGACGAACCTTCGCCACGTCGCGGAGCAAAATCTGCCGGTCCAATCCCGGACGTTGAATCGGCGTCGTCTCGATACGTTCGAGAGAATTCATAATTTCATACGGTATTTCGACTTGAACCTGGTAGCCGATCCCCGATTTGGGATCGGGCCAGTAATTGGGAACCATAAATCGACTTGATGATGTGGCCGCGACGACCGACCGCGCCACGTCCGCGGCGGTCACGCCGCTTAGCCCGGCGCGCTCGCGATCGATATCGATCTGGATCGTGGGATAATCGAGCGATTGGCCGAATTGGAGATCGCGGAGCGCCGAGATTCGGCCGAGTTCGGCGCGCAGTTTCTCGGCGAAGGCGCGGTCGTCGGCGAGGTTCGGCCCGGTGACCGAAACGTCGACGGGCGTCGGAGAGCCGAAGCTCATCACCTCGCTGACGATATCGGCGGGCTCGAACGAGAGCCGAACTCCGGGCAATTCGACCGCGAGCGCCCGCCGCAACCGCTCTTTGAGCCGTGCGATATCGACCTTCGATCCCGCCTTCGTCGCGACCCGGAGGATCGCCTCCTCGGGACCCGCGGTCCACTGGTAAATCGCGTTGATCGGATAACTGGATGGGATTAACCCTACATAGCCGATCGATATCGATATGTTCTCTCTGCCGACTTCGCGGCCGATCGTTTCGAGAGCGGCGATCGCGAGCCGTTCGGTCTCCTCGTATCGCGTTCCGTCGGCCGCGCGTAAACGGAGCTGGAACCGTCCCGCGTCGACTTTGGGAAAGATCTCGAGACCGAGCGAACGTCCCACGAAGACGATCGTCGCGAGCGAGCCGATAAGATACGCGGGAACGACGACACCGCGGGCTCGAACGACCGCGGTTACCGCTCGGCCGTAAGCGTCGCGACCGCGCTCGAAGAGCGAGCGCCGCGGTCGATCTTTTTCGATTTCGCCGATATGTTTATGTCGCAACATCCAAGTTGAAACGACCGGTACGAATGTGCTTGAAAGAAAATAGGAAGTCGTCATCGCGAACCCGACCGCGAGCGATAACGGTACGAACAGCGCCCGGGGGGCGCCTTGCATGAAGAACGACGGGATGAAGACGGCGAGGACGCAAAGCATCGCGAGGAGTCGCGGGACCGCGGTTTGTTGATTGCCGCGGCGGACCGCGCGGGCGATCGAGAAAGTTTCGTCCATCTGGTGGTGGATGTTTTCCACCTCGACGGTCGATTCATCAACCAGGATGCCGATGGCGAGCGCCAGGCCCCCCAAAGTCATCAGGTTGATCGTCTGTCCCGAAAGCCACATCGCCGTGAGCGCTCCGCAGATCGCGAACGGGATGTTCAGCACGACGACGACGACGCTCCTCCAATCGCGCAGAAAGATCAGCACCATGAGTCCCGTAAGCACGGCGCCGAGCGTTCCCTCGGTGATCAGGCTTCGGACCGCGTTCACGACCGTCGGCGATTGATCAAACTCGAATCCGACTTTGATGTCGTCGGGCAAAACCGCCTGCATGCTCGGCAACGCTTTTTTGACGTTGTTCACGACCGCGAGGGTCGAGGCGTCGGCGCGTTTTGTTACTAATATGTACACGGCACGGCGGCCGTTGACGAGAGCGTAGCCCGTGGGGATGTCGCTCGCGTCTTTGACGGTCGCGACGTCGCGGAGGTAAACGGTCGGATCTTGGCCGGGTCGGATCGGGATCGTCTCGAGATCTTTCACCTGTCTCACGAGCGAGTTGATCGGCACGATCGGCATCATATCGCCGATCCGCACCGTTCCCGAGGGGCTGATCGAGTTTCCCGCGTCGAGCGCTCCGATCACCTCGTCGGGCGACATCCGATACGATCTGAGCCGATCGGGATCGACACGTATGACGACGGTTCGTTGATTCCCTCCGAACGGAGGCGGCGCGCTCACGCCGGGAAGGCTCGCGAACATCGGCCTCACCTTGAAAAGCGCTTGATCCTGAATCTCGCCGATCGACTTCGTTTCGCTGGAAAGGACGAGATAGCCGACGGGAACGCTTCCCGCGTCGAATCGGGTGACGAACGGAGAAACGGTTCCAGGAGGCATAAAGGCCCGCGCACGCGTTACGTATCCGATCGTCTCGGCCATCGCCTGAGCCATGTTCGTATCGGGATGAAAGTGAAGCTTCATCAGGGCCATCCCCTGGATGTTCCTGCTCTCCACATGATGAATGCCATTGATATAAAGAAAGTGATATTCGTAATAATTGGTTAAGAGCCCCTCCATCTGCGCGGGGTCCATCCCGCCGAACGGTTGACAAACATAGACGACGGGGAGGTTGAGGTTGGGGAAGATATCGATCGGCATGCGAATGACGGCGAGGACGCCGCCGAGCGCGAGCGAGACGACGAGCACCATCACGGTCATCGGCCGCCGCAGCGCGAAGACGATCGGGTTCATGAGAGCGATCCGTTCGGGCGTGATTGGGATGAGAATCGGCGTTCGGTCGGTTCGGCGAGCAACCCGCGGATGATCGTTCGAGCGTGTCGTTCGAGGGGCGAGGTTCGCTCACTCCCGCGGCGAGAGGTCGCCGCGACCGGGAAAATCTCCACTGTTATCGGATAGCCCCGCATCGATTCATTCTCCGAATTATACGTAATTAAGTGTTAGGATTTTGATGGTTCTCGGATCGATCGGTTCGGATTGAAGGGGTGGGAGGTTTGTCGTGAAGGACCTCGGAAACGAGTTCACCGAGTTTGATTTTGGCTTGTTCGAGGGCTTCTTCTCCCGCGGGGGTCGTTCGATAGTATTTACGCCGTTTACCGGCGATGACCTCGGAGTGCGCCGAGAGGTATCCCGCTTTTTCGAGCTGATGGAGCATGGGGTAAAGCGTTCCCGCGCCGACTTCGTATCCGTGGCGTCCGAGTTCCTCCATCATCTCGACCCCGAAAACCGGCTCTCTCACGGCGTGGTAAAGGACGTGCATTCGCACGAACCCGCCGAAAAACATTTTGGTCAGCAATTCGTTCACGTTTTTCGAACTCCGATATCGTCTTTCAATATTAACGAGGAGCGAACGCCCGGGCAATGAGTGCGCACGGCTTCGCAAACCATCGGGGTGTGATGACGTCGAGTCGTCTCGTGGGTTGTAAGTTCATTTTCAATCAGATGCTTATCATTCTCGCGACTTATCGGTAAAATTAAGGAAAGTTCGCTAGGACATACGCATTTTTCCGTCGATCGCCGTCGATTTCTCGCGGCGACTCGGAGGCGATTGATGGATTATTGGATTTCTCTCCGGCATGAATGGGACGCATGACGATCTCGAGATACAGGCCGCTTTTTGAAAATTCTACTATAATAAAATTGTATATAATATATGTAGACGCGTCGAGATCGGGCGCGGCGGATTCTTCGGTGTGTACGAGAGCCTTAATGCGCGAATTCGCGGTTTTTTAATTTCATCGCCGGAGGGAGAGGACGTCGTCGGCTTTCTCCGCGTGGAGGTCGCCGAGATCGGTGGACTTCGGATCGGCCGAGAGCTAGGCTGCGAGCCGCGAAGAACGAAGGCTCGAGCGGCGATCTAAACGCCGGCTCCGGGTGCTTCGGGAGCTTCGCGATCGATACGGACGATCGCTCGGCGCGACGAGGCTCATCACATTCACAATTCAAATATTTATAAATTATTAAAATTTATTATATAAAATATCGTAATAATAATTATTTATGCATATTTAATTCGTCGGGTAATTCCGATCGATATGATCGAGTTAAGGCGGGATTCGGCTGTGAATGAATCGACCCGATCCGCCCTCCTGAATTCAACGATGCTTTTGATTATGAGGATATTAAATCGACCGGATTGTATTGACGAGAGCGTGGGGCGAGTCGATCGGATACCTTTCCGGGCGACCTATGTTTTGGTTCGAGCGGTTTCTGTCGATCTCGACGATCAATTGGTCCGAGAAAAACGCGGACGTGGATTCCGAGCTTGTATCGGGTGGAATGTTCAGCCGACCATTTTCTTCGTCGATACCGATCGAGTAGCGATTGGACTGATCCTGAACGACACGCTATTCGACGGACCGATGTTCAACGCGTAGGTTTTATGCGTCGATCCATCCGGAAACTTCGCCGTCAACTCGAATTTCCGCACCGCGGCTTCCGCTTCGTCAAGATAGCTTAGCATTTGTCCCTGAACGACTTCGTCATACCAATCCAGAGCTTTCTTGATCTCGACAGGGAATCGCTGCCAGACGATCGTTCCGGAAAACCAGCCCTCCTCTTCCTGATCCAATCGCGATTCGGCGAGAATGGAACCGTCGGAGCCCAAAAAATATACAATTTTTGAATCACCCATGTTCAGAGCCCTATCGTGTCTGTGAAAAGCCGTGATAATTTTTGCAAATTCTCTTGGTTAAACCCCGAGGCTCGGTCTTTGGGATGGACGATACGCCCGTGATTCGGGAAATTGTCGGTAGGGACGGAAACGACATCGAATCCCAATGCGCGAATTTGATCAATTTGAGCCGTTCCGACCGTCTTCGCCGCTTGACCGATGCTAGACCGCGGGCCAAAAACTCTGCGGAAATCGGCCGCCGTTTCGCCAGGCGTTCCACCGATTAACACCGAGATTCCCGGCGGATCGAGTTTCGATTCTTGCGGTTTGAGCTCGAGGTTCTTGGGACCCCCTCCGCCCACTCGATGAACGCAATTCTCGCTCAGAATCGACCGAAAGGCGAATCCCCTATACTTCGAAACCACGACAAACTTATATTACCTTTCTAAAGATCGGTTTGTAAACCGTACAGACTTCTGAAAGAGCGAAATCAAAATGAAAATATAATGAATTTTTGTAATATTGTGTGAGTGGCGAATGTTTGATGCGAACTCCTCTCGACCGCGCCGATCGAGACGATCTCCGGGCGCGCGCCTCCGAAGCCGAATGATCGGTTGAATCGCCGACGCTTGATCCCCCGCGCGTTCCATGCGACGATTTCCGTGTTCGGAGAGAATCGGAAGCGAATTCGACCGCGGCGCGATCCTAAACAAAAGGAAATTATCAAATGAAAGCTGTGAATCGGCGTGAATTTATGGCGGGGGTCGGCGGGACGGCGGCGGTTTTGGCGGCGAATAGCGTTCGGGGCGCCGAACCCGCGAGCGAACGCGTGCGAATCGGCGTGATCGGGGTGCGCGGCAGGGGATCGGAATTGATCGCGACCGTCGTGAAAGATCCGCGCGCCGAAATCGTCGCGGTTTGCGATATCGACGACGCGTCGTTCGCTCGCCCCATGAAGATTTTAGAATCCGCGGGCGCGAAATCGGTCCGCTCCGAGAAAGATTTTCGCAAACTTCTCGACGATCGGACGATCGACGCGGTTTTCGTCGCCGCGCCCGATCATTGGCACGCGCTTTTGACGGTGATGGCGTGCCAATCGGGTAAGGATGTTTATGTGGAGAAGCCGGTAAGTCATAACATCGTCGAGGGGCGTCGGATGGTCGAGGCGGCGCGCAAATACGCGCGGATCGTTCAGGCGGGAACGCAACGACGCAGCTCTCCCGAGATCGCCGAGGCGCTCGATATCGTTCGATCGGGAGGGATCGGCAAAGTCGGCTCGGCGCGAACGTGGATCGTTCATAAACGTAACAGCATCGGTCATGGATCGCCGGGCGCCGTTCCCGCGGGGGTCGATTACGCGATGTGGCAGGGGCCCGCTCCCGATCGCCCGTTTTATCCCAACCGATTCCATTACAATTGGCATTGGTTTTGGAATTGGGGTACCGGCGAGCTGGGGAACAACGGGATTCATGCGATCGATCTGGCGCGTTGGGGTTTGGGGCTCGACGCCCCGACGTCGATCGTCTCGACCGGCGGGAATTTTGTGCTCGACGACGACGAGGAGACCCCCGACACTCAGGTTGCGATTTGGCGGTTTCCCACGGCGATTTTGATCTGGGAGCATCGGATCTGGTCGAAGCATCCGATCGACGGTTCGTCGTTCGGGGTCTCGTTCGAGGGGGATCAGGGAACGCTGATCATCGGCGAGCGCGAATGGAAGGTCGTCGAGGGAAAAACGACCGCGGGGGGTAAAATCGCCGATCCCCAGGCCGCGCATATCGCGAATTTTCTCGAATGCGTGAAATCGCGGAAAAAACCGAACGCCGAGATTGAGATTGGGCATTTAAGCACGCGATTGTGTCATTTGGGAAACGTCGCGCAACGGGTCGGTCGCAGGGTCGATTTCGACGCGTCGACCGAGCGTTTTGTGAACGACGCCGAGGCCGATAAGCTTCTCTCACGCGAATACGGCAAGCGTTTTGAGATGCCCGTGCACGTTTAATCGAAAGGTCCGATGATCGAACGTATTTCGATCGGACGGGATTGAGCGGCGGCGAACCGGGGATGAGCGATCGATGCGTGGAATCGAGGCGAGCGCGGCGGCGGGGTCGGCGCTCGGGGTCTTGGTGTTGTGCGCCGCGGGATTGCTCGCGTGGCTTCAATTTCGCGACCGCGGTAGGCGCGATCGACTCGAACAGGTCGATGAATTGTTATATTTTCGTCGTCAAGATATGCGTCGGTACGCGGGCGCCGTTTTGATGGCGGTCGCGGCGATCGCGATCGGTTTGGGATCGAGGATTGATCCGAGGGTTGGAGATTCGTCGCGGCGCTGGTTCGTATCGATCTGGTTCGTCGTATGCATGCTGATTTTGGCTCTCGTCGCGGTCGCGTTTCGCGATTGGTACGCGATCGCCGCGTATGCGCGAAGGCGTCGCGCCGCGATCGTTCGCGAGCGCGAACGAGTGATCGCCGAATTCCAGGCTCGAAAGCGAAATCCTCCCGAGGAGGATCGAGCCGCGACGAATGGATTCTACTAATCATAATGTAAGTAAATAGTAGTATTTTATGGGATTGATTCGGTCGCGCTTGGTCCGAAGGCGCGGTTTTGGTAAGGGGTGTCGAGGGTGACGATCGCGGCGGCGCGGCTTTGTGGAAGCGATCGGCGGGACGAAATTTTTTTTCGATTGTGGGGGTCGGCGGCCGATAGAGAGAGTGCGAAAATCAGTTTTCCCCTCCGCCAAAGGTCTGGCCCGCGGCTTTCGGCCGCGGAGGTCCCCGGAAGGACCGGCGTGTCGATCGGCTCGGATTCGGGTCGATCGCGGTAATTTCCCTTATCGCCGACGGACGGAGTGGACCGCATGTCCTGTACGAGCACCGCGTTACGCGGGAGCGCCCTGGCCGCGCTCCTGGCTTCGATTCTCACGACCCCGATCCACGCGCCGAGGGCGCAGGAACCCGCTTCGATCGCCTGGCGGACCGATTTTGAGGCGGCCCGCGCCGAGGCGAGCGCGGCGCGATCGCCCCTTTGGCTTCAATTCACCGGATCCTGGTGCGGCTATTGCGCCAAGATGGAACGAGAGATCTTTACTCATCCTAATATCGTTAAACTTGGTAATGAGCGCTTCATTCCAGTGAAGCTACAAGCTGATGTTTATGCTGAACTCGCCGCGGCGCACGGTCTTGAAGGTTTGCCCGCGACGGTGTTGATCGCGCCTTCGGGGCGGATCGTCGCCAAAAACGAGGGTTATCTCGAGGTCGAGGAGTTGGCGAACATGCTGGCTCAGGCCGCTCCCGAGCCCGAAAAACGTGTCGCCGAGCCGCGCCGAGACGAATCGACAAAGATGAAATCGACCGCCGCGGGAGATCCGCCGCGCGCGACCGAGGTGAAGGCGACCGATCGCCAGGGGATCGTTCGCACCAAGAAAAAACCTCCGCTCGACGCCGACGCCGAGAAGACTCGGGTCGAAGTTCAAACGAGACCCGCGGTCGGCGGTTTCTGTCCCGTGGCGCTCGTTCGTGATCGATCGCTCGTCGTCGGAAGCGAGACCCTCCAGGAGGAGTTTGAAGGCAAGATTTACCGATTTTCGACGCCCGAACGCCGCGCCGCGTTTGTGGCGAATCCGCTCCGATACGTCCCTGTTGATCGCGGCCGCTGCTCGGTGCGCTGGATCGACGACGGCGAGGCGATCGAAGGAGATCCGCGTTGCGGAGCGATCTTTCGCGATCGTCTCTTTCTCTTCTCCGACGCCAGGTCGAGGGATCGTTTCCTGAGCAAAGCGGCGCGGTATTGCGACGCGCTATCTCCCAGATCCCCCTCCGAATTCTCCTCCAAACTCGCACGCAACGGAGCGGCGATCGCGGAATCGAACCCGCAAGATCAAGCGGTCTCTCGATGACGATAAAAAGGGAGGAATCGCTCGATGCGGCGAATTGAGCGATTCCTCCAATTATTACATTTATCTTTTATCTAACAAATTAATAATTAGAGAAATTGAGTGATCATGTTTTGTCTTTCTGGTTCTCGCGATGCGACGCCGATCGATCGAGCCTCGAGGCGAAAGTGAATGAATCGGCGGGGTCGCGAGGCTCGCGGATCGAGGTTTCTCCGATCAACATTCGACCTTGGCGGCGAGACGACGTTTTTTTCTCGGCTTGGGTGCGATCGTCGCGAGGATTTCGTCGTCGCGCGGTTCGAGTTCGGCGTTAGAAGCGCGTTTTTTCGTCTTGGGCGATTTGACTTCGAGCTTCGATTCGTGATCGTCCCGACGATTGTCGGTGAGGGCTTTGGCGCCGAACTCGGCCGAGAACGTGAACATTGGATTGATTGTCGTATGCGACGGCGAGTCGTTCGGAGTGGAATTCGCGTGTTTCGCGATTTTTGTCTTCGGCGGCGCGGAATCTGGAAGCGACTGCGAATCGGCGTCGAGTTTTTCGTAGCCGAGGCCGCGGAGCACTTCGAGAACTTCGCTCCATGTGGGGAACATTCGCCCACTCCGTTGTTTGTATTCCTGCATCGCCCTCATGAATTCCATCTCGGCGTTGGAATAATCGCGTTCGCACGTGGTGGGATCGACGAACCGCCTGCGACCGCTCGCCTGCCGCGCCGTCGCGGCTCGCAACGCCTGTTTGCTGGCTCGGCGATCGGTCCATTCGTCGTTGGTTGAATCATCAAGCGTATCGACCGACGCGTTCGTCGCCGTCGCCGTTTGTTTCCTCTCAAGCTCGGCATCCATCAGATCGCACTCCTGGTCGTGCTCAACCACTAGGTGTCGTTCGTTGACCGTCCGTCCGCTTCGACTCGCTTCGACTCGTTCCGGCGATTCCGCCGCGATCGTCGCGAAGCGTAAAACACGCTCCATCGCGGTTTTCGCCCGGAGCGGCGGCTGAATTCAAGCCTTCGTTCCGGCGACAAATCGCTTCAAGCTACACAGGGAATGTAAGCAATCGCGGTGACAGCTACGTTGTCACACCTTGGAGTTTTTCCCTGTTTTTTTTGGCCGAATTTAGCAAGGTTGATTTTTCACATCACGACAACCAAGGGTGCAAGCACGCTGACGAACGAATGCGAACGAATCGGATCAAAGTGAGGGAGACGCGACGACCGCCAGGAAACGCGAAATCCCGACGATGCGCGCAAGTCGAATCAATCGAGATCGGTACATCGGTACGAAGACGCTCCGTTCCAATCGCTTCAAGCGTTCGATGACCAAGGATTTCAAACCGTCGATTCGCCCGCGAGCGAAGTCGTCGCGGCGAAAGCGTCGACCGGCTCGTCGCTCGGATCCACGATCGCCTGGTTGTCGGCGTTTTGTTTCGGCTTTGGTTCGTCTCGATCGTGAAAGACGACCCACCGCGCCAGAGAAAAGTTGATCCCCGTCGCCAGCACGATTCCAACGACCGCGGCGACGAGATTGTGCCGGAAAAAGAAGCCGAAATAACGGGGAAGTGAAAGCCGGATCGTCAAACTGAGCCCCGCGCCGAGCGCGTTACTGAGCGCATAGGTGATAAACTGCCGAGCGAGCGATCCCTCCCGCGCATAACTGAAAGTCAGACGCCGATTGAGCGAGAAATTCCAGCTTAAGGCCAGAGTGATCGCCGCGACCGCCGCCAAAGACATCGCCAGCGAACAACCAAAGACGGGAGTCTTGATCGCGTCGATCCCCGGGATCGAGCGAAACAAGAACAGAAAGCTCGCATACGACGTAAGATCGACAAACATCCCCGAAAACCCGACACAACAAAACTGTATCAGCCGAGAAACCTCGCCGAATCGGTGATCGGCGAGCCGCTTGAGATGGCGGATGTCGTCGATGCTCGGGATCGGATTCCACGCCGAAAGACCGCGATGAATCCGTGACGCCGGACGCCCAGGAACCTCGACGACCCGTCCCTCGATCTTCGATAACAGTTCAAATGAAAACTTCGAACCAGCCGGAGAAAAATCGTCGTCCGCCGCGTCGAGCGCCGCACGCCGAACCCCGACCAATCCCGTAAACGGATCCGATGTTCCTAAAAGTTTTCGCACAAACCGACCAATTATGGATGAATTGGTTTTAGGTTTGACTGATTTGCTTAAGTGGACGGTTGTAGAATCATAAGCTTTGATAAATCGATCGGCGATCGTCAAATCGGCGGCGTCGACGGCGAGAGGCTCGACGACCCGAACGAGATCGGCGGGGGCGTATCCCATCGTCGGGTCGAGAATGACCAGAATCGGTCCTCGAGCCGATCGAAGACCCGCGATCGCGGCCTCGGTCGCTCCTCCGCACGCGTCGCAGATCGTGCGCCAAACACGGCTCGACGCCTGGTCGACGTCGGTCGCGATCGGTCCGCCCACTCGCGCGACGATCATTTCAACGTCGTATCCCTCGGCTTCGAGAGCCGATCGCCACGATTGCGCGCGTTCGACGGTCAGCGTCCCTTTTCGAGGGACCGGAACGATCAGACTCACCAGATTCATCAAGCGAAAGACTCCACTTAACCGATCCCCCGAAGCGGACCTTTCTGTCCCATGCAACGATCGTGGGCGCTCGAATCCGTTCCACGCGCGAAATGCGATCGTCTCGCGTAGTCGAGTCGTCACTTCAGTTTAGGATAATTCCCCGTCTCTCGACAAGTTCACGAGGCATGATCGCATGAAATAAACGACACGCGGGCGTGCTTCTTAACACATCCGATTCGCACGCTTCAAGCCTCAACCTCCCTCTTGCGATCACGTGCGAATCGAAAGATCGGTCGGAATCGCAGGCTCGACGCCAAATCTCCAATCATCGTGGGGATCAATCCCGCGAGATCGCCGATTCGATCCACCCGCCGCCGAGAACGAGATCCTCCTGATAGATCGTAACGACCTGCCCGGGAGCGACGGAGGGCTGCGGGACTTCAAAGCGAACCTCAACCCGCTCTCGACCTTGATCGCTCGCGATCCGTGTGGCGAACGATGCGACGGCGCGATGCTGCGACCTGATTTGTGCCTGGCAGCCGATCGGCTCGTCGAGCTCGGGAGGCTCGACGTGCCAATTGAATTGCGCGGCGATTAACCCGGGTCGATCGAGCGATTCGCGCGGGCCGACCGTAACCGTCCGTGAAATCGGCTCGATCTGAACGACGTATCGCGGCTCGCCGAGCGCGATCCCCAATCCTTTGCGCTGGCCGATCGTGAACGCCTCAATACCCTGATGATCGGCGAGCTTCCGTCCCGATTCGTCGACGATCGACCCCGCCAAAACCGCGTCGGGCCGTCGCGACCGCACGAACGAGACGTGATCGTCGTCGGGGACGAAGCAGATCTCCTGGCTGTCGGGCTTATCGTGCACCGGAAGGCCGATATCACGCGCGATGTCTCGGACCTCAGCTTTCGTCAGCTCGCCCACCGGGAACAAAACCTTCGACAAGATCTCTTTATGTATCTCGAATAAAACGTATGATTGATCTTTGCCGCGATCGATCGCCCGCGCGACTCGGGATCGGCCGGCGGTATCGGCGACGATCCGCGCGTGGTGTCCCGTGGCGATGAAATCGGCTCCGGCCTTGCGTCCGTACGCCCAAAGCTTGCCGAACTTGAGCCTGCTGTTGCAGAGGACGCACGGATTGGGGGTTCGACCGGCGATGTATTCGTCGGCGAATCGGTCCATGATGCGCTCAAAATCCTTCTCGAAATCGAGCGCCTGGAAGGGAATGTCGAGCCGATCCGCGACGCTTCGCGCGTCGAGCGAATCGGTGACCGAGCAGCACGTTTTGGCTCGCCGAGCGGGATCGTCGCCGTGCGCACCCGTCCTCATGAACAGTCCGATCACGTCGTAACCCCGCTCTTTAAGCAGATACGCCGCGACCGAACTGTCGACCCCTCCGCTCATCGCCAACACGACACGACCGGGCATTTATTCGGCATCCTCGAAAAATCAAACTCGAGCTACATTTCACGAACCTTCGACTAACCGGCTTGATTATGGTCAAGCCTACGAACATTGTTCCAGCTCAGCCGGTGTGAAAGATCTCCCAACCAGCACTACTCATAGAGAAGTCAATTATTGATCCGGAAGGTTCATAAAATTCGACAAATTCGATCAGCGAGCATGAGATAGACAATGTATGCTAGATAGGCGAACGTTCTGAAAACGACGAATCCCGGAACTCGAAACAGTCGATGAAACGTGATCTTTTCCCCCAATGAATGAGAAGCCGACTCGATCGAGCACAAATCGGAGATTAATGAAAATGCCGGGATTGACGAAAACGATTTGGAAGCGATGAAGATCGATCGAATTTACAAAATCATTTGGTGGATCGCCGCTTTCATATCGGGAACGACCTGCTTCAGAATCATCTGTAACACATACGTTAAACTCAACGAGGATCCCGCTTGGTTGAAACTATCGCTAAAGCTTGATCGGTTTGGTAGTATATTTTATCGGTCCAGGCTATTTGCTGATTCTGGCCGAGAAGAGACATCGCCGCTTTATTAAGGATTTCGCTTCGCGCTTGGCGAAAATCGAGAAAATGATCGATACGGATCGTTCGACCAGCGGGCTTCTCGAAGACGGTTCCGATCCTCGATCGGGTACAAACTCATGAAAACTGAATATCAATGGCTTTTGGGATGTCTTGGTCTTTCATTCGTCGTCTCTTATGTCGTGTGGATGAATGTAAGAGTTTGGCTGTTTCGTCAAGATCTCTTTCGAATTAGGAATCAAGTTTGGGACGCTCTTCTCGAGAAACGATTGCTGAAACATCGCGCACATCGCGATTTCCGTGACGGAGTAAACTCGCTGATTCGACTGGCGCCAATGTTAAACATATTTGCTTTTATGAGGCTACTATTTGATATGGAATCAAACGATCCAATTTGGAAGGAAAACGATCAAGACTCGATCGTCGAAATCATCGAGGCTCGAAGGATCCTGATCGATCGTCTCGTTCGATATCTGCTTTTCGAGACGATTTCCGGATTGATAATCCTGGCGACGTTGGCTGTTTTTCGACTCTCAAAGGCTTCACGCGAAGCCGTCGGTCGTCGCCTTCAATGGCTGTTCGATGCGCATTCCTTTCAGCATCTCGACGAACATCTCGAGCCCCTTTCCGGCGAACTCGTCGAATCGGTATAATCGTGCTTTACAACCGACGACTCCTCAAATAAGCAAATCAATCGTCTGTTAAAATCAGTTGTTTCTCTTTTTCGGCGGTAATCGATCCCAAAGTTCCCCTTCGCGGCGAAGATGGCGGAGGTGATCGATCCCCTCGCTTCCCGAAAAGCCGAGCACGACGAATCGTCCTTTGACCGCGGTTCGCGTTCGCCTCCAACCGTCTCCCCAATCCTCCTCGCTCGAGGTTTCAACAGCGCCCACGGCTTTGATCAGATAACTCGCGGTTTCGGCGGTGCTCGCGTAACCTTCCGGGACGACCTCCGAGTGTGTAATCAACATCGCCTTGCGACCCGCCGCGGCCTCCCGAGCGAACCTGACGAATCCATCCATCGCCTCGGGATCGATCACTCGTTTTTTGATATCTCCAAGATATCCCGCGTACAACGAATCGGCCAAAACGATCGCGTCGATCCGTTCGAACGCGCCGGGATCTTTAAGCATCTCGCGAACCCCGCCGAACCCCGCGCTGAACGAGCAAACGATCACCTCGCTCGGTTTCGGCTCCTTCGATATTCGTTTTTCCCGAAGCGCCCTCATCGCCGAATCGAGCAGCCTGGGAAAGAGAGCGGGATCCGAAAACGGTTTCGTATAAACGCTCGAAAGACCTTTGCGATTGAATTCGATCAACACCGCGCGGCGATCCTTCGAGACGAGCGCAGGTTCGACCGCGCTCGCCGCTCCGTGCAGGTGCAAAAACACCCGAACCGAATCGCCTTCGGGCGTGTAACCCCGGGGCGTGAACAACGTCGCGTCGTCGCCGATCGCGGTCCGATCTCCCGCGACCGGTTCCGCCGCCGATACCGCCGCGACGATCAGACCGACGCACGCGAGAATCAAAAAAATGAGATAATGATATTTTATTAGAATCTTCATGATCTGCTCGATTTCGCCCGCTCGTCGATCGGTCGTGTTGATTCGTGATTGAGCCCGCGGATTCGACAATCGCGAACGATCGCTTTATTGTAAAGATCCGGCCGCGCCGCGTCACGCTCGCGGAAGTCCGATATGTAATCAATAAACTTTTATGAGTAGATAAAGAAATGAATCGAAACGATCCGAGCCGCGGGGTGTCCGTCCATTTATTACCGAGCCTGATTCCCGAGGGATCGCTTTCTGGGGGAATCGCGGTCGTCGTCGACGTTTTGCGCGCGACGTCGCTGATGGTTCACGCGCTCGCGGCGGGAGCGAACGCGATCGTCCCGTGTCTTGAGATCGACGAGGCGAAACAAAAAGCCCGCGAGCTTCCCCCCGGCTCGGCTCTGCTCGCGGGTGAACGACAAGGCGTGCCGATTCCGGGCTTCGATCTCGGCAATTCGCCCCGTTCGTGCGACCGCGACCGCTGCGCCGAGAAGACGATCGTCATGACCACGACGAACGGAACCCGCGCCGTCCTCGCCTCGCTTAAGGCCGAACGCGTGCTGATCGGAGCGTTCGTCAATTTTTCGGCGACGACGAACGCTTTGATCAAGGCCGATCGTGATGTGCACATCATTTGTTCAGGAACCGACGGGTTCATAAGCCTCGAAGATTCGCTCCTCGCGGGAGCGATCGCCGCGCGGTTGATCGGCGGCGACGAATCGCGTTCGAGCCGATTCGATCACGCCAACGATTCGGCCTTGATCGTCGATCGTCTTTTCCGCTCGATCGCCGTCGAAAATCCGTCGCCCGAAGACATACGTCGAACGATCGTCCTCGGCCGAGGCGGACGCCGTGTGACCGCCCTCGGCCTAGCCGAAGATATCGACGACGTCGCCCGTTTCGATCGGTTCGATCTCGTCTGCGAGCTCAAACGCGATCCGCTTCGAATCGTATCGGTTCCATAATATGGTTTACGTTCTAAAGTGTAAGCGTTTGCTAGATCCTACGCGACGTAGTGATCTGCATTCCGCCGAAACGTTTAATCAAGCGGTACGCGGCCCAAACGAATACCGCTCCGACGATCCAAAACGGGAGCCAGGGGACGAATGCGACGAATTCAACGATCAACGATTTGCACGTTTGGCCGACGCGATCGACCGATCCCATAAACGCGCGTGAGATGCGAACGCCGAAGCTCGGCGATTCGGGAGGAACGTAATCGCGGAACTCGACGAGCGAGATCGTCACCGTCGATAACGCCGAGAGGCTCGACCACTGGTTGATCTGAGATTGCATCGTCTCGATCTCTTCGCGGACGCGCGTCACTTCGCGTTCGACGTCGATCACGTCTTTCAGCTTCCCCGTCGCTTCCTGGAGCAGCTTGAGAAGCCTCGCCTCCTCGTTCTTTTTGTTGCGAATTCGCGCCTCGACGTCGTAGAACTTGCGACTGATATCCTCGGACGAGATCCGCTTACGAACGGGCTCGCCGATCTTGGAGAGCGCGTCGAGAAACGTCGAGAATTTGGCGACGGGCACCCGAGCCGTCCAAACTCCTCGACGTCCCGATCCCGGCGATCCGCTCATCTCCGAACTCGCCAAAAATCCGCCCGACTCGGCGACGAGACGTTCGATCCGCTCGGCGCCCCGGTCGAAATTATCGATCGTCAAATCCACATAAGCATTGTAGATAATTTTTCGCGAGAGGGGCTGGATATCGGCGGGTTGAGCGGCGCCTCCGACGGGATTCGCCCGCTCGCCCGCGGTTTCTTGATGTTCAGTTTTCGACGCGTCGGGGGGCGAATCTTCGCCGCCGCGAGCGAGTTCGATCGGCTGAGGCGCTGCCGCGGCCGGGCTTTGGGTTTTGGCGTCGGTCTCGAAGTAGCCCGCCGAGGGCGAATCGACGCTTTTTGAGGCTTCGAAACCACTTTTATCGGCGCATCCCAGCATCGCCGCGGCGAGCCACGCCGATCCGACCGCTCTTAGAAACGGAATCATGTTACTCGACTCCCCGAATTATCGTCTCGCGTGGAAGTGAAATCGAACGTTATGATAACGACCGAAGTCGGATCTTGACCACAATCGCCGAAATGCAGTAATATCCTAATGTGAAGTAATGAACGTCCGTATATTAGGTGAAGTTTGCACGGGATTTTCAGCCGTGAGAGGGCTAAGGAGCGCCCAGTCGGTTCAATATTGCCTCAACCTGGGCGAACTCGGGCATGATGACAAAACCCCAGTACCGACGAGTCCCGATTGGATATGGAGGTTCCTGTACTCTAGCGCGGCGGTTCGCCCCATTCCAGCGATGCTTTCGCATCGCATCTTCGAAGCCAGCCCGTAATCTGGGATCGCCCTCACTGGAATGCAGACGGATGACTCGAAGCGCAACCCGGAGGGAGTCTGGAAGAGTGCTAGTCGTTCCGGGGAAGCAATGCTCTACGGCCTTTACAGCATCCAAGATGCCATCGGCGCAGTGTTGATCGTCCACGGTGAATGCGGCGTTTACATGCTGCATTTTATTTCTGGTATCGTGATTACGATAGAGTGATGCACCAAGGGCCACCGTGTTGTGATCAAGATTCACTGCCGGATGGGCAAGCAAGGTGTGAAACTGAATTCTTCCTAGATTTGGGTTTTGGGCTACTGCCAAAGACTTGCAACACATTTCCACTAATTCATCAGTTAATATGAATGCAGCCCTAGTTTTGTGGCGAACGTCCGAAAAGTAAATCGACACGATCGACTCGAGCGCATCTAGGATGTCACGCGGCGCGCCCATTTGTCAAAGTCCCAAAGAGTTAGCGAATATTTCGTGAGTCTTTATATGTTGTTTGCTAACATCTTTCTCTAAGTCCCAAGCCCGCGCACATGAGGCACGAATAGCGTCAACAATATCCCTCTTAGGAGCCGGAGGCACGAGGATCATCTCCACCTTTGATCGCAGAAGGTGCTGTTGCCCAGTCGCCCCTGTGACCTGCCTCAGAATTTGTCGCTGGCCGGCTTCTGTCGTCAAGTAAGTAAAGAGCACCTCGGAAGGATATTTCCTTGATCGCAAAATCGTGACCTCCGATACCGTCACGAAATCCCCGGCGTCCATAACTAGACTGATTTTGCCGATCGAACCCAAGCCAATTGATGAAATCAGAACGTCTCCGGTCACGAGCCGGACGAGTTTCTCTGATCTCTGAGTTCTCAGGAAGTCGCGACCACAATCCGGGTAAATAAGCGGAGCACTGAGATCCCCAGACCTAACAACTGGAACGTCTCCATCGGCAATATATTCAGTCGGCGTTTTGCCGTTCAGAACGTCGCAGATCTCGCCAAGCGTGCTTCCGCCCGCCTGACGTAGTTTATTGAGAATCTCCAGGTCCTTCGGTTCGAAGAATTCCGCATCAAGCCGATCGGCCTCGATCGTATCGCTGAATTTCGCTGTGCTGACGATTGCCATGGCGATCCTACCGATGAAAAGAGAGCCTTTGCAGCTTGGCCCATGCGATAAAGTCGGTTGCAATTTCATCAAGGTCGTGCTCGACCATCATTTGGCCATTGCTATCTAACTCCGGGGCGTTGTCGCTTCCTATGCGATATCTGTAATTACCAAGATTATCCTTGCCCGGCGATTCGCTGACTCCGAAGAAGATTGGATAGTCTGCTTTGCGAGGGCAGAGTGCGCCCTTGAATGGATCATCATTCCACTTTTGAAGAAATAAAACACTTGTTTTTGTATTTGTATGTGGTTTAAAGGTATTAATATGCAAGCTTACGCAAGCCAATACACGCGCGTGACTCCCGATAAAACTCCGAAGTTGATTGTCGCTGACGTTGTTAAAACGGCCTTGTGGCAAAATAATCGCCATTCTTCCACCAGGCTTGAGAAACTCCATGTTTCGTTCGACGAACAAAATGTCTCGACTGACTTCACGCTGCCATTTGCCCCGTTCATTCTTTGCAAGATCAAATTGATAAGTAATGCGTGTATCCTTGACGTCACCAGCGAAAGGCGGGTTCGTCATGAGAACATCGAAATCAAAATAGCGATAATTATCGATGTTCCATCGATCACGCTCCGGTTCTCCAATGAAACGGCGAAGTCGTGGCAACATCCCGACACGCGCCTCGTTGCTCCAGCTTCGCGGATCAAGTGTATTGGCCCGGTAGACATTGGATTTCCCATCTCCAGCAATCAAGTTTAGCGCACGGGCAATCTTCACGGAACGTGGATCGAAATCAATACCATAGACATGAGTTGCCGCATAATCTGTCTGCCATGATTCAAGAGTTTTTGCAGTAAAGAGATGACCCCACACATGGAAGAAGGAGTGAACAGTGAACCCGCAAGACCCCGCTGCTGTGTCGATGACAAATTCATCCAAAGTCGGATTGAGCATTTTGACACACATGTCGATAACGTGCCGAGGCGTGAAATATTGCCCCTTCTCGCCTTTGGCGTACTTCAAAGACAGATACTCAAATGCTTCGTCGATAACTTGAAGATTTGATTCAAACAGGCGAATATCTTCGAGGAACGAGCCGCATGATTTCAGGTGATCCGGTTCGAGATTAAGTCTCTCTCCATCGTCGAAGACTCCCCGCCATTGCATCTTAGCTCGATTGAACAGCGATGTGACTTTTGCTTCAAACTCGCGAGCTGATCCTGTAACTCTAAAATCGAGATATCGCTTTGAACGGGACCCACCTCTGCCAGCCTGCCATTCGTCATATAGTTTGGCGAAAATTAGTTTGAAAACTTCTTCAAATGAATCCACCCCAGCATTCGAGAGAACAAGATTCTCCATGTCAAGTATGACACTCTTTAGCGATGTTCGCTCTGTAACGAGCTTGTTGCGTTTCGTGAGATCCTCAAGAGTCCATTGCTCGGAAAGAAGATCTGCTAACTTCTGAGTTGCAGTTGGAAGATCCGGCAGATTTCGGAAGATATTCGGCTCTTCCCGATGAAGCGCTATTGTTTCGCCGCCGTTCGTCCATAGACCGATAGGTGAACCTTCTGCATTGCAATAGCTTTTAAGTTGCTCCAAACCATCTCGTCTCTTTGGCCTCTTAATTTCTCCAATGATATAGGGGATAAGTTCCGACTCTTGCTCCCAGACAACAATATCGGCGGCCTTCTCGTGAACTGTGGAGCCGAAGTAAACTGATTTCTCCAGCGCGATTCGATCTCTGGGATACTGATAGTGACCCATTAGTTTGTTCACATACAACTGCCGAACAATCTCCTCGGGTTTTGCTGGACGCGATTTTCCGGTCACTCCGCAGATAATTGTTGTTTTGCTCTTAGCGGTATGAAATTCGAGCAAATTAATTTCGTCAGGCGTGAAAATCGTAAGCGCGTATTCTGAGCCACGCAGAATTTCGCTGATCACCTTATTTGTATTCGATATTGTCATGTCGAAACGCTCAACTAATGACGCCGAGAAACGCGATTAGTCTCTCTGCTTCTCATTCAATGGTGAACACTGGATCTCAATCGCGTGTCCTATCGTGTTCGGGATCGGGGTAAATTCTAGCGTGACAGTGCTGCTTCTGCGAGTTCGGAGGTTGCTTCCGAATGAAGTCGATCGCGTATCCAATCCGACAACTTCATTCCTGCCTCATTCGCAGCAGATTCGAGCAACCGCTTTTCTGAGGCATCGGCTCGAACTTCGATTCGCTCGCTTCTAAGTTGGCCAGGAAGTTTTCGTGGTCGCCCGCTCGATACTCGTTTCATGAACCGAACTGTAAGACAGAAAAAGAGGGAAAGCAAGACAAAGGCTTGCGTTTTGCGACTATTTGTCGTACAATAAATACACACGGTAATCGATCACCAGTCTGCGTCAACAGCCGAGAGGGGCATACTCAGGCGGGTAAGCATCCGAGAGCGACTCTTCTAGGAGCGCTAGCATTTGACCCGACCCGCACCAACCGGGAAAAGGGCTCGTCTCATATGCACGCAGGCCACCGCAACTTGTCTCTCCGTCCAGCATCATCTGGTTGAAGGGAATTCGATCCTCTCGACCGAGCGATTGACTAGCGTGCATGGGGACTCCATCTATCATCAGCACATTGTGGCTGGCCGTGGTGCGGCTGATTTGCTCGATTCTCGGATGACAAGACTGAATCACCGGCACGTCGAGGTTGATGAGATTTTGACATTTGTTCAGAAGAAGAAAGGCCTATTGAAGCCAGGCGAGAATGATGTCATGGTTGGTGACCAATTCATCTGCGTTGCCATGGACCAAACCATGAAATTGATTCCGTCGTTTGTGTTAGGCAAGCGAACGGCCACGATCGATGAGAAGTTCATGATCGAATTGTCTGGCCGAATCATGGCTGCCAAGCCGGGAGAGAAGCATATCCGGCTTCAAATCGGCAACGACGGGTTTGCGGCATAACTTGGAGCGATAGACATCGCGTTCGAGAACATCGTGGGTTACGGGGTGATCGTCAAAGACTTTCGGGCGGTTATGGAACAGCCGGGACGATATGGCACTCCCGAGATGACAGGAATGGACCGGAATGTCATGATTGGAGACTTCGATCCGAGGACGATTTGCATCAGCTACGCCGAGCAGAACAATCTGACCCTTAGGACTTTCATGCGTAGTCTGACGATGCTGTCGCTCGGGTTCGGTAAGAAGCTCGAAAATCTCAAGGAAGCGACCGCTCTCAATATGATCAACTATAATTTCTGCTGGATGCATAATAGACTCAGGATAAGGCCCTCGATGACGGCAGGAGTGGCAAGTGATAAGTGGGATGTGGAGCAACTCATGCATGAGATCGGCGTGAGCGTTTAACGCGAACGGCCAATGGTACGGATGGCTACTTCTGCACCGTTAGCCACTAAATCATTTTTGAGATTAGGATGCAACTCGAAATGCGGTCCTGAATCGGTTCGAATTCGGAACGACGTACCGAGTTTAGTATACATTAAGTAAATTATATTTTAATAATTGATATTGATATCCAAATTTTGGGAGGGCGAACCTCCCGGTGAGCCGTCTTAAGATAAACATTTATCATAACATACGATCGGATATGCGCCGCGGCGAACCCCGCTCCTCCCACGAGGCGCGTTTGAGCTTTGATGAAGGCCGCGTGTCGGCCGATTCGAGTCGCGACGCGCCGACGTGTTATTGAATAATAGCTAAAATAAAATAAATACATAAATTGCAATTAATTAATATCCCTCCGTCCTTGGAAATCCCCGCCGATTTTGGAGGTTTCAGCGTTTCGCCGCGGCGGGTTTGGGTAAAATCGCTTCAAGGGTTTTACCGAACCATTTTTCGGCGGCGGCGCGGTCGCCGCGTTTGAGCGCGAATTCGCCCCGTTCTCGGGTGATCGCGATCGCGTACGAATCGTCGAGGAGGCGTCGCGACGCGGCGAGGGAGCGATCGGCGAGTTTTTCGCCGCGGGCTGCGTACGAATCGGTTAACAGGCACGCTCGCGCGACAAGCCAAAGGCCGACCTGGCGTTCGGCGGCGGCGCGAACGCGAGCGTTCGGTCGAACGCCTTCGGCGAGGGGTTCGAGCGGCGTTCGCTCGACGAGCCGCTCAAGTCGATCGAGCGCCGCGGCGATCCGATCGGCCTTTCCGTCGATCAACTCGCCGAGCGCCGCGAGCGTTTGTACCGAGAAATCGTCGGGATATCGATCGACAAGCCTGGCGAGATCGGCCTTCAGATCGACGGGCAAGCCTTCGTCTTCGGTCGCGTCGGCTTCAAGTTCAATCGCCAAAACGCTCTCAACTTTGGATCGATCGACGCGTTCGGGATATACGAATAACGATAATTCGATCGCGTCGGCGCGTCGATCGCCCGCGGGACGATCGAGCGCCTCTTGGATCATCTCCCGCGTCCTTTTCGCGTTCGCTCCGCGCTCAAGGAGTTCGAGATTGCGCGCGATCCCGCGTCGCGCAATCGACTCGTATTCCTCTTTCGTTTTAAAAGCTGGAGATGGTTGCACATAGCTATTGATAAGATCCAGCATGGAACGATAAGCTCGCAGGCCGTCGGCTGGGAATCCCAGGTCGCCGAGCGCTCCGCCGAACAGGCTGAGGATTTCGATCTCTCTCATTCGGAGCGTCTCGGGCGTGTAACCGCCGCCGTTTAGCGAATGAAATCGTTTGATGTATTCGATCAAATAATCGCGCGCCGCGAGTTTATCGGTCGATTTTTGAAAAAGCGCGATCAATCGAGCGATCGGCCCGTATGAGGCGTCGAGGACGACGGGATGATCGCACCGAAGCGTCGTTTGATAAAAAGCGATCGCATCGGCGCGGGCTCGATCGTCGGTTTCGAGCCGCTGAGCGATCGTCCAGGGTATCATTTTCTTCTCAATCGACCCTTCGGCGTCGAGGCGTTTGTGCAAGTTACGGATCGCCGCGATCGCGTGCTCGAAATCGTCGGTTTCAAGTTGAACGATCGCATCGAGCGCCTTTCCGCCGATCCAATTGGGGTGATTCTTAAGAGCGGATTCGAGTCGATTTTTGAGGTCTTCGTAGCGTTCGCCGGCCGCGGCGGATTCGAGCAACTTGCCGAACGTCGTGACGACGCGTCCGTCACGCGTATAATCGATCCAGCAATCGTTCATGAGGCATCCGAACCAATCGTCGATTCGCGATTGATCGTCCGCGGGAAAAATGAATTGAACGAGCCGGTCGTACATTTCACGATCATTCCATATAGTTTGGTCTTCAACTGTTCTAAGAAAACTTATCCGTGCATCGGGAAAGAGCGTCCAGGCCCGGCTGAAGATCGCTTTGCCGCGATCGCGGGTCGACGACTCGGAGACGATCTTATTAACGAAAACCGCGAGGTATCTGGTATCAAGAGCCGAGCGATCCGTAACTAATCGAAACGTACGTTCAAGCAGATCGGCTAATCGATCGAATCGTTTTGAATCGATAAAGACGCCGCCGATCTCTCTCAGGTGGGTTGAGAAGTATTTCGGGTCTTGATCGAAGGCGATTGTGTATTGATCGATCGCCGCTTCCAGATCGCCGTCGGCCGCGAGCTTCGCCGCGATTTGATACCGCGCTCCGGCATCGTCGGGACGATGAGCCAAATATTGGAGCAACGCTTCAACCGACTTTTTCGGTTCGCCCGCGGCGCGGCGGTAATCGGCGAGCCGGTTGTAAAGCGCCGTGGCGTTGGGATTATCGGCGATTTGCGCCTCGATTCGAGCGATCATTTCCTTAAGCTTCGGCGACCGCGCCAAAACCTGGATCGCCGCCTGACGTGCATTAGCATCTGGATATAATCCTATATTTGATATGAGCCGATTGGAACGGCTCGTCAATCCGAGGATTTGGAGCGCGACCTGGATCGATTCGTCGCGTTTGTTTTGCCGTTCGTATTGGAGCATGAGCGCGACGAGCGAATCGAGCCTGTCGCCGACGCGGCGGCGCACCCGCGCCGATACGGTCGCCGCGAGCTCGCGCAGGCCGAGTTGATGCATTTGCCGAGCGAGCGTCAGTTGCGTTTCAACTTCGAGCCTGAGGCCGAAGAGGCGTTCGGCGGCGGCGCGGGCTCGGTCGACGTTCCCGATCGCTACAGCGGCCTCGATCGCGGCGAGTTCGCGACGGCGCGTCGAATCGACGTCGATCGGCTCGAACGAATCGACGATTTCAATCGCATCGGCGAATTCCTTGTTCTTGATTTTGATTTCGGCGAGCGCGAGTTTGAGCCCCGAATCTTCGGGAGAAAACGCCGCGGCGCGGCTGAACGCGTCGACCGCGTCGTCCTTTTCACCGTTCCACCACGAAAGATAAGCGACCGCTACAAGCGCGTACGTTTTGGTTTTCGCGTCTCGTTCCGACCGGGATCGCGTGTTGAGGTGATCGATCAGATCGCCCACCAGATCGTCGCGGCGAAACAACTCGAAAGCGTTCCTCAGAAAGTTCAACGAACCGAAATCGAAATACGCGTTGGGAAGGGGGTAATCCAAACTCGAAATAGTTCTTGTGTGATTCATTATGATATCATAATATTGTATTCCGCCGTTCGAGCGGGGGGCGAAGCCGCGCGACCGCGCCTTGCCCGCGATGCGATCGTTTCGCCCGCGGATCACCTCGATGAAGTGATCGACGATCGGCAAGATCGCCGTATGTCGTTTGTCGAAAGCGAGATCGTCGATCGCCTCGCACAACGGCTCGACGGGGCTCCTAACGTATCCTTTCACAAGCGCGGCGGGTACGAACATCGCGGGCGGGTAAACCAGGGCTTTTCCCGCGACGAGTCTTTCATACCGATCCCAAAGACTCAATAGCGTATCGATCGATTGAAGTTCGGCGGCGAGGCTCATCGCCGCGATGATTTCTTCGGGTTGATCGGCTTTGGCGACGACTTCGTCGAGGAATTTTTTCGTGAGATCGGTTCGGTTCGCTCGTTCGAGCTCGACCGCGATGTTGACGAGGATATCGGAATCGATCCATTCGGGTTTGATACTTTTCAGCAGTTCAAAGCTTTCGAACAGACGCTCAATCGCCTTGGCTGAAGCCGGCGCCGCCGATGCGACGAGCCTCGGTTTCGTGATCGAAGATCGCTGAGAGGCTTCGAAATCGCCGCGGAGCGGCAGTTGATTCAGGTAAGCCCATTGCGCCGAGGGATCGGTCGGCGCCGCCGCGGCGAGATCGCGAGCCGCCTCGAAAAGACCGTTACGTGAGCGATCAATTAATTGAAGATAATACCAATCGACGAGCCCGCGCGGATCGTCTCGCCTTTCGCCGCGGCGTTCGCTCATTCGGTCGTAAAAACCGCGGAGTTGATTCTTTTTCCGAGCCTGCGCTTCGAGCCTGGCGATCGATAAGACCCGCGCTTGGCCGAAATTCGACGGACCGAAGGCGGCGAACAGCGATCCTCCGGGATCAATGCCGGCGTATCGACGTATTAAACTTACTTGCGCCGCATATTCTTCAAGCGGACAAGGCTGGATTTTTTGGGATCCTGAAACGCCGCCTCGAAACGGTATCAAAACCGAATTCGATCTTTTGACGACGTCCCAATACCTTCCTTTCACATCGTCTTTCAAATTCATGTCGAGGATCGCGTTGAAGTCGCGGATCGCCTCGTCGGGACGATCGAGATCGGCGTAAGCCGTCCCCTCGCGGTAAAGCGCCTCCCAATCGCGCGGATTCTTCCTCAGAAGACGGTTCGCGATCGGCAAGACGACCTCGGGTTTGTGGTTCGAGAGTAAGAAATCGAGCGCGAGCAATATCCGACCCGGATCCTGATTCGTTTCGGCCTCCTTTCCCCAAACGTCGGTCGCCGACGAAAAATCCCTCGCGCCGACGTAAAGCTCGGCGAGTCTGGCGATCGCCCTTTCATCGGGTGCGATTTGTACCAATTCTTTTTCATATCCCGCGGCGGCCGCGTAATCCCCCTCGGCCTCGGCGAGCCTCGAAAGCTGCGCCAGAATCGCGACGTCGAGCTTGCTCGAAGCGATCGCCCCCTCGAGCGCAGTCCTCGCCGCGCCGAAATCCGCCGAAGTCGTATAAGCCTGTGCCAAAAGAATCGCGTTTTCACGTTTGGAATCTCTTTCGTTCCCGCGGCGTTCAAGCCGCGCGATCAAGGCGTCGAAACGATCGAGCGCGAGATACGTTTCGGCCAATTTGCCGACGATCCGCGTCTTTTCGTCGAGCACATTCACGCTCTCAAACGCCTTCCAGTAAAACTCGATCGCCTCGTCGGTGCGAAATTGTCCCGCGAGCGTCTCGGCGAGCGTGAGCAGCGTTTTCGTATCGTTCGGATTCACCCGCGCCGCTCTTCGCAACGTCTCGAGCCCCTCGTCGGGCTCTCCTAATTGAAAACATAAACTTGAGTAAAATTCATAATTCTCCGAATTCCCCGGCGCGGCCGCGAGCAACTCCCTCCCCGCCTTGAGCGCGAGCGCGCGATTCCCCAACCGAGCTTCAAGTTTCGCAATGTTCATAAGATACTCGGTTCGCGACCGCCGATCGATCTCGGAAAGTCTCCGGTCGGCGTCGACCGCCGATTTGAGATCCCCCGAAGTCTCGTACAACCGAGCCGCGGTCGCCCACGCCAAAACCGACCGCGGGTCGAGCTCGGTCGCGCGCCTCGCCTCGATCGTCGCAGCGGGGATGTCG
>JAJYWB010000109.1 GCA_021791715.1 Planctomycetota bacterium | reverse complement strand
GAAAATACGCTTAAGAATATCGCCGGCCCGAAGGGAGATTTGAGATCTAAGCCCCTTTCAGTCATTGGGTTACATGATTTCATGGCGGAGTTTTGGGGGTGGTCAAATCTTGGGTGTCTAGAAAATACGCTGAAATCTAAATACTGGTCAATCATCGAGTTAGATGATTTGATCGCCGAGTTCGGGAGGCGGTCAAATCTTGGGTGTCTGGAAAATACGGGGCCGGCCCGAAGAGCGAGTTGAAATCTAAATTACTATCAATCCTGGGGTTAGATAATTTGATCGCGGAATTCGGGGGGGGGGGGCAAATTCTGGGTGTCTGAAAAGACGGGGTGTATGAAAAGTCGGAAAAGTCGGGCAGGGCCAAAAGGGCCGTCCCGATGGGCGGTCTAAGATCTAAACCTCGATCAGACATTAGGTTACTTGATTTAATGGAGGAGTTTCGGGGGTGGTCAAATCTTGGGTGTCTGGAAAATGCGTGCTTTAGGTTACTTGATTTAATGGAGGAGTTTCGGGGGTGGTCAAATCTTGGGTGTCTGGAAAATGCGTGTCTGGAAAATGCGTGCTACTTGATGTCGATGCTGTCGTCGTCGAGCCGCTCGTCGGGCTTGAGGTCGTCGTTGATGTCGATCCTGTCGACGTCGATCCCGTCGATGCGGTCGAATGCGTTCCGATCGCGTTGAATCCTCCGACTCCGCCGCCTCCGCTCGATGTCGCGCCGTCGACGAACCGACGATAGCCGAAGCTAGTCGGATGCGGGCTGAACGACCCCCACCAAGCCGACGGATCGTACGGATCGTAAAACGACGAATACCCGCCGATTATGAACACGCCACACGAATACAACCGAGACGCCCAAATCATGTGGGAACTTCGGTGATTTTGAGATCTAAACCCTTAATAAACAAGGGGTTAGACGATTAGATGGTGATGTTCGGGAGGCGGTCAAATTCTGGGTGTCTAGAAATTCGTGCTCGTGATTTTCATTTCAGCGATCACTCTTAACGAAATACCGTTTGAAATCGTCGCCTATATCTTCAGAAGAACTGTATGTGGGTCCCAATGGCGGCTTCTGCACGAATGAGGTTCTAATCCAAACTTGTCGGAGACCAAGACCGTAGCGATGGTTCACTTCCGTATCGATAAAATGATCATTATCGACCTCGATGAATCTATCTTCAAAATCGTCGGGGGCGTCATCGATAATAAAAACGAAAGCGGAGTTGCAGTCTCTTGCAAACGAGCGTAACGCGATCCAAAATATTTTTTGCTGGTCGATTGGCATCATACAGAAGAGTCTTCGAGACCAACCAAACGATATGTGCGGATTATTACAACTTATAATGAAGTGACATGTAATTTGAATGTGTTTATTTATGACCTGTATCGAAAGCGGAACACCTCGCTCCAAATAGTCGATAAGATTTTTAACCACGGGATCTCCAAGATTGATTTCCTCACCTACATCGAGAAGATGACCGGCGTCGTCTATCTGTATGCACAATCGAATCTTTCTATCGAACTCGAATCCATTACGATTAAAGTGACAGACGGCTCTCGAAGGTCGAATGATTTCCTTAGATGATGGAAACAGAAATGCATATTGCCATGACGACATAGGTTACTCGTGAGGAATGAATCGTACCCGGTCACCCCATTTTTTTCCAAGCTTTCCTTGAGGAATTTGAGAGTTCCAGGAGACGTTCTTGGGCCATAAATAATATCATGCCTCTTTGAGCGTTGAACTGTTATCTCTGCAAGCTTATGTAACTGTTCGGTTTTCTTATTGAGGCTGATCCCTACTTCGATAATCGCCTCAGCGGTCTCGAAGTCGATCTCTCCGATTACGCGTCCTCCAGCATCCATGAGAATTTCGTTTTGCCTGATAATTTTATTTCTGAATGTGTTCTTAACCCTTTCTTCAAATTGATCTCCAAGGCTAGCTAACACCGGCGCGGCGGCGCAAAACTTCAAACCAGTAAGTACACCAATCTCGAGCATCTTGTCAATAGCCCGCTGATCGAGCGTGTGCCCCATCAGATTGGCGAACGCTTCGTTTTGTGCGCTCAGTTTCGACGCGTTTATGACGTCGGCGTCGGGGAAAATCTCTGGATGTTTGGCGATGAATTGGAGTTCCGGAGCGCTGAAATCGAGCCCCCTAAAGAACCCTGGGAAAAACCCGGTCTTTCCCCCGAGAGATCCTTCCAGTCCTTCTTTCAGCGCTTCAGCAGAATCACCAAGTGTCATCTTCGAACTCGAATACGCCGAGATCATGGCAGAAATCGACGAGTATGGACGTTCGTTTGCGATACGGATAGTAGGTCTGGGATCTCCATTTGCATCCCGTTCAGTTTTTTAGAGTCCCCAGGTCCACCCGAAAACTCCACTATAATTAACATGTGAACTAAACAGAATATCAATATTTTGAGACTCTGCCGCCTCGAGAAGCATCAGTCCTTCCGTACCATACTTCTGAATCAGCATCTGTTTGACGTCATCAATGCTGTAATCCAGGCTCGATGGATTGAGTGTTGTAAATTTATTGATTTCATCGAAATGCTCATGCTTCCTCATTGCGTTCCGAAGAGCGACGCCGAGTTTTTCCGCCGCCTGATCGATCGGTGATTTCCATAACATCCTTCCCTGGTAGCATTGCGAACAATAATAGCCTTCATAGTTTTTATCGCACGGTCCCGTGTGATATTTATCCTGTGGAATCGAAGCTGCACTTGGTGTCGGATCACTCCCCATCGCGTTCATATCATTGCCGATGCGAACGAACGCCGAGTTCGGAGCGCCGATCATCCCAGGAGTCAGAACATTGCTCGGGTTGTGATCGCTCGATCCCGTCCCGCCGTAAAGCGGCGACGACGTCGCCGACTTCGCTCCGCCCGATCCCGAACCCAACGTCGACGACGAAGCCACGCTCGACGAACCGGGCGTCGCCGATGAAGACGCCGTCGTCGCGCTCGAAGGCGCTCCGTCAATAAACAAAATATTGCTTGATGTCGATGCCGTCGTCGTCGAGCCGCTCGTCGGGCTCGAGGTCGTCGTTGATGTATAGCGTGTTGAAGACGAGCCGGTCGATGTCGACGTCGATCCCGTCGATGCGGTCGAATTCGATCCGATCGCGTTGAATCCTCCGACCCCGCCGCCACCGCTTGATGTCGCGCCGTCGACGAACCATCGATATCCGAAGCTCGTCGGATGCGGACTGAACGACCCCCACCAAGCCGACGAATCGTACGGATCGTAAAACGACGTGTACCCGCCGATTACGAACACGCCGAACACAGACTAACGAGACGCCCAAATCATGTGGGAACTTCGGTGATTTTGAGATCTAAACCCTTAATAAACAAGGGGTTAGACGATTAGATGGTGATGTTCGGGAGGCGGTCAAATTCTGGGTGTCTATGTTTTAGGGCGTCTATGTTTTAGGGCGGATGGTGATGTTCGGGAGGCGGTCAAATTCTGGGTGTCTATGTTTTAGGGCGTCTATTTTTTAGGGCGTTAGGGCGATGTTTTAGGGCGAGCTTGTCTTCCGGCGTAATATAGCTGATTGCGCTGTGAAGCCTGACCGTGTTATAATGCTTCACATAACGCGCCACCAATCGAATCGCATCGTCCAGGCACAATGGCGTTCCCGGTCGAATGCAATCCTCCTTCAACGATCGCCGCCGGCGTTCGATCTTCCCGTTGCTCTGGTGATAATACTGCGATGTCTTCACATGAGTCATCACGCAAATCCTGATGAACTCTTTGAAGTCCTTGGCTATGAATTGAGGGCCGTTGTCGGTGATGATTCGCGGTTTCTCTTCAGGATCAATCTCCCTCCCTTTTTGAAGGATCATCTCGACGTCGGGCTCGGTCATGCTTTCGCGGATCTCATCATGGACGATCGCCCGAGAAAAACCGTCTAGGATCGAGCATAGATAATAGAATGTAAACGAGATGTTGATGTACGAAACATCCACATACCAATGTTCGCGTGGCCGAAGCGGGCGCTCGAATCCAAATCCCTTCCGACTCGCTTTGGAGGATCGATCACCGAAAAGACCGGCCTCTTTGAGAACGCGTAGACGCTCGACGGACCGACGGCGACGACGTCGGCGTCGAGCATCATGAAGGTGAGAGGTCGGTAGCCTTCGAAGGGATGATTCGCGTGGGAATCGAGAATCGCTTGTTTTTCCCAAGTTTCGAGCCGGCAATCGCGAGGAATCTTGGCGTTGTGCTCGTTATTGTGTTGATATATTCACCATGAGAACGTTCTTCCGCCGAGGGTCGCAGCGGCGGCGAGGAGGCCGAAGGTCGCGATCAATCGGCCGAAACCGTGACCAAATCCGCCTGCGAGCCAGCGATCGAGATCGTCCCAAAGCGCTTTGGCGCTGGGATAACGCTCGACCTGGTCGGTCGCGAGGGCTCGTTCGCAGATTCGTCTCAACGCCCTCGGAGCACCGCGTCGAATCGGTCGGAGCGAAGTTTGATCGTGATCGTCCTCGGGAAGGTGATCCGCCGAAGGCCTGCGTCCCTCGAGAAGTTCGTGCAGGATCACCCCAAGGCTATAGACGTCGCTTCGCGCGTCGACGGCGCGAATCTTTCCCGCGGCTTGCTCGGGACTCATATAAGCCGGCGTTCCTAAAATCGTTCCTTCATGAGTTAATGTCGATTCATAATCAATTTGTCGCGCCAGGCCGAAATCGGTGAGTCTGGGCCGGCCCGTTCGGTCGATGAGTACGTTCGCGGGCTTGAGATCGCGGTGAAAAACGCCTCGTTCGTGCGCGTGATCGATCGCGTCGGCGAGCGAGCGAACGATCCTCGCCGCAGTTTTGGCGTCGATCGGGTGCTTTCGAGCGAGGGCCGCGAGTGTCGTCCCCTCGATATGTTGATATGCGATCCAGAATCGTCCGCCGTCTCGTCCCGCGTCGTGGATCGCGACAATGTTGGGGTGATCGAGTTTCGCGGCGGCGCGCGCCTCGCGAAAAAATCGCTCGAGAACGCGAGCGTTCGGTTGATCGGGCTTAAGAACCTTGATCGCGACCTCGCGATCGAGCCTTGGGTCGTAAGCCAGGTAAACGTCGCCGAACACTCCCGCGCCGAGAATCTCTCGAATCTGAAATCGACCCACCTTTTCCAAAAGAGGAGGCTGTGGAACGGTCGGCGAGTTGGGCGAAGAAAGCGAAACCCTCGCTTTTTCGTCGGCTTCTTTAATATATTCTCGTGTCTCGATATCGGGAGGGTGGTAAGAGCACGTCGATCCGAGCGATCCGCGTCGCTTCGGATCCTTTGGGCAAACGATCTCGCCCCGCGACGGATCAAGAACCACCCGCATCGATTCATGCTCAAGAATAGGATCTTTCATTCGTGAACCTCGATGCGACCGACCCGTGTTGCTTTTTGGAGGTATCGCCGTGTCGCGATTCCTCCGATTCAACCTTAGATCGATCCATGCCGGCGGATCGGGAATCGACCCGTTCCGCGGTTCTCGGGGAACATCATGATGTCGGTTTGCAACTCGAACCGAGAGAACGACTCAAAATCACCCGCGGCTTCAATCGAACCGAAGAACGAACGCGGGGATTTCGGTGTAACTCGCTGTATTATAATGACTTGAGTCGTTCGGTTTCGTCGTTTCGAGGTCGCTTTGAGCGGGCGGTGAGGCCGGCGCGATCGTATTTGGGTGATTATTCGGCACAATCCTTGCATGCGATAAAATCGATCGAAAGGAGTGATTCGGGGTTGAATTGGAGGTCGGTGACGTTGAGGTTTTTGTTGACGCCGGAATCGGCGGGTGCGATTCGTCTCGACTGAAACGCGAAAATAGACGATGAACGGTGTTGAACTTCATTTCGCTCGGCGTGGCTAAAGGATGAGCCCATGCGCTGGAAATCGACCTGGCGTTGGATGACGAGCCGGATCGATCGGGTCGTGAACCGAACCGACACGGCCGTTACACGCGATCGTCGTTTGATTCCGACGATCGATCGGCTCGAGAATCGCGTCGTGCAGTCGGTGACTGCGATCACGGCGCAGGCGTTTCCGCAATTGCTCGCGCCTCCGAACGATCACGTTCGGTTCGTCACTTTTACGGGAACCGTCACCGACAATGCTCCCGCTCGTCCCCAGGCGAGCTATCAGGTCGTCGATTTATATCATCTTTATAATCCGACCGGTTTGATCCCGCTTACCGAGGTTAGCCCCGAGCATTATACATTTGAGTTTACGCTTCCGTTTCGAGCGAGTTCAAGCGTGAACACTCAGCCCAAGGGGCGTCATTTTTACGTGACGATCGCCGCGGCGAATCAGGCCGACGCGAATCAATTCAAAGTGTTGCCGATCTTTGTTCCGTATCCGGGGTTCAGGTTGGCGATTCCGAAAGTCCCCAAGCATCCGTTGTTTCCGACGCCGCACCACCCGACGACCCCGCCGGTGCGTCGTCACGCGCCGGCTCCAACGTCCATCCATCATGTGCGTTAACTTGTGCGTTTATGGGACGGTTGAACGGCATAGGGCGGGCTGAAGCGGTGTTCTTCTCGAAGGGAGGGGGATCGAGAATCGTGTCGTCATTTCCTGGTTCAAGACATTCGTCCGGCGGGTCGCCGATTCGGCTTGTCGGGAGGGTTTGTTCGGGTTATTATGGCTTTTATGTCGAATCGGGGCCGAGAGGATGATCGGTCGATCGACTTTGCGTCTTGGTTTGTTTTCGGTTCGGTTGAATCCGAACGATCTTTAATCAGCGATCGAGGTCCCACGGATGGGCGATCGTCGAGCGGTACGAATCGGGATGGGGGCGATCGTGCTCTTCGCGTGCGCGGCGACGGGCTGCGTCGAGCGGAGGTTCACGATCCGTAGCGACCCTCCCGGCGCGCTCGTGATCGTCAACGGTCAGGAGCTCGGAACCGCGCCCGCCTCGGCGAGTTATACATATTATCATGATCGCGACATCACATTGATCCTCGACGGTTATAAAACCAAGAGGATTCAGCAACCGATGAATGCGCCTTGGTGGGATAATTTGATCACCGAGTTTTTCACCGAGAATCTCGTACCGGTGACGCTTCGCGACGAGCGGGAGTTTGTTTACAAGCTCGAACCGACGACTCTTCCGCCGGTTAACGAGCTTTTGAACCACGGCGAGCAGCTTCGCGAGGAGGCGAAAACGATCCCGCCGAAGCGTCGCAAGGGTTTGCTCGGATTTCTCGGTATGTAATTTGCAATGGATCTTTTTGTTCGGATGAAGTTCCCCCCCTTTGCGAACCGATATCGATTTCGATGCGCTTCCGTTTTCTTACCTGAATTTCTGAGAGGCGCCCTTTTGTGAAAATCACAGCCGCCGCGATCCAGATGCCTTCGGAACCGATGCGGGTCGCTTCAAATCGCGATCGCGCCGACGATTTGCTTCGCCAGGCTTATCAGTCGGGCGCCGAATTGATCGTTCTGCCCGAGATGTACAACACGGGATATTGCAAGCTTCCCGATTACGCGCCGATCGCCGAGGATCGCGAGGGGGCGACGCTTCAACTGCTGCGAGAGCGGAGTCGAGCGTGGGACGTTTCGATCGCCGCGGGTTTCGTCGAGCGAGATTGTCATCACTTGTATGATTCGCTCGCATATTGCACACCTGAGGGATCGATTCATATTTATCGGAAACGTCGGCTTGTTTTTTGGGAGTGGTTTAGCTTTAGCCCCGGGCGCGAGCCGCTCGTCGTTTCGACGCGTTGGGGTCGAATCGGCTTCGCGATTTGCGCCGATATGATTTATCATGACGTTTGGAGCGGGTATCGCGATCGGATCGATTTGGCGATCATCGCGGCGGCTTGGCCCGAGTTCACGAACCGGATTTCGGGGCGCAAGCATTGGCTTTTGGGGCACATCGGCGCGATGGCCGGGGAGATTCCGCGGAAGGTATCGGTTGATCTGGGGATTCCGGTGGTGTTCGCCAATCAATGCGGCGAAACCAAAACGACGATACCGTTACTGGGGGCGCGTTTCGCGGATCGGTTTTGCGGAATGAGTTCGATTTGCGACGGTCTGAATGGACGATTGGTTCAGGCCGACAAGGACGAACGGATTGTGCTTGGGGAAATGATCGTTCACTCACCGAAAGGACCGAAATCGTGCCGTTCTACGTTCGTCTCGGCGCCCGCGGCGTCTTCATTCATTGCGGAGCGTTGCTTGTCGGATGGGTCGGATCGTGGGTCTACCGTCGAGCGCACCGTCGCCGCGCGTTGATTGGAACGATTCTCCCTCTTGAACCCGCATGATCGACCGAAGCCGATCTCGAGCACGGCGGTCGTCACCCCCCGAAGCCGGCGCGTCGCGCGCCGGACTCGACCGCGACGAGGCCAAAGCCCTCGACGCGATTCAAGATCATCTGAGGTAAATTGCAATTATGTGTGGAATCGCCGGAGCTTTGGATTTAACGGGTCGGCGCGAGTTTCCGCTTGAGCGACTGCTGGCGATGACGGGTGCGATCGAGCATCGCGGTCCCGACGACGAGTGGTATCACATCGAGCCGGGGGTCGCGCTCGGCGCGCGTCGGCTGTCGATCGTCGACCTCGCGGGGGGGCGTCAGCCGATTTCGAACGAGAACGGTTCGATCTGGGTCGCGTTCAACGGCGAGTTATTTGAATATCCCGAGCTCCGTCAGGATCTCTTGGCCCGCGGTCATACGCTCGCGACGCGATGCGACACCGAGGCGTGGGTTCATTTATATGAAGATCACGGCAAGGCGATGTTCGACCGCGCGCGGGGCCAGTTCGCGGTCTCGCTTTGGGACCGCGAGGAACGGACGCTCATCCTCGGCCGCGACCGCGTGGGCATATGTCCGCTCTATTACGCCGAGCGCGACGGCTGGCTGTTGTGGGGTTCCGAGGTCAAGGCGCTTCTGGCTTCGGGGCTCGTCAAGGGAGTCGCCGATCCCAAAGGGATTGATTATTTCTTCAACTTCTTTACCACGGGAAACGAGCAAACGTTTTTTGAGGGAGTGAAGTCGATCGCTCCCGGTCGATTTCTCTCGGTTCGCGACGGCCGGATTGAGATTCACAAGTATTGGGATCTGGATTTCCCCGACGCCGGTCAAGAACGACGGATGGACGATCCCGCTCCGTTGATCGACGAGCTCGAGGGATTGTTGCGTCAGGCGGTGGAGCGTCGGTTGCGGGGCGACGTACCGGTCGTCGGGTACATCAGCGGCGGGCTCGATTCGACGGTCGTATTGGGTTTGAGTTCGCGCGAGCGCGGCCGAGCCGTGCCGTCGTTCACGATCGGACTCGATCGAGCGGGTCCCGACGAGCGGGTTCATTCGACCGAAACCGCCAAGATTTTGGGATCTCCGCTGACGACCGTGACGATGAACCGGGCGGATATCGTCCGCGCGTATCCCGAGCTTGTCGAGGCGGCCGAGGTTCCCGTCCTTGACACGTCGTGCGCGTGCCTGCTGCGGCTGGCGTCGACGGTGCACTCGCAAGGATATAAAGTTGTGCTTACAGGTGAGGGGTCGGACGAGGCGCTCGCGGGTTACGTTTGGTTCAAGACGCAGCGCTTTCGCGAGGCTTTTATCAAAAAATTCGGCGGTTTCATTCCCCGCGCGCTCCGGTCGTTCGTCCTCCACGATATCGGCGGAGGACGCGTTGCGCACCCGCTCACCCGAGACCCGATCGGCGGTGTCCGCGTGGCTCAACAAGATATGTTCGATTTTCTTGGCCAAGCTCGCGCTCTCCTGTATTCAAACGACATGTGGGACAGGCTCGGCGATTACTCTCCGTACGACGAACTCAACCGGCTGACGTCCGATCGCTTCCCGAGGTGGGATCCGCTCAATCAATCGCTTTATGTCGGTTATAAAGTGATGTTGGCAGGATTGCTTCTTGTATCGAAGGGTGATCGGATCGCGATGCATTCTTCGGTCGAGACGCGTTATCCGTTTCTTGACGACGACGTGATCAAGTTTTGTTCGGATATTTCTCCCGATTACAAGCTTCGGGGTACGGTTGAGAAGTGGATTTTGCGTCGCGTGGCGGAGAAGACTCTTCCCGAGCGGATCGCCAATCGTCCCAAGACGATGTTCCGCGCGGCGCTTTCGAGGACGTTCCTCGGCGAGCACCGGCCGTCGTGGGTCGATCAGCTTTTAAGCCCTGAATCGCTCGCGGCGACGGGGTATTTCGATCCCGTCAAGATCGAGCGTCAAAGGCGCGTTCAGATGATGTTGCCGAGGATCACGGCGCGTCGGTTCGTTCTCGACGTTTCGCTGACGTGCGCCGTCGCGACGCAACTGTGGCATCACACATATTGCGGCGGCGGCCTGTGCGACCTGCCGACGTGGACTCCGCCGCGTCGCGCCGGTGATTTTCCGCACACGAACGGCACGATCGACCGCGACGAACGGTTCGCCGCGGTTTCATGAGTCGGCGATCGATCTCGCGAGGGCGAAACTTTTGATGAGCCGTATCGATATGTACGATCTATTAAACGATTGACGTCGTTTCGGCGTGGATTTTGAGCCGAGGCTCGTCGGCGGGTTCGCTCTCTCAAACAGCAAAATCGGCGTGATTAGTCGGCAAATCCTAAACCGGGAGGGCGCACCTCCTGGTGAGCCGTAATATGATATCCGCTAGTATTGACCAAAAATCGTTCTCGTCGCCTGAGTTTATGAAGAGAGGCTCGTCGTGAGGTTCGCCCTCTCAAACAGCAAAATCGGCGTGATTAGTCGGCAAATCCTAAACCGGGAGGGCGAACCTCCTGGTGAGCCGTAATATGATATCCGCTATTATTGACCAAAAATCGTCCTCGTCGCCTGAGTTTACGAAAAGAGTCTCTTCGGCGGGTTCGCGCTCTCAAACCGCAAAATCGGCGTGATTAGTCGGCAAATCCTGAACCGGGAGGGCGAACCTCCTGGTGAGCCGAATGATAATATATGCGATTGTTGACGGACAAAGCGGCCTCGTGACGGACAAGGTGAAAAGAGGCTTGTCGGCGGGTTCGCCCAATCAAATAATAAGAACCGAACATCTAGATTCGTACTAGTCAGTGGTTTTATTGTGGAATTGGCGCCGAAAACGGTATAATCGCGTTGATGAAGCCTCGAGAGCTTTTCCGGATAGCCTCTTGGATTCGGCTTCTTTCGTAAACGATCGTTAATGATTCGATCGCCTCGAGAGTTCGTCCTTACCGATCGCCTCCGCTTCGAGATTGTGTGGTTTTCAAAACCTGGAATTCTTTTATGCGAGCGGTTTTACAGCGGGTGACGCGGGCTTCGGTCGAGGTCGACGGGGAGATCGTCGGGTCGATCGCGGCGGGCTGGCTCGTGCTGCTCGGCGTGGCCGAGGGAGACGAAAGCGGCGACTCCGAACGGCTCGCCGAAAAGATCGTTCAACTGCGCGCGTTCTCGGATGAAAACGGCAAAATGAATCGAAGCGTGATCGATATCGGCGGGTCGATCCTCGTCGTCAGTCAGTTCACGCTTCTGGGCGATTGCCGAGCCGGACGCAGGCCGAGCTTCACCTCCGCCGCCGATCCCGATCTCGCGCGGCGGCTTTACGACGAATTTCAAAATGCGATCACGCGACTCGGCGTTCCCTGCTCCGCGGGGGTTTTCGCCGCCGATATGAAAGTTTCGCTCGTCAACGACGGTCCCGTCACCCTCCTGCTCGACACTCGTAAAACTTTTTAATAAATATCGCTCATCAAAATAACTGATATTTTCTGACGAGATCCCCCCGCTCTCTCGTCACGGCTTTTTCTCGGGACGATAGCCCTCGGGAGCGAATACGTAAACCGGCAGCGCGAGGATCGGAGACGTAACTTGATAAATCATATTTTTGTCGACGCCCGGATCGGATTCGTAGCGCTTCCACGAATTTTTCGGAATTTCCGGGGCGCCGAGATCGATGTACCAGTGATAAACGCCGAGATCGATATCGTCGGAACTTTTTGCTTGATCAAAGCGATTTTGGAGAATCGAATCGACGCTGAACGCTTTCGGGCCATCGGTATCGACTCGTTCGAGCTTGAACGGTTTACCCGAGAATGGGTTGATCGGAATTTGGGGAAGAAACTCGGGGACAAGGCTCTCCAGCTTGAGGGGAACTTGGCCCGGATTTTTGTGCGAATAAAGCCGAATCGCGAGCGCGACGGGAAGCGCGCGACGAACCGCGAGTTCGGCGTCTCCGATCGATATCGGTCGATCGAAGCTGTAATAGGAAGGGGAAATATCATAGGGAAATTGATACACCGCCGCGGGCGTCGTTCGAAAGTGATATTCAAGATCGCCGGAACGATAAATCCTTCCGTTCGACAAGGTCAGATCGAAGAAATTCCTACTTCCATCGATTGGAATCGGATCGCGCGCGTGATATTCGCGATCGCACCAATCAAGAGACGCCGCGGCGATCAGCTTGATCACCCGATACGAGCGTTCCCGCTCCCAAGGGGTATTCAAGTAAAACATCAGAACATCATTAATTAATAAATACATGTCGTTTTGTAAATTCGCGGGATAAGGGCGCCCCGACCTGATCCGCCGGATCGCGAGCCAAGCCTCGACGCGGATCGAATCGGCGAAGGTTCCCCCCTCGGGCGTTTTCAATAAGCTTTTGAGCGCACGTTCGATGTCGCCGGCCGTTAATCGCGCGTCGAGCGACCAATCGGCCGCGAGCGCGTCGGCCGCTGTAAGAATCGAATGACCGACAAGCCATTGATCCGAGGTCGCGACGACCGTGACGCGGCGACCCAGATTGATCATCGCCTCGATATCATCCCACGCCCCGGCGAGATCGGCGCGCGATCGGCGTTCGCTCGCGTCTAAACCCAATAGAATCGCTAATTTGTAAAGATCATTAACCCACGCGGGAGTGAGCGATTGATCGACGCCGAGAGGAATCGGCCGAATCGGCGTTTCGGGTCGAAGAGCGGCGCGTCTTATTTCGTCGATCAAGTCTTTGTTGTTCGACCAGAATTCGACCGCCGTTTTCGAATCCGATTTCCAGCCGCGCCGGATCACGGATAACATTTCTCCTACTTGATTATTAAATTGAACGCGATTGCAATGAATGTCGGTAGCCAAGTTTTCGAGAGTTCGACCCGTCTCTTGTGCGTTTTTCGACATGAGGATTTGCGCGGGAACGTCGCCTTCGAGCTTGACGTAATCGTCGTAATTGGGGACTGAGAACGCGCGATACGCTCCGAAGATCGAGATCTCGGCGGCGGCGACCGCGACGACGAACGACGCGAGTCGCGCCCAGCTCGCGACGTTTCGCCTTCCGTTCATCCAGTCGCTTACCCATAAGTAAGACGCCCCCAAAAAAAGAATCGGCGTCGTCATTAAAATCCAAGCGGGCGCGAGTCGACCCGAGGCGATCGCGACCGGAGGGATCGCTGTGATCGCCGCGACGCACATCCCCAGCACGAAAGCCGTGATCGCGCGGGGAAGAATCATTCCCATGAACTGTCCGACCGCGTAACAATGTAAAATGAGTGCGAATACATAGACAGTTTCACGCCCTCGATAAATATCGGGCTGATCCTGGTCCCCGTTCGTAAATTGGATCGCGGCGAGGCACGTCATGATCGCGAACGTCAAGATTCCGATCCAAACAAATTGCTTGACGAGCCAGACGAATCCTGGGCGAACTCCGTTGTGAACATAAAAACGATACGTTTCGCGTGCGTTCTCCCACGAGAAGACGCCGATCCCCGTTTCAAGACCGACGAATAACGCGAAGATGAAGGTGATCGCCGATCTTTCAAAAAACGGCAAATTCTGATGAGAATGTTGGAGACGCTGGAAGATCAGGATCGGAAGCGACGCCGCGACGAGCGTGATCGAAAACCGAGCCGAATCGACGGTTAACGTTTGCCAGACGAGCCTGCGGGTCGTCGCGAACCGCTCGCGGCGGACGCGGATTGCGGTTCCGGGAACCTCTGGTTCGCGAACGAGGCGAATTCGAACGCGAGAACGCGCTCGCGCGACACGCCTAGACGATCGATTCTCGCGATACGTGACGATCGATCGCGATAAAAACAAGGCGATCAACGACGGAATGAAAGCCAGATATGAAAGATCACCAATGCTTCTTGCGAGGTCGCGATTCGGCGAGGGCTTGATCACGCCGAAGCCGGGGACGAGCGGCGCCAGGATGAACCAATCGATCGTCAGACACGCGATGCTCAAGCTCGCCGCGAAGAGCGCGTTGGGGAGGAAAGACGACCAGAAGAGCCCCCAGCACAACGATTCGACGACGATCGGAGTGAACGCGACGATCGCTTCCCATGTTCCGATCCCTTGATGTGATCCGCGGGTCGTCGCCGACTCGGCGAGAATCGCAAGCACGATCGCGACGCCGAGCGTCGAGACGAACGCGAACGAAGCTTTTGAATTCCAGAGGACGCGACGCGGAACGGGGATCGCGTCGAGGAATCCGAGCGTTCGCGTTTCTCGCTCGCCCGCGAACGCCGCCGACCCCGCGGCGAGCGCGTAAACCCCCGACCAAAAAAGAGCGAGCGGCAAGAAAACCGTTTCGGTCGCGCGATCGTGATGATAGTAAACGATGATGTATTGATAGAATGCGACGAGAGCCGCGAGGAACGCCCACATCGGCCAAAATTGCCTGGCGTCTTTCCACCAAAGCCGGAGGAACATGATCAACCTCTCGATCTCAAAGGAATCATCGAATGTAAGATCAAAAGAATGAATGGATCAAATTGACAAATCAATCACGCGACCGCGGATGCGAGAGACGGCGGGTCGCCCCCCGGCGCCCGCCGTCCGCGCAGATAGCCGACGTAAATCTCCTCGAGCGAGGGGGTTTCGACGGCCATCTCCAAAACTCCGGGAAGGTTCCGGAGCGGTTCGAGCGTCGCGCGGTCCGCGGCGTGAACGAGCCAGCGAGCCTGTCTCGGTTGATCGTCGCAATCGACGAGTGTCACTCCCGATCCCGCGGGAGGAGCGTCAACGTGATCGCGATTTAAGAACGTGAACGCGAGAATGAACGAGCGCGCTTTCAAATCGTCGAGCGGTTCCACCAGCAGCAATTTCCCCTGATGCAAGAGCGCCACATGGCTGGCGACGCGTTCGACCTCGGCGATTTGGTGACTCGAGAGGAAGACGGTTCTCCCCGCTCCCGCGAGATCGACCATGCTTTCCAAAAACTCGCGCCGAACCATCAGGTCGAGCCCCGAGGTCGGTTCGTCGAGGACGAGCAGTTCGGGTTCGGCGGCCATCGCGATCGAAAGCGCCGCCTTGGCCCTCATGCCTTTCGAAAGCCGTTTCAGTTTTTTGTTCGGGGGAAGTTGAAACGCTTTGATCAATTCATGATAACGATTGAGATAAGGAAGCGTACCTTGATCGGGATCGGCGTGAAAGCCCGAGGCGAACCAGCCGATCTGGGCGACGGTCATCCAATCGTAAAGGCTCGGCTGTTCGGCGACGTAGCCGACCCGCCGGCGCACCTCGAGGCCGTGCCGCTCGGGATCGAGGCCGAGCGTTTCGATCCTGCCCGAATCGGCGCGGATCAGTCCCAACATCAATTGAATTGTCGTCGATTTTCCCGCTCCGTTTTCGCCGAGCAGGCCGAAGACCGACCCGACGGGTACTTCGAATGAGACGCGGTCGACGGCGACCTGCTTGCCGAATCGTTTGATCAGGTTTTCAATTCGAATCGCGCACGGATGATTCATCGTCGTTCCCTCGTCTTTAAGGGCGAACCGGTTAAATTATCGATGAGATCTTTGTTAGAGATGCTCATAAGTAGTTGACGATAAGACGCGTCGCTTTGGTTTCGAGCGTCGGGGCGTTTTTCAACGAGGCGCTCCGTCGCTTCGGGTCCATTCGTCGCGGAGGATCGCCTCGATCTCGTTCGGTTCGAGAGCGGTCTGGCGAGCCTCCTGGATCGCCGCGCGGATGCGGTTGCGAACGATCGTCTTGCGGAGTTCGCGACAAACCTCGGCGGCGCCCTGAGCCACCTGGAGGCCTGTGCCTCGAACGGGTTCGACGATCTTCTCTTGCTGAAGGTCGCGATACGCCCGCGCGACGGTGTTGGGGTTGACGACCATTTGTCGCGACAGGTCGCGGACCGAGGGGATCAGATCCCCCGGCCTCAGCACCCCGGACGCGACCGCGAACTTGATCTGCTCGGCGATCCGCGCGTAAATCGGCCGATCGTCCGATCCTTGTAATTGGAATAGAAGCATATCCGCTCCCTGCTGTAATAGCGACCTAGTACAGTATATCGTCGGAGGAATCGAAGACAAGAGGCGAAAGTTTGGAATTCGAAAAAACGTTGAGCCCGGCGGTTCCGCGTGCACGGAGCGTTTTGAAATCAGGCCGATCGGCGTTTCGAGTTAAAATCGGGCCGATCCGCGTTTCGAGACAAAAACAGCAGGCCGGCGGCGTCGCTCGATTTTTGCTACGTTCGACGATTATGAAACGCGTATTCATCGGCATGGTCGATCGATTCGATTCGAAGCGGGTTAGGCGGATTCGCCGCGATCGGATGATCGATCGGATCGCGGTATCGCTGATTTGTTTGATCATTCCCGCACTAATCTTCTTGTGCGCGATCGGGGCGTTTTCGTCGCTTGCGGCACGTTCCGACGAACCCGCGGAAAAAGCGTCGAGGTTGAAATCGGCGGAATCGAATTCGCCGGCGGTCGATCCCGAACGCGTTCGTGCGCACGTGTTCGAACTCGCCTCGGCGAAATACGAGGGACGAAAAGGGAAAGGCGCCGAGCTCGCGGCGCGGTACGTCGCCGCGGAGTTCCAAAAGCTCAAACTTGAACCTTTATTCAACAAAAGCTATTTTCAGATTTTTGAAAAAGAGCCGACCGATCTGATGCGGGGAAGGAACGTCGGCTGCGTATTGCGAGGGGGCGATCGGGAGCTCGCCGACGAATGGATCGTCGTTTCGGCGCATCACGATCATCTCGGGGTGCGCGACGGCAAGGTTTATCCCGGCGCCGACGACGACGCGTCGGGGATCGCGATGTTGCTCGAAACCGCGCGGATCGCCGCGACGGCGCGTTCCAAACCAAAACGCAGTATTATGTTTGTTAGTTTTGATCTCGAGGAGAGGGGGTTGTACGGTTCGCGGTTTTTCGTGGGCGAACCCCCCGTTCCGCTCGAACGCGTTAAGTTATTTATCACAGCGGATCTGATCGGCGGGTCGCTCGCGGGGATTTCGAGCCCGTACGTGTTCGTGATGGGGATCGAGCACGTTCCCGATCTTTCGACCCGCCTCGAAGCCGCGGCGCGAGGGCTCGACGCGATCAAGATCGGCTTGCTCGGGACCGATATCGTCGGCGTGCGGAGCGATTACGGGCCGTTTCGCGCTCGCGGGATTCCTTATCTCTTTTTCAGCACGGGCGAAAACCCCAGATATCACACCCCCGAAGACAAACCCGAGACGATCGATTACGCCAAACTGACCGCGATCGTCGAACTCGTTTCGCGGTTCGTCGACGCCGCGGCGCTGGCCGATTCGCTTCCCCCCTGGACCGCGCCCGGCCCTCCCAGGATCGACGAGGCGATCGTTTTACGCGACATTATGAAATCACTAAATGAACATAAAGATATGCTTAAAATCAAACCGTTTCAGGCGGGGTTGTTGGCGCGCGAACTCAAAGAGCTCGAGGGGATCGTTAAGCGGGGAACGATCACTCCCGAGGAGCGATCGCGAGCCGTGCGGGTTGCGCAGTTGATCATGATCACCGTATTATGATCGCGTTGCGCCGATGTTTGTTTGAAAGAGCGACAATCGTTTCAGAGGCTATCGGGAAAGATAACCGCGGATTCGATTGGATTTGAGGGCGCGACCGAATTTGGGAGGGCGAACCTCCTGGTGAGCCGCATTATGATGTTTGCGATTATTGACCTGAAAATCATCCTTTTCGCCGGAGTTTACGAAAAGAGGCTCACCGGGAGGTTCGCCCTCCCAATGAAAAAAACACGATATCTGGATTCTGAACATGTTCGGCGGAATTTGAGGTCGATCCCGAATTTGGGAGGGCGAAGCCTAATTTGGGAGGGCGAACCTCCTGGTGAGCCGGCATATATTTATTTGGGTCGGCGCGACCGAATTTGGGAGGGCGAACCTCCTGGTGAGCCAGCATATATATATTTGGGTCGGCGCGACCGAATTTGGGAGGTCGAAGCCGAATTTGGGAGGGCGAACCTCCTGGTGAGCCGGCATATATAT
>JAJYWB010000108.1 GCA_021791715.1 Planctomycetota bacterium | reverse complement strand
GACGCAAGTCGAGCCCGAGAACAACAACGTGGAAAGCAAGGTGACTTTGTTCGAGGTTCTCAATCGCGCCGCGGAGAAGGTGGGCGATCGATACAAGAGCGATCCCGAGCTCGAGATCGCCTTGCGAGAGGTGATCGCCAAGACATACCACTCGCTCGGCTGGTACGACAAGGCCGAGAGCCAGTGGCGAGCGGTTCACGATCGGGCGGCGTCGACTCCCGGCGTGGATCGCAAAGAGCTTTGGATTTCGCAGAGCCATCTAGGATATATGGCTAATTGTCTTGGCCGGAACCGAGAGGCGGTCGAGCTTTGCCGCGACGGCCTTGATGGAATCGAGCGATTGCTCGGGACCGACCACCCCGAAACTCTCAGATGCCGCAATAATCTCGCATTGGTATATATGTCCGCCGGACGCTTCGCCGAAGCGATCGCTCTCCACGAGAAGAACCTCAAAACTCGAGAGGCCAAGCTCGGATCCGACCATCCGGAGACACTGACAAGCCTCAGCAATCTCGCAATCGCCTACCATGAAGTGGGGCGCGTCGCCGAGGCGATCGCGCTTTATGAGAAGGCCCTCGGTAGAAAGGAGGCTGTGCTCGGCCTCGATCATCCCAATACGCTGACGAGCCGCAACAACCTCGCAGCCGCTTACCAAGCCTCCGGACGCATTTCCGACGCGATCCCGCTGCTCGAGGCTATCCTTAAACTTCGAGAGGGTAAGCTCGGCCCCGACCACCCCGACACGTTGACGAGCGGCAACAACCTCGCCGCGACCTACTGGCTCGTCGGACGCAGTTCCGAAGCGATCCAGATCTTCGAGAAGACCTTAAAACTTTTTGAAGACAAGCTCGGCTCCGACCATACATACACGCTGATGAGCCTCAAAAACCTCGTATCTGCTTATGAATCGATGCAACAGTGGGATAAAGCTGTGCCGCTTCGTCGCTCGCTGCTCGAACGAGCACGCCGATCCGCTCCCTCCGAAAGCCCGGAGCTCGCGGGCGCGCTGGCGAATCTCGGCAAAGATTTGCTTGTGCAAGGCAAGCCCGCCGACGCCGAACCGTACCTCCGCGAGAGCCTGGCGATCCGCGAAAAGAAGCTCGCCTACGATTGGACGCGGTATAGCGACATGAGCTTGCTCGGAGGCGCTCTCTCCGGACAGAAGAAATTCGCCGAAGCTGAACCCCTTTTGATTCAAGGATATGAAGGGATAAAAGTTCGCGAATCCAAGATTCCCCCGCAAGGCAAGATCAATATTCCCGAAGCCGCGGCGCGGATCGTTTCGCTTTACGAAGCGTGGGAGAAGCCCGAAAAGGCCGCCGAATGGAGGGAGAAGATCAAAGCGGCGGCTGCGGAGGAGAAGGCGAGCGCCGATCCCAAACCCGCGCCGAAGTGAGCGATCGGTCATGAATCGACGAACCCGATCCAATCAAAATCTTATGTGCATATTATTATGTTGATCGAAATGCTTCGGGAAGGCGAACCGCGGTGTGATTAGATAATATGAATTATTATCTTAACTTCCGGCTCGGTCGGCGCCTCGTCTTCCCGGTTAAGCCCAAAGCTTCCGCGATTCGACGAGAGGGCGAACCGCCGTGTGAGCCCGTATAGTATTATGTAATAATCACATGGATCAGAAGCCTTGAGGCGGAGCATTCGATTTCTCGGCGAACTTTCGCCGCGGGAGGCTTGTCATAACGGCGGATTACCATCAATCTGTCTGAAGCGTATCGACGGCTCGATTGCGGTGGGTACTTTCGACGAGTTCGCCTGGGCGCCGCGCGTACGGTCGCGTGTTTCTTTCTATAAAGATTAAGGTTTCTAGCCATATGTTGCTTTTGATCACGGCGACGGGACCGAATGCGAGCGACCTGAGTTATCTGCTTCAGAAGCATCCCGATCGATTGAACGAGCGCGATCTCGGTTTCGGAAAATCGCTCGTGTTTTATCCCGAGGCGAGCGAAAACCGCTGTGTCGCGGCTCTCGCGGCTTCGGTCGATCCGATCGGACTGGTGCGCGAATCACGCATCGATCTCGGCGGAGACGGTTATGTGAACGATCGTCCGTATGTCGCCGGAAGTTTGCTCAGCGTCGCGATTTCTCGAACGTTCGGCTCGGCGCTCGCGGGGCGATCCAAAGAGCGACCCGAGAGTGTCGACGCGAAGATTCCGCTCGAGGCGCGGCTCGTCGCGGTTCGAGCGTCGGGCGGCGAGGCCGCGATCCGTCGCTGCTTCGAACCCCTCGGCTACGAGGTCGAATGTGATTTCGCGCCGTCGATCGCGTGGCTCGCCGATATCGGCGCCTCGGCGGCCGCGGCGACCGTCGTGATTCGCGGCGTCGCCGTCGTCCGCGATTTACTAAGACACATTTATGTACTGGCTCCGGTGATCGATAATGCGAAACATTATTTTATCGGTCTCGCCGAGGTCGACAAGCTGATCCGCCACGGAGAAGGTTGGCTTAAGGATCATCCCGAGCGCGATTGGATCGTCGAGCGTTATCTCAGGTTCCGTTCGTCGCTCACGCGGCTGGCGCTCGCGACGTTCGTCGCCGACGACGCCGCGACCGATATCGAGGGCGACGAGGCGGAGATCGAGCTCGAAAAGCCCGTGCGTCTCCACGACGAACGGATCGCGACGGTGCTCGCGGCGCTTCGCGATCCCGCCGCCGGGATCAAATCGGTGCTTGATCTTGGATGCGGCGAGGGGAAGCTGCTGTGTGAGCTCGCGAAAGTCCCTCATTTCGAAAGAATCGTCGGCGTCGACGTTTCACAGACGGCTCTCGACCGCGCCCGCGATCGCATCGATAAGCGTCGCTTGCCCTTGTCTCGTCGCAAGGCGATCTCGCTCATTCAAGGTTCGCTCGTATACCGAGACGAACGACTGAAGGGCTTCGACGCCGCGGCGCTCGTCGAGGTGATCGAACACGTAGATCCGACGCGGCTCAAGGCTCTCGAAGATTGCGTCTTCAATACCGCCGCGCCCGGACGAGTCGTCGTCACCACACCTAATTATGAATATAATATTAAATGGCCGAATCTAAGCTCGGGCGAGTTCCGCCACGGCGACCATCGCTTTGAATGGACTCGCGGGCGATTCGCCGAATGGGCCGAGGGGGTCGCGAATCGAAACGGCTACCGCGTTCGCCTTTCGGGTATCGGCGTCGCCGATCCCAAAGTCGGTCCTCCAACCCAAACGGCCCTTTTCACTCGAATGAATTGATTTATGTCTGAACCATATATCATATCAATACCAACTCCAAGTCTCGTCGTTTTGATCGGGGCGTCGGGCTCCGGAAAATCGACCTTCGCGGCGCGACACTTCGCGGCGACCGAGGTCGTTTCTTCGGACCGGTGTCGCGGGCTCGTTTGCGACAGCGAGACCGATCAATCGGTCCATCGGCAAGCGTTCGAGGTCGTTCACGCGATCGTCCGAGCCCGGCTCGAAATCGGCAAGATAACCGTCGTCGACGCCACTAACGTTCAGGCCGAATCGCGCGAGCCGCTCGTTCGCCTGGCGCACGACGCCGATCTCTTCGCGGTCGCGATCGTGCTCGACGTTCCCGCGCGGGTTTGCGAGGCGAGAAACCGAAATCGCTCCGATCGAGACATCAGTCGGAACGCGATCATGGGCCAGGCGAGCCGATTGCGCCGATCGCTCGAGGGCCTGCGCCGTGAGGGATTCCAATCGGTTCATGTTCTCAGACAAGGCGATATCGATCAAGTAAGGATCGAGCGACGTCCCCTCTGGACCGACCGTCGCGCCGATCACGGACCTTTCGATATCATCGGTGATGTTCATGGCTGTATGGAAGAACTGCGCGAACTGCTCGATCTTTTGGGTTATCGCGAAAACGCCGACGGAAACCGCGTTCACGCCGAGGGGCGACGCGCGATCTTTTTGGGGGATCTTGTCGATCGCGGACCCGATTCGGTCGGCGTGCTCAAGACTGCGAAGACGATGTGCGCCGCGGGATCGGCCTTGTGCGTCCCGGGCAATCACGACGTGAAGCTGCTGAAAAAGCTGAACGGCGCCCAGGTGAGGGTCGCGCACGGCCTCGCCGCGACTCTCGCGCAGATCGACGCGATCGCCGATCACGATCGATCGGAGTTCGTCAAAACGACGATTTCGTTCCTCGACGGGCTCGTTTCGCATTACGTTCTCGACGAAGGAAAGCTCGTCGTCGCACACGCGGGAATGAAACGCGAGTATCAAGGACGATCGTCGAAGCGAGTGCGCGAGTTCGCGCTTTACGGCGATACGACGGGAGAGACCGACGAATTGGGCCTTCCGGTACGCCGCGATTGGGCGCTCGATTATCGCGGCGAGGCGGTCGTCGTTTACGGCCACACGCCCCGCGCCGAAGCCGAATGGATCAACGGAACAATCAATATCGATACCGGTTGCGCCTTCGGCGGCAAGCTTTCGGCGCTCCGTTATCCCGAGCGCGAGATCGTTTCGGTTCCGGCGCGTCAAACGTACGCCGAATCGAAACGGCCGTTTCTCAAGGCCCCGGGATCGCCCGCGGCCGACTCTGTTCGCGGCGATTACTCGCTAAAGATTGAAGACGTGACGGGAAAGCGTGCGATTCAAACTCGACTTATGGGATTGGTGACGATTCGCGCCGAGCAATCCGGCCCCGCGCTCGAAGTTCTCAGCAGGTTCACGGTCGATCCCCGCCTGCTCGTTTATCTGCCGCCGACGATGGCGCCTTGTGCGACCGCTCGCCAGGGAGCGTATCTCGAACATCCCGACGAAGCGTTCGCGCAATTCCGCGGCGAAGGCGTACCCGTCGTCGTTTGTCAAGAAAAACACATGGGTTCGCGAGCCGTCGTTATCGTATGCCGAACCGACGATGTGATGACCCGTCGCTTCGGCGTCGAAGAACCGGCCGCGGGGATCGTCCTCACGCGGACGGGGCGACGCTTTTTCGACGATCATAAAATCGAGCGTGAACTCCTCGATCGAGTGCGCTCGGCCGCCGAAACCTCGGGGCTTTGGAACGAGCTCGAAGCCGATTGGATGCTCCTCGACGCCGAACTTATGCCCTGGAGTTCCAAGGCGATCGGCCTGCTTCGCGATCAATACGCGCCGGTCGCTTCGACCGGCCGATTAGCGATTTCATGTACACTAAATTATATTGAACAAGCGAAAGCGCGCGGAGTCGATCTCGGCGCCTGGCCCGCGATCTATCACGAACGAGACGAGGCGATCGACCGCTATTCGATCGCGTGCTCGCGTTATTGCTGGAAAACCGAAGGGATCGAAGGGCTCAAGCTCGCGCCGTTCCATCTGCTCGCCGCGGGATCGAAAACGCGATTCGATCACAATCATTTATGGCATATGCAGGTTTTAACAAAACTTGTTTCGGCCGATCCCGAGCTTCTGGTCGTCACCCCGCGGCGCAGGGTCGATCTGTTCGAGCCCGACGAAGTGAAGGCCGCGACCGAGTGGTGGGTCGAGCGCACCGAGGCCGGAATGGAGGGGATGGTGGTTAAGCCTCTCGATTTTATCGTGAAAGGCTTGAAGGGGATCGTTCAGCCCGCGGTTAAAGTTCGCGGACGTGAATATCTGCGAATTATTTACGGACCCGAATACACGCTCGCCGACAATTTGGAACGACTTCGCGAGCGATCGCTCGGCCGGAAACGGTCGCTCGCGATTCGTGAGTTCGCGCTCGGTGTCGAGGCGCTCGAGCGGTTTGTCGCGGGCGAGCCGTTATACCGCGTTCACGAATGCGTCGCCGGCATTCTCGCGCTCGAATCCGAGCCCGTCGACTCGCGGCTCTGAAACGAGAGAATCGTAAACGCGAAGGATTCGAGATCGGGACGCTCGCGCGTCTCGGTTCGATACGCGGCTCTGAATCGAGAGAATCGAAACGATTGCATAAACGCGCCGGCGTTTATCGATTTGTATCGAACTCCGATCGGCGCGAGACGATTCGACCCGCTTGTTCGGGCGTTTCGAGACGATTACTCTGTATTTCGATCGTCGTTTTGATGGATTCAAGGTTGAGGATCGGTCGCATGCGCGGTTCAAACAAAAGGATCTGCTTCGTTCTCGCGTGCTTGTTCGTCGCGACGATCGTTCATCAGACGAATCGACTCGCTCGAGCCGCCGATGATTTCCCCAAAGAGATCGTCGAATGGGTTCCCGACGCTCGCAATCCGGTCTTCACCGGTTCGGGAGGCGATCGCTGGGATCAGAAGATTCGAGAGCGCGGTTATATATTAATTGAAAACGGCGTTTATCATTTATGGTACGGCGGCTACAATCCCGATCGTTCCAGGCTCGTTTCGCTCGGCCACGCGACGTCTCCCGACGGAATCTTGTGGACCCGCGATCCCGCGAACCCCCTCACCCGAGATCTTTGGGTTGAAGATATGTTTGTTCTTCATCGTAAAGAGGGTTATTGGATGTTCGCCGAGGGGCGGGACGATATCGCGCACCTGCTGAAAGGAACCGATCCGATTCATTGGACCGAGATCGGCCCTCTCGATATCCGCTTAACTTCGGGCGAGGCGATTAAACCCGGGCCTTACGGAACGCCGACCGCCTGGTTCGAGAACGGAGTTTGGAGCCTGTTTTATGAACGAGGCGATCAGGGGATCTGGCTGGCGCGATCGCGCGACGGCAAGGTTTGGACGAACGTCTCCGACGATCCCGTCGTCTCGCTCGGCCCCGATCCTTACGACAAATTCGCGGTCGCGCTCAATCAAGTGATCAAACGCGACGGCGTGTATTACGCGCTTTACCACGCCAACGAGGCCCGCCCCTGGAAAGATTGGACGACAAACGTCGCGCGGTCGCGCGATCTCGTTCATTGGGAAAAATATCACGGCAATCCGATCGTCAAAAACAATTCTTCGAGCGGAGTCTTCGTCGACGCCCCCGACGGTTTAAGGCTCTACACGATGCATCCCGAAGTTCGCCTACACGTGAATCCGAGGCATGTCAAGAAATAAACCGATCCCGATCGACGAGGGGGAATGAGTCGATCGGGAAGGTCGTCCTTGATTCAAGATGTGATTTACCACAAATCGATCGCATTGCCGATCGCGGGGAAGCTGAGATACGTTTGGGGAACCGAATACGGATAATAACCGTACATTCCGTAGGGATAACCCGAGTAGCCGCTCATGCCGTATCCGTAAGGATATCCATATCCGCCGAAGCCTCCGTAGCCCAACCCTCCGTAACCAAGCCCGCCGTAGCCCAATCCGCCGTAACCCAATCCGCCGTAACCTCCGTAGCCTCCATAACCGCCGTAACCGAGGCCGCCGTAGCCAAGCCCGCCGTAGCCGCCGTATCCGAGGCCGCGGTAGCCGCCGTAACCCCCGAAACCTCGGTTCATGTTGTTGTAGGCGAAGTTACGATTAACAAATGCGTTGGGTCGAACGTTATTGAATCCGCGCATCGGAGCTCGAACGCCTCCGCCGTTAAAACCGCGCATTCCGCCGCCGTGAAAGCCTCCTCCGCTACGAAATCCTCCGCCGCCGTGGAAACCGCCTCCGCCGTGAAATCCCCCTCCGCCGTGACCTCCGCCGCCGCGGCCGGCGCGGGCCCACGCGTCGGAAACTCCGACGATCAGGCCGAGGCTCAATGCCAATGCGACGACGCCCGCTCTCCGTGCAAGTTGATTCGACATCGTGGTCACCATTTCCCGTTGCTCATCCCGAGGAATCCGTCAATCTCGCCCTCACCTTCTACTACGCTCGATCAGACGGCTTGCGTTCGGAGGGAATTGTCGATTTCGTCGAAAAGATCGGCGGGATCCTCAAGGCCGATCGAAAGGCGAACGAGCCCCGGTGTGATTCCTTGTCGAGCCCATTGTTCGGCGGATTGGCCGCGATGGCTCGTCGTCGCGGGATGGCTGAGCGTCGTAACGACGTCTCCCAAACTGGGAGCGAACGGAATATGTTCGAGATTTTTAATAAACATATTGGCGCGATCGCGCGTTTCTAGATCGATCGTAATCATATTCCCGAATCCATTAACCAGCATCCGTTTTGCACGATCATGCTCGGCGCTCGAGGGAAGCCCGGGATAATGAACGGCTTTGATGTCGTCGCGTCGGCTCAGGCGTTCGGCGAGTTCGAGCGCCGATTCGCACGAACGACGCGAGCGGATCGCGAGCGTGGCGAGCCCCCGGAGCGCCAAGCGGCTGTCGAAGGCGTTTCCTGTTAATCCGAACGTCGAAGCGATCGATTCGCATCGCGTTATCAGTTCGCTCGAGCCCGCCAAGCCTCCCAGGATCAGATCGCTGTGGCCGCCGATCAGTTTGGTTAACGAATGCACGACGAGATCGGCGCCGTGTTCGATCGGCCTACAAATCAGCGGGGCGAACGTGTTGTCGACGACGAAAATCGAGCCGTTTTTCGCGGCGATCTCGGCGAGCCCGGGAAGATCGGCGACGCGGAGGAGCGGATTCGAGATCGATTCCACAAAGATTAATCGAGTTTGTTCGTCGACGACTCGCGCGAGCGATGACGGGTCGGTCGGATCGAATATTTTATGCGCGATTCCGAATCGAGGAAGTTCGCCGACGACGAGTTTGACCGTTCGACCGTAAAGGCCGTCGGCGATCGCGACCGAATCTCCCCGCGACGCCAGGGCGAGAAAAATCGCCGCCTCGGCGGCCATTCCCGATCCGCAAACGAGGCCGCGTTCGGCGCCCTCGAGCGTCGCGAGTTTTTTGGCCAGGCGGACCGCTCCGGGATGCGAATCGCGCGCGTAAATAAAGCCGGCTTCACGCGATTCATAGAGGGCGTCGATCCGATCGAGATCGGCGACTCGATAAACCGCGGAGATTTCGATCGGCGGAGCGAGCGGTTCGGTCGCCGATTTCGGTTCGGCGTCGTGCCGGACGAGCGACGATTCGATCCGCGACGAATGTTTTGAAGGATTTTTATCTATTTTCATCATAAAATCGTTAGATACTAGTTTGATCGGGGATTGAATCTTTCGATCGGTCGCACTATCGATCGGTATGAATCGTCGATCTGGAGAAAATCGCTCGGTTCGCCGCGACGAGAGATCGGCTAAGCGTTCAATAGAAACTTTACGCCGAAGCGAATTCGCCCGGGAAAGTTCGTGAAACGATCGTTCGGGCTCGTTTAATTGGCGTGCGCCGCGGCGCTCGCTTTTTTATGCACTCGACCGGCGAGGCCGAGCATCGCGATCGCCTCGCCGACATTTTTGAGCGCGGTCCAAAAATCTCCCGCGGCGAGCGAATCGTCGGCCTCGCGGCGGTGCACGGCGAGTTTGGGAAGATCGATCGGCCACGATTGTTCAAGCGCCTGCGCTTGGGATCGGCGCACCTGTTCAATCAATCGGGAGACCAATTTCGGTTCGATCGGACACGGTTCGGATCGATACAGATGCTCTTCGACAGCGGGCGGCTTGTGCGGCTTATGAAACGCGCCCAACAGCCGTTTAAACCCTCCCGCGCCTTCTTTGCGTTTCGCCTTGCCGTCGGTATCGGACGCTTCGCCGCCGCGCGTGGGAGGAACGAACTCGCCCGATCGTACAATCAGGCAAGTGATATTATCATGTCCGCCGCGCAAGTTGGCCAGATGCACCAAATATTTACAAGCGTCTTCGGGATGAAAATGTCCGGCGAACGCGCCGATTTCGGCGTCGGCGACGGGCCCTGAAAGACCGTCGGAACAAAGAAGGAAAACGTCGCCGTGCTCGACGGGGATCGGTCCCTCGATGTCGACCTCGACCTTGGGTTCGGGCCCCAGACTGCGGGTGATCACGTTTTTGGGGACGAGCTGCTGCGCCTGCTCGTTTGTAAGCCGATTGAGCCGAACGACCTCCCAAACCAGGCTATGATCAAACGATAACTGATCGATGCGATCGTTGCGCATGCGATAAACGCGCGAATCGCCGACATGGCCGATCATCGCGCCGTCGGGGAGCAAGACGAGCGTCGTGCACGTCGTTCCCATCCCCTGAAAATCGCGATTCGCGGTCGCCTTGCGGTGAATCTCGGCGCCGACCTCTTGATACGATTTAACGAGCGCCTCGGCGGGCGTTCCGACACGAAGTTTGTTGTACGTGTGGGGGATGTTGTCGCACGCCATTTTACTGGCGAGTTCCCCGACCGCGTGAGCCCCCATCCCGTCGGCCACCATGAACAAGTGCCCGCGCCGTCGCCAGCTTTCTTGATTGGGTGCGCGCACGATGATGTGGCGATCTTGATTATTGGCGCGACGCATCCCGGTATCGGTCGCCGCGGCCTCGATGATCGTATCATCCCAGTTCACTGGCCGACCTTCATCGCAAAGCGAATGGCGAACGACCCGGCGAGGTCTCGTACGAAAAACCTCTCACTATCCGAGCCATCGACCGCAAAGAGCTTATCAGCTTCGAGTCGAATCGGAACGCCCCGCTTGATCCCGAAAACTTCCAATCGACTTCGGCCGTTCTTCATCACCACTAGCAGGCATTGTAACACGCGGGTAAGAGTCGAAAAGGGCCAATCGCTCCGTTCGTTCCATAACATCAAGCGAACGCCCCGCGTTGATCTTTGAAACAATACGCACCTCGACCCAAAATACTTCGCTTGTTCGACTCGACTCTCACCTATTATATAGATTACCGGTTCGAAACTCCCACGTGACGCCGCTTCGTAACGACGGATATCGATGAATTCAAGCAACATCCTCGCCCCGATCTCCTTCCAAAAAATCACCCTCGACAACGGCCTCGACGTCGTCGCCAAACGTGAATCGAGACTCCCAATAGTCGCGGTAAACCTTTGGTATCACGTCGGTTCCAAAAACGAAAAGCCGAGTCAGAAAGGGTTTGCTCATCTGTTCGAACACCTGATGTTCGAAGGCTCCGAGCATTACCCGGGCGATTTCTTCCAGTCGACCCGCCGGTTCGGCGCGAGCGTCAACGGATCGACCTCGGCGGACAGGACGAACTATTTCGTCGATCTTCCCGCGGCTCATCTCGAATCGGCGATCGCGATCGAATCCGATCGGATGGGATTCCTCATCCCGGCGCTCACCGAAACCAAACTTCGCGTGCAGAAAGACGTCGTCAAAAATGAATATCGGCAAAATTACGCCAATCGCCCTTACGGACAAGTGGGACGCTTGCTCGCCGAAGCGATTTACCCGCCAAATCATCCCTATAACTGGCTGACGATCGGCTACATGGAAGACGTCGAAAACGCCACCCTCGCCGATGTGACGTCTTTCTTTGAAACATTTTACGTCCCCGCGAACGCGAGCCTCAGCCTGGTCGGCGATCTTGACGAATCCGCCGCCTTTCAGCTCGCCGAACGCTATTTCGGACCGCTTCGCGGCGGGTCGCGTTCGCTTTCTCCAGTCGTCGATCGCGTTCAACTCGAAGCCGATCGATTCTTGATCGTTCGCGATCGTGTCGAACTGGAACGGTTATACCTCTGCTGGCCCACGACTCCTCAATTTCACCACGACGACGCCCCCCTCGTTTTGCTCGCCGATATCCTCGCTCGCGGTCGGTCGAGCCGGTTATATCGCCTTTTGGTCGTCGACAAACAAATCGCCGGAGACGTTTCGGTTTCACAGGCGAGCAGGGAACTCGCGGGAACTTTCGCGATCACCGTCGAGCTTCGTCCCGGTCGGTCGATCGCCGAAGCACGCGAAGTTTGCCTCGAAGAAATCCAAAAAATCGCTCGGCATGGAATTACCGAAGAAGAACTCGATCGCGTCAAAAACGGCAGGCTCGCGGGGTTCGTCTTCGCGCTCGACAACATCGGCGGGTTCGGCGGAGTCGCCGATCGACTCAACGCATACAACATCTTTTTAAACGACCCCGGCCGGATCACGCTCGATTTTGAACGTTACAACGCGGTTTCAGTCGACCAAGTTCGCGAAGCGTGCTGTAAATATATTGAATTAAAAGCGCGCGTAGATCTTGAAGTGAGACGGGCTTCGCGGGGAAAGCTCGAGCGTCCTCTCGACCGTTCGGTCGCGCCGCTTTCGGCGCCCCCGAAGGGATACGCACCGCCGACGCCCGTCGTCGAGACGCTTTCGGACGGAACGCCGGTTTGGTTTTTGCCGAGAACCGATCTGCCGATCGTCGCGGCGACCGAGGCGCGGCGTCGCGGGGCGGCGTTCGACCCTCCCGATCGCGGCGGACTGACACGTTTAACCGCCCAGATGATGATCGAAGGGACGAAAAAGCGATCGGGGCTCGAATTCGCGCTCGCCGCGGAGAATCTGGGAACGAGCGTAGCCGCCTCGGCGGGCTGGGACGGCTTTTATCTCGGCTTTCATTGTCTCGCTCGCCATCTCGAAACGAGTCTTGATCTCGCGCTCGAACTCGGCCGCGAACCGGTCTTTCCCGAGCACGAATGGCTTCGTGTTCGCGCCCGCGCCGAGGCGGCGCTCGTCGCCGAACGCGATAGCGCCGAGGCTCGAGCTGGCCGAGCCCTCCTCCGAGCGATCTACCCCGCCGATCACCCCTATTCGACGACACTCGAAGGAAACCTCGATTCGGTGTCGAAACTCGATCGAAACGCCCTCGTAAACAAACACGCTTTAATTCAATCCGATCGCGAACGGCTCTGGATCTTCGCGGGCCAAGTCGATCGCGATCGCGTGTTGAACAAGCTCGAATCGCTCGATCGACGCGAGGAAAACGCGATCCTCCCGCCCGCCTCGGTCGATCTCGCCGAGAATCTCGCTCGCCCGCGCCGGTTGATCCTCCTCGATCGACCCGCCGCGGCGCAAGCCGTCGTCCGAATCGGCTGCGCGGGAATCACTTATAACAACGAACACTATTATGACTTGATGATCTTCAACCATATATTCGGAGGCGATTTTAATTCCAGGTTGAATTCCAAATTGCGCGAGGAGAAGGGCTTCACCTACGGGGTTAGGTCGCGGTTCGACACGCGTCGCGGCCGCGGTCCGTTTTGGATCGGCGCGTCGATCCAGAGCGATAAGACCGCCGAGGCGATCGAGCTGATCGTCGACGAGATCGAATCGATACTGGGGGATCGTCCGCCGACCGCCGAGGAGATCGACACGGCTCGGCGATCGTTGATCGAAGGCCGGGCGCGCCATTTTGAGAGCCCTTCGGACCTCGTATCCCGGTTCGCGAGTTTATTCATCCACGATCTCCCGATCGACGATCACTCATATTTTGGCGAGCGATTGGAAGCCGTGACCGCCGAATCGATCGCGCGCGGCGCGTCGACGGCGCTCGCTCCCGATCGGTTGGTCGCGGTCGTCGTCGCCGACGCCGATTCGATCGCGCGCGATCTCGACCGTCTCGGCTGGGCGCCCGTCGAACGACCAAAAGATGATCAAATCTAAACCAAATAACCTTTATGATTCCAATGTATATCGACTTATTTGGTGATTATCGTTTCTCTCTGGCGAACGAGCGGCGTACCGAATAGGATCGAATTGTCCGAGAGATCGCGTCGTGAACGAACGGCGTCGACTCTCTCGCGAATTCGTACGTGGATTCCTGAGCGACGAACTCGATTCCTCGACGGTCGTGAATCGCCATGAAACGTAAACGGTATCCGCGTTTTTTCCGGGCGATTCTCGTTCGCTCGCGGCGGATATTGGGCCGATGGGAGCGATCCGACCCCGCGTGGCTCGCGTGGGCGCCCACGTGGGGCGCAAGCCTGCTGATCCACGGCGTTCTTACGATCGTCATGGCGGTTCTGATTCTTGTCGGTAGCTCGAATTGGGGCTCCAAGATCGCGATCGAAACGACATTACCCAAGCTAGATCAAGACGTTACCTCGCTGGTGGAAGCCGACGTCTCGGGGGATCCGTTCACCCGAAATCAGTCCGATTCGCCTCCTTCATTTTCGATGGACCCCGTTACCGATTCGACCGCGCTCAATCAGCCCGAACTCACTCTTGGCGCCAAATTCGGCGACGCGATCAACGAAGGCGCGGCGCTCGATCCCGCGACGACCCGAATCGGCTCGAAAGATCAGACCGCGGCGCTCGCGGCGCTCGTCGCTCCGTTCTCGGGTCGTCAACTCGCGATGAAGGCTCGGCTCGTACGCCGCGAGGGGGGAACCGTCGCGTCCGAGCGAGCCGTATCGCTCGGGCTCGATTGGATCGCACGCCATCAGCGCGCCGACGGCGGTTGGAGCCTCAATTATCATCAACAATGCCGAGGTTCGGGCTGTCCTCCTCAAAGCGTCGAGGATTCCGATACCGCGGCCACGGGACTGGCGCTCTTGCCGATGCTGGGCGCGGGGAACACGCACAACGCCCCGGGGCTTTATCAAAAAACGGTCCGCGGCGGAGTCGATTGGCTCGTTCTGCGCCAAAAACCCGACGGCGATCTCTTCGTCGGAGGCGCACAAAATACTCATATGTACAGCCACGCGATCGCCACGATCGCGCTTTGCGAGGCGTACGGGCTGACCCGCGACGCCTCACTGAAAGAGCCCGCGGCCCGCGCGATTCGCTTCATCGTGAACGCCCAGAACCCCGTCGACGGAGGTTGGCGTTATCAGCCGCGACAATCGGGCGATACTTCGGTTTTCGGTTGGCAAATGATGGCGCTGCGGAGCGGCCGGCTCGCGGGTCTCACCGTTCCCAAATCGACGCTCAAGGGCGCCATGATTTATCTCGAACGCGCCGCGACCAATAAAACAAGAGCGTCTTATTCATATCAGCCGGGACAAGGCGCGAGCATGGCGATGACCGCCGAGGCGCTCCTGGTGCGTCAATACGCGGGCTGGCAAAGAGATCTGCCGGCGCTCGCCGAGGGATCTCGGAATGTGTTCAACGATTTGATGCGTTCTGATCAAAGAAATATTTATTACTGGTACTACGCGACCCAGATGCTCCACAACATGCGGGGGGAATCTTGGAAGGCGTGGAACGAGCGAGCGCGTGATCGTTTGGTCGAGCTGCAAACGACGGGGACGGGATGCGATCGCGGGTCGTTCCATCCGCTCGCCCCGACCGCCGATCAATGGGGGGGCTCGGGGGGCAGGCTTTACGTCACCTCGCTCTCGATTTTAACGCTCGAGGTTTATTATCGGTATTTGCCGATTTATCAGCTCCCCCAAAAATAAACGAAGCCGCGTCGACCGTCCGTCGTCGCCGCGAACCCGGGGACCAAGCGTTTTCGAGGATCGCCGAAGCTCGCGATTGAAGCGAATCGCTCGGTCGTCGGATCGACGAAAATGGGAGAAATCAAGGCTCTCGCCTCGACGATCGATCAGCGACGACGGCTCATCATCAACTGAAATTGTTTGAATGGATATTTCTTGTACACGATGAAGAAATCCATCTGAACGGTTTTGGTCGTCGCCGATCCGGGGACGAAGAAGACGAGATCCCCTTTCTCGACCGCGGGAACTGCGCCCCGGGTGACCTGGGTGATCGTCATCCCGCCGGGCGAGGGGACGACCGCGTGGACGTTTTGCCCCGATGTACCGATCAAAATCGGATCGACTCCCGCGAGCGGTCCCGCGATCCTCGTTTGCGAAGGGATCGGATCGTGCAAGAGCATCGTCGGAAACACCCCTGAATTGGGGTAATATGTTCCCATCGTGTTGTTCGTGTTCAACATCGCCAGCGTGAGAAGCTGGTTCGTATTCACATAAGGGATCCCCGTCGGCTGAACCATATCCCGATCGGAGCCTTCGTAAACGTCGATATGATCGGTTTGAACGCCGTTCGAGGGGAGCGTGGCGCCGTAAGCCTCAAGAATTCCCGCGGGAGAAACATCGAGCAGGGTGATCGGCCAGCGCATCAAAAACACGTTGAGCGCCCGGAAATTGACCGGATATTGCTGACGTTGCTCGTTTTGCAGCACCATCCAATTGGGATCGACGGTAAGCACCTGCGCCCAGCCGCCCGCCGCGGGAAGGCTGTTGAGAACCGCGGGAGGAGCGAGCGAAGCCGATCCTGGTGCGACGATTTGAGCCCGTCCCGTTCGAATCGGCGATCCCGCCGCCAAGCCGAGCGCGAACAAAATCGCCATCCGAAAGCCTCGGTATCGAAGCATGGGGGTATTCTCCTCACTTTCACCCGATAAGCCGTTCGCAATGACAATAATAGCATAAACGCGCGTCGGATCGCGACGGCAAAATCTCCCTTCCGCGGCTTTTCGATCTTTTTATCCGGACGAACGTTTCGTATCCCTCGATCCGATCGATCGTCATCGTGATCCTCATCAATCCCGCGCACCCGAACCGACCAAATCGTTTCTCATCTTTAATCCTCATGCGATCCCGCGCCGCTTATCGCCTACGCGGTGCAACCGCGATCGTCTCCGACCCGACGCGCGACCGAGAATAAAATTTTTTAAACTTTAATATGCTCGCAAGTTTGCTTTTTTATTCCGCTCGTGCGAATCGGGTTAAAGCGATCCCACATTCGATCTTTCGATGACGCGTGGAGGCGAATGAAAGTTACATGCGAAGGATCTTAATGCGTCGTCTTTTCGATCGATTCGATGGTGTAGAAACCTTGTACGACGGAATCTCACGGCGGTTCGCCCTCTCGACGAATCGCGGAAGCTTTGGGCTTAACCGGGAAGACGAGGCGCCGACCAAGCCGGAAGTTAAGATAATAATTCATATTATCTAATCACACCGCGGTTCGCCTTCCCGAAGCATTTCGATCAACATGATAATATTCGCATGGCATGTTGATTGGGTCGGGTTCGTCGATTCATGACCGATCGCTCACTTCGGTGCGGGTTTGGGGTTGGAATCGGGTTTCGTCGGCGGCGCCGCTTTGATCTTCTCCCTCCATTCGGCGGCCTTTTCGGGCTCGCCCCACGCTTCGTAAAGCGAAACGATCCGCTCCGCGGCGTCGGGAATATTGATCTTGGCTTGCCGATGAATTTTGAATTCGCGAGCTTTCATCCCTTCATATCCTTGAATCAAAAGGGGTTCGGCTTCGGCGTATTTTTTCTGTCCGGAGAGCGCGCCTCCGAGCAGGCTCATGGCGTTAAACCGGAGCCAATCGTCGGCGAGCTTCTTTTCGCGGATCGCCAGGCACTCGCGGAGAAAAGGCTCGGCTTCGGCGGGCTTGCCTTGGAAGAGCAGGTTCTTGCCGAGGCTCGCCAGAGCGTTCGCGACCGCCGGGCTTTCGGCGGGACCTTTCCTTCGATAATGATCGAGGATTTTCCGTCGAAGGGGCTCGGCCTTTTCCCAATGTTTTTCGGACTCGTAGATCGAAGCGAGGTTATTGCAGAACAACAGCGTATCGGGGTGGTCGAGACCGAACTTGGCCTCGCTCTGCTTGAGGGTCGTCTCGAAAAGAGGAATCGACTCATCGATGCGGCCGGCAACCTGGTAGGCGAATGCGAGGTTGTTGCGAGTTGTGAGCGTGTCGAGGTGGTCGATTCCGAGTTTGGCCTCTTGCTGCTTGAGGGTCTTCTCGTGGAGGGCTATCGCCTCGTCGATTCGTCCCGCGTGCTGGTAGGCGAATGCGAGGTTGTTTCGGATGACGAGCGTATTAGGGTGGTCGATACCGAGATTGTCTTCTATCCGCTTGACGGTCTTCTCGAGGAGGGCGATCGCCTCGTCGATTCGCCCCGCGCGCTGGTAGGCCGATGCGAGGTTGTTACAAGATGCGAGTGTGATGGGATGATCGATTCCCAGCTTGGCCTCACTCCGCTTGAGGATCGGCTCGAGCAGGGCGATCGCCTCGGCTGTGCGGCCGGAGGCCTGGTATGCTGAAGCGAGGTTGTTCCTACTGGTGAGCGTATCAGGGTGGTCGGGGCCAAGCTTAGCCTCCGTCTGTTTGAGTGTCGTCTCGAGGAGTGAAACCGCTTCGGCGGTGCGACCGGCTGCTTGATAAGCCGTGGCGAGGTTATTTCGGTTGCTAAGCGTATTGGGGTGATCGATTCCGAGCTTGGCCTCTATTTGTTTGAATGACGTCTCGAAGAGTGAAACCGCCTTGGCGATGCGTCCGGCATCGAAATAGGAGCAAGCGAGGTTTTCTCGGCATGTCAGCGTATCGGGATGATCGAGACCAAGCTTGGCCTCTTGAATTTTAAGGATCTTCTCTTGGAGCGCGATCGCGTCGTCGATTCGCCCAGCAGTACGGTAGGTGCCGGCGAGGTTGATTAAGAAGTGCATCGTATCGGGATGGTCGGGTCCGAGCTTCGCCTCACTCAGCTTGAGAGTCGACTCGTGGAGAGCGATCGCCTCGGCGGTGCGACCGGCGGACATATATACCAATGCGAGATTATTGCTGCATCTGAGAGTTTCGGGGTGGTCGGGCCCGAGCAATCGCTCGATTCCATCAAGGCCGTCGCGGCAAAGCTCTATCGCCTCTTTGTATCTTCCGAGGTGACGTTCCATATGACCTCGTTCGCTCTGCGAAATCCAAAGCTCTTTGCGATCCACGCCGGGAGTCGACGCCGCCCGATCGTGAATCGCTCGCCACTGGCTCTCGGCCTTGTCGTAATACCCCAGCGAGTGGTATGTTCTGGCGATCACTTTTCGCAAGGCGATCTCGAGCTCGGGATCGCTCTTGTATCGATCGCCCACCTTCTCCGCGGCGCGATTGAGAACCTCGAACAAAGTCACCTTGCTTTCCACGTTGTTGTTCTCGGG
>JAJYWB010000107.1 GCA_021791715.1 Planctomycetota bacterium | reverse complement strand
GAAATCTTTATCCTCGCCCGCGTCAATTATCTCTCCGAGGCCGCCTCGCTTCGATCCGCAGGCGCCGATTTCGTCGTCTCGAGCGAGGTCGAAGGCGCTCTCGCACTCACGGAAGTGTTGCTGCGAAAACTCGGAGCGACCGCCGATCAGATCGACCGCGAACGAGACCGCGTTCGCACCGATTTATATAATCGAGGCGAGGGCCTTATCGCCGACGATCTTCCGCTCGATCGACCGACGAACCAAGGCGACGAGCCGAACCCCAAGGCGATCGAATCCGCGTCGACCGAAACGATCGAATCGGTCGACGGAGAACCGCGAAGACCGAACGCATGAAGTTCAATTCGTCGAGGTTAATGAATTTGCATCCACATTATTTTGATATTATTATATCGCGATTTGCCAAAGGGATCGCCGCGACGGTTCTTCTCGTTTCGATCGCGGCTTGCGAACGTCGACGTTCCCCCGAGATCGATTCGCCTCGAGCGAAAAACCGGGGAGCCGCCGCCGAGGTCGCGTCGATCGCCGACGGCAAGTTCGTAACGGGACGAACGATTTACGTCCCCGCGTATTCGTCGATTTACGTTTCCGATCGCGCCGCGCATTTCAATTTGGCGATCACTCTGAGCGTGCGCAACGCCGACCCCGAACGTTCGATCAGAATCATCGACGCTCGCTATTTCGACCATGATGGAAAGCTTGTTCACGATTATATTGATAAACCGATTCGTCTCGGTCCGCTCGGCTCGATCGAGTATTTTGTGAAGGAAAACGATACGAGCGGGGGAGTTTCGGCGAGCTTTCTCGTCGATTGGGCCGCCGAATCGGAAACGATTCCCCCCGTCGTCGAGGCGGTGATGATCGGAACCAAAGGAACGCAAACCGTCTCGTTCACAACTTCGGGTCGACCGATTCCGAATCGCCGGAACGAATCACGCGAATCGACTCGATAATCTCACCGATTCATTTCTATTTGACTGCAAAATCCTTAAGAGTTCACCGATCAAGAAGGCTTCAACCAGCCGAAAATCTCTTCGACCTCGAGCTTAAACCCCGGTAAAACGGGCTCGGCGTCGAGAACGTCGCCGATTTTCAGCGTCTGGGAAAGTTCGCCGCCGCGATAAACCTCGATCCGCCGATCTTTGGGGAAAATGAACCAGCCGATCGTCGTTCCGTGCGCCGTCGAGTGATCGAGCTTCTTCCGCGTCGACGCCGCGGATTGACCTTCCGAGAGAATCTCGACATGGATATCGGGAGGAACGCGAACGAGATCGTCTTGTCTGTTTTGATCGTCGTAATCGTCGTTCTCCGCCCGAAGGAAGACGATATCGGGAACGATCGATCGGCAGGCGAACGTACAACGAAGTTCTCCATACGCTCGACCCAACCGCCTTGGCCTTGCAAAATTGTTCATACAAGAAATTAATTCGTGCTCAAGAATACTGTGAGTTCGTCTCGGCGACACCTTCACCTCGATTCGCGCGTCGATGTATTCGCGATACGGTTTTTCATCGGGAAGCTTGAGGAATTCCTCAAGCGTCATCGAGCCCGATCGTCGCGCAGCGGTCGTCATGATGTTTCAGCCTCCTTGAATTGCGGAGAGCAAGATATCAAGGTTTCAGCCAGGCGAAGATTTCTTCGACGGCTAACTTAAACCCGGGCAAAACGGGCTCGGCGTCGAGAACGTCGCCGATTTTCAGCGTCTGGGAAAGTTCGCCGCCGCGATAAACCTCGATCTTCCGATCTTTGGGGAAAATGAACCAACCGATCGTCGTTCCGTGCGCCGTCGAATGCTTGAGCTTCTTCCGCGTCGACGCCGCGGATTGCCCAGGCGAAAGAATCTCGATGTGAATATCGGGTGGAATATGATATGTACCGCCATATTCACCGCTCGCGTCAATCTCGATGTGTTCGGATCGCATGAACGCGACGTCGGGGACGATCGATCGACGGTCGAACGTGCAGCGCAGCTCGATGAACGCCCTTCCCAGACCCGACGGGAGACAAAATTGGTTGATGTAACGCGTCAATTCGTATTCAATGATCCCGTGCTTGGCTTCCGGCGACACCTTCACCTCGATTCGCGCGTCGATGTATTCGCGATACGGTTTTTCATCGGGAAGCTTGAGGAATTCCTCGAGCGTCATCGAGCCCGATCGTCGCGCAGCGGTCGTCATGATGTTTCGACCTTCTTGAATTCAAGAGAACAAGATATCAAGGTTTCAGCCAGGCGAAGATTTCTTCGACGGCTAACTTAAACCCGGGCAAAACGGGCTCGGCGTCGAGAACGTCGCCGATTTTCAGCGTCTGGGAAAGTTCGCCGCCGCGATAAACCTCGATCATCCGATCTTTGGGGAAAATGAACCAGCCGATCGTCGTTCCGTGCGCCGTCGAATGCTTGAGCTTCTTCCGCGTCGACGCAGCGGATTGTCCAGGCGAAAGAATCTCGATGTGAATATCGGGTGGAATGCGAACGATACTTTCGTATTCACCATTGACATCGATCTGAATATTCTCAGCCTTGAGAAAAACAAGATCGGGAACGATTGATCGTCCGGCGAACGTGCATCGAAGTTCGGGAATCACGAATCCCGCTCGCGTCTTCGAGGCGAATCGATTCAATACATCAAACAATAATCCTTGAAGACGACCGTGCTTGAATTCCGGCGACACTTTCACCTCGATTCGCCCGTCGATGAATTCGCGATAAGGTTTTTCATCGGGAAGCTTGAGGAACTCCTCGAGCGTCATCGAGCCCGAATGTCGCGCAGCGGTCGTCATGGCTTTAACTCTTCGATCGGTTGGATTGCGATTCAAACACGAATGAGGGAGAAGATAATTCCCCTCCGATATTTCAACGATCGATTCAATTGGATTTTAACCAACCGACCGCGTTCTTCCAATCACTCGCAAGATCTTGTCTATATCGGTTCGGCCGATTCGCGGACGCTATTCCGAAGATCGGCTCGGATTTATTCATCGCGCGGAGCGAAACTCCAGGCGAGGGGGACGTTTCGGTAAGGTCGAACGTTCCTTGATCGTCCTTACCGACGACGTCCCCGCTCGCTTGATCAAACAATCGAGATGTCAAAGAGCGTCCCGGCTCGAACTCACGGTCGCCCGGGCTTTGTTGCATTGTTCACCGAGGTTTCGCGTTACGCGAAAGTCGTCGGTTTGGGTATCATTGCGAAGTCAAGGGTGGCGGAAGCGAGTTTCGGTTCGAAAATTTCGCCGAGGGTATATTCTTCGAGATGACGACGCCTCGATATCAAATCAAGGAGCGGCGGCGGTTTGGCGATCTTCGAGGCGTGGTTCGTTGCGATGTGCTGACGCGAACTCGAAATCCTTTGATTTCGTGAACCCGATTGCATCGGCAAACTCGATTGCATCAACGAACTCTTCTGGGAGGGCGAACCTCCTGGTGAGCCGTCTTCGCGAACATTTTGATTTCTCGAGTGAGAAACCGTTCGGATCGGCGAACCAGATTGCATCGACGTACTCTTCTGGGAGGGCGAACCTCCTGGTGAGCCGTCTTCGCGAACATTTTGATTTCTCGAGTGAGAAACCGTTCGGATCGGCGAACCAGATTGCATCGACGTACTCTTCCGGGAGGGCGAACCTCCTGGTGAGCCGTCTTTTATTTGTTGATGCTCAGAAACGTCGGCTCGGTCGACGCCTCGCTCTCCCGGAACTGACATTTCAGCGCCTTTGATCCGCGGGGTCGTCGAACCTGTCCGGGAGGGTGAACTCTTCCGGGAGGGCGAACCAATCTGGGAGGGCGAACCTCCTGGTGAGCCGTCTTTTATTTGTTGATGTTGGCAAACTCCGGCTCGATCGACGCCTCGCCCTCCCGGAACTGACATTTCAGCGCCTTTGATCCGCGGGGTCGTCGAACCTGTCCGGGAGGGCGAACCAATCTGGGAGGGCGAACCAATCCGGGAGGGCGAACCTCCTGGTGAGCCGTCTTTTATTTGTTGATGCTCAGAAACGTCGGCTCGGTCGACGCCTCGCCCTCCCGGAAGTGATATTTCGGCGCCTTTGATCCGCGGGGTCGTCGAACCTGTCCGGGAGGGCGAACCAATCTGGGAGGGCGAACCTCCTGGTGAGCCGCATTATGATGTTTGCGATTATTGACCAAAAGCGGCCTCGTCGCCGGGGATTTGGATAAGAGGCTCACCGGGAGGTTCGCCCTCCCAAAAAGAATAAAACGATATCTAGATGTATTGTCCTTGTTTTTAAATCGGCGCCAGAACCTGTAAAGTCGAACCGAATTCAGCAGGGCGAAGCAAAAATTTGGAGGTCGAACCCGAAATTGGGAGGTCGAACCCGAGATTGCGAGGGCGAACCTCCTGGTGAGCCGCATTATGATGTTTGCGATGATTGACTGAAAAAACGGCCTCGGCGACCGAGTTTAAGAAAAGAGGCTCACCAGGAGGTTCGCCCTCCCAAAAAGAATAAAACGATATCTAGATGTATTGTCCTTGTTTTTAAATCGGCGCCAGAACTTGTAAAGTCGAACCGAATTCAGCAGGGCGAAGCAGAAATTGGGAGAGCGAACCTCCTGGTGAGCCTCATAATGATGTTTGCGATTATTGACCCAAAAGCGGCCTTGTCGCCGGAGATTTCGATAAGAGGCTCACCGGGAGGTTCGCCCTCCCAAATCGAAAGAACTGAGATTCTAGATCTGTAACATATAATGGGTTTCTTGGAGAATTGGCGCCGAAAACAAGAAAATTAAGCCGAAATGGTTTCGAGAACTTTCCCGGATCGCCGCTTAAACAAGTAACTCGCCACATCGGTGTCGAGCACCAAGAAGTCGTTCATGGGCGCCGCGCCTCAAGTTCACGACCCCTGAGAAAGTCTTCCTCGAAGCCGTCGTCGAGTTCGTCGGTAGGCCGGCCTCCAAGAAGATCCGCCGCCGTCGCCGACGCGGAAACCCCTTGAAGCTTAGCGAGTTCCGCGAGGGATGGCGATCGCCGGAACTCGGCGTCGTGAGCGGGCGCCTCGACGAGGACGCGAGTCCCGTCGGGTAAAGCGAGCGGCTCGTCCAATACGACAAAACCCTTTTCGATATGTCCTCGATAACCCATAAGTTCATTATCTAATGATCTAGATAGGTTTCAGCGGCGATTTGGCGAGGACGAACGTCCGTTCGCCGCCGACGACGAACGCGACCCTTCCCTTGCGGTTCGGTCCCGCGCCTTCGATCGCGACGATTCTGCCGAGCCCGTAGGTGGGATGCCGGACCGACACTCCGGGTTGGAAGCGATCGAGATCGACGGGAGGCGACGAAGCCGCCGAGGCGCCCGCGGCGTGCTCGGCCGCGGTTTTGAGGCCGAAATTGACGGACGACGACCGAGGCTTTTCGTAGCGTTGCGGAGGAGGCGGGGGAGCGTAAGACGACCGATTCTGATTGTTCCCGTAACGCCAATCGGTATTGGAATGGGAATGAGAATCCCACTGGCTTGACGCGCGTCGGCCCCCCGTCGTATCGCGGACGACGATCGCGTCGGCGGGGAGTTCATCCAAAAATGGAGAAGGGCTCGCGTACATACTTCTTCCTTTGACGACACGATTGGCGCAATGGCTGAGGAAGAGCTTTTGGCGCGCTCGCGTGATGCCGACGAAGAAGAGCCTGCGTTCCTCCTCGACCTGATCGGGGTGATCCTGCGATCGACTGTGCGGGAGCAATTGATTCTCGACACCGACGATGAAGACGACGGGGAATTCGAGCCCTTTGGCGGCGTGGAGAGTCATGAGCGTGACCGCGCCCGAATCGTCGGCCCAGCGATCGACGGACGTCATTAAGGTGATTTGTTCGAGAAACCCCGCGATCGATCCGTCGCGATTGGCGGAATCGAATTCGGCGGCGGCGGTGATGAGTTCGTCGACGTTGGCGTTGCGGTCGTCGGCCTTGGAAAGTGCTGATAATTTCAAGTATTCACGATAACCGACGGCGCGTAAGACTCGTTCGACTCCGTCTTTGGCCGAAGCGGTGGGGTGTTTGGCGATCCGATCGATCCCTGCGGCGAAATCGACGAGAGCGTCGATCGCCTTGGGCTTGAGCTCTGGGATCTCTCTCGCGCGGGCCGCCGCGGCGAGCCTGGGAATCCCCTTCCTCCGCGCCCATTCGGCGAGATGATCGAGCGACGTTTTGCCGATCCCGCGTTGGGGGACGTTCACCACGCGGTCGAAAGCGACGTCGTTGCGTGGATTGATAACTAAACTTAAATACGCGAGCACGTCTTTCACTTCTTGACGATCAAAGAACGAGACCGTGCCGACGACCTGATAAGGTACGCTCGCCGAGCGGAGCGCCTGTTCGAGGTTGCGCGTGAGCGCCGTGACGCGGCAAAAGACGGCGACGTCGCGGGGGGAGAAGCCGTCGTGACGGGTGAGATCGACGATCCGCGAGGCGACCCCGCGCGCCTCCTCGTGGTCGTCGAGATAAACCGAGATTTCGACGGGCTCGCCGTGCGCGTTGTCGGTGACAAGATCCTTCGGCTTGCGCTGCGTGTTATGCTGAATGAGATAATCGGCGACATAAAGGATCGTTTTGGTGCTGCGATAATTTTGCTCGAGCTTGACGACCTTGCAGCCGGGATAATCGTTCTCGAATTCCAGGATGTTGTTCAGATTCGCTCCGCGCCACGCGTAGATCGCCTGGTCGGGATCCCCCGTCACGCACAAATTGGGATGATCGCGCGAAAGCCCGCGCAAAATCGCGTATTGCGCCATATTTGTATCTTGATATTCGTCGACAAGGATATACTTGTATTGGGCGTCGAGGCGGGCGCGGAGGTCGGGGTGATCGCGCAAGATTGTGACGATATGGACAAGTAGGTCGTCAAAATCGACCGCGGATTGTTCGCGGAGGCGTTCCTGGTAGCGTTTGTAAACGGGGGCTACGGCTTTGGCGATCAGGTCGTCGGCGCCGCCGAGGAGTTTTTCGGGACTCGTCATCGCGTTTTTGGCTCGGCTGATGATCGCCTCGATCCGTTCGGGAGGAACTCCGAGGGTGTCGATCTTCCGCGCCTCGATCACCTCTTTGATCGTACGAAGGCGATCGGCCTGATCGAGGATTGTGAACGAGCGATCAAGACCCACCAAAGGGGCGTGGGTGCGGAGAAGCCGCGCTCCGAGCGCGTGAAACGTGCCGACCCAAACGTTCGAATTGGGAACGAGCTTGCCGATCCGTTCACGCATCTCGCCTGCGGCCTTGTTCGTGAACGTGAGCGCGAGGATGTTCGATCCCTCGATTCCACGCGAAAGCATATACGCGACCCGCCGCGTGATCACCCGCGTTTTCCCCGATCCCGCCGCGGCGAGAACGAGCAACGGTCCGTCGACGTGCGTCACGGCCTTTTGCTGAGCGGGGGTCAGATCGGCGAGCGATTGGGGATCTCGATGCGGAGCGGTCATGGCGGATAATTCAACTTCAAATCAAATGACTGCGCGACGACACCTTACAAATACGCGATCGTTTTTGTTCGGCTGTTCTCGCGAACTGTTACGCAAGCGCATCAGCTTAGAGCGAATCGTCGCGAGTTGCAACGGCGACGATCGAACGCGAAACGATCGGCTCGGGAATCGATCGCGGATTGTATTGGGATCGAGCCGATTGAAAACTCGGCGGGAACGGGTGGAATTCGAAAAGTCGCCGGGCCCGAGTTTGGCTCTCGGACCCGGGCGCATTAACGCTAAGGTATTACCGATCGGCGAAATTACTTGGGATTCGCTCCGCCCGGTCCGCCCGCGGGACCTCCCGGGCCGCCCGGTGCGCCTCCTTGGCCTCCGGGACCTCCTCCTGGACCGCCCCCCTGCCCTCCCGGTCCGCCGGGGGCGCCGGGATAGCCTGGAGGCATTCCACCGCCTGGTCCGCCTGGTCCTCCGCCTGGTCCGCCTTGCATTCCAGGATACCCGGGGGGCATTCCTCCGCCTGGTCCGCCTGGTCCGCCTGGTCCGCCGGGACCGCCCGGTCCACCGGGTCCGCCGCGACCGCCGCCACGCATCGGACGATGTTCACGATGGCATCCGTTGCACGATTTGGTCAGTTTCTCGTGGGCCGCGAGGGCCGATTTCAGGTCTTTGGCGTTGGCGGCTTTATCGAGATCTTCGGACGAGGCGAGGAACGCCGCGGTAAGGGTCGCCCATGATTCCTTGGTTCCGCGTCGGGGCTCGTTTTCGCCGAGCGACTTGGCGAGTTGGACGTATTCTTTGGTTTGACCCTGGATCGTCTCCCAAGGGGGTTGAGCCTCTTTGAGCTCTTTGCCGATCACGGGTGTCAGGGCTTTGTCTCCTTTGGCGAGCTTCTTCATCGCGTCTTCAATGGCTCTTGAGGAAGCCGTCGCGGGAGCGGCGCTGCCGGGAGGACCTCCTGGACCACCTCCTGGACCTCCGGGGCCGCCGGGGCCGGCTTGCATCCCGGGGTAGGTCGAGGGCATTCCACCCGCTCCCGGCGTCCCTTGAGCGCCCCCTTGTCCGCCCTGCGTCCCCGCTCCTCCCGGAGCGACTACGGGCTGTTGCGCGGCTTGCCCCGGAGGTTCGCCTGGGAGCCCGTTTTGGCCGGGAACCTCAACCTTTTCGTCGCCGCAACCCGCGAAGGTTAAAATCGCGGTCATCATCGATGATGCGATGATTGTTTTTCCTAACCACTTATTCATCGGTAAGACTCTCAAGAAGACTTGGTTGATAAGTCGATTGATGAGCGCGAACGGTTTCGGCCGATTCGCGCGTATCACATCACCAATAAGCGTCGGATCGCACGATCCGGGCCCGACGAGCGCGAAAGAATATGCGACGCGGCGACAAAGTTCAACACCCGACCCCATCGAGCGTGTGATCGCGAAATTGTTAAGGATACGTGAAGGAGGCTCGGCGTTTATTTTGGATCGTCAAATATACGCACGAATATTCTATGTTATAATCATACTTTATCTTAACTCGCGGAATATCAAGAGGCCGTTCGGAAAGAAATCGGCGAATGCGGCGGGATTCGCGATGGAATCCGAGACGGGAGAGATGATTCTTCTCGTGAGTCGCGCTATGATGTTCGCGACGATCGACCGAAAAACAAGCCTCTTCGCCGAAGTTCTCGAGAAGAGGCTCGCGGGAGCTTCGCACTCTCAAACAGAAATCGATCAATATCTGGTATCTTGACACGTAGCGAATTTGTCGACGGGTCGGCGGCGAATCGCGCGGAATCGAGTCGATAGTGGCTCGACGGTTTATCCGGACGTCCACCGAGTCGAACGATCGTATCGCCCGAGAATCGTTAGCTCACCAACCGTAATACGACGCGGGTCCGAGCGCGGGGGCGTAGCCGCCGATCGGGCCGCCGTAGCCTCCCACCCACGGAGATCCGCCGCTCCACGTCGGCCAGTATCGATTAGGGAACATACCGTAATATGATCCGCTATACACATATCCCGGCGCCGCGAAGCCCGGGCGCCAAAGCCCCACGCCGTAGCCCGGCATAATCGCCGACGGGCCGTAGCCGTAACCGTAACCGCCGCCGAAAGGCGATGTGTAAACCGAATAGGTCCGCGGGAATCCCATGGAGGGATAACCCCACGTCGTTCCGTAGTTGCCGGGCGCGGCGTACATCCCGCCGTAATTCGCCCCGGCCCAGGCGCCGCCGTAGGCGTTTTGCGCCCTCGTCGACGGCGTGAAACACGCCAAAACCGCCGCCGCCGTCGCCGCGAACAAAATCCGACGCATCGAAGTGCTCCCTTGTGTTTGCGAATCGCCGATCGTCTTATCGATCGTATCGTTGATAATTCGCGGCCTGTTACTCGAAGATGTTTTTATCACTGGTCGGCGATCGATTCCGCTCGGCGTCGTTTCCAGAAGAAGCGATGCTTCCACGGTTGTTGAATTCGTCGTGGCGATTCGGAGGGAGAATCGACGACGGTCGGAGTCGGTTCAACCCGCGTCGGTCCCGTGTTTTTAAAGGCCTCGTCGCCCGGTACGTGGGGATAACCGAAGCTCGCGGCGAACCCGGTGTAATGCGGATTGTCGGCACGGTCGGCGGACCCCCGGCGGTGTTTAAAAAAACCGCCGGCGAACGCGGTCGATCCGCACGCCCAAAGCATACAGATCGCCGCGGCCGTCGTGATCGTCGTCATCGATTTGATCGGTCGATTCGTTCTCACAAAAGAACTCCTTGATAACTTTTTGGCGATCCACATCAAGGGATCATCGACCGATCGGAACGCGAAACGGCGCCGAATCGATTATCTCCAGTAGTAGTTGGGCCGGAAAAACGACTTCGGCGCGGGGTAACGGACGCGGCCCGAGCCGTAACCCGAAACGTAGCTCGTCGGATAGGAGACGACGTAGCCCGGCGACGACAAATAGCTGTAGCCTCGACCGCCGTAAGGGTTGGCGGCGTACATGTATCCCGCGTTGTTCGCCGAATACGCCGAAGCGCCCGGCATTCTGTAATTAATCGTCGACGTTCCGACGGATTGGTAATTCGTCGGGTACGAGTAATTGAGCATCGGCGTGGGACGAGCGTACGAGGGAGCGTAAGCCGTCGAACGCGAATACGGCGAATAGAGGTAATAGCTTCCCATGTTGGGAGCGGCGTAGCCTGGGAAGCTTGAATACGTATTGCCGACATGATTGAGCGCGATACCCTGAGCGTGCGTGCTCACCGCCGAGCCGAGCAGCATCGCAACCGTTAAAATCCATGCGTAGGTTCGCATCGGCCGACTCCTTGTTGGTTCAAAAAGCTAAGCGACTAAACACCGACCGATCCGTCCGCGGAACGAAACTTTTTCGTCTTATGAATTATAAACGCCGGCACGATAAAAGCACGAGCCGACCAAAATTTTTGGTCAACCAAACTTAAGTTTAGGGTATCCGATTTTTGAATTACTTACAAAAGAAATTCGGCTTGAGCCTTTCCGGGATACCGATTAATGTACTACAAAATATTAGGTGATAAGCGTGGAGGGATGGAGGATCGATGACGATAGTTACGGCGACGAACGGATCGGGGAAGTCGCTCGACGAAGTGCACGGGAGCGTATCGGTTTCGCACCGCGACCCGTTTCGGCGATTACTCGCGTTTTTAGGGCCGGCTTACCTCGTGAGCGTCGGTTATATGGACCCAGGCAACTGGGCGACCGACCTCGAAGGGGGCGCTCGGTTCGGTTACGCCCTTTTATGGGTTCTCTTGATCTCGAACTTGATGGCGGTTTTGTTGCAAACGCTTTCGGCTCGACTCGGCGTGGTGACGGGGCACGATCTGGCTCAAGGATGCCGCGCCGAATACTCTCCGAGGGTGAATTTCGTCCTCTGGGTGCTCGCCGAGGTCGCGATCGTCGCGTGCGATCTCGCCGAGGTTTTGGGGACGATCATCGCGCTCAAACTCCTCTTCGGCTTGCCGATGATCTGGGGCTGCCTGATCACGATCCTCGACACCTTCCTCCTGCTCGCGATCCAACGGCTCGGGATGCGGAAGATGGAGGGATTCATTCTCATGCTCGTCGCAACGATCGGAGCATGCTTTCTTATTCAGGTAATTATCGCCCGACCCGACGTCGCCGCGGTTCTGGGGGGCTTTCAACCGCGATTCCCGGTCGATCCCGACGGTCGCACCCGCGGCTCGATCCTCGTCGCCGCCGGAATCCTGGGCGCGACGGTTATGCCGCATAACTTATATTTACATTCGGCGCTGGTTCAATCGCGCCGGATCGGCGCCGATCGAGATCGCAAAGCACAGGCGTGCAAGTATAATTTGATCGATTCGGCGCTCGCGCTCAATCTCGCGTTTTTCGTCAACGCGGCGATTTTGATTTTGAGCGCCTCGGTGTTTCATACGAAGTCGATCGCGGTGGCGAGCATCGAGGAGGCGCACCGGCTGCTCCCCTCGTTCCTCCACCCGATCGCTCCCAAGCTCTTCGGAATCGCTCTCCTATGCGCCGGGCAAAGCTCGACGCTGACGGGAACGCTCGCGGGACAGATCGTCATGGAGGGGCACCTCCGGTTGACGATCGCACCATGGCTTAGACGTATGATCACGCGATCGCTTGCGCTTGTTCCCGCGATGTTGGTTATCGGCCTTACCGGCGAGGGCGCCACGCAATCGTTATTGGTTTTGAGCCAGGTCGTTTTGAGCCTGCAGTTGCCGTTCGCGGTGATTCCGCTGATTCACTTCACCTCGAATCGGCGGAACATGGGAACGTTCGCATCGCCGCGGTGGGTCAAGGCGCTCGCGTGGACCGCCTCGGCGGTGATCGTCGCTCTTAACGTCAAGCTGGTGATCGGGACGGTATCGGATTGGGTCGACGCTTTACGCTCGTGGGGCGCGACGATCGGCCCCGTGTCGATATCGACTCTCGCCGCGATCGTTCTCTATACGTGTATTTTTTTGATCACCGGTTTTTTCTTGCATATCGTGATCAGGCCGATGTTTAAGCGATCTCCAGCGTGGACCGCGCAGCCGAGCGTGGCGCTCGATTGGAGCGACGCGTTGCGGCCGAGATCGCCTCGGTCGATCGCGGTCGCGCTCGAACACTCCCCCGCCGACGCCGAGATTCTCAGCCATGCGCTCAGCATGACGACTCCCTCGGCGGGCGCCAAGATCATCCTCTTGCATGTCGTCGACACGCCGATGTCGCGTGTTTACGGCGATCTCGCCGCCGATCGCGAGACCGACGCCGATCTGCGCTATCTCGATCAAGTGGTGCGCGTGCTCGAAAGCGAGGGTTACGACGCCAAGTACACGCTTTTGCACGGTCCCAATCGCGCCGGAGAATTGATCACTCAATTGCGTAAAGAACCTGTGGATCTGTTGGTGGTGGGATCGCACGGGCACGGCGTTTTTCGCGATCTTCTTTTCGGCCAAACGGTCGACTCGGTTCGTCACGGGCTCGATATTCCGATGCTCGTCACGCGACCGCCGCGGCCGTCGCCGCGGGTCGAGACGAAACCGATCGACGAATCGGCCGAGAAAAGCGTCGATCCGGGCGATTTCAAGGCGAAGTCGACGAACGAAAGCGTTGAAACGAACGCGTCGGTCGGTTTATGATTCGGAGATCGACGCGCGTCTCTCGTCGCCGATTCGAGGCCCGATCCCCCCGGCCCTCCTCGACGTCCGAATCTCGAAGCGTGATCGCGCCTTCACGCAATCGCATCATAATTTAGATGGAATTCGCTTTCGTAATTCATGACAATATCTTACTTCAAGCGATTTCGCATGGAGATCGATCTGACGGGGGGCACGCTCGCTCCGGCCGCTCCCGCGGGGTTTTTCTGGGAGGCGTGGTCGGACTCGTTGTTGTCGGTGCACGCCGAGGTGAAATATCAGTGCTTTCGAAACGAACTCGACGCGCGTGTGTTTCCCAATCTGGGAGATCGTGAAGGATGCGCCAGGTTGATGCGTGAGATTCGCAACAAGCCCGGTTTTTTACCGGGTGCGACGTGGCTGATCGCGGGGCCTCAAGGTTATTGCGGCACGGTGCAAGGGGTCGTCGATCGCGGCCCGATCGGCGCGATTCAGAACGTCGGCGTGATCCCCTATTACCGAGGCGTCGGCCTGGGACGAGCGCTTGTCGCCAAGGCGCTCGTCGGTTTTCAGTCCGCGGGGCTCGATCGCGCCTATCTCGAGGTGACCGCCCAAAATACCCGGGCGGTGAATATGTATCGCGCAATCGGATTTAAAAAAGTGAAAACGCTTTACAAGGCGATCGAGGCGTTCGAACGCCTCGCATAATGCGCCCAAGGCGGTCGTGCGTGACGCGAACTGGTGTGATTAGATTACGATTTGATCACAAGATCAAGAGATAGCGACGAATCGCCGCGCTCCGACAATAATCGAAGCGCGGCGCGAGGGATGAATCGACCGGGCGATCAACCTCGCCGATCATTTTGTTCAAACCGACGGCTTTTTGGCTTTCTCGAGCAGATCGGGGATGATCGAATCGAGCTTGCCGCGAGCCTCTATCGAGAACAGAGTGCCGTCGGGGGCGACGACGAACATCGACGGAATCGCGTTGATTCCCCACGACTTGGAGAATTCGCTCGCCCAGCCGTTCCCCTGATAATATTGGGGCCACGCGATCTCCTGCTTGGAGACAAATTCCTTAAGCTTCTTGAGCCCCCCCTGCGCCTCGGGCTGGTCGAGACTGACGCCGATGAATTCAACCCCCTTGTCGTGATATTTGGCGTAGGTCGTTTTCATATTCGGCATCTCGGCGACGCAAGGGCCGCACCAAGTGGCCCAAAAATCGATCACCACAACCTTCCCTTTCAAATCTTTCATCGTGATCTGTTTACCCGAGATCGCGTCTTTGAATTCGAGTTCAAACGGCTTGCCGATCGCTTCGAGCCGCTTGAGAGTCCCCCGCGCCATCTGCGCGAAACGCGATCCCGCGTAATTATCAACGATTCGCTTCATGATCGCTTTTTGATCATCGTTCGATCCCCTCATTCTTTGCGACACCATGAACAGCAGCATTCCGCCGCGTTCGTCTTTGGGGGCTCGTTTGAGGAAAGCCTCGAGTTCGTCGGGGGCTTTCTCGAACGAGGGGGTCGAGGCCACCGCGGAGACGGCGACATAAAACGACGCCTCGGTGAGAAGCGATTCATTTTTGGACGTCTTTAAAAACTCGCCGGTTTCTTTTTCGAGTTCTTCTCGATCGGTTCGCATCAACGTTTCCCACCGTTCGGGCAGGAGTTCGTCGAGCTTCTTGCATGCGGGATCGGCTTTGAACAACTCGCCGATCAAGTCGGCTCGTTTCTTGCTCGCCTCCATGAAGGCGTTGAACGACTTTTGATCGCGGACCGACTCTTGACTCGGTTTGGGGTTCGCTTCCAGGTCTTTGAGGATTTCGTCGGTCTTCCGGTCCGCGCCCCAAGACGCGATCGACAACATCGAAAAAGCCGATGCGGTGAAGATCCAAGTTGCGATACGTCTCATAGATATTTCCTTTCTGTCGGAGTTTGATCCGAACGTCGTTTACCGATCGATATATCAGCGTAATCGAGCGAGCGTGAGGAGAGCAATCGATTTTTTTCGGACATGCGCCGAATTCGCCGATTCGACCTCGCGGCGATTCGTCGAGGGGATCGGCCCGATCGGCGCGAGATCAAACGGTCGCGTTCGTTCGAAGTCGAACTTTGGTAAGTCGTCGTCCGACAGTCGCGTTATTCCTCGCCCGCGGTTTGTCGGCTTCCCGCGAGCGATCGTTCACGATTGCGCCGGTTGATCAGCTCGGGAATCATCGTATCAAGCTTGCCGCGGGCCTCGGTGGAATAGAGCACGCCGTCGGGCGCCACCACGAATTGCATCGGGATCGAATCGACCCCGGCTTCGTGCGCGTAGGCTCGTTGCGAACCGTCCGGGACGCAATACTGCGGCCAGCCGATCTCGTTATCCGCGACGAACGCCTTCAACCTGGCGACTCCCTCCTCGCCGTCGGGTTTGTCGAGGTTCACTCCGATGAATTCGACCCCTTGATCGTGATATTTCGCGTAAAGCCGATGCAACCGAGCGAGCTCGGCGACGCTCGCTGCGCTCCACGACGCCCAGAAATCGATCACCACGATCTTGCCGTCCATCTCCTCGATCGAGATCCGCTTTCCCGTCATCATATCCGTAAATTCAAGAATGAACGGAGATCCGATCGCGTCGAGCCTGCGGAGCGACGATTCGGCCTTGCGAGCCTCGCGCGAAGCGGGATAACCTTCGACGATCCGATCGAGGATCCTCTTTCGTTCTGCGATCGACGCGTTTATATTTGTGGCGATCAAGAGTAAAAGCTTGCCGCCGCGCTCGTCGTCGGGCTCGCGTTCGAGGAACGATTCGACGGGTTTGGGAATCGTATCGAGAGTCGACGCCGCCATGATCGACGCGTAAGCCTTGTAATACGCGGCGTGACCGACGAGCACGGGATCGGTCGACCGAGAAAGAACCTCCGAGGCCTCGCGATCGACCGTCGCGGGCTCGGTCGTCACGATCCACTCCCAGCGGATCGGGAAAAGTTCAATCAACTGCCGATGATCGGGCTTGGCGTGGAAGAGTTCGACGATCAACCGAGCACGCTTATGCAACACGCGTTCGCGTTCGTCCATAAATTCACGAAACGACTTGCGATCTAGCGTTTCAGAGGGTTTGGGGATCGGCGTCGCGTCCAATTCGCGGAGGATCTCGTCGGGGTCGCGCTGCGCCGACCACCCCGAGCTTGGTGAAATCGACCAAGCCATGATCACGAACGACCATATGATGAGTCGCCGCATGGCACGCACCTCGATTAAGAATGACGATCCAGGAAGTGTTTACCGATCTTGAGAATAACCGTGTCAACGACGACTTGTCAAACGATTCTCTTGGGAGAACGATCGATTCCGAGAAATGGCGATCGAGGGCGTTCATTCGCCGCGGTTGCGAATCGGCCCGATCCCCTGGCGGTTATGAGCGTATCGAAGCGAGATTCGAGTCGTAAGGGCTGCGTGTCGTCGCGTAACCGGTCTTCCGGGGCGCGTAACCGGTCTTCCAGGTTCCAGGTCGCGTAACCGCGTGTGAGCGTTTCCGGCCGCGGCGCGATCGGCGCGATTGTCTCTTCAACACCGTTGCTTGACGATCCCTCACAGGGTTATAATATCGCTTGAGTCGTTGGAACGTTGTTAAACCTGAAACGAAACCCCGCCGCTTGGATTCCTGGTCCGGCGCGACCTTTGTCGACGCCTATTTTCGTATCAACTTTCACAATTTTATCGAGGTCGTCGCATGAGCGAGAAACTGACCCGGACGCAGCAGAAAAACCTCGAGCGACTGGGAGGGGTGAACCCCGCCGAAGAGCCGTTTTCGCGGCGCGACTTCTTAATCAAGGCGGGCGGGACCGCCGCCGTCGCCGGAGGAGCGTGCGCCGCGGGGGCGTTGATCCTCGATCCCTGGGGAATGGAGGGGGTTAAACCCCCGCCTCCCGTTCGGCTCAAGAATTACTCGGTCACGCTTCCTCCCGGGCGTCCCAACGTCGTCGTCGTTCGTTCGAGCCCGGTCGTCGCGGCGAACTTTTCCACGCGTGAAGAAGAACTGATCGCTCGCGAGGAACAAGCGTTCAAAATGGTGAAGCGCGCCCTCGACGAGATGGGGGGCGTCGAACGGTTCATCACCAAAGGAGACGTCGTCGTCATCAAGCCCAACGTCGCGTTCGACAAAAATCCCGACCTGGGGGCGACCACGCAACCCGACACCGTCGCCGCGGTCGTCAAGCTTTGCTTCGGCGCGGGGGCGCGGAAGGTGATCGTCGCCGACAATCCGATCAACAATCCCGAAAGCTGCTTCTTCAAGACAAAAGTCGGTGAGGCCGCGGTTCGCGCCGGCGCCGAGCTGATGATGCCCCAAACCAGCTATTTCGAGGATCTTTACGTCGGCGGCGAAACGATCACGAACACCTGGAAAATGTTTTACAGGCCGTTCCGCGAGGCGACCAAAGTCATCGGCGTCTCCCCCGTCAAAGATCATAATCTTTGCAAGGCGACCGTCACGATGAAAAACTGGTACGGGCTGCTCGGCAACCCGCGCAACCAATTCCATCAAGATATCCACGGAATCATCTCCGATTTCGCGCTGATGATGAAGCCGACGCTGGTTGTCGCCGACGGCCGTAAGATGTTGATGCGAAACGGTCCGACTGGGGGAAGTTTGAACGACGTCAAGGCGGGCGACACGATGGTCGTCGGAGTCGATCACACGTCGGTCGACAGTTGGTGCGTGACGCGTCTACTTGAGAAACGCCGGCATGAGATCATCTATCTCGATAAAGTGATCGCCCGCGGCCTCGGGCAAGACTGGCGTCCGCAGTGGACGAGCGAGGTCACCGTATGAGAACTCGGCTCGCGAATCCCTCGATCCGATCGAAACCCCGCGGAGAACGAACGACGATATCCCTCACCGTTCCGATCCCTTCAAGCCTCGGCGTTTCGCCGCGCGGCTTCAAACGGATCTGCGCGCTCAATCGCGATCTCAGGCTCGAACGGACCGCGAAGGGGGAATTGATCGTCACGCCGCCCGCCGGTTCAGAGACGGGAAGAATCAACAACGACATCTCCGCGAGGCTTTGGATTTGGGCGAAAAACGATCGTAACGGCGAATCTTTTGATTCTTCAACGGGGTTCACCCTGCCGAACGGCGCGGTTCGATCGCCCGACGCCTCATGGATCAGGCTCGATCGATGGAACGCGCTCACCCCCGAGCAAAAACGAACGTTCGCGCCGATCTGTCCCGATTTCGTCGTCGAACTGAGGTCTCCGGCCGACGACAAAAAAGATCTTCACGAGAAAATGAAAGAATATATTAGCCAAGGCGCGCGATTGGGCTGGTTGATCGATCCAATAGCGCGATCGGTCGAGATTCACCGTCGCGATCGCGCCGTTGAAGTTCTGAATGATTCCGAATCCCTCTCGGGAGAAGACGTCTTACCCGGGTTCACGCTTGCGATGAAAGGGATTTTGTTCGAATGATCGGCTCGCTCCGTCGAGCCGGACGTTCGATCGATATCGACGTTCCAAAACTTCTAAAACCGTCGGTCCTTTAAAGAATTCGATCATGAGCGTACAAACGACCGTCAGAACGAGATCGACCGCCGGGCCGAGAAATCGGCTCGGTCCGCGGTCCGCCGGCGTTTTGATGACCCTCGACGAGTTCGACGCGCTCGACCGGCGGGATCTGGTCGAGCATTATCGCTACGAACTCGTCAATGGAGTTTTCGTCGTGTCGCCCATTCCAGCGATCTCCGAGCGCGATCCGAACGACGAACTCGGTTTTCTGTTTCGACTTTATCAGGAACGATCGGGTCCGAATTCTGTAATCGATCTGACGGTCTTCGAGCAAACGATATCCACGGCCGCGAACCGTCGCCGTTGCGACCGTGCGATCTGGGTCGGCCTGGGACGAACCCCCGACGAACGAGTCGACGTTCCCGCGATCGTCGTCGAGTTTGTATCGAATCGGAAACGTGATTTTATTCGAGATTACGAAGCGAAACGCGCCGAGTATCTTGCGATCGGCGTGCGAGAATACTGGATCTTCGACCGTTTCCGCCGCGTTCTCACGGTATTTCGTCCCGAGGGGAGCGACC